>LFST01000033.1 GCA_001513185.1 Candidatus Fermentithermobacillaceae bacterium DTU015
GGGGCGGCCGGTCCGGAGGGAATGCTATCGCCGCCGGGACCGTCGCCGGGCGCATCAAGTCCGCCCTCCGGGGGCAGCATATCGCCGGGCTCCTTGTTGCCTGGAGCAGGCAGCGTTAACCCGGCGTTCCGTCGTCTCCCTGTTGTGGCGAAGCCGCTTCCGGCGGGTCGCCTTCACCTTCAAGCAAATCGTCCGGAGCCAAAGTGGTAATCTCACTTGGGTTCAAGGGTGTTATCTTCGGCCGGGCGAATGCTGTAGCCGGTACTACCTGCACCAGCATCACCATCGCCAAGACGGCGGCGATCAGACGGAATCCTATCCTTGTCGGCCAAAGAGGTGTTCGTGGATCAAGCATTGTGGTTACCTCCCCTCGGTACTCGAAGCCAGAAATCCACTATTGCTGAGCGTACGGTGACCGGAAACAAGCAGGAAACAGAGAAAGGAGAGCAGCGTCCGTCTATCGGAGGTAGTGCTTATTTCATACTTGGGTGGCGAACCACTACCCGTCTATTCTCCTACCAGTATTTTGGTGTCTCGCGGGGTTCTGGTCAACTCTTTTTTGCAAAAAAATCCCTCCGGTGACCGGTGTATAGCGTCTGCTTAACTCCCCGCGACGGCAAGTTGGCAAACTCTTGTTTGCTGCGCCTCCTGCCCACTTTTCCACGAGGAAGACCGCCAAGCAAAGTGCCGGAAACACTGATTTAGATTACGCTCAAATCTCTGATGAAGAGGTTGAACAAGCTCGAGAGGATATGGTTCAGACCAAAGGCTTCTTTATGCGGCCTAGTGAGCTTTTCGAGAACGTGCTGAAGAGAGCAGGGCAACTAGTGTGCGGAGACACACATTCATAGCAGGCAATAAAGTGGTCGGGGAGACAGGATTTGAACCTGCGGCCTCATGGTCCCAAACCATGCGCGCTACCAAACTGCGCCACTCCCCGACGCATGGGTCAATCGATGTTCTTCATTACGCCCTTCGTTAAAGGCTCTGCGTGGTGAGATTCTTCTCAAAAACCCATTAGGGCTAGAGATATTATATGATTTTTGCAGTGCTGAAGCAAATGGATAGGACTCTCCGCTCTCGAATCCTAAATAGACATCCAGACTTCCCATTCGTCATTTTGCTTCAAACCAACTTCGGCTAGGGATGGTGCAGTCTGTGTACCACGTACCCCAATCTGGCTAGATCCCCCGCCGCACGTCGCCGAAACGGTGCACCAGACGCACCATCCCGAACCGTTCCCCAACAAAGGCCTCCCTAATGGTACAGGTGCAACAGATGCCCCAAGGGAAATTGCCGGCGGGGAGCTTGCCACGAATACCGGTTATAGGAATATGAGATCCGCCCTAGGAGGCCGTTGCGAAAGGTCTATTATCGCGATAGAAGGCTGATAACCCTGCCTTGGGCTATGGACGCTCCCTGGGTTTACGAAAAGGATGCCATCTTCGCAAGACACCTGCGGAGTATGGGTATGCCCGAACACCGCTACTTGTACATCCAACTCCTTAGCTCTTTCCACCAGCGCCTTAAGGTCCCGCTTGACGCTATAAAGATGCCCGTGGGTCAGATATATCCTGTAGCCGTTCAGTACAAACAGCTCTTCAAAGGGTCCACGCACCATATAATCGCAGTTGCCTGCAACCGCGGTAACCTTGCACTCCACCGCGGAATCCACAAGTTTGGCATCCTCGTAGAAATCCCCTGCATGGAGGATATGGTCCACTCCGTCCAAGTAGTGCAAGGCCTCAAGTATGCGTTTCCTATTCCCATGGGAATCGGAAATCACACCGACTAGCAAGGATCAACCCTCTTCCTTCCAAATCCTTTTAACACCCCGGCCTAATATCCTGGCCGGAGTGGGACAACTAGCAATGAAGAAGCCGTGTTGGAAGACCAACCAAGTTCCAACACAGACGTTGCATGAGGTGACTAGAACACCTGCGAATGCAAACACATAAGCACCACAACACAGGCTCCAGGAGACGCCGTCACAACAAGACACACCGTATCGCCGGGATAAGCCTCTGGATAGCCCGCCTTCTGTGGCTGATGGCATCTTTCTCTGAATCAGATGCTTCTCCAAAGGTCTTCCCCAGTTCCACCGCATAAAACAAAGGATCATATCCGAATCCGTTGGTTCCCCTAAGTTCCGTATGGACGATCCCTTCTACGCTCCCGGTAGATTCGGCAATCACGCCGCTTGAGTCAGCCAAGGCAATAGCACACTTGTATCTGCACGTACGCTCGTCCCAAGGAACCCCGTCCAGCAGTTCAAGCAGCAACTTGTTGTTGTCCTCATCGGTTCCGCTCTGAGAAAAACGGTGCGAATTCACCCCAGGGCCTCCATCAAGTTTGTCTACTTCAAGCCCGGAGTCTTCACCAAGGCATATGTATCCTGAATATTCGGTGCCAGCCAAATACTTTGCACCCTCAAGCGCCTTGACCCTGGCATTTTCAGCAAAAGTGCTGCCTGTTTCCTCAATTTCGGGAAGTTCCAGGTCGATGGCACTCAAAAACCGCCACTGCACCTCTGGGACATACTCGGAAAAAATACGCTTGAACTCTCTGACCTTACCCCGATTGCGCGTTACCACAACGATTGTCCTCTTGTCAGCCATTTCTACCACCATTCTCAATACAAACCTGCTGTATATACACCTACTTCACGACCATGCTGCCCTCCTTAGCGGATACAGATCACCTTGTAGGAACTAGAGTTCTAGTCGGCAACACCCGCCTCGTTCACTACGGCTACGAGGGCCCACAGGTGGCCGACTCCTACGCTAAAAGAGCACACGGCGCCAAATCACAGCCCCGGTCAAATCCCATTTTCCAGGCCCCTATTCCGCTGCCTCTACTCGGTCGCCTCTACTTCGGTATCACGCTGCCTCTATTCCCCACTTGCGGGCTGGTTCACAAGACCGATCAAGCCGGCAGCAGGCCCTAACGCTTCCTTCTGGATCTTTACTAAGTTCTCGATGCCCTGTTTGGCAAGGGCCAACAGTTGTTCCAAGACCGTAGCAGAAAACGGCGCCTGCTCTGCGGTCCCCTGAATCTCGATAAACTCCCCGCTGCCGGTCAACACAATGTTCATATCCACCTCAGCGGCTGAGTCTTCGGCATAGCAAAGGTCCAGCATCGGGACTCCTTGATATACACCGACGCTCACTGCGGCAACATAGTCACGTACGGGGAATTTGGCCCACTGTTCAGTCTCGTTGAGTTTGGCCAAGGCAAGCGCCAGCGCAACGAAGCCGCCTGTTACCGCTGCTGTCCTGGTCCCACCGTCTGCCTGTATGACATCACAGTCGATCCAAACGGTCCTTTCGCCCAGCGCCTCAAGGTCAACCGCTGCCCGCAAGCACCTGCCGATTAGCCGCTGGATCTCCATGGTCCTGCCTCCCGGCCTGCCACGGGACACTTCCCGGGAAGTCCTGTCCTGTGTGGCACCGGGCAGCATCGAATATTCCGCTGTAACCCAGCCTGAAGACGTACCTTTCAGAAACGGCGGGACCTTATCCTCGACCATGGCGGTACAGATAACTTTCGTATCGCCCGCTTCAATAAGACAAGACCCCTGAGGATACTTGAGATATCCCGGGGTAATGATAACCGGCCTTAGTTCGTCTGGTTTCCGGCCGTCGATTCTCATTTTACGCACCTCTTTGCCCTGCTTTAACTGGTTCTCAGCTATGCTACCCAAGCTACTCAATTATAATATACAGTTCATCTGCCCGTTGCCAGACCACTCCGGCATCCCTGAGGGGCTTAGCCTGCGCCTATAACATGCCGCCTAAACTCGCACCTGTAAAGCTATAGCAGGCCGCATGGTGAGGCCACATGCTAGCGCAAGTCACGTGAGTGAGGCGATAAGCGGTACTGACCAGGTCATCTCTCCGATCACTTCAGGAAAGGTGTCACCCCGCCACGGACCGCTCTGGTCTCTAACACGGTCATGAAAGAGTCTGGGGCAAATTCTTCTATTATTGCAGCAAGCCTAGGTAAACTCTTGCGATCCGTCGACACCAAGAGTACCTGCTTGGGCCCTTTCAACCCATGACCTGTAAGCACTGTGACGCCATATCCGGCTGTCCTTACCGCCCTGAGCAGCTCTTCGGCATTTTCTTCAGGCGGAATTACTTCCAAAGTTACATGGCCTAATGCCAGCCGCTCCTCCACCCAGCTTCCAAGCAGTGTCCCTGAAGCAAAACCCAACCCGTATGCCAGCACTTTCAAAGGATCGTCTATGTTGCGCATCACTCTGCCGAGAGCCGTGATATAGATACTGGCTTCCACCAAGCCGATAGCCGCGGCAGGATACCGTTTTCCTCTTACTACTAATATCATCCTCACTGTTGAAAGGGTAACGTCACATACCCGTGCAAAGAAAATAAGCAGGTACTCAAGTAGCACCGGATTTCACCTCTATCTGATTGCACTTCTGACTAGTAGCTCCTATGTCTGACTGCACCTGTGCCTGATTGCTTGCACCAGTCTGACTTGCGCATCTGTCCGATTGTCTCGCATATCTGGCTTTCCGACTCTTTTCCGCCTCTGAATCGTCCGGTATCCATGCCTGGTCAAATTGGCTAGACTTTGCCGGCAACCATCAGGGCATCAAGTTTTTCCAAAGCTTGAGCCAACTGGTCAATTTCCTCTTGTGTAAGTTGCTTCAAGATGGAGTCTACATAGCGCCTGCGGGCATTGATAACCTGATCGATAATGTTCTGGCCTTTTTCAGTTATAGACAACCTTATTACCCTTCTATCATCAGGATCCCGGTTGCGCTCCAAGTAACCATTTTTCTCCATCCGGTCTATCAAGTCAGTCGCTGTTGAACATGCCAAATAGAGCCTTTCGCACAGTTCGCCCATGGTAATCCCGGGCCTGTCCTTTAACACCACCAAAGCAAGAAACTGGGGCGTGGTTATGTCAAAGTCGCTGAGGATATCCCGTCCACGTTTTTTGATGATAAACGCCACGTGTCTCAAGAGACGCTCGATGCGGACCACAGAATCAGAGAACTCCTCCTTGGACACAGAGGTCACCTCCTTCTGCCAGGCACTATGAGATGTTTTCAACTTCAAAGTAAGTCTAAAATCCCAAAGTCAATCCGTCAAGAAATCAGTCAAACTGCACGCCTAGGGGAAACCGTCGCTGAACTGGACAAACAAGAACTGGGGTGTTTGCACTGATAGGCGCCCAGAGCGGAAATCGAGCAAGCGGTGGATGTGAAAGCTTGGTGGAGGCGGAGGGAATTGCACCCTCGTCCGCAGACAATCGAGTTTCAGTCTCTACGAGCGTAGCTCCGGTATTGATCTCGCAAGGTAAGCCGCCCCGGAGCGGGCTTCTTGCCTTGCCAGCTCAGAATCAGATTCCCTGTAAGGTCCCGAGCAGCCCCTTACAGGTATCTTCCCTGATGACGGTAACTCAGGGATAGGGAAGAACTCTCCCTGGTACCGTGGCCGCTATCTTAGGCAGCCAGTGCGTAGTTTGTGTTGGCAGTTATTTGTTTGCCGCTTTTGTGGGTTGCGGCCCCCATGCTCGCTACTCAAACCCAACTGCCTACGTCGAACCTAATTCGCCCCCATATACAATATTTCCGTGACATCTGCTGTGATGCTGCAGTGACAATTCTACCATGTATCCAAGAACCTGACAACAATTACAAAATCCCTGCTAGCCCTCGCGGGCAGAACATAGCATTTCTGCGGCAACCTCATCTGTCACCAGCATATCCAGGTACTTGCCTCTTAGAGCGGCCAGGATCGCCGCAGCTTTCGTTTTGCCTCCCGCTACGCCGATGACTGTCTTTGTCTCACGCAGCTGATCCAAGCTAACTGCAATCAGAAGATCCTTACCACCTTCCATGCTTTCACCCTGGCTGTCGATGAACCTGCCACACAGGTCTGCCGCAACTTGCTTACCTGTACGTTCCTCAGCAGCCCTGACCCTTGCCAAGAATGCGGGGTCTCTGCTCAAGACGGTGCCCCCGATCCCTACAAGCGCGATATCCAGGGAGTCCCAGCGGTTAACACAGTCGGCAACGAGCCTTTCGTTCAGCAATGCTTGCTTGACTTCTATGCAACTCACGTAATACGGCACGTTGAGATACACGCATTTTGCACCAAACGCCTCGGCAGCCTGGCGGGCCATCTCATTGACCTGGAAGTAGGAATCAAACAAGCCTGCGCTACCTGCTAGGGGCACTATGTAAGAAGAAGGCAAAGGGACCTTGCCTGAGAGATAGTTCACCGTCTGGTAAACAGTAGTACCTCGACCGATCCCGATGGTGTCGCCGTCTTTGGCGTACGACTCAAGTAGCCGCGCCCCTGCCCTGCCGATCCTCTGCTTGACCACATGATCGTCCTGAGATCCTGACACTACAACTGCCTTTTTCAGGCCATACAACTGCTCGAGCCTGCGCTCTAGTTTCTCTAGCACAATCCGGGGGTCAACTATGGAAATCCGGACTATACCCTTCTCCTTTGCAGTTGACAGCATCCTTGAAATGGATACCCTTGACACGCCGATGATATCAGCGATTTCTTGTTGGGTCAGGCCCTGCTCGTAATACATCTCGCACACATGCAACAGTAAGTCTATATCATGATCCTCTTTACGTACGGCCAATAGCACTTCACCACCTGCTGCTTGCTGTATGGGAGACAGTTACCCCGCTACATAAAGATACACCTTATCCAACTTGACCCGCTTGTCCACTTCCGACTGAAGCATGAGTACCACACCACTTTGCATGCTCAGTCTATCAGCCTTCGCAAAGTGGGTTGACACGATCCAGTACCTATTTCGACCAAAAGTCTCCAGTTTCCTGCCTCAAATAAAAGATTGTGCTCACAAAGACATAGTGTACATCGTTTAGAGCTGACGTCACACTGCGGATATTAGCTTGTCCACCGTACTCAGCCAAGGATGTTGAAGTAGCCCAATCCGAAGCCGGCTACAAACAGTATGAGTATGATGCGGTTGGGTGACGCTCCTTTTCTTAAGAGGTTCCAGACAACCAAAACTGCAGCAAGCGGAAGCAGGTTTGGAACAAGTTTGTCGAAAACCGCCGTCTGAATATCAATCGTAACCCCGCCGATAAGCACCTGAGACACCAGCCTGAAATTCACATACCTAGCGGTCAAAGACCCGGCAGCCATCAGCCCGATGAAGTTCACTATCGAAGTTGCGGTCTGAAGCAAGCCGCTTTCGGTAAGTTGCTCAATAATCCGCCCGCCCTGCTCATATGCAACCATAAACCACCAGTAGCTCAGAGGAAGGGATATGCCATTGACAAGTATTGTGTACACTAAGGGGCCTGCGACATTGCCTTCCAGTCCCATAGATATCCCCAAAGCCAGCAGGATGGGGATCAGCATCCCCTGAAAAATGGAGCTGCCAAGACCGTTGAGAGGCCCCATAAGAGAGGTCTTTACTTTGTTGATTGTATCGTCGGTAAGAGGCGCCCCGTTCGCCCTCTGCTCTTCCATAGACGCCATGATCCCGGCGGCTATGGTTCCGGCTGTATAATCCGTGTCGAAGAATACCAGATGCCGCTTGAGCGCCGCAACGATATCCTCCTTCAAGACATACAGCCTCCGTATCACCGGGATCATGGCATGGCAAACACCTACAGCCGACATCCGCTCGTAGTTCATCATCCCGCCCAAGCAGGAGATCCAAATCGCCCAGACTTTGAAGAGGTCAATCTTCGTAAGTCGCTTGGTCTTGTGCGTTGTCTCTGAGTGCGTCTGTAGTTCGGTCATCCGGTGTTCGAACCTCCCCTTTGTTGGATGATGCACAATGCCGGCATCCACTTTGTGTTCTATCTATACTTCTGTTATCTCTGTTATCTCTGCTTGTGCGTCTGGTTGTGTATCTCCAGTGCTACATCTCTCGCGCCGTGCAGCTTCGCTCGAGCAATCTGATACCGGCTGTTTTGCTTGGCCTTTTGTCCTTCTGTTTGGCCCCTACTTGGCCCACAGCCAGCCGGGAGCTATTCCGAGCTTACTTGTAAGCCAGTTTCAGGATTTCCAGCACATCAGGTACTTCCAGGGTCTTTATGGCCCCGATAGGCGTCCTGGCTCCGCTCCGCTCCGCTATAACCTCCAATGCTTCCTCGGGAATGCCTACCTCGCTAAGCCTTACAGGCATACCCACACTCTTGAAGAACTCTTCGGTC
Organism: Candidatus Fermentithermobacillaceae bacterium DTU015; assembly: GCA_001513185.1. GTDB lineage: Bacteria > Bacillota > Sulfobacillia > Fermentithermobacillales > Fermentithermobacillaceae > DTU015. Next base: position 8,189 of record LFST01000033.1, read on the forward strand.
CTCCTGATACCCTCAAGCGCGGTTGCACGCAGGTCGTTGAAATCAGGCTCCACGTCCCATACCCTCACTGCAAATTGTGCAAACCGCGGGATGTTGGCATCAAACACGTATTTCATCCACGCAGGAGTGACTATGGCCAAGGTGGCGCCATGGATTGTATCGTACAGGCCGGTGACCTCACCTGCAATTGCGTGGCAGCATCCATCACTGCCCCTGCCTACTCCCAAGATCCCGTTCTGGGCCATGGTGCTCGCCCACAGGATCTGGGCCCTGGCGTTGTAATCATCAGGCTTCTCAAGTACCTTGGGCAGATACTTGATTATCGTCCTGAGGGTTGCCTCGCTTAGGCGATCGGTGAGATCTACGTCAACATCGCTGGTGAAATACTTCTCCATGATGTGGGACATGGCGTCCACGCCGCCTGCTGCCGTGTGGTACGCAGGCACGGTATACAGCAACTCAGGGTTAAGAATGGAGAACTTGGGCCTTATCAAGGGGCTTATGAATGCCCGCTTGAGATTGGTCTCCTCGTTGGTGATTACCGAGCAGTTGCTGGTTTCGCTGCCTGCAGCTGCTACCGTAAGGATTACGCCTACAGGAAGGGTTTCCTTGACCTCCGCTTTTCTCAGGAAGAAGTCCCATACGTCCCCCTCGTAAGGCACTCCCATGCCGATGGCTTTGGCAGTGTCAATTACGCTGCCGCCGCCCACTGCCAGAATCAAGTCCACATTTTCCCTGCGGCACAATTCTATACCCTCTTTAACCAGGGAGAGCCGCGGGTTGGGGACCACTCCGCTGAGTTCCACAAATTCAATGCCTGCTTCTTTCAAGTAACCTACGACCTTGTCGTATAAGCCGATTTGCTTAATGACGTCGTAGTATACCAGCAGCACCTTATTGCCGTATTGCTTGATTTCATCTACTACGAGCGCTTCTGTGTCCTTGCCGAAAATAATCTTGGTGTCACAATGGAATTCAAAGTTGCGCATATCTTTCCTCCTTGCCGTCTCGTGCCTTTAGACTCAGTGCTTCGCCGGCCGGCACCTTAAGCACCGTATACGCCAGGCTAGCGCACCACCCGTGGCCTCTGCCGTAACCGTGCTTCCCGTAGCCGTGCCTTGTGGGGGCCGGGGCGTGTGCTCACACCCGGCCCGCCGAATCGAACACCTTGATATAGTGCTTGATGGCTTCCTTGTAAGCTTTTGCCCCTGCGTCATACACCATCCGCATAGGCTTAAAGCCAAGCCCTTTGACCTCGCCTGTCTCCAGGAACTCCTTCATCCCGTTTGTGCCTGCAATCATCAGGTCACTCCATAGGTTTACCTTGCAAATCCCAGTCTTGGCTGCCCTGTGGAGGTTGTCATCGCCTGTGGATGAGCCACCGTGCAGCACCAGAGGTACCGGGACCATTTCCCGGAGCTTGGCCAGGCGGTCAAAATCCAACTTAGGAGTGCCCGAATACATACCGTGGGCGGTCCCCACAGCTACAGCCAGGCAATCCACTGATGTCTGTTTGACAAACTCTACCGCTTCCTCGGGTACGGTAAGCGCAGCATCCCTGTCTACTTCATAGCGGCTGCCCATACCCACGTGTCCCAGCTCCGCTTCCACCGATACGTCCACAGCGTGGGCCATCTTCACCACTTCTGAAGTAATCCGGACGTTTTCCTCAAAGGACAGGGTTGAACAATCGATCATCACCGATGTAAAACCGAGCCTTACCGCCTTTACGGTCGCCTCGAAACTGCGTCCATGGTCCAGATTGAGGGCCGCAGGCACTTCAGGATAGCGCCGGGCGTAGAACCTGGCCATATCGGCCAACGCTTCCATATCGTTGTGTTCAGAAACATCAAGGACTATGGGCGCCCTTAGTTCCTTGGCTGCCTGAAAGGCTGCTTCGGTAGATTGCATGTCATGTACGCCCGGCGCTGCCACAGCGTATCCCTTTTCCCTTGCATCTTCCAGCAACACGCCCATTTTCACCAGCATGGGGATCCGCCTCCTGTCACAATACACTCAGCCTACTCGCAACCTACATGGTCACAACTACACGGTAGGTGTTGTTGAACGATGCAAGCGCAAGCGCGTCTTCCACCTTTTCCAGCGGGAAGGTAGTCTCGATAAGGGGCTTTACGTCGATAAGCCTCTTGGACAAAAGCACCCCTGCCTGGTACATGTCCAACCGGTTCTTGCTCACCACACCGGTCACGTTGATGCCTGTACGGTGGACCATGTTGGGATCCAGCTCCAGAGGCGCTGCTGGGTGCGCTGACGCGAACAACATGATCGTGCCCTCAGGGCCTACCAAGCGCAGGGCATCGTCGTTGACCGCTTTGTTACCCACAGCGGTGATCACTGCGTCCGCTCCCCGGCCGTCGTTGAGGGCCTTGAGCTGTTCGACAATGTCACCCTTTTCAGGATCCAGCTCAGCGTGGGCTGCAAGTTCCAGGGCCTTCTTCCTCCTGGCAGGGTCAAGGTCGCTTACCACCACAAAGGCCCCTCTCAGCCGAGCCAGCATCATGTTGAGCAACCCCATGGTACCTGCGCCGATAACTACGACAGTCTGCCCAAGTTTGATGTCCAGTTTGTTGGTACTCTGGACGACACAGGCCACAGGCTCAACAAAAGAAGCTTCTTCAAACGCGAGGTCGGGAGACATCTTGACTAGGCTCTCAACGTCAGACACCGCATATTCGGATAACCCGAAACTCCCTATTATCTCCTTGCCCGTTTCGGGGTCGATGGCTTTCGACCTGCCTCCGCCGGCTACTACGCATAGCCGTGTGAGCCCGACGGAGCAGTAGTGGCACGCACCGCAGCTCCCTGTGCCTGCCCGGGCGACATGATCCCCTACCTTGAGTTCGGTCTTAGTACCAGGCCCGATGGCTTCTACCACGCCTGCGACCTCGTGGCCCCAAACTCCGCCGTATCCCCAGTCGGTAATGCCCGCGTACATCCTCTGTTCCATGGTGCACAGCGAACACGCACGCTGCCTAACGAGCACTTCTCCCGTCTTCGGCTCGGGGATTTCTACCTCCCTAATCTCAATTTTCCGCGGTTCGACCATTACAACCGCCCTTGATTTAATGGACATTGCTCTTCCTCCAAGATACGTTATTCATCCAAAAACACGCTTACTCATCCAGCATTTTTGGATTGTCGTCAGGCAAAATCCTGAACTCTACAGGAACTCCCATGCGCTTAATCTCCCTGAGCATTTCCAATTCCTCGTCGCTCATGGAAATGTTCCTGTAATACTGCTTCCTGCCTGGGGCAGCCCCCATACCGCCTACGTTGAGCAGGCTAAACTTGACTCCGGCCTTGAGCAGCTCCAAGGGAGCCACAGGAGTCTTGGCCAAGACGACTACCTTCTCGTCAGGCTGACCAGGATCAGTGAACAGTGCTGCAGCATCTTCAATAGTGAATGCTTCCACAGATATTCCAGGAGGAGCTGCAAACTTAAAAATCTGCAGGGAGAACTGGTCTTTTGCTACCAAGTCATCTACGATTATGATCCGCTTGGCGCCTGAGCGCTTGAGCCAGTTGGTCATTACCTGTCCGTGGATGAGTCTGTCATCGATACGGAAAAGGTCTATCTGCAGCATTTATGTGACCTCCTTAACTCTTTGGTTTATTTGAGTTCTCTGAGTTCAGCACCTAGGTCTGTAAGCCCTTCCAGTCCTGCCTTCAGGGCCTCGCTTACCAGGTCAGACAGGCTGGCCGATTCCCTGCTCAACAGGATGTGCAGCAACATGGGAAGGTTGGCACCTGTCAGACATGCGACAGAATCAGAAAGCATCATGGCTGCTATATTGCCGGGCGTGCCTCCCTTTAGGTCAGCCAGTAGCAGCACTTCTGCGTCAGGGCCATACTTCTCGATGTTGGTCTTTACACGTTCTGCGTAAGCTTCAGGCGAGTCCCCAGGGTGCAACCCTGCTGTAAACAGCTTTTCTTGCTTGCCGCATATCAATTCAGCAGCGCTGAGCAATCCTTCAGGAAATTCGCCGTGGCCAAGGATTCCTATGACCACCACTGTGCCTCAACCCCTTTTCCACGTGTTTTGAAGCAAACCCCGGAGGGCAAGAGCGCCCTCCGGGCCCCTGTGCTGTCGTCTACAACTGACGCTTTATACCCAGGCCGATGTCCAGAACCACACGGTAAGCTCCGGGACGGATTCCGTGTTCAAAAGCTTCCTGGATCTGCTCGAAGGGATATACTGCTTCGACCAGCTTATCCAGCTTGAAACGCCCGTCACTTACCAGCTTCACTGCCCGGTAGAAGTCATATTTCTTCGGGCTGACCGTGCCTACCAGGTTGACTTCGCTGTAGTGGATCTTGTTGAGGTCGATCTCGGCTTCGTCTCTCATGGCACCATGATACGAAGTATACAGCACTACAGGAGCTCCCTGCCTGCAGACTTCGATTAGACCGGGTACGATGGACTGGGGTCCGCCGGTAACCAGCACTGCATCCAGGCCCTTACCATGGGTAAGGTCCATGATCTGTTCGGCCAAGCCCTCAGTAGGATCGATAACCTCATCGGCGCCGAACTCCCGGGCCAGCTCGTGGCGGTCACGGTTGACCTCAGATACAATCACCCGTGCGCCTTTCAGGCGAGCGAGGGTAACGTGGATGAGACCCATGACTCCCGCACCCACTACCAGCACGTCATCACCAAAGGTGATGTTGGCCTTGTCGACGCTGCTTACGCAGCAAGCCACCGGTTCGGTGAGGGATGCTGCTACCTTATCCACAGGCGCTGTGAACTTGAACACCTGGTATGCAGGTACAATCAAGTATTCCGAAAAGCCACCGGGTCCGGGCTGCCGTCCGGGCCTGTGGAGCTTCCTACTGTTAAGGCACCTGTTGTCGGTGTAGGTGCGGCAGTTAACGCACTCGTGACACCTGTTGATCCTCGAAACCGACACATGGTCCCCGGGCTTTATATCATTTACTACTTCTGAGCCTACTTCTTCGACTATACCGGAGATCTCATGCCCCATGTAGGCTGGATAAGTACCGGCCCGTTCTCCTGTGTACACTCCTCTTTCAGAGGTGCAGATCGCTGTGGCCAAAATCTTGACGCGGACTTCGTCCGGCCTCAGCTCAGGCATCTCCCAGTCTACTAGTTCGAATTGTCTTGGTCCTGTAAGTCGTGCTACCTTGAATGTTGACATTGACTGGCACCTCCATCAATTAAGCTTTGCCTGATGCCCCCAGCTTCCTGAGATAGTCTCTGATAACCGGCTCTGCGGCTTCGTTGGCTGTCTTCCAAATACGCACTGCAGTTAGCCTCTCCAAAGGTTCGGATTCGATAATTTCCTTTACCTTCTTGCGGATAGGAATCTGAAGGTCAGTAAACACGTTCACCTTGGACACGCCTAGCGGAGGAGTCTGCTCCAAACCAGGGGTTCCGGAGCCTCCGTGGATAACCAAGGGAACATCCACTGTTTCTGAGATCTGCTTGAGCCTTTCAAGATCGATCTTCGGCTCAAAGGTGTAAAGCCCGTGGGCTGTACCTACTGCAACTGCCAGGAAGTCTACGTTGGTCAGTTCCACAAAACGCTTGGCATCTTCAGGTTTGGTGAGATACTTTTCCATGTCCTCTTGGGTAGGTGCCTGGCTGCCTACTCCCACATGGCCCAATTCAGCCTCAACGGACACACCGCATGCGTGAGCTATGTCGACGATCTGGCGGGTAAGCCTGACGTTTTCGTCGAAAGATTCCTGGGAAGCGTCTATCATCACAGAGCTGAATCCGTCGCGGATGGCCTGGATGATGATCTCGAAGGTCTTCCCGTGGTCCAGGTGAAGTGCTACCGGAACCTTGGCCTTCCTTGCGGCAACCTCAGCGATGGCTGCAAGGTAGGTAGTACCGTATGCTTTGATTGTGCCTTCCGCAGCTTCAATGAGACAGGGGGCATTTTCTTCTTCACATACTTTCACCACGGTCATGATGCTCTGCATATCCGTGATGTTAAAGGCCGGTACGGCGTAGCCTTCCTTGCGTGCCTTATCTAGAATTTCTTTGGTGTTGACTAACATGTATTGCACCTCCGCGCCTATTTTGTGGCATTACTGCCTGTATATCTTTCCCCAGGTCCATTCTTTGTGAATCATGATTTTCAGGCCCGGGGCACGTGCATCCAGCCCTCTCAAAAGGCACACCAGCCGGGTGCCGGGGTGAGCCCGCTTTATGAGCTCACCCCGTAGGAGTACTCAGCCGATGATGTTGAAATAACCTAGTACAATACCGATTCCGAACAGGGCAAAGATGATGTGGTTGACCTTTTTGCCCTTCCTCAGCAAGTGCCATACACCCAATACGAGCAGAAGTGGGAGCAAGTTGGGGATAAGCTGGTCCAGCACTGCTGTTTGGATGTTTACAGCCGGCATGTCGCCGATAGCTATCTCAGCCACCAACCCGAAGTTGATGTACTTCGCAGTCAGGGCGCCTGCAGCCATTAGTCCGACGAAGTTTACCGCAGACATCGCTGTCTGGAGCAGGCCGCTTTCAGTGAGGCTCCCGATTAGCTGTCCACCCTGCTTGTACGCTGCCTTAAACCACCACCACATGAGCGGGTAGGTAATACCCAGGATGAGCACGCTAAACACGATGGGGCCTGCAACGTTCCCCTGGAGTCCCATGGATATTCCAAGGGCAACCAGAATGGGGATGAGCATGCCTTGCCAGATGGAGTCACCCAATCCAGCCAAGGGGCCCATCAAAGAAGCCTTCACGCTGTTGATCATTTCACCGGTCAAAGGCGCACCATTTGCCTTTTGCTCTTCCATTGAGGCCATAATACCGGCGGCTATGGTACCCGTGGTAGTGTTAGTGTTAAAGAACACCAGGTGACGCTTGAGCGCTTCTACTCTTTCTTCCTTGGTGTCGTATAGCCTATTGATGACCGGGATCATGGAGTGGCATACGCCCACACCTTGCATGTTCCTGTAGTTGTACATGCCATGCAAGAAGCTGCACCAGATCGCCCATACCTTGAAAAGGTCACCGTTAGTCAGTTTCTTCTCGACTCTGGCTTCCTTAGCGGACATTAACCTTCAACCCCCTTTACACCCCGGTGAGCCAGCAAGGCTACACAGGTTCCGAGAATGACCACTGCCATGATGTCCAGGTTGAGGTAGGATGCAAGCACAAATCCGATGAAGAACGCAGGCAGCAGTTTTGTATCTTCAGCCATGTACCGCAGAAGCATGGCATAACCTACTGCAGGCAGGAGCTTACCTGCTACAGTGAGCCCATGGAGCAGCTGGTCAGGCATGGCACCGATAAGAGACTCAATGGGGCCCGCTCCGTAGTACATAGCCAGGAATGTGATGAGACCAGGGTTGATTGCGGCCCACAGGGTGCCGGGGACGATGTTCATGAATGCGATCCCCCGCAGGTTGCCCTCTTCGGCCATCTTGTCCACAACTCCGGGAAGCAACGAGAACAGGGACATCTTTAGCACGTTAAGGGATGCTCCTGCCACTGCTACAGGAACTGCAAACGCCAAGGCTACCTCAGGTTCCATGTCCGTCAAAATCCCCAGGGCAGTTGCCAGTGTACCTGCAATCAACGTGTCAGCAGGCATCGCACCGCCTACACTCAGAACTCCGATGTATACGGCATTGACCATGGCACCGATGATTGTGCCTTTTACAGGATCTCCTAGAATCAAACCGATTACGAAGCCGTTAACTAGGGGCCTTGAAAATGCATAGAATCTGGTGTTGAGAGTCAACGGTGATCCTAGCCAAGTGGCCCACAATGCTACTGCAATCGCTTTCCACAACAAGGCTTAAGCCCTCCTTTCGAATTGATTACCGAGACAAACCCTAGAGCGAAACCTCCGTCCGAGTGCTCCTCTATGCCTGCCCCCCTCCTGTACATTTGTTCTTGCACATGTTCATATTCGACATCAAACACAGAACTCCTTCTGGGGTTTGAGGATTTCGTCGATTTTTGGCGTGTTAAAGGATGGCAGTGTCAACAATAATGAACTGGATAACCACTCTAGCGGTTATCCGGCAATTTAAGCAGGTCATTTGCCGCTTGATCTTGGGGACAGAGCACTTCCATAGTCCTTAAGCGAAGGACTAAAGAGGGGCAAACAGAAGGTGATAGAGAAGAAAAACAAGGCACAGCGTCAGGACCATAGCCTGTAAGCCTGGTGAAGCCATATCAATAATCCCTTTGCCTCACGGCCCTCCTGGCTTCACGCTCAAGGTCCCTTTCTCTGATAGCTTCCCGCTTATCGTAAGATTTCTTACCGCGGGCAAGGGCCAGCTCAACCTTAGCCTTGCCGTCCCTGAAATAAATGGAAAGGGGTACGAGAGTGTAGCCCCGCTGGGCCACCCTAGATGCCAGCTTCCTGATTTCTCTCTTATGAAGCAAAAGACGCCTGGGGCGCAATGGGTCGTGATTGAACCTGGCTGCCGGCTCGTATTGATCGATATGGGCATTTTTCAGAAATACCTCGCCATCTACTACCTGGGCATAAGCATCCTGCAAACTTGCCCTGCCCGCCCTGAGGGACTTGACCTCTGTCCCAATAAGGGCAATGCCGGCCTCGATCACTTCTTCGATTATATAATCATGCCTGGCTCTCCTGTTTCTCACTACCGTCTTGACATTGTCCCGCTTTTTCATAACCTCCGTACTGCAATACCCTGAGCAACACCCTGATCACTTATCCTACGGTCAAATGCGCTCAGGCTCGCTCAGGGTAATGCAATCACTCCTTCCCTCCCGAAGGGGATCTTACCTTACAATCCAAGTTCTTGTGAAATCCCCTGCATAGCCTCAAGAGCAAGGGATACAAATTCTTCTAGTTCAAGATCTAGTTCTGAGCACGCTTTTATCGCATCACGGTTGGCGCCCCTGGCAAAGGATTTTTCGCCCATCCGGTTCAACACAAACTGGGTATCGATGCCCGCCAGTTTCTTGTCTGGAGAAATCAGCGCAGCCGCTACAATTAGCCCGGTGAGGGGATCGGCACAGTACAGCGCCTTAGCCATTCTGGTATCCCGCTCAAGACCGTGGATCTCATTGTGAGCCCTTACTGCATCTACGATTTCCTCATCAAAGCCAAGCTCTTCCGCAATTTGTGCAGACTTCAGGCTATGGGTATAGGGATCATTTTTGGTCTCTTCATAGTCGATATCATGGAGCAGCCCAGCGGCTCCCCAGCGGTCTTCGTCTTCTCCGAAATGCCTGGCCAGCCGCCTCATTACCGCTTCCACAGCAAGGATATGCTTGAACAGATTCTTGGTAGTTACCCGTCCGGCTACCTCAGCTACAAGCTCATCTCTGGTCAATGTGTCATCCCTCACTTGTTCTGGATTAGGTGGAGAGTAAACATTCATCCATGCCCCGGCCCTCACAGGGGCTCAGGGCATGGATGTTAACTGCGCCACAAAGCGGTTTCCGCCGATAAAACAACTCTTACTTAAACAGCGATGCAAACACCAAGGCCACAATGCTCATAAGTTTAATCAATATGTTAAGGGACGGCCCCGCAGTATCCTTGCACGGGTCACCTACAGTATCGCCTACAACCGCAGCAGCGTGGGTAGGTGTACCTTTGCCACCAAAAGCGCCTGCTTCGATATACTTTTTAGCATTGTCCCAAGCACCGCCGGAGTTAGCTAGGAATATCGCCATTACAACTCCGGTGAGCAAGCTGCCTACCAGCAGGCCTGCCAGAGCTTCTTTGCCCAGGACAAACCCCGCAGTCACAGGTACGACCACCGCCATGAGGCCAGGTACCATCATCTGCCGCAGGGCGCTCACTGTGGAGATATCGACGCAACGTGCATAGTCAGGACGGGCCTTGCCTTCCATTATACCCTTGATTTCTCTAAACTGCCTTCTTACTTCCTCGACCATCTGGAATGCCGCCTTACCTACTGCTTCCATGGCCATGGCCGAAAACAGCATGGGCAACATCCCACCGATAAGCAGCCCTGTAATCACCCTGGCGTCGAGTATGTCTATGACCTCAAGCCCGACTGCCTGCGAATAGCTTGCAAACAGCGCCAGAGCGGTAAGCGCAGCCGAACCGATGGCAAACCCTTTGCCGAGAGCAGCTGTGGTGTTCCCGAGAGCATCGAGGTTGTCAGTGACTTCCCTGACGCTTGGATCCTGGTGGGTCATCTCGGCAATACCGCCTGCGTTGTCAGCAATTGGGCCATAGGCGTCAACTGAAACCGTCATACCAGTGGTAGACAGCATTCCCACTGCAGCCAGGGCAATCCCGTACAGGCCCCCGAACCCGCTGGCTTCGCCGAACCTGAACGCCAACAGGCTGGCGATGGCCACCAACAGAATGGGAACGGCGGTGGACTTCATCCCTACGGCCATACCTTGGATCACGTTGGTAGCCGGCCCGCTGCCCGACGATTCGGCGATGGACTGAACCGGCGTAAAATCAGCAGATGTGTAGTACTCCGATGCAAGCCCGATGAGAACCCCTGCTGCTACCCCTGCAAACACAGGCCAAAACAGGGTAGCTGCGCCTGTGGCAAACTTGACGATCCCGTATGTAAGGCCTAACACGATGACGCTGGAAGAAACAGAACCTACCCTCAAGGCAGATGCAGGATCTGACATCCTTGCCCTGACGAAAAAGGCTCCCAATATCGATGCAAGCACGCCGCCTGCAGCCAGAACCAAGGGCAGTACAACACCCACCACTGCCTTATCAACGGTACTCATTGTAGCGCCCAGCGCCATGGCCGCGATTATCGAGCCTACGTAGGACTCAAACAGGTCTGCACCCATCCCCGCCACGTCGCCTACGTTGTCGCCGACGTTGTCTGCAATAACTGCAGGGTTGCGGGGATCGTCTTCAGGGATCCCGGCTTCTACTTTTCCAACAAGGTCTGCGCCAACGTCGGCGGCTTTAGTGTAGATTCCGCCGCCTACCCTGGCAAACAGGGCGATCGAGCTGGCACCAAACGCAAAGCCGTTTACAACTCCCATAGAAGCAGGATCGTTTACGTCCCCGAAAAGGAAGTACACAAGCCCCAGTCCGGCCAGGCCCAGTCCAACCACTGTCATTCCCATGACCGCGCCGCCTGAGAATGCAACGTCAAGGGCACTCACAGTACCTTTCTTGGCGGCTTGAGTAGTCCTGGAGTTGGCCATGGTAGCCGTAGTCATCCCTATGAAGCCTGCCAAAGCTGAAGCCAGTGCACCGAGGATAAACGCAATGGCGGTTTCAGGCCTCATTCCCCCCGGAGAAATGTAGCCGGCAATGAACATGATAAGCGCGACTACCACCACAAAAACGGCCAGATAACGGTATTCCCTGCTCAAGAACGCCATAGCGCCTTCACGTATGGCGCCGGCTATGTCACGCATCTCTTTTGAACCAGGATCTTGAGACGCTACCCGTGAACGGAGAAATGCAGCAAAAATCAGAGCGAGAATTCCTGCTATAGGTGCTGCAAATGCCCACCCAGAGCTCATCATGATCCATATACTCCTTTCAAATACCATTTACCCGCGCCGCCAAGCGGCTGCCATTACACCTAACAAAAAATAACATAGCATTCCGCATCAGATTGTCCGTGCAACCCGCCTGCCGGTGATTTCAGCGCCTGAGAAATGCAAGCGCCAGCGAGGTAACCATGAAAGCCACTGCAAATCCCACAGTCAGCTTTGAGAACATGGCTTCGAGGCCCTTTTTCCTCCTACTTGACATGCCCTCAAAACCGGCCCCCATAAAGCTTAACCCTGCACTTCTGCTTGGCTGCAACAGCACAACCAGGATCAAGCCTATGGTTACGATCCAGTGCAAGATCCTCACGACGGTCTCCACTCAACTCACCTCTCTCACAAGAACACCTGCCGCCAAACCCGATTGTAACATCAGACTGAGAGGCAAGTCCACAGCCCTTTTGTTAGCAATCCGGTGTTTGAGGCGGCAGGCACTCAAGGACGCCTACTTAACCCCCTTGTAGATTGCAGCGGCGCCCAGTTCCTCTTCGATCCTTAGAAGCTGGTTGTACTTGGCTACCCGTTCGCTGCGGCAGGGTGCACCGGTCTTGATCTGGCCGCTGGCAGTAGCTACTGCAAAATCGGCAATGAACGAGTCTTCAGTCTCTCCTGACCTATGGGAGATAAGCCACCTGTACCCTGCATCTTTGGCAGTTTGTATGGCTTCCAGAGTCTCGGTCACCGTACCTACCTGGTTGAGCTTTATGAGTACCGAGTTGCCTGCGCCTATCGAGATGCCCTTTTCAATGCGCTGCTTCTGGGTGACAAACAAGTCATCGCCCACGATTTGGACTTTGTCTCCTAAAGCCTTAGTGAGCAGCACCCAGCCTTCCCAGTCATCTTCTGACAACCCGTCTTCAATGGATATTATTGGATAAGAGTTTACCCAGGAAACGTATTTTTCAACCAACTGGTCAGCTGAACCGGTCCAATTCTCCCCGGCAAGTGTGTACTTGCCATCCTGGTAGAACTCTGACGCTGCGGCGTCTATAGCCAGGAAGCAATCTGAGCCTGGTTTGTAACCTGCTTTTTCGATTGCCTGGGTGATAAGTTCCAAGGCCTCTTCGTTAGACTTAAGGTTAGGCGCAAATCCCCCTTCATCCCCCACTGCAGTGGAGTGGCCTTTAGACTTGAGCAGATCTTTCAGCGCATGATAGATCTCAGCGCACATCCGCACACCACCGGCGAATGTTTCAGCACCCAGGGGTACGATCATAAACTCCTGTATGTCAACGTTGTTGTCGGCGTGTTCCCCGCCGTTTAGGATGTTCATAAACGGAGCAGGCAAGATCCTGGCTTGAACCCCGCCTAGATACCTGTACAGTGGAAGCCCTACCGACTGCGCCGCGGCCTTGGCCACTGCCATGGACACCGCCAGGATCGCATTGGCGCCCAGCCTCGACTTGTTGGGGGTCCCGTCCAGCCGGATCATGGCATAGTCGATATCCTGCTGGTTCAAGGCGTCTCGCCCTACCAGAGCCGGACCAATCACGTCGGTTACGTGAGACACGGCTTTAGTGACACCTTTGCCCAAGTAGGCTTCGCCTTTATCCCTTAATTCCAAGGCTTCATGAGTTCCTGTGGACGCTCCTGAAGGTACCATGCCCCTTCCCATGGAGCCGTCGCTGAGTATCACATCTGCTTCAAGGGTGGGATTGCCCCGGGAATCCAGAATCTGCCTTGCCTTAACTTCTACGATTATAGACACTTCACATCACCCCGCTCAATTCACAAAGATTTCAATAGATTATCAGGCTATCCCTGTCCATCTCTTCCGGTTTTTCCAATTCCATTATGTCCAATATGGTGGGGGCGACATCAGCAAGAATCCCTTGCCTCAGCCCCTTCACTGCCCGCCCCCGGACCTTGTTGTCCCTGGTCACCAGTATGCACGGCACATTGTTGGAGGTGTGATACGTATGGCTGCGCCCTTCTTCTGAGGTCTCAGTAAGTTCCTCTACGTTGCCGTGGTCTGCGATTACAAGTGCCGCGCCGCCCTGTTCCAAGATCACGGGGATGAGCCTGCCCACGCACTGGTCCACCACTTCAACCGCTTTCTTGGCCGCCTGGAAACATCCTGTGTGGCCCACCATATCAGGGTTGGCGTAGTTGAGCACCACAAAGTCGTACTTGCCGCTCTGTATCCTCCTGATAGCTTCATCGGTGACCTCAGGCGCGCTCATCTCAGGTTTTAGGTCATAGGTGGCTACTTTGGGCGAAGGGATGAGGCACCTGTCCTCACCTGGGAAAGGGTCCTCCCGCTTGCCGCTGAAAAAGAATGTCACGTGAGCATACTTCTCGGTCTCGGCGATCCTCAGCTGGGTAAGGCCTGCGTTTGAAATCACCTCGCCCAAGGTGTTCTTGAGGATGAGAGGCGGATATGCAAAATGCCCGGCTAGGTCTTCTTCGTACCTGAGCATACCTACAAAGCAGACTTTGGGATGCTTGGTCCTAGGGAACCCTTCAAATTCGTCGTCGCAGAACGCGTGGCTGATCTGCCTTGCCCTGTCAGCCCTAAAATTGAAGAACACAAGGGAATCGCCGTCTTGCACCACAGCCCCGTCAGCTATCACCGTGGGATATACAAACTCGTCGGTCTCCCCTTTGGCATACGCAGTCTCAAGGGCATCCCGCCAATCGCTTGCAGGCCTCCCCTTGCCCAGTGTGAGCATATCGTAAGCAGCTTGGGTCCTGTCCCATCGCCTATCCCTGTCCATGGAGTAGTAGCGCCCTGTGATGGAAACCAGTTTTCCAGTGCCCACCTCAGCCAGTTTTTTCTCCAGGGCCTCAAGATACACACCGGCTGATTGGGGGGGTACGTCCCGGCCGTCCAGAAAGGCATGGACGAACACTTTATCCAGGCCATGCTGCTTCGCCAGGGCAAGCAGGGCATACAGGTGTTCCTGGTGGCTGTGAACCCCACCGTCGGACACAAGGCCCATAAGGTGGAGGGCACTGCCATTTTGCTTAACATTTTCGATGGCGCCCAAGAGAGCAGGGTTTTGGAAAAACGCACCCCGCTTTATATCATTGGAAATCCTCACAAGATCCTGGTACACAATCCTGCCTGCTCCTATATTGAGATGCCCTACGTTTGAGTCGCCCATCTGCCCGGGCATGAGCCCCACGGCTTCGCCTGCGGCTTCCAGACAGGTGCTCGGGTACTGCTCTATCAGTCTCTTCATATTATCTATGTTTGCCTGGGTCACTGCGGTGGGAGCTTCGCAGGACGAAATCCCCCATCCGTCAAGTATGACCAGGACTACAGGTCTAGGCCTTGCCACTTTCATTCCCCCGTTAACACGCGCTGTACGCACCGCTGCCGTCACAAGACCGGCGCCGCACAGCCGCCAAGATCGCCCTGTATCAAATTCCGGGGGTGCGGCTAGAGCACCCCCGTACACCTCGCATATTTTGCCAGGCTCATGCCTGTTAGCCTTTGGTTTTGTGTGCCGTTTCAACCAGTTTGAAGAAATCCTCAGGATCCAAGCTCGCGCCGCCAACCAAAGCACCGTCGATCTGCTCTTCGAGCATAAACGACCGGATGTTGGCAGGCTTTACGCTTCCGCCGTAGAGCACCCTGAGCTCCTCAGACACTCCCTGGCCCAACATGGTGTCCACCGTCTCCCGGATGCCTCTTATCACATCTGCAGCATCCTCTGGTTTGGCTTCCTTGCCTGTGCCAATAGCCCACACAGGTTCATAGGCCACCACAACTGACGGCACTTCTTCCGGCTTGATCTGGGAGAAAGCAGCTCTTATCTGTTCCGAGACCACCTTATGGGTGTTGCCCTGCTCCCTCTGTTCCAGGGTTTCCCCTACGCATATCACAGGCTTAAGCCCATGATCCAGGGCAGCCCTGGCCTTTTTGGCTACGTGCTCGTCGGTTTCTCCAAACAGCTGCCTGCGTTCTGAATGGCCTACTATCACAAAGGAACATCCGGTATGCTTAAGCATGGGAGCAGAAACCTCACCGGTAAAAGCTCCTTTGTCCTCCCAGTACATGTTTTGCGCACCTATATACACCGGCTTTCCGGCAAACACGGCACACAACGCAGGAATGCCTAAGAAGGGCGGGCATATCAGCACATCCACAGGGATGTGGCCCCCTTCAAACCGTTCAAACAGCTTTTGCCCAAAGGTACCGGCGAAGGTAAGGGCTTCGCCGATGGTCTTATTCATCTTCCAGTTTGCTGCGATAAGCGGTTTTCTCATGTCCTACGCTCCTCAATATCCGTTCGCTAAACCCGGCTGTACCTTCCCGGCCAAAGCCCTATCCCAGGCTTAACCCAGGTCCACAAGGCACTCGATCCCGGGAAGTTTTTTACCTTCCACAAACTCCAGGGATGCACCGCCCCCTGTTGACAGGTGGCTTATCTTATCTGCGTATCCCGATAGCTCAACCGCCGCCAAGGAATCGCCGCCGCCTACCACCGTAAATCCATCAACATGGGCGATGGCAGCAGCTATCTCAAGAGTGCCTCCCCTGAAGGGTTCAACCTCAAACACGCCCATGGGCCCATTCCAGAACACCGTCTTGGCACCCGCGATTTCCTCAGAGAACAACTTGCGGGTTTCCGGGCCGATATCCAGGGCCATCATGTCCTCAGGCACGGCGTCAGCTTCCACCACTTTCACAGGGACACCAGGCTCAGGTGCGGGAGCCACCACCAGATCGGATGGAAGCAGCAGTTTCTTACCTGATTCCACTGCCTTTTCCATGATCCTCAAGGCATCCTCGGCCCTGTCAGGCTCGATCAGGGACTTGCCCATGCCGTAGCCTTGTGCCAAGAGGAAGGTATTAGCCATCCCGCCGCCGATAATCAGGGTATCAACCTGGTCGAGCAGGCTCTCAAGCACCCCGAGTTTGTCTGACACCTTGGCCCCGCCTATTATCGCGACAAAGGGCCTGTCGGGCGACGATAGCAGTTTACCCAGGGCATTTATTTCCTTTTCCATGAGGAACCCTGCATATCCGGGTATGAATTCAGCCACACCTGCAGTTGATGCGTGAGCCCTGTGGGCCGTGCCAAAAGCATCGTTGACGAATATGTCGCCCAAAGCTGCCAGTTGCCTGGCAAACTCCCTGTCGTTTTTTTCTTCTTCCGGGTAGAACCGGACGTTTTCCAACAGGGCAACCTGGCCCGGCTGCAGCTCGGCCACTGCCTGCTCAACCTCTGGGCCGATGCAGTCATCAAGCTTTTTGACTTCAGCGCTCAGTAGCTGTGACAGCCTTTGGGCCACAGGATCCAGCCTAAGGCTGTCAACCACCTTGCCCTTGGGCCGGCCCAGGTGAGATGCCAGCACTATCTTTGCTCCTTGTTCCATGAGGTACTTGACAGTGGGCAAAGATGCCCTGATCCGGGTATCATCCGTAATTTCTTGCCCTTTCATGGGCACGTTGTAATCCACCCGGCAAAAACAACGCTTGTCTCTTAGGTCAACATCTCTAATGGTGGCCTTAGCCACGGAAGTTACCCCCTTAATACCGGCTGACACCTAATCAGACGCCCTTCTCGATTATGTAGGAAATCAGGTCTACCAGGCGCTCGCAGTAGCCCCACTCGTTGTCGTACCAAGCCACTACTTTGACCAGGTTGCCGCCGATAACCTGGGTGGAAATCCCGTCTACCACTGTCGACTCGGTCATTCCCTTATAGTCGGAAGATACCAGTGGCTCGTAGGAGATACCCAGGATTCCTTTGAGCTCGTTTGCCGCTGCGCGTTCAAAGGCTTTGTTTACAGCCTCTACGTCGCATTCTTTGGATACCAGGCATGTGAGGTCCACCACTGACACGGTAGGTGTGGGAACCCTGAAGGCCATTCCGTTGAACTTACCCTTTAGCTGCGGCAACACCAAGGCCACTGCACTGGCTGCGCCGGTTGTGGTCGGAATGATGTTGAGGGCGGCAGCCCTTGCCCTGCGCAGATCCTTGTGGGGGAAATCAAGGATTACCTGGTCGTTTGTATAAGCGTGGATGGTGGTCATAAGCCCTTTTTCCACGCCGAAGTTCTCGTCAAGCACTTTTGCCACAGGGGCAAGCCCGTTGGTGGTGCATGACGCGTTGGAGATCACGTGGTGATTTGCAGGATCGTAATCTCCGTGATTGACGCCCATCACTATGGTTATGTCTTCCCCTTTGGCCGGTGCTGAGATAACCACTTTCTTGGCCCCGCCTGATTCAATGTGGGCAATAGCTTTGTCTTTGTCGCGAAACCTGCCGGTGGATTCAAGCACGATATCCACACCCAGGTCTTTCCACGGGATGTTGGCAGGATCTCTTTCGGCAAATACCTTGATCTTCTTGCCGTCAATCACAAAGCCGTCATCTTGAACTTCGATTTCGCCTTCGAAAGTCCCGTAGTTGGAGTCGTATTTCAAGAGATGTGCAAGGGTCCCGGGATCAGTGAGGTCGTTGACTGCTACTATCTCAATCTCAGGTGCGCGTTTCGCTGCTCTCAGAAAACGGCGTCCGATGCTCCCGAAGCCGTTGATACCGATTCTCGCCATTACCCATTCCTCCTTTAACATTATCTGGTCATTATTATATCTAACACATAACACCACGAAACAGTATTCCCTGGACGTCCCGGATCTTGTACCTGCTTATCTGCTTACAAGCCCCTCCAGGTATGCCCGGATTTCGTCCTTGTCGGTCATCATCCTGACTTTTTCCCAGATGGCTTTGGCTTCCTCGTAGCTTATGCTCCTCACGATTTCCTTGGCTCTGGGAACTGACGCAGGGGCCATGCTAAGTTCATCTATGCCCATACCCACAAGTAGCGGCACTGCCGGCTCCATTCCTGCCATCTCGCCGCACATGCCCACCCAAATGCCATGACGGTGGGCCTCAGATATGGTCCTGGCGATGAGACGCAACACTGCAGGATAGAAGGGATCGCTTAGATGCGCCACTTTGGGGTTGCCACGGTCAGATGCCATGGTGTATTGGACCAGATCGTTAGTCCCGATGCTGAAAAAGTCACATTCAGCCGCCAGTACATCCGCCTGGATGGCGGCAGACGGCACTTCGATCATGATCCCTACCTGCACGTTGTCTGCTACCTGGACCCCTTGGGATTCAAGTTCGGCTTTTGCGATCTCGTACTCCCGCTTGGCGGCCCTAAGTTCGTGGATATCAGCTACCATGGGGAACATGATCCGCAAGGTGCCGAATGTAGATGCCCTTAGCAGTGCCCGCAGTTGGGACCTGAAGAGTTCCTTCTCTTCCAGGCATAGCCTTATGGCTCTGAAGCCAAGGAACGGGTTTTCTTCGTCGGGGATGTTAAGGTACGGGATGAACTTGTCCCCACCTGCATCCAGGGTGCGGATTACCACAGGCTTAGGCGCCAGCTGGCTTAGCACCTGCTTGTATATTTCAAACTGCTCTTCTTCAGACGGAGGACTGTTTCTGTCGATAAACAGGAATTCTGTACGGAACAGCCCTACCCCGTCTGCGCCTGCATCTAGCACCAGTCCGGCTTCTTGGCCGCTGCCTATGTTGCACGCAAGTTCAATCAGATGCCCGTCGGTGGTAATTGCAGGCAAGTCCTTGAGCACGGACAGCTCCTGCTTGCGCCGCTCTTCCCGCTCAATGGCTTCATCAAACTCCTTGAGTAGGTCATCTTCGGGTTTCACCACAACCCAGCCTTTGTTGCCGTCCATTATAACCAGGTCCCCGTCGCTGATATCCTCTGTAGCGGTCCCCAGGCCCATCACTGCAGGTATCCCCATGGATCTGGCCAGGATAGCGGTGTGAGAAGTCCTGCCACCTTTGTCAAGTACGATGCCGGAGACATTGTGGATGTCGATGGCGGCAGTCTCTGAAGGCGCCAAATCGTCGGCAACGATCACAGTATCAGGCTGCAGCCTGCCTAGCACCACCGCCCGGTCGGCAGTTCCGGTGAGTGCTGCCAGAATCCGCCTGCCCACGTCCCTCATGTCAGCCGCCCTGGCAGCCAGGTATTCATCGCCCAAGCCTTCGAGCATCTTAGCTTGTTCTTCGCTGGCTTGTTGAACTGCGTTTTCAGCAGACATCAGGCTTTGGGCGATGCGGCTGGCCACATCTTCAGTGAACCCTGGATCAGACGCCATGAGTGCCTGGGCCCTCATAATCTCGGCTTCGGCTTCGCCTACCTTGGCCGCCACTTGGTTGGCCAGCTCTTCCAACTGGCTCACGGCGGTTTCCACGGCTTTGTTGAACCGGGCGATTTCTTTGTCCACATCTGCAGCGCCGATGCTACTTGAGGACCACTCAATCTTCTGGGATTTAAGCACCACTGCCTTACCTTTGCATAGCCCTGGCGCTGCACCGATTCCTTGAAACTTAAGACTCATTGCCTAACCTCCAATGTATTCAGGATGTAGCTTCAGCACCGCGCATGATAAGGTCCACTAAAGACTCCAAAGCTTCAGCCTCGTCTTCGCCTTCAGCGCGGATAAGCAAGCTGTCTCCCTGTTTGGCACCTAAGGACAGGACCTGCAAGATGCTTTTCCCGTTGGCCGTCTTCCCGTTAGCTTCCAGGGTAATCTGGCTCTTGAACTTAGCCGCAGTTTGTACAAACAAAGCTGCAGGCCTTGCGTGTAATCCGACTTCGCTTTGAACCACGACTGTTTGTTCCACCATGTTCATAACTCCCTTCAACTCCGCCGGGTCCCAGGCACGTCAGCCCACGGCACCCAGGTCTACTTGCTCGTTTCCTTGCATAGTTTTTGCAATATGTGCCCATACTGTGCAGCGGATGCTGGCACATCTTGCGTTGTCAGCTTGTGAGTTCCCCCATCCTCACCCGTGAACATATGTCCTGACAAATGTTCAATTCGCCATAGGACGACAAATTTCCTTCCTGTAGAGGATAAAATCCCGCCTTTCTATATGTTGCTAAGTGTGGGCCAAAACGGCGGCAAGCCTTGCTCAAAACACAAAGCGTCATGCACGCCACAAGCACAAAGGATTCTGCCAAGACCTCGCTAGCAATAGGGATATGCGGCGTGAATGTGCGGATGGATGTGCAGCCAGGCCAAGCAGCCTGCTAAAAGAACACCGTTATCCGCGTCCGCTTGGAAAACGTGGCCAGCTGACGGTAGCCCACCCTTTTTGCAAGCTGCCTCGCCAGCGAAATGTCCCTGCCCACCTCCTTGGGTGTGTGGGCATCTGAACCGAAAGTGATGGGGATTCCGTAATCGTAACATCTGCGAAGTATTTCTTCAGAGGGATACATCTCAGCCACAGGCTTGTACAACCCGCTGGTGTTTATCTCTACGCAAATACCTGCTTCCTTGATGGCCTTAAGCACCGGCTCGGCATAATGCATAACGCCCTCAGGGGGAAACCCAGGGTTGAAAAGCTTTATAAGGTCCAAGTGCCCCACTATGTCAAATAAGCCTGTCCGGCAAGCTGATAGCACCCGGCTGTAGTACTGTTCATACACCTGGCTTAGATCCCGCTTCTTGAATTCATCCTTTAATGCCGGGCTATTGAACAGCCAATCACCGATGTAGTGGACAGATCCGATGACAAAATCAAGGCCAGGCATACTCAGGGCATACTCGATTTCTGCTTGTGTGTCCCTGGAGAGGTCCAGTTCAAAGCCGAGCCTCAGCTGGACTTCAGGAAAGTAGGTGTTAGCTTGCCTTAGAGCAGATACCACCCGGCGCGGGGCAAGTTGCGTGTGGTCAGCTATTCCTAGGTGCGCCAGCCCTTGCTTGGATGCTTCCCGGAAAAACGGGATAACCTCCTCCAGTGAGTTTACGTATTCCCCGTGTCCTAGTGTGTGTACGTGGTAGTCTACTAGCATGATGCCCTCCTGAGTTTCTTGAGACGATAAGACCCAAGCCAACGTGGGTACCGATTCAGATTATACTGTGGCTACCATAACGTCAAGCACGTGTGGCAAAATGCGGGGGCATCACCGGTTGTACAGCACCAAGCCCAGGGCGCCCGACAATACCAGGAGCAAGACCGGGTCTATTTTGAACACCAGGATGGCCACGATTACGGCAGCAGCCACTACAGCCGGGACTACCCCTGTAACCGAGGTGGAGAATACAGACAGGGCAGCAGACAAGATGAGCGCCACCACAACGGGCCTTATGCCGCACAGCATATCCTGGACTACCGGCACTTCCTTATATTTTAGGAACAGCCTGCCCAAGATCATCATTATGATAAACGGCGGCACTACGACCCCCAGGGTAGCCACCGCCGAGCCTAATACACCGGCCACTTTGTAACCTACGTAGGTGGCACTGTTTATGGCAATCGGGCCCGGAGTACCTTGGGAAATGGCGATCACATCCACAAATTCAGCCATATCCAGCCATCCCCTGATGTCTACCACTTCGCGGGAAATCAAGGGGATCATGGCGTACCCTCCGCCAAAAGCAACAACACCGATCCTGAAAAACGATGAGAAAAGATCCCACAACACTGACATCGGGTTATCTCTGCTCCTTCCGTCCGGTTTACACCGCCAAGGGTTTATCTAGGTTCACGGTCCCTGTGTGAGTCCTTGGCGCCGCACGCGCCCCGTTTCACAACGCCCAGCGTTATCCCGCCTGCTGCAGCTATGGCAATTGCTATCACCGGGTTTACTTTGAACCCTATGAGCAGCACTGCACCGGCCAGGGCAAACATGATGTCCTGCCTGTTTCTGACCGACTTCCTGCCTACCTGACACACGGCTGAAACCAGCAGGCTAAATATGGCAGGGCGCATACCTCTGAATATGGCTTCAACCGCGCTTGAGTCACGGATCTTCAAAAAGAAAGCGGCAACCACCAGGATGGTGATAAACGAGGGCAAGCTTGAACCCAAGGTGGCGACTAGGGCACCGGGGAGCCCCCTCAGCCTGTAACCGCATAGCACCGACGTGTTGATGGCGATGGGGCCGGGGCCGCTTTGGGCGATTGCCAGGATGTCTACGAACTCCTGATCGTCCAGCCACCCATACTTTTCACAAAGTTGTTTTTGGATCAGGGGCACCATAGCCCATCCTCCGCCAAAAGTAAACGCGCCTATCTTGAAGAAACTCAAGAAAAGCTGGGTAAGGCTCGCAGATCGCTGATAAGGTGCCGTATCCGCAGCACAACCGGATGCGCCGGGACTTACCTGCTTACTTTGAACAGCGGCGTCGCGTTCCAACCGGCCGGCTGCTGTACCGTTGTCATCCATTCCTAATCCTCCTAAGACTCTAATCCTCACAAAACCCGAAAAATAGCAGGAGGCAATACATAGTCATTATATCCTAAAAATCAATAAGCCCGGTAGCCCCGGGCTCAAACGTATCCGCCTGCCACTAAGGGTTAGGTGAGATAATCCCTCAGTTTTTTGCTCCTTTGCGGATGCCTGAGTTTCCTGAGAGCCTTGGCCTCAATCTGCCTGATGCGCTCCCGGGTGACCCCGAATTCGCGTCCTACTTCTTCAAGCGTCCTGGCCTTGCCGTCGTCAAGCCCGAAGCGGAGCCGCAAAACCCGCTGTTCCCTCTCGTTGAGCGTATCGAGCACCTCTTCAATTTGCTCCTTGAGCATCACAAAGGACGCAGCCTCTGCCGGCGCCAAGGCATCCTGGTCTTCAATGAAGTCGCCGAGATGGCTGTCCTCTTCCTCGCCGATAGGAGTCTCCAAAGACACCGGCTCCTGTGCGATTTTCTGGATCTCTCTGACTCTCTCAGGTGTGAGCCCCATCTCTTCGGCAATTTCCTCTGCAGTGGGCTCCCTGCCCAGCTCCTGCAGCAGCTGCCTGGAAGTACGTACGAGCTTATTGATGGTTTCCACCATATGCACAGGGATCCTTATGGTCCTGGCCTGGTCAGCAATCGCCCGGGTAATCGCCTGCCTGATCCACCACGTAGCATAAGTGCTGAGTTTGTACCCTTTCCTGTAGTCGAATTTCTCCACCGCTTTTATGAGCCCCATGTTGCCTTCCTGGATGAGGTCGAGGAACAACATTCCCCGTCCCACGTACCGCTTGGCGATGGATACCACAAGCCGTAGGTTGGACTCGATGAGACGCTGCTTGGCTTCTTTGTCGCCCATCTCC
This sequence comes from Candidatus Fermentithermobacillaceae bacterium DTU015, assembly GCA_001513185.1. GTDB lineage: Bacteria > Bacillota > Sulfobacillia > Fermentithermobacillales > Fermentithermobacillaceae > DTU015. Next base: position 31,736 of record LFST01000033.1, read on the forward strand.
ATCCGCTTAGCCAGTTCAACCTCTTCTTCAGCGGTAAGAAGGGGTACCCTTCCGATTTCTTTCAGGTACATCCTCACAGGGTCATCTAACGCTATCCCTTCAGGCACAGACAGGTCGATTTCCGTATCCTTCCCATCTTCCTTGGCTTCAGCCTCATCAGAATCGCCGGTTTCGCTGTCATCAACATCTTCGTCAAAATCTGCTTCGTCATCTTCTGCGGCATCTTCATCAGAAAGAGGGACCGGAACTGCGCCATCGGTTGCCGGTTTTCCGGCAGCACCTTCCGGAACCCGGCGATGGGCATAGTCTCCGTGAGCCGATTGCCGCTCGCTGATTACTTCTATACCTAAATCGTGAAAAACACGATAGACTTCCTCAGCCTCTTTTTCGCCAATATCGATACCTTCCAGGGCGTCGGCAATTTCCTTATAGGTCAAGAAGCCCTTTTCCTGCCCCTTGGCAATAAGGTGTTTTACTGCATCAGCCGCTAGTTGTTGTAAGTCTTTCAACCCTCTTCCCTCCCGGGGAAATCATCAGGGAAACTGTCATAATCATCTCCCCTGGTAGACTTCGCTTGTCTAAGTAGTTCCTGATATTCGTTGAGAATCGCCATGAGTCTCTGCTCATCCTGCGCTTCTTGAACCAGTTTCATCTCTTCCCGCAACTCTCTGAGCCGGACTTCCTTAAGCCTTCGTATACAATCCATGAGCACACGTTCAGGACGGTCTACGGGTCCGAATTTGGCGCAGATTTCTGCAATCCAACTAGAGACTTCGTGATCCTCGGGCAGTTTGGGGGAACTTGCCAAATTCGTGTATACAAAACGACACATATTGCCGGCGAAGTCGCTCTCATCAAGATAAGCACTTGCCATTCTTATTAGTTCAGGCTTTTCTACAAGCGCCCTAATAATTCCTTCCTCAGCCCTCTGCCGTCCAAGAGCAATGCTGCCCTGGACGCTGTGATTTTTCCCACTAGATCGAGACCGGTTGTCATAACCTGTAGTATTGCTGTTTTTTGGATTTTTATACCCACGGGTCCCAGCCCGTGCCCTTCGTCGGTATAATTCTACATCCCTCTCTAAAGATTCCTTTCGTACATCAAGCTTCCTGGACAGCTCGGTAGTATACACTGAGATTTCGAACTCGCTGTCCAAGGCTGCCAATACCGGTATCATTATGTCCTTTACTTGAAGTTTGCCCTCAACTGTTGAAATATCAGTTGACCTGGCCGCTTCTTCAAATATGAACCTTATGTCGGGACTTGCATTTTCAATCAATTCCTCGAATTTGTCCCCTCCGTACCTCTGCACGAACTCGTCGGGGTCTTTAGCGCCCTCGAAGGTAACTACCCGGCTGCGCCCACCGGCTTCGCGAAACACGTCAATACAACGTCTGACCGCTTTTTTCCCCGCTTCATCCTGATCGTAAGCCAACACCACATCGTCGCTTAGCAGCAACAGGGCCCTAGCTTGTTCCACCGAAAAGGCCGTCCCCATGCCTGCCACAACGTAGTCTATGCCATTTTGGAACATACTGATAACATCCATGTACCCTTCCATTACACAAACCCGTCCCTTGCTCCTTATACTTGGCTTAGCCAGGTGAAGGGCATACAGTTCCCTGCTCTTGTGGAACACAGGTGTATCAGGGGAGTTGAGATACTTGGGCGTCTCATCTCCCAACGCCCTGCCGGCGAACCCGATAAGTTCGCCCCGGGTGTCCCAAATCGGAAACATTATCCTGTTGCGGAAGCGGTCATAGTATGTTCCCCGCCTGCTCCGTACGGAGAGCCCCGACAGTTCAAGATACCTAATGTCTATTCCCGCCTTTAAAGCTCCCTGGGTGACAAAATCCCATCCTGCGGGAGCATACCCCAATTGGAATAGATCGATTATCTCACGGGATAAGCCCCTGCCTTGCAGGTACTTGAGAGCTTTTGCACCGTGCGCCGAGTAAAGCATCTCCCTGTAGCGGTCCCGGGCGAACTCAAGCGCCTTGCGGATACCCGCCGCGCGGGCGCTCCGCCTGGCCGCCTCAGGATCCAATGCCGCCTTGGGAAGGGGTAAGCCTGTTCTTCTAGCCAACTCTTCCACGGCATCCTGAAACGTCAGGTTCTCTATCTTCATCAGAAACGTAAATATGTTTCCGCCTTGTCCGCACCCGAAGCAATAGAACAGTTGCTTATCAGGGTCGACGCTGAAAGACGGTGTCTTTTCCTGATGAAACGGGCACAAGCCCACATAGTTCTTCCCTGTCCTCCTGAGCCTCACGTACTCAGAGATCAGGGACACTATGTCGGCCCTGGATTTTAGTTCCGCAATAAAATCCTCGGAGTAGTACCTTCTGGACACTTTGCCGTCCGTTAACTCCCTTCCCACAAGTGCTTTGATATTTGGCGACAATATAACCTATACAATATTCGATTTCGGTGTCGAAATTCCTTCTCAGCAATACCGTCAACTGCAGGTATCGGAGTCTTAGGTGTAAGGCAGAAGCTTGTACATCTTATATACGACTACGGGCGGAAAAAGTCCTACGGAAGTCAAAACAATCACGGGCCCGGTCCCCCGGGCCCGTGAAAGCCTTGGCCGGCTTGGGATTCTGGCTTGCTAGGCCTGCCGGCTTCTTAATGCAGCCTGTGCCGCCGCAAGCCTTGCCACCGGCACGCGATAGGGCGAACATGATACATAATCCAACCCGGCCTTGTGGAAAAACTCGATTGACGAAGGCTCCCCGCCATGCTCTCCGCAAATGCCGATCACCAAATCCGGCCTGATGCCCCGCCCGAGTTTAACGGCAGTCTCAACCAGCTTGCCTACGCCTTTCTGGTCGAGCACGGCAAACGGGTTGTCCTTGAGTATCTTCTCACCCAGATATTTGTGGAGGAACTTGGCTTCTGCATCGTCCCTTGAATACCCAAAGGTGGTCTGGGTGAGGTCGTTGGTCCCGAACGAGAAGAACTGGGCATGTGCCGCAATTTCATCTGCGGTAAGGCACGCCCTGGGAATCTCTATCATGGTGCCGATAACCACAGGAAAGTCCACTCCCTGTTCCTGTTTAACCTGCCCGGCCACCTGCTCCACACGCTCCCTGAGGATTTCCAGCTCCTTGGCTGCGCCTACCAGGGGGATCATGACCTCAGGGTACACGTCTGAAATGCCTTCTTTGATGAGCCGCGCCGTGGCTTGGAAGATGGCCCTGGCCTGCATCTCGTAGATTTCGGGATATACAATGCCCAGCCTGCAGCCTCTCATTCCAAGCATGGGGTTCATTTCCTGAAGCGCCTTGGCCTTCCTGAGAAGGTCCTCGACGTGGGAGATCTCTGACTTAGGAGCTCCCTTGGCTTTCATCTCAGACAGGGTCTTCATAAGTTCCTCTACGTTGGGCAAAAACTCATGGAGAGGAGGATCCAGCAACCGTATGGTGACCGGGTAGCCTCTCATGGCCTTTAGGATGTCGTAAAAGTCAGCTTCCTGCATGGGCAGGAGCACATCCAAAGCTTTCCGCCTGTCTTCTTCGGTATCTGCAAGGATCATCTGCTGGACCGCAGCCATCCTGTCGTGTCCCATAAACATATGCTCGGTGCGGCAAAGCCCTATACCCTCAGCCCCGAACTCTCTCGCGCGCCGGGCATCCTCAGGGGTGTCGGCGTTGGCTTTGACGCCCAGTCTCCTGACTTCATCGGCCCATCCCAGGACTTCTTTGAAGGCCCCGCCCATGATGGGCTCCACCAGGGGAACCTGCCCAAAGTACACGTTTCCGGTGCTACCGTCTATGGAAATCACATCGCCTTCATTTATTTCTCTACCGGCGATGGTAGCTTTGTTGCCTTCGAGGTCGATCCGCAAGGCATCGCACCCTACCACCGCGGGCTTGCCCATACCACGGGCTACGATAGCGGCGTGGCAGGTCATCCCGCCCCTTGATGTGAGGATTCCCTGAGCATGGACTATCCCGGGCATGTCATCCGGGGTGGTCTCAGGCCGGACCAAGATTATCTTCTCGCCCTGCTCTCCTAGGATCTCTGCCTTAGCTGTGTCGAACACCACCTTGCCTGTGGCCGCGCCGGGGGATGCAGGCAACCCCTGGCACACTGCCTCAGCGATGGCTTTGGGGTCGATGGCCCTGTGGAGAAGTCTTGAGACTTCTTCGGGACTTATGCGCATTACCGCGGTTTCCTTAGAAATCTGCCCCTCCTGCACCAGGGCCCTGGCTATCTCAAGCGCTGCTTGGGCAGTACGCTTCCCGGCCCTGGTCTGTAGGATGTAGAGCTTGCCCCGCTCTATGGTAAACTCAATGTCCTGCATGTCCTTGTAGTGATCTTCAAGCAGCCGTGCCACCTTCTTGAGCTGCTCCAGCATCCCGGGCAAATCTTCATCGATTTCCAATATGGGCCTGGGGGTCCTCAGCCCTGCCACAACGTCTTCACCCTGGGCATTCATCAAGTACTCCCCGTAGAGCACCCGCTCGCCTGTTGAAGGGTCCCTGGTAAACATGACCCCCGTACCAGAGTCTGCTCCCATGTTGCCAAACACCATGGTTTGGACGTTTACTGCAGTACCCAGGTCATGGGAGATTTTGTTGATGTTCCTGTATATGATGGCCCGCTCATTGTTCCACGAGTCAAACACAGCGGACACAGCCATAAACAGCTGATCGTAAGGATCATCAGGAAACTCGATGCCCGCCTTTTGGCGAATTATCCGCTTGTACGACGCCACAAGGGACTTAAGCCCTTGAGCTGAAACATCCTGGTCCTGGGTCACCCCTTCATCCTTCTTCAGTTGCGAAAACACACGCTCAAACTCGCTGTGAGGGATACCCAGCACCACGTTGCCGAACATCTGGATGAACCGTCTGTAACAGTCGTATGAAAAACGAAGATCCTGAGTGGCTTCGTAAAGCCCTTTGACGCTCCGATCGTTTAGACCCAGGTTCAATATGGTATCCATCATCCCTGGCATGCTTATGGGAGCACCGGACCTGACTGACACCAAAAGGGGGTTTTGGTCACCGCCGAAGTGCTTCCCTGTTTTCTGCTCCAGACCTTTGATGTAATCTTTTATGTCCTGTTTGAGGGAATCCGGCAGTTTCCTGTCTGATTGGTAATATAGTTTGCAAGCTTGAGTGGTGATGGTAAAGCCAGGAGGTACCGGCAAACCTATCCTGGTCATCTCTGCAAGGCCAGCCCCTTTGCCTCCCAGGATAGCCCTGTGCTCCTCCCCACCTTCTTCAAACCAGTACACGAGTTTACCGGCCACTTTACATGCTCCTCCCCTTGATGATCTCCAAAACCTGGTTAGCCGTTTCTTCTACAGCCTTATCTGTAACGTCGATCACGCCGCAACCCAGCTGGCGGAAGATCTCGTTTGCATAGTCAAGTTCCTGAAGAATCCGCGTAAGATCCGCATAAGACGAATTCTCGTCAAGCCCCATGGCCCTGAGCCGTTCTTTCCTCACTTTAACCAGCTTTTCCGGGCTCAAGGTGAGCCCTATGATCTTTTCCACCGGGATCTTAAACAGTTCCCGTGGCGGCGGAATCTCAGGTACCAAGGGGATGTTTGCCACCTTATATCCCCTTTGGGCCAGGTAGAGGCTGACAGGAGTCTTCGAGGTACGGGACACCCCTATCAGAACCACCTCAGCAAAGGGTAAAGACAGAAGGTCTTTGCCGTCATCACACTTAACCGAAAACTCAACCGCCTCGACGCGCCTGAAGTAGTCCTCATCGATCTTGTGCATAAGGCCAGGCTCAAACCTTGGCTCTGACGGGGCAACCGTGGCAAGCGCGTCCAATACGGGCCCCAGCACGTCTACTGCCGGAATGCCCCTGAGTCCGGCCTGGGTTCTTGCATATTCCCTAAGTTCAGGTTTGACAAGGGTATACACCACTATGGATTTCTTGGACTCTGCCTGGCTGAGAGCCCTGTCAATCGCTTCCTCGCTTTGCACATACCCGAACTTGTGGATGTTAACGCCCCCGGCGTTAAACTGGGCGGCTGCAGCTCTTACAACGAGTTCTGCGGTTTCACCCAATGAGTCCGATAGTACGAACACTGCAGGCCTTTCAGTTTCCACATGTAACCCTCCCTGTCTGCCCCAAAACCTCAAGCCGGCCAATCCAGCATACCAAGCGCTCCGGGTCCATCACCTGCGGGCCCGCATCGCGGCATGGTGAAGGGCATACCACTTGAGGGCTCCTCCGGCGCGTACTTTCCGGGAACCCTCAGTGCTTTCCGGTCAGAGGCAGCACATACGCGAAATCAGCGAACCTGGTAAACATGTCTGCCACCAGCCCCAAGAGGCTCAGGCGGTTTTGTTTGAGTGCCTCATCCTCTGCCATGATCAGCACGTTGTCCAGGCAGCTGTCAATGGGAACCCTCATTGACGAAAGTTCCTCAAGGTACTCTTCATATTTCTTGTTCTCAAACAGTTCGTCCATAAGCCCGGCTTTTTGCCTGATTAAATAGTAGAGCTCTTTTTCAGCTTGTTCAACAAGCAGGCTTTCATCCACTGCCCTGCCCTGGGCTTTGCTTCCCAGCACTGAAGTCCTGCGCCACCCTGTGACCACGTTGTCGAGCTGTTCCGTGCCTACAAGGCTTGAAAGCGCCCGGATCATAAGGGGCAACCTGGCGATCCTGGTTTCGCCCCCGCCGATGACCCCTCTTATCATTTCTATGGGTAACCCTTGTTCAGTTAGAAGGGCTTCCACCCGGTACAACATGAACTGCTTGAGGTTGTCAACAACAGTGCTTTCATCAAGCTGATTCCGCTGCTTGGCCTTGCCTGCCTTACCGTTTGCAGGCTCGCCCTTTTCGGGCCTGCCGAAAGCTTCATCGCCTTGCTTTACCGCATCCATGGCAAGTTCCACGGCAAACCTGATTATTTCGTCTAGCCTTAAGTCATAGCCGTGGGATAGGATGATGTTTACCGCGCCGGAAGCCGCCCTCCTAAGCCCCAATGGGTCTTGGGAACCTGAAACCTGGGTACCCAGGGCAAAAGCCACCGACAAAGTGTCGATCTTGTCTGCAATGGCAACCAGGGCGCCAGGCCCTTTATCCGGCAGCTTGTCCCCTGCCCCCTTAGGCAGGTAATGCTGGGCTATGGCATCGGCCACCTCTCCGGGTAATCCTTGTGCCCTGGCGTAATGGCCGCCCATTATCCCCTCGAGTTCGGGAAGTTCCCTCACCATCTGGGTGACCAGATCACACTTGGCAAGACGAGCTGCTTCCAAGGCCGGTTCCATCTCATCGTCTGAAAACCCTAGGCTTTTTCCCAGATAAGCTGTGAGGTCAACCAGCCTGTGGGCCTTGTGCCACAATGTACCGGCACCCCGCAGGAAGTATACCCCCTTGAGGTCAGGGAGCCTGTCGCCCAGGGGAACGCCCAGGTCTTGGGAATAGAAGAACAGGGCGTCCTCCAGCCGGGCCACCAGCACCCACTCATTGCCCTTTATCACATTTTCCATGCCGTGGGTATCGCTCCCGTCCCGGACCCCTATAAATCCGGGAAGCACATTGCCTTCTTGATCGAGGATGGGGAAATACCGCTGGTGATGCCGCATGACCGTGATGAGCACTTCCTTGGGAAGTTGCAGGTAATCCGGGCTGAACCCGCCCCTGAACGCAGCGGGACGTTCGCAAAGGCAAGTAACTTCGTCAAGCAATCCTTTATCGTCTAAAGGTACTCCTGATAGCTCACCTGCAAGGCGCTTTGCCCCTTGGAGGATAAGCTCCCGCCGGCGGTTGTGGTCGACTATAACCCCAGCGTCCTCCATGATTTGGAAGTATGCCGGCGCTGAAGGGATTTCCACTTTACCAGGATGCAGAGTCCTGTGGCCGAAACTTGTGCGGCCTGATTTCACCCCGGCTATCTCGAGGGAAACCGGCTCTCCGCCGTAGAGGCAAACCACCCAGCGGATAGGCCGGTACCAACGCCAGTCGCCTTCACCCCACCTTAAGGGATGGGGGCAATCCATGCCCATGACCACAGACGGCAGGATTTCCGGAAGGATCTCCTGCACAGGCCGGCCAGGTTCATGCTTGAAGCCATACACGTATTCACCGCCGGACTCTTCTTCGATGATCACCTCCGACGGATCTATGCCAAGAGACCGGCTAAACCCCAAGAGCGCCTTGGTCGGGTTGCCTTCAGCGTCAAACGCCACCTTCTTGGAAGGCCCTCTTTGCTTGGTGGTAAGATCCCGGCTCTTGGGAGCTAAATCCTTGACGTATACCACCAACCGCCTTGGAGTGCCGTAAGCATCCACCCGGCTAAAGCTCAGCCTGGCTTGTTCCAGGGCCTGTGCGGTCCTTCGCCTGATTTGTTCGATGGCAGGCAAAAGATACCTTGCCGGGATTTCGTCTGAACCTACCTCAAAAAGCAAGTCTGCATTCATTTCTCGTCAAACCCCCGGAGACTCAGATACTTGTGTGCGCACTGGCGTGTGAGCTTGCGGATCCTGGCAATGTAGTTCTGCCGCTCTGCAACAGAGAGCGCGCCCCTTGCGTCGAGCAAGTTGAAGATATGGGAGCACTTTAGGGCACAATCGTAAGCCGGCCTGACCAATCCTTTGTCAAGAAGCGCCGCACTTTCCTCCTCGTAGCCGCTAAATTGCTGCCTGAGAAACTCGACGTCAGCCACTTCAAACCCGTAGACTGAGTTTTGCTTCTCTTGCTCCAGGAAAATCTGGCCGTAGGTGACCCCCGGCGACACCTGGATATCCCACACGTTGTCCACGTTTTGGATATAGGCGGTGATCCGCTCCAAACCGTATGTAAGCTCAGCCGCAATAGGCTTGATCTCTAGCCCGCCCATCTCCTGGAAATAGGTAAACTGGGTGATCTCCATTCCGTCAAGCCATACTTCCCAACCCAAGCCTGCAGCGCCTAAAGTAGGTGACTCCCAGTTGTCCTCCACGAGCCTGATGTCATGTTCCCTGCGGTCTATACCCAGCCTTTCGAGGGAGTCGATGTAGAGTTCAACCACGTTGTCAGGCGGAGGCTTGAGGATTACCTGGAACTGATAGTAGTGGCCCATCCTGTTGGGGTTGTCTCCGTAACGGGCATCCTGGGGCCTCCTGCAAGGTTCAACATATGCCATGTTCCAGGGCTCAGGGCCGAGCACATAGAAGAAGGTCAAGGGGTTCATGGTCCCGGCGCCTTTTTCAATGTCGTAAGGCTGCCCGATGTAGCAGCCGTGCTCTGCCCAAAAATCTTGCAGTGCCCGTATCACGTCCTGAAAATAGAAACACTCGCCCACGGTAAAACTCCTTCCCCTCGCATAAGATACCTGGCTGTTTCTGAAACATCAGGGACGGTCCTAAGTACGTTAGGATCGTCCCCTGGATTCCATCATCCCCTAGCTTGTTCTGTTACTGTCCATTTTCATCTAAAGGCCGTTCTATTTCAACTGTCCAAGTGCTCAGCATGAGCGCAACAGAACCCAAAACCGCCAGCCACGGGGCAAACACAGTTGCCACAACACCTATTGTAACAGGTATGTCGGCCACAACGTAGTCCCCGCTCCTTACTATAATCCTGGACGCATTGCCCCGGCGTATGATGTCCGACACGGTCCGCACCAGATCCGGCCCTTTGACCTTGATGACCTCACGCCTAGGAGACGATTTCTCTAGTTCCACCAGGGCCTCAACCACGTCGCCTGAAGCCCTTTCCAGGGCAAGTTTGGCCGCTTCATAGGTGGCGCCGGTCCTCTTGCGGATTTCGTCAATCTTGTACAACATATCATCCCTGTAAGGCATGCCCACCGGTAAATCACCCCCAAACGGTTGTCAAGTCTCATCTTCTATACTTTCCACCAAAGAGGCGGATTTAAGACGTTTGTCGAGCACAAAACTGATGTATTTCCGGGAAATCCGGTTGATCTCTGACCTCACCTGCCCCCTGGCGGTGATGTTGGGGCAGCTCACGTGCCCCCAGCCTGTTACCGGAGCCGATAGGATCTCCAGGGTCCTGAGGGCTCCGGGAGAAACCCGTATCAGTTCACCATATGTGCGTATCTGGTTTTCCGGTGAAGCCGACGTGGCAGGCGCAGCTGACACACATGACCCGCACAAGCCACCCCCGTCCCTCAGTGAAAAATACACGGGAGGCTCTTGTAGCTGGCTGCCGCATTCAACGCATTGGGAAAACGACGGCGCAAACCCGGCCAGCTTAAGTATCCCCAGCTCGGCCCAGCGGACAACCACCCACGGGTCGTGTTTGTCCTGAAGACAACCCAGCACAGTTAGGAAAAAATCAAACAAGGCGGGATGCCGTTCCTTTTCAGGAAGCACACTTGTGAGAAGTTCCACCAGATACCTGGCATATATCATCTTCTCATAGTTTTCTACTATCCCCGGAAACCCGTTCTTGACCGCCACCTGAGTAACCCGGTCCAGGTTCCGTCCCCGGTAGATCTGGAACACTCCATGGGTTAGCGGCTGGGTGAGCCCCCTGAGTTTGCTCCTGGGCCGCCTGGCTCCTTTCACCACGGCCCTTACCAAGCCTTCCTGCCTGGTAAAAATCGTGGCTAGCTTGTCGTTTTCCCCCAGATCGTCTTGATCCAAGACAACTGCTTCTGATTGATAGAGCAACTACTTCTCCTCCTGCCCAGGGCATGTACCTGCGCTACCTGACACAGTTGGGCCTTGGCTTGCGTCTTCTGAACCTGTTGGAGGTGCGCCAAGACCTAGGCCGTCCCCAGGGCTCAATTCTGCTCCCTCGCGGCAGGCGAAATAGATAACGCCCCAAAGGGAAGGCAGCACGAAGACCACCACATGGGCCAGGAAATATGGCCATCTGTGCGCAACAAAGCCTTCAAATACTCCTGGGAGATCTCCAAGCAGTGGCAGAAACACTACGGCGCCAACTACCAGCGAGAAACCTGCAGTCAGCAGCACCCCGGCGGCCGCAACGTCCTTGATGATTTTGGCAATCACGCTGTACTCGGGGTTCATGAGATCCACCAGAGACTCGGTAAGTGTGTTGACCACTTCCGCCGACAGCACTGCCATTACCGCCAGGGCAACCATGAAGAAGTCGGCCTTCTCCACCCCGCCCACGATACATGCACCAAATGCCAGGGAAGCGAGGAACACGTGTATGCGCATGTTGCGTTGGCTGACGTAGATGTAACTGAGCCCATCCCAGGCGTAACGGAAACTCTCCCAAAGGGAACAGGACCGGAGGTCCCGGCCTCCTAGATATTGAGGGCTTTTAGGATCGCGTCTTGCTTCTCCCACATAACCGCCTCTTTTTGAGGTTCATCATGGTCATAGCCCAAAAGGTGCAAAGTGCCATGGATAAGCAGGAGCGCCAGCTCCTGACGCAAGGGCCTGCCGTGGGATTCAGCCTGCCGGGCAGCGGTATCCAGCGAGATTACTATGTCGCCCAACACCCGCGGCATAGGGGTCAAATCCTCGCCGCCATCGTCTCCGGTATCGTATTCTATTTCTGTGCCCTCAACATCTTCCTCGTCGCCGCTCATGGGAAACGCCAGCACATCAGTGGGGCCGTCTTCATCCCGGTACCTCTTGTTGAGGGAAGCGATGAAATCATCGGATGTAAACAGCACCGAGACCTGGACATCGCGCAAGTCCACGCCTTCCCGTCTCAAGGTGTACCTCACCACCCGGGATGCCAGCCTGCTCAGAAACTGTTTTTGCCTCAAACCGATACCGGACTCTATGTTTATGGCTACCTCAACTGTCATTTGCTTCACCGTTCCCGTCCTTTACGTTGTTATCGTTGCTAGGGTTGTTGTCGTTTTTCTTTGGCTTGGGATACTGGATCCTCGTATGGAACAACCCTGTTAGCACCTGTACAAACGTCTCTGCTATAGTATCCAGTTCCCGCAAAGTTAGATCGGATCTGTCCAGCTGATGGTCGAACAACCGCTCTTGTATAATCTTCCTCACCACAGATTCGATGCGGTCAGGAGTGGGCCTGGAAAGGGACCTGGTGGCCGCCTCAATGCTGTCAGCCAGCATCACGATAGCCGTCTCTTTGCTGCCGGGCCTGGGGCCTTCATACCTGAAAGCCCATTCCTCAGGCGGCTTTTCGTTCTTGGCCGCAGCTTCTTCCGTAGCTTTTACGTAGAAATACGAAGCAAGGCCGGTTCCGTGATGTTCCCTTATAAAATCGATTATCTGCTCAGGCACCTTGTACTCCCTGGCCAACTCAACGCCGTCTTTTACGTGAGACATTATGACTGTAGACGACAAGGACGGGCTCATCCTGTCGTGAGGGTTCTCCATGTCGAACACCTGGTTTTCGGTGAAAAGATACGGCCGCTTGATCTTGCCGATGTCGTGGTAATATGCACCCACCCTTGCCAACAAGCTGTCAGCCCCTATGGCCGTGGCGGCAGCTTCCGCAAGGTTGCCCACCATGATGCTATGGTGATAGGTACCCGGGGCCTCCATAAGCAGCCTGTTGAGCAGCGGATGTTCAGGGTTTGACAGTTCAAGCAACCTGATAGGTGTAAGTATGCCGAACATGGTTTCGAAAATAGGCAACGAACCCACTGCAAGCACCGCCGACAGAGGGCCGTTGGCCAGCACCAGCATCACTTCCCGCCACACTGATGCGCCTTCTAGAGCCATGGCCCCTGTAAGCCCCAGACATGTGTAAGTGGCTCCTCCCACAATCGCCACCACAAGCCCTGCCTTAAACAGCTGGGTTCTGTTCCAGACCTTCTTGACAGCCAGTGCCGAGGCAAGCCCAGACGTAAGCGCAAGCGCCACGTACTTGACTTCAAACCCGGCTAGGACTCCTGATGCAAAGGCAAGCCCGGCTCCAAAGAACGCCGCAAACCTCCTGTCTATCAAAGTAGCAGACAGCATAACCGCGAAAGGTACCGGTGCGAGGAAACCGGAAATCCCGGTGAGGAGCTTAAGCACCACCAGACTCAGCATGATCACCAAAGCCAGGAGCGCGGTATTCTTAGGGGTAAGCGCATCGGCGTGATAGGTGACCAGATAAACCCCGGTAAAGCCGCAGAAAAGCAGCGCTATTAGGAACGCGCCTGAAACTTGGGAGAACCTCACTCGGGCCCCCATGATGCCGAGCTTCTCCAGCAGCACAATGTGGTTTTCGGTTACAAGTTCGCCTTTCCTTACGATAAACTCATCCCGGCGGATTCTTACAGGCTCCACTTGGGTAAGCGCCTGCCGGATTTTCTTATCGGTCTCTTCCTGGTTCAAAATCAGGTTAGGTTTCAGGTTCTTGTCGATAAAGCCTGCCAGAAACCTGGCGACCTGTTCAGGGATTGAGTTAGTTGCAGCCAGCTGGGATTTGACATCTTCCTTGGCTTTATCCAGGTTCTCAGACTTGAGCCCCCGGGACAGTACATCCTCCACTGCCTGCCGCACCCTGCTTATAGCACTTTCTACTACTGCAGGTGAGGTAGCCATCACCCCGATGATGTCGGTATCTGAAACGTCATCAGACACAAAAGGCCTGAGTTCCCTCACAATGTCTTGGGTGGCAATCTCCTCGCTGGAAGCCAGGGTGTTTAGTTTGGACAACAGGTCATCGAAAAGACCGTTGATTTCATCTAGCACCCTGGGGTTGCTGTCGTACACTTCTGATACCCCTGCAATGACCTCAGCCCTGAGGGCTTCGGTGGCTGCTTCGTCCACCACTTCCTTGGTAGCCCTCACGTCAATAGGGGACACTTCCCCCACCTTTAGTTCCACCTGAGGGGGCACCAGGGAAATCAAAAACACTGCAAAGGTGACCACAAAGGTTGCCGCACCCCATACCAGCAGATGGCTGCGGGGTTTGAGCCTTTGAGCCAAACCGTTACCGTTTTCCTGGTTTGGCCGCTTTGAATTACCGGAGGATGCCGCGTTATTACTATTGTTGTTGTTGATCTTTCCGGCTTTCTCCGCTTTTCTGAACACTGGATTTCTCCTCTTTCCAAGCTTCTTCGTCGAAGCTGTCATAAGCCCGTATTATCCTTGACACCAGTTCGTGGCGGACCACGTCCCGGTCTGTAAGGTAGACCATCTCTATGCCCGGCACGCCCTTGAGTACCGCCTGGACCTGGTCAAGCCCTGAAAAGGCTCCCTTGGGCAAGTCGATCTGGGTGATGTCGCCGTTAACCACTGCCTTGGAGTTCATCCCCAACCTGGTAAGGAACATCTTCATCTGCTCGGGCGTGGTGTTCTGTGCCTCGTCAAGTATCACAAATGCCGATTCAAGGGTACGGCCCCGCATGTATGCCAGAGGAGCTACTTCAATGAGCCCCCGCTGCATGTGCCGCTCGAAAGTATCCAACCCAAGGATATCGAAACACGCATCGTAAACAGGCCTTAGGTACGGGTTGACCTTTTCCTGGATGTCTCCGGGCAGAAAACCGAGTTTCTCGCCTGCTTCAACTGCAGGCCTGGTAAGGATAATCCTGTCCACCTCGCGCCGCTTAAATGCTGCAATAGCCATGGCTACTGCAAGGTAGGTCTTACCGGTTCCCGCCGGTCCAATCCCAAACACCAGGGGATTGCGCCTGATAGCGTCGACATATCGTTTTTGTCCGGGTGTCCTCGGCCCAATGGCTTTACCCCGTGCAGTGACTATGATCACATCGTTGTAGTTCTTTAAGGCATTACCTTCCCTGACCGACCTTATGGCATAGCGCACATCCTGGGCAGTTACCTTATGGCCTGTCCGTACCCTGCTCACCAAATGCTCCAACACTTTTTGGGCGTCAGCAACTTTGTCACTAGGGCCAGAAACCATCAAGCTGTTCCCGCGGGCGACCAGCTTCACATCAAGCGCATCTTCCAGAAGTGCAAGGTTTTCGTCGTAAGAACCAAACAAGTTAAAAGCCTCAGCATTGCTGGCAAGTTCAAATATGACCTGATTTTCAGATGGCAACTTCAATTACCAACCTCCGTCTTCATCGCTTGGCCAGGGCGCAAGTTCTCCTATATCCTCTATGGTACTCGCCACAACCCTCACCAGCACCGATTCTGCATCACCCGATGTTTCATAGGTAAAGTCTATCAGCTTTGCAGTAGAAGGCAACCGGCTTTCGATGGCACGCTTGCCTTTACCTTGAGCACTTGCAACCGCTTCTTCTATGGAAACCTCTCTCCAATCCCATTGTACTTCAAAAAACACCCTTGTGAATAATTCGACCGCAAGGGCCGCTTCACCTTTTCCAAATACCTTAATTGGATATTCTTCTATTTCATACCACTCAAACATTTTACCCATTGGAAACAAAAGGAATTCCCTGTCTCCTATCTTAAGTACAGGGACTTCTTTCTTCCTACCGGTTCTGACCCGCTCCAAGCGAGAAAGGGGTTCTTCAGTTATCACCTCGTACCAGGTCCTGGCCGTAACGCTGCCCCGTGCACCTTGTATCCCCCCTGAAGCCATACCTGCAATGAGCAGGTCTCCCTTCTTGACGGTCTGACCGGGCTGCACCACAGGCACGCCCGAGAGCACGAGCACCGATTCGACTATCCCGTCCTTCTTGGCTACAATGTCACCTGGACCGGGGATATCCGGCCTCACCTTCTCTACGATTTCTATAACCGCGCGGGTACCTTGGAACTTCACATACACCCATGAGATTTCGGGAAATGCCAGCGCTATGGACTGCTGGAGGCTGTCTACTGATATGTAGCTTTTCCTCGCCCCTATCTTGAGGCCGTTGTCGGCTGCCACCTCGAGGATGTCCTTCCGGGATACTTTGGTGTTGCCTTTGACTGAAATCGACCATATCGAGCCTGACAGCCAGATGAACGCCGCAAGCAAGATACAGCTTACAAGAATAAACACCGGCCTCCGCCTGATCTTGCCTACAGTGAAGGGAATCCCCCTGCGTTGCACCACTTTAGGGACGCATCTCGCTTTGCGCGCCAGGGGCCTGATTTGTTTGTACATGGTGAGGGTGGTGGAAAAATACAAGGTGTTGTCTTCAAGGGCGATATCCCAGATAGGAAAGCCTGAACACACGCACAGGTTAACCAGGCGTTCCGGGTGCTTGCCCCTCACCTGGACGCGTACATAGCCCAACACGTAGCCTATGAGCCTTCGAAGGGTCAAACTCGTATCGCCTCTCTCATTCTTGTAATGCTCTGCTTGCTCTTTTGTTGCCTTTTGCTTGCTTTTTGCTTGCCAGGCATCCCTTTGGTGCGCCCTATTGGCGTATGATTTTGCGGCGTATCATTTTGTGGCGTCTCGTTCTGTGGCGTATCATTTTGCGGCGTATCNNTATCGTTTTCTGGCGTATCTCATCTGGCTTACCTAGCACCGCTTAACCGGGGTGAGTTTCCGCCCAGCCACCTGCTTTCCGGGGTTTCCGCAGCCTGCAGCAAGCCGCGGAAGGCTGGTTGCAGCAGCTGCGTTCTGGCCCGAGCTAGGATGTGTTCATTTCCACGAACTTGATGATGCCCCGTACCGCCATCTGTTCTTTCCCGACTTCCTCGATCTCCAGGTTGTCCCCGGATATGGTGATTTGGCCGGCGCCTACACCGACCACGATCCGGTCAGTGGAGTATTGCATAAGCCCTCTGTGGTTGGATATAAGCACGCCTAAATCTCCTAAGATGACCACCCTGGGGAGATCCAGGCTCACATCCATGGGCAGCTCAAGGATTTCTGCAAGTTCCATTTTGAGTTTCCTGCGCATACTAAACGCTCCCTGTGCTGTGGATTGGTGTTGAAGTGGTATTGAACCGTAATCTACCGCTTCTAATTAGTCTATGAGGAAAGGCACATGTTCTTTACATACCGGGGGCGCTTGCAGGTCCCTTTCACGCAATTCCCCATTTGCTGAGGCCTGCAAGGAATACTTGCTTACTTGAATATTCCGGGCCTCCCGATCACGCTCGGGACACCCGTATGCTGCAAGGAATACTTGCTTGCTTGAATACTTGCTTGCTTGCGNNAACATAAGCATAATAGAAACATAAATAAAAAAGCCCGGAAACCGGGCTTTTTGATTCCGCTTTATTACCTCTTTCGTCTTACTTCTTCGTCTTCCTTCGACTTACGTTCGACTTACGTTGTCGCGGCTTCACGCAAGTGTTCCGGCGTAAGCAGCACTAGCAGTTGACTTAATGCACGTCCCGAAACTATGAAGCCTCACTAGCCTCTCCGGCGACGGCTCCTGCGTGCACGTGCAGCCTCAGCCTTCTTCTTGCGCTTTACGCTTGGACTCTCATAATGCTCATGCTTACGATAGTCACGGAGGATGCCAGAACGCTGGCACTCCCGCTTGAAGCGGCGCAGGGCGCTATCGAAGGACTCGTTCTTACCAACCCTGATTTCCGGCACACCTAATCCCTCCCTCCGCCGCATTATTTGCACTCTTACCGGGTGGCCTCACCCGTGCAAGACGTCTGCTTCGGTAGTCCTCTGAATTGTACACCACTTATTCTGAAACGGTCAACTTATGCTTGGGCTTTCCTGCTTGTCGCAGGCCGGCCGGTATCATGGCTGGGAGAAATATCAAAAACGCTCTTGTTGTTGTCCAGACCGAATGATAGATGATAACCGGTTCTTCTCTGGTTTCGGCGAGCAAGCGGGCAGACTGGTGCACTACGTGCACCAAATCCTGATGAGTCCGGCTGAAAATCCGTTAGATTGGTGCATCTGATGCACCATGGGACACCGCCATCCGGAAGAAAACAGACAAAATGGTGCACTGCGTGCACCGATTTGAACTGGGTCGATCAGAAAACCGTACAAATTGGCGCACTAGGTGCACCATTCAGGGCCGCTTTATGCTGGAAACCTCTCAAAATGGTGCACCACGTGCACCAAGAAGCGCCGTTTTCGGAAGGTTCGCCGGAGAAATGGTGCACCAGATGCACCATTCTCGGCTGGTTTTGGGCTAATGCCATAAGGAATGGTGCACGGAGTGCACCACCTAATAGAGAATTGCATAAAGGAATTCGCCGGATGGTGCACAAAATGCACCATCCGGCACCGTTATCAATCATAGATTTCCAATCACACATATTTCCAATCGCAAACCTTATTCACACACTCCCGCCTGCATCCACACGCCTGACGTGCCTTTGACTGGTGCGCTTCCGCTCCAACGCAAGGTCGATCAGGCGCGCTACCAGTTGGGCATAAGGCAGCCCCGACGCTTCCCAGAGTTTCGGGTACATGCTCACTTCCGTAAAGCCAGGCAGGGTGTTAATCTCGTTAACGTACAACTCGCCTGTGTCGGGGTAGACGAAGAAATCCACCCTCGCCAACCCGCTGCAACCTGCAGCCCTGAACGCATCAATAGCCACCGCCTTCACCCTATCCGCCAGGACATCGTCAAGGGGGGCCGGGATAACCAATCTTGTGGACCTATCAAGATACTTAGCTTCGTAATCGTAAAACTCTCTGGAAGGGATGATTTGACCGGGTACCGACGCCACAGGCTTCTCATTGCCGAGGACGCTGCATTCAATCTCCAAGGCACCCTCCTGGGAAGGTTCAATGAGAGCCTTAAGATCATAAAGGAAGGCGTTGTCGATGGCAGAGTCCAAACCGCTCCTGTCCTTGACCTTAGAGACCCCCAAGCTTGAACCGGAGGCCGACGGCTTCACAAACACAGGGAAATCAGCCTGGTCACAAATCTCTTCAAGCAACGCATCCCTCTGGGTTTGCCATCTCCACCGTTCAACTGTAATCGCAGGTACACATGGGATCCCATGGCGGGACAGCACCATCTTGGTCGTATCTTTGTCCATACAGATAGCAGATGCAAGAGTACCCGATCCCACAAAAGGAATACCCGACAGTTCCAGCAGTCCCTGCACCGTCCCGTCTTCCCCGAATGTGCCATGAAGCACGGGAAACACTACGTCCACATCCACTCTGGCCCCGGCGCCAGCCTGTGAGATTCGTATGCCCTCCGGGCGCACACGGGAGCCATCCATAGAAACATGCACCCTACCCACAGACTCATCCATAGACTCCTGCACAGGCTCATGTACAAGCTCATGCACCTTTGCATTCACATCGTCATGCACAGACTCAGCAGACACACCCACAGACTCGTCTGAAGCCTCATACACGTTGAACCCATTAACCCAGATACCCGGCCTTAGAGGATCAGGCAGGATATAGCATGAAGGTCCCAGGTCTACGGTAACTTCCCCGTATCCGTTTTCAAAGAAACTCTCAGGCTCCTCGATGAACACCCAGTGGCCTTCCCTGGTTATTCCCACGCAAACAACATCAAATCCGCCCTCGAGCAGGGCTCCGAAAACCGACCTTGCCGACATGACCGACACTTCATGTTCTCCTGATCTTCCACCCAACAAAAGCGCTACTCGCATCGCAAAACCTCACTATCTGTCCTATTCACAACCTATTTTACCGGCTGGCACAACAAGCCTTCAGAAGAGGCCTCATATGCCCTGACTGCAATCAAACGCCCCTTGAGCTCATCAGGCCCGTCAAACCAGGTTCGCACGTAGTTCCTGGTCACTCCCTGAAGTTTTCCATCCCGGGCCCTGGCATCTTCCACCAGCACTTCAACTTCCCTGCCTATCAATTTACGATGGAAATCCAAAGATAGTTCCTTACCCAGGGCAATAACCGCCTTGCTGCGCCTTTCCATTTCCTTCCCTGACACCTTTCCGGGAAATCCGTACGCTGGGGTGCCAGGTCTCGGGGAGAACTTAAACACATGGAGCCTCGAGAATTTGACCCGGCTTATCACATCCAGCGTACTCTCGAAATCTTCCTCTGTTTCCCCTGGGAACCCCACTATCACGTCTGCAGACAGCCCGATATCAGGAACTACTTTTCTCACCTGGTTTACGATGTCCAGGAACCCAGCCACATCGTACCTCCGCCCCATCAGCTTGAGCACCTTGTCGCTGCCGCTTTGGATAGGCAGGTGGAGGTGGTTGCAGACCTGGGGAAACCTCAGGCAGTGTATCAGCTCAGGAGTGACATCGTGGGGCTCAAGCGAACTTATCCTCAGCCTTATGAGTCCGTCGATCTCGGTGAGCTTCCTGACGACCAAAGGCAAGTCAATCTTTTCGCCGTGGGCGTACTCCCCGGCCTTGTCCTGAGCCTTGTGCCAATTTCTACCCCCGGCGCGGTCAGCCGCCTTACCCTGCTCCAAGTCCTTCCCATAAAGCCCTATGTGGGTGCCTGTGAGCACGATTTCCTTGTAGCCCTTTTCCACAAGGCTCCGGGCCTCTTCAAGGATGGACTCGACAGACCTGGACCTGGACGGGCCCCTTGCATAAGGCACTATGCAGTAGGTGCAATAATCATCGCATCCTTCTTGGATTTTGAGAAACGCCCTAGTGAGGCTAGGTTCCCTTACAGGCGTTTCCTGGAACGGCTGGCCGGCCCTGTGAGGCTTTACCTCCACAATGGTTTCGCCAGTGGAAAGGGCCTTACGGGCAATCTCCACCAGCGACTCCCTGTCGAGTACCCCGGTGACCGCCACGACCCCAGGGAGATCTTTGAGTTCTGCTTGAGCCACCTGGGAATAGCAGCCGGTGACCAGCACCTTGGCACCTGACCTGGCAGCTTGCCTGATGGCTTGCCTGCACTTGGCGGCGCTCCTTGCCGTGACTGCGCAGGTGTTAACTACCACCAGATCGTAAGGGCCCCGGTTAGGTACGGAATAACCTGCATCCTGAAAGACTTGCTTTAGGAAATCAGTATCGTACTGATTGAGTTTGCACCCGAAAGTCTTGAATCCTATTCTGATCTTCGCCAATTGCTTTCCTCCAAATCAAAGTGGTGTCCTAGCCTAGGGCTTCACCTTCGCAGCCGCACCTTTGCTATCGTCTTTCACATTATACAGTGTGGGGGAACCGGTGGAAAATCAATGCATGAATCCTGAGTCCGATAGCGGCTAGCCGGAGATGTCGGGGGTTGTCCGGATTGAGTTCCGAATGAGTGAGGGAAAAAAGACAAAACTCCGGCACTAACTGGAGCCAGGGAAAAAGTGCTTACCGGTGAGCCGGTTAGCCAAACCGAAAAGACGATATGCAAAAATGATGAAAAAACGGTACAAAAAGCAACATGAAAAGCCAGCATGTAGAAGCGGCGTCAGCAAGATCGGTGTCAAGGAGCGGTATGCATGCGATTGCGCAAGATCGATATCAATACATAAGTTCCGATACGGTCACGGGAGTCAATCCCTTTTCCTTTAGTCCTTGGATTATCTGAGGCAGGGCTTCAACCGTAGGCTCGGTGGGGTGCATGAGGATGAGCGCGCCGGGCTTGGCGTCTGCTAGCGCCCGCTTCCAGATGGTTTCAGGTTCGGGCATGCGCCAATCTACAGTGTCTACAGTCCACAAGATGGTCTGATAGCCGATTTCCAGCGCGTATTCCACCGTTGCATTAGACCATTCCCCGTAGGGCGGCGCGAAAAGTTTCGAGGGACTCACACCTGTGGCCTCTTGTATCATTTTCTCCCCGTCTTTTATCACCGCCTGAAACTGCTCCTTAGGCAAGTGTTCCACATGGACGTGGGAGCCCCCGTGATTGCCAACCTCGTGCCCTTTGTCAACAATCTGCTTGAGAAGCTCGCTGTTTTCCTTTGCCCAAATGCCCGTAGGGAAGAAGGTGGCTGACACACCGTGCTCCTCTAGGATCTCCAGCAGCGCGGGAATATACTCTTCACCCCAGTCCACGTTGAACATGAGGCTGACGCACGCTTTGTCGGAGCTTCCCCTGAGTATGGGAGCCGCAACCGCCAGGTAGATTTCTCGTTGGTGCATGCCGACAAGGTCCAAGCTGACCCCTACCCAGAGCAAGACCGCCAAGAACAAGCCTATGAGCCATTCTTTCCGGAAAACAAACATAGTGGAACTTCCCGCCCTAGTAGTTACTCTTCTGATCAGAACCCATCAGAACCAACAACCTTATCCGCCGCCTGGGTCCTGTTTGCCTTTTTGGAAGATCCTATGAGAGATGTGGGTAAAACATGAGTTCAGGCAGGAAATAATCTTCATGTCACTTCTTGTGGTATTCAGGCAGTACTGTAGAGCCTGTCCAGCTGGCCCCGTGCGGAACCCGCTTGCAAGACTCTGACCCGCCGGGACGCCTGCCTGTCTAAGACTTGCCCTGCTTAGGGCCTAGCCGGAACGCCCGCTTGTCTAAGACTTGCTCTGCTTGGGGCCTAGCCGGGACGCCCGGCTGTCTGCAATTTGCCCTACTTAGACCCTATTTAGGATGTGGTCTATGATGATGGCGCACGCGGCTACTGAAGCAGTTTCAGCCCTGAGGATATATGGGCCAAGGGTTATCGGATGCAGCCCTTTTCGGAAAGCCAGCTCGATTTCCCCGGCATCGAACCCACCTTCGGGGCCTATAAGTATAGAAACCTCTTTGGCGGGACCTACAGCCTCGGCCACGGTCTTGGTGACTTCCCGCCGCTCCATGGCCAAGAGAGGCACTCCGGCCAATTCAGAATCCATGATTTCGGCAAAAGACGCGGCCTCCCTGACTTCCGGAATGGCAGGCCGGCTCGACTGCTCGGCTGCAGCCCGGGCGATCTTCTGCCACCTTTCCCTCCTGGAAGCCAGCTTGCTTTCATCCAGCCTGGGTATTGTCCGGACCGTGATCACCGGGGTGATGGAAGTCACCCCAAGTTCCGTAGCACTCCTTATGACCAGGTCAAACTTGTCGCCTTTGAGTATGGCAGGATAAAGGTGCAGCCTATAGGGCAGCTCCTCCGCCTCGAACTTCCCTTTTATCTTGCCCACCAGACACCGGCGGCTCACCTCTATCACTTCTGCCTCGATAACCTCAGCCGGCTTGCTCATTTCAACCACTACCCGGAACTCTTGCCCGGGCTTGAGCCTTTGGCTCATGGCATGCTTGAGGTTATCGCCGGTAAGATACACCCTGCCTCCTGAAACCTGGCCGGGCTCGACATAGAATTGTGGAGGGGTGTTCTTGGATAAGTCTGTCACACAGATCAACCTTTGCCCGATGAGATTTACCTTTACTAATTGAGACTACCCTCGCCTCGCGAGATCCATCTATGGCCCGCATAAAGCCCGCGACTACAAAGAGCGTGTATAGCCGGCATAGCAGCTGCGTGACCTACCTGTCCCGGTTGCCTCCGGCTGCATCCCTTAGCCTCTGGAAGAACGACCTGTTGTCACCTACGGTCTCCCCTTGGAGGCGGCTTAGTTTCATCAGGAGTTCCCTTTCCTCAGGTGACAACCTGGTAGGAACGCGTATATTTATCCTCACCATCAGGTCGCCTCTGCTCTTGTACCGGAGCTTGGGCATTCCCTTACCCCTTAGCCGCAACACGGCGCCTGGCTGGGTTCCGGCAGGCACGTTTAGTTCTGCCTCGCCATCGAGGGTGGGTATGGTAATTGTGCCGCCCAATGCCGCCAACGGGAAGCTGATGGTGCGGTCGAGGATAAGATCGTCGCCCTGTCTTTCGAACATAGAATGGGGCTTTACAAATACCACCACATACAGGTCGCCTGGGGGGCCTCCTCTGCGCCCTGCATCACCCTGGCCTGCTAACCTAAGGTGCAACCCAGAATCTGCGCCGGGCGGGATGGTCACGGTGACCGTGCGGGTCCTGGTGGTTTCCCCTGCGCCCCGGCAAGCAGAACACGGTGTGTCTATGATCTCGCCTGTGCCTCCGCACCTGGGACAGGTTTTCACCGTGGTCATTGTGCCGAGCATGGTATTGACAGTGGTCCTCACTTGGCCGGCACCGTTACAGGTCGGACACGTTATCGGTGAAGTGCCTGGTTCGGCGCCTGTCCCGTTACAACGGGAACATGACTCCACCCTGTTTATGGTTATGTCCTTGTCGACACCGGAAAAAGCTTCTTCCAGGGTGATCTCCAAGCTCACCTCAAGGTCCCTGCCCCGCACAGGCCCTGTATTGGCCCTGCGCCTTGCACCTCCGGTGAACATCTCTTCGAACGAACTAAAGATATCACCGAAGGGGAACCCGAAATCGCCGAAGTCCCGGCCTGTAAACGGCCCTCCGCCAGTAAACGGGCCACTTCCGGTATACGAGCCACCGCCTCCGGCTCCGAAGGGGCCGTCAGGGTTGCCGTAGGCGTCGTAATTTGACCGCTTTGCCGGGTCAGACAGCACTTCGTATGCTTCGTTTATTTCCTTGAACTTGGCTTCAGCGGTTGGATCGTCAGGGTTCCTGTCGGGATGATATTGCTTAGCGAGCCGCCTGAACGCCCGCCTGATTTCCTCCTGGCTTGCATCCTTGCTTACGCCAAGTATTTCGTAATAGTCCTTGCTCAAAAACCTTCCCCCAGCAATCTATAGAATTGGCTGCCGTATCCGGCGCCTGTTCCACATTTCTTCTGCTTTTTGTTTATGATGACGCAGCTCATACCCAGTTCAACCGTCTAACCGGATCTAAGAGGTCCCGCATAGCAGTGGCCTTTTTTGCAGAGTGACGTGTACTCAGAAATCTTTCTCTTGCTACTATGGCTGATCTTGTAGATCTGTTACAAGAGTGAGGCGCGCTTACCCGTAAAGCAACTCATAGCCTCACCGGACCAAGTACTTGTTCAGCATCTGCTCGCAATACCTTATGATCGCCACCGCCCGCGGATAGTTCATCCGCTTGGGCCCCAAAAGCCCTATCCTTCCGGCGCTTTGACCCAACCTAAACGTGCCGTACACTATGCTGAATTCCTTCACTTTCTCCACTTCATTTTCTTCGCCGATTGTAATCGCAGGATCGGTCGTATGGGTTTGAGTAATCATAATGTTTCTTATAAGAGAACCGTTTTCTATGGCTTCCAACAGGTCCTGGACCCGGTTTACGTCCCTGAATTCAGGCTGGTTGAGCAAGTTGGCGGTCCCGCCCATGAATAATTGCTCTGTTTCGCTTTCTTCGGTAATGCTCATGAGGTATTCAGCCACCTGGGCAATTACCTCGCTGTACCGCGATGTTTCCCTGCTGAGAAGTTCCTGCGCCTTGGTGTGAACCTGGTCCAGGCTCACGTGGCACAGATGCCTTCTTAGCATGTTGCTCACGTATTCCATCTCTTCCCTCGACATCGGCGGAACATCTATGATGCAGTTTTCCACCACGCCCACGTCACTCACTATGACCAAAAGAGCCCTGCCCACTGACGCAGGCAGCAGGTAAACGGCTTCGAATGTTGTGGTTACATATTCCGGGCCAAGCACAAATGCAAGGTAGTCGGTTGCTTCCGACAAGGCTTTGACAGTCGCCTTAAGCAACGATACCACGTCCCGGATCTTGGAACGGAACAGCGATTCAATCATGGCTGATTCTTCCCGGGAAAGCCTGACGTCAGTCATGAGTTCGTCTACATAGAACCTGTAACCCCTGTCTGACGGGATCCTCCCAGAAGAAGTATGGGGCTTGTCGAGGTACCCCATTTCTTCCAAGTCAGCCATTTCGTTTCGGATGGTAGCGGGGCTTACCCCGAGACGGTATTTGCGTGCTACGGCCCTTGAACCAACAGGAAGCCCAGTCTTAACGTAATCTTCAACTACTGCCTTGAGTATCTGAGCTTTCCGTTCATCAAGTGCCAATTTTGAACCTCCCTTTAGCACTCTTAGCTTGTGAGTGCTAATCACCTCGACGATAGCACGGGAAGTTAAGGAGTGTCAATAGCGGTTGGAGCATGCCCCCAAATCACTAAGCCCCTGAGCGATTTGGAGCCAGTCTCACTGCAGAGATGGTCAAATCCAAACCACCCCGGTCGACAAACCGGTTAATTCCAAATCAGTTCCCACGAGATTCCTAAGCTTCTGGTCTATTTGGAACCATGTAATTTCCCCTTGACAAAC
>LFST01000050.1:0-529 GCA_001513185.1 Candidatus Fermentithermobacillaceae bacterium DTU015
CACCCCCAACGCGAAAGGTTGAGCGCAGAGTCCGGTGTTGCCCATACTATACCAAAAACCGGAGCCTCCTGTTCATGAACTTGTTGAGGTACTCCGGAGGCATGTCCGGCGGGGCTTTGTTCACCGTTTATGGACTTGACCGGGTTTGGGAAGGCATTGCCCTCTGAATGGTGCATTAGGTGTACCATTTTTCGCGATCTTGGCGTTACTGTAGGTGAAGATGGTACACTACGTGCACCATTTTCCTGGAAAACAGAGCGCGACCACCGCAAAATGGTGCATCCAGTGAGCCATTTTGGGCATTCTTGCGGAGGATTACTACTAGAATGGTGCACCAGATGCACCATTTCGATGGGTGTTTCCATTGCGGAAGCCGAAAACGGTGCACCACATGCACCATTTTGACCCGTTCAAGCGCCGAAATCGTTGCAAATGGTGCACGCAGTGCACCATTTTGCCCCAAAACTGTCCGGTGGTTACTGTTTTTGGTGCACCAGATGCACCATTTGAGGCCATTTTGAGCGGGATC
>LFST01000050.1:631-1977 GCA_001513185.1 Candidatus Fermentithermobacillaceae bacterium DTU015
AAACGACTAGTTCGAAGCAGATAGACAACATCATTTAAGCAACACCGGTCAATAATAGCTGTCACCCAGGCTGTACAGCCCAACAGCAGCTTTCATCTAACTAACACACAGATAGGCAGCAATCGTTCAGACAGCATAGAAAGGCAAGTATGGAGCAACCACATCCAACCAAGTATGCCGAACCAATACCATTCAGCCAATCAAATACAGCCAGTCACCCGCAGCCAGTTACATCCAGCCAATTACATGCAGCCAGTCACATGTAGACGGTCACTTGCAGCCAGTCGCATGCAGCCAATCCGGCACAACCTTGATTGCGAGGCGACACTATGAAACAAGGAATCATATTCCACATTCAGAAATATTCCATCCATGACGGTCCGGGCATCAGGACCACCGTGTTCCTCAAAGGGTGTCCGCTGAGATGCCAATGGTGCCACAACCCAGAGGGTATTTCAAACGAGCCGGAACTGGTCACAATTGGGTCCAGGTGCATAGGTTGCGGTATGTGCAGTCTAGTTTGTCCAAACGGCGCTGTCGCCCTCTCGGCGCCGGCTGTGGATTCCGAAAACCAAGAGGTGACGCGAACTCCTGCCCTAGAGGCTGACCTAGGTGCCGATGGGAGTAGGCCCACTGCTGTAACCGACCGTGGAAAGTGCACCGTATGCGGCAAATGTGCAGATGTGTGTCCTACCCAGGCCAGAAAGATTGTCGGTATGCGCGTTACTTCCGATTGGGTTATAGAGCAGGTGCTCAAAGACCGAGTGTTCTACGAGCAGTCAGGAGGGGGAGTTACTTTTTCGGGCGGGGAACCGCTGATGCAGCCTGAATTCCTGTTGGAGCTCCTCAAACGGTGTAAAGCAGAAGGTATAAATACCGCAGTGGACACGTCCGGCTGCGCGCCTTGGGACTCGCTTGAGAAGATAATGCCTTTCACAGACCTGTTCCTGTACGACGTAAAACTAACGGATCCTTCCAGGCACTTGGAATACACTGGAGCATCCAACCAACTCATACTGGAGAATCTGTCCCGATTGGCCGAGCGCAGGCCTTCGATAATTGCCCGCATACCTATGATTCCCGGGGTCAACGATCATGAGGACAATATCATAGCCACAGGCCGCTTTCTGGCAGGCTTGGGAATCATGCAGGCGAGCATCCTGCCATACCATGATATCGGTTCCGACAAGTACGCAAGGCTGGGTAAGACGTATGCCCTGGGCGACACAGCCCAGCCGCCGGATGAAGCCGTGTCAAGAGTAAAGGGCATTCTGGAGGGATTTGGGCTTGCTGTGAACATCGGCGGATGACTGTGTCAGGTTCACTGATGACCGGCAATGAGGTAA
>LFST01000050.1:2043-2427 GCA_001513185.1 Candidatus Fermentithermobacillaceae bacterium DTU015
AAGAGTGTCGAGGCTGAGAACTCAGAGCCTTGAAACAGTGCCCACCATCTCCATGGAAAGGGCACGGATAGTTACCGGGGTGTACAAGCAATACGAGGGCAAGGTGTCGGTTCCGGTCCTGCGGGCGCTGGTATTTAAGGAATTGATGGAGGGAAAGGAGGTGTACATAGGCGAAGATGAACTTATAGTGGGAGAACGCGGGCCTGTCCCTAAGGCAACCCCCACATATCCCGAGGTCTGTTGCCATACCCTCGAAGACCTGGTCGTAATCGATAGCAGGGAAAAAGTGTTCTTCAAAGTAGGGCCGGCTGAAAAAGCGATCCAGCAAAACGAAATCATCCCGTTCTGGCAAGAGCGGTCCATGCGCCACAAAATATTCAGCCA
>LFST01000011.1:0-65687 GCA_001513185.1 Candidatus Fermentithermobacillaceae bacterium DTU015
CGCTGCAGGAGTACCCTTGCGGAAACAACCTTGGCAGAAGTGGAAGAAGTGTTCATTCCGTCCTAAGGGCTTGTATAGGTTCAAGTTCAGCCGCGCGTTTTGCCGGAAGGCTCCCGAAACTGACGCCTACCCCTATGGCCAGGCCGATGGCTATTGCAGCCCCTTTCCAAGGAAACAGCGGGGAAATGCCTATGAAAACCGAGATGCCCCGGGCAAGCAAAGTGCCCACGGCGATCCCCAGCACTGCCCCAATTAGGCTGAGCACTACCGATTCCAAAAGGAACTGGTTTAGGATATCCCTGTTGGTGGCGCCCACCGCTTTCCTGAGTCCGATTTCCCTGGTGCGCTCCACAACTGACACCAGCATGATGTTCATGATGCCTATGCCGCCTACAAGCAGGGAAATGAATGCTATGCCACCCAGCATCAGGGTAAGCGTCCGGCTCACGCTTTGAACGATCTCAAGCACCTGGGTCTGGTTGAAAATCCTATATGCGTCTTCGTCCCTAAAGCGCCTGTTAAGCCGGATTTCCAGGGACGATGCGATCACATCCACTGAATCTTTGTCCTGGCCTTTTATATAAAATGCGCTAAACCCCCGCCTGCCCAGCAACCTCTCAGCAGTTGTCACCGGAATTATCACCTGGTCATCTTCAGAACCTGTGAGACTGCCTCCTCTGGCTTCAAGCACGCCTATAACCCAAAAGGTCTGCCCGTTTAGCTTGATGGTCTCACCCACGGGGTCTGACAAACCGAAAAGCTCCAATGCCACATTGTGGCCGAGTATGGCTACTTTTTGGCGGGCATCTACATCGATGGCCGAGAGAAATCTGCCGGTCTGAACATTCATGTCTCTCACGGCGGCATATTGGTGGTTCACGCCTACAATCGAGCAATCGAAACGGCCGGTGCCGTGTTTGGCAACCCCAGTGGCCGTAATCACAGGCGACACTGCAGCTATCCCAGGGATATCATGCATAATATCGTCGAGCTGGCTCTGGGTGAGCACCCTGTCAGGGCCCCGGCCCCTTATGGATACTGTGACAAGGTAGGTGCCCAGAGACTCGATTTCGCTTGTTACCTCGTTTTGGGCACCTTCGCCTACGGCTACAACTCCTATGACCGCGGCTACCCCGATGGTCACTCCCAGGATGGTAAGCGCCGAACGGAGCTTGTTGGCCGTAACGGCGCTCAGCCCGATTTTCAAGGTTGTGAGGAAATCCATTGCGTCTACATCCTTCCCCAGCTTGTTAGGTCCGGCGTGGCTCGCGGGTTACGGCAAACGGAACCTTAAGTTGGACGGCCAGGAGCTCCCGGAGAACACCAGCACAGTATCGCCTGCTTTGAGCCCGCTCAGGATCTCAGCGCTGTTGGAACTGATTAACCCCACTTCTACGTCCACAAGTTCAGCCTGGGCAAGTAGCTTGCGTGCAGCTGCCGGGCTCAGGCGGTCTGACTGCATCTCTTTTTCCGATAGGCTAGGTACAACCCACACCGCGTAACCTCCATCTTTGGATTGAAGCGCTTCTATCGGAATAAGTAGCACATCGTGTCGTGAATCAGTGCTAATCACCACGTCACACGACATGCCTGACAGCAGCTTCCCCTGGGTCTCCACCAGTATCTTTGCGTCGAAGGTGGCAATGCCTCCGGTAGGTTTGCCTTCAAGACTGATGCTTGAGACGGTTCCGGCAAATTGCTTTCCGGGCACGGCATCTGCTGTGATGATGGCAGGCTGCCCGGGCTTGACCTTACCCGCGTCTATTTCGTCTACCGGGATTGTGACTTCCATTAGCTCTAGATCCCCCAGCACCGCGACAACGGCCCCGGCGGCCACAGTATCCCCTTCCTGCACCCGTACATCCAGCACGGTAGCATCCTCAGGTGCAGTTATAGTCTGGGCTTCAAGGGTGTCTTGGAGGGAGGCGAGCCTGTTTTGTAGCTGCCTGAGCCTTAAGGTATTGGTTTCTACCTGGGACTTGAGGGATGTGTTTTCCAACTCTACAAGCACCTGGCCGGGCCGGACACGGTCGCCTTCAGCAACCAGGACCCTTTCTACCTTGCCTCCGGCCTTGGCGGTCACCTCATGTATAACATGTGAAATCTCGTTGTCTTCGTGGTGAGACTTCATGGTTCCATTAGGAGTGTGTATTTCCACAACTACCGGCATTCCCGGAATCAGGGCTCCCTGGTTTTCTATTTCCACAGTCACCGGGTACAGCACTACCCCGCCTTCCCTTGCCTGTCCTGCCTGGGCTACGTGGGTCACTTTTCCCGGAATTGTGCTCAAGAAGTCCAAGAAGAACACCTGTGCGTCTTGCCCAGGCGCGATGTTTTGGGCCTGAGACTTGTTGAAGTAAGCTTTGACCTCCATGTAGGGAGCGGTGATGGTGCATATGTGGGCACCTTCATTGATTAATTGGCCTTGTTTAACTGATAAACGGGTCACGGCCCCTTGGTTTTCGCTCTTTACCGTGAGAGAGTCAACCTTCTTCTGAAGATCCGAAAGGGTAGTCTGGATTTGACTGAGTTCGATGGTGGCCTCATCAATACTCAGGAGGATATCGTCAGTTTCAAGCTGGGCAAGCACCTGGCCTCGGCTGACTTTCTGGCCGGGTTCGGCAAACACTTGGATGACCTTGCCCCCGTGCTTTGTGGACAGTTCCCAGCGCCGGTGGGGCTTTACCGTGCCGGTCCCTGTTACGGTGACATCGATGGCACCTAGGGTAACCTTTGCCAGGCGGAATGCTTGGCCCTGGGCCGTTGTCATCCAGCGCTGCCTGAACGAAATCGCTCCCCAAACCACGAACCCGATGATCAAGAACAAAATTATCCAATATTTGCGACGGCCTTCGAACAGTTTCCCGATTAGCTGTTTGGGGCTTAGTTTTCTGTCTGATGCAGATCCCATGATAACACCTCACCAGCTTATTTCAGACGCGGACAGGCGCGAAAGCCCTGGCTCCCAGCACCTAGTATATTCTAGCATTTAGGCTGGAACTCTCAAACTTACGGCAAAGCACCTGTCGGCAATTGACGGTGTCCACGGGTCTATCCCCTGCCTTAACAGGCTCCACGGGCCACACGAACACCGACACGTGGGGAGGTTGGTGATGAATCGTGTTGACAAGTCTGGGGATAAGTGCCAAGGCCTGTGGATAAAATTGGATCGAAGCTGTGGATGCAATTACCACAGGCGGCAAGTTGTTATAAGATAGGTTCAGGACATGGACCTTGGTTTGTGCGGCAAGGGCGCAGAAGGAGCGGTATAGATATGGATAAGGCCAATGGCGGTATCTTGGAAGCTATTGCCCGTTACATAAGTTATGATCCTGTGAGGATGCACATGCCCGGACACAAGGGGCGTAGCAGCTCCAAGCACCTAGGGCATGATGACGAAGCCTATGGAGGGCCGAGGGTTCCAGGGTGGGGTTCAGCTCTCGGAGACGGCAGCATATGTCAGATAGCCCGTGCCTTAGAGGATGCCCTAGACAGGGTGAAGGCCATGGACGTAACTGAAATCCCGGGATTGGACAATCTCCACTATCCGTCAGAGGTGATACAGCAGGTTCAACGTAACATGGCGGATGTTTTCGGTACCGCCGCCACCTATTGCCTGGTTAACGGGGCCACAAGCGGCATACTTGCATCGCTTATCGCGCTTCGTATGACCATGGGCCCCGGTGTCGTGATAGTGCCGAGAAACGCCCACCGCTCGATAATCTCAGGCCTTATTTTGTCCGGGCTTGATCCTTTGTTCATCTATCCCGAGTATGACCAGGATTTAGGAGGCTACCTGCCCCTTAAGGTATCCGATGTAGAAATGCAGCTTGCAGAAGCCACATCTCAAGGCCGCCTGCGGCCAGGGCGGCGGGCAAACATACGGGGGATTGTGGCGGTAAGCCCTACGTACACAGGGGTATGCGGAGACATCCGCAGCATATGCCAGTACGCCGGTGAGCTCAATGTACCGGTGATAGTCGACGAGGCTCACGGAACACTGTTTAGGTTCTCGGACAGACTTCCTCCATCGGCCATTGAAACCGGGGCAAGCCTGGTGATTCACGGTGCCCACAAGACCACCCAGGCGTTTACCCA
The DNA here is from genome assembly GCA_001513185.1 of Candidatus Fermentithermobacillaceae bacterium DTU015. Taxonomy (GTDB): domain Bacteria; phylum Bacillota; class Sulfobacillia; order Fermentithermobacillales; family Fermentithermobacillaceae; genus DTU015. The sequence goes on from LFST01000011.1 coordinate 4,099, forward strand.
GACAGGGCTACTACACGTGACTCTAAGCTGCGTCAAGACCTTTCCCGCGCTTGCGGCAAACGTGGAAGAAGCCCTGAGGCTGGTTCAATCCACATCGCCTTCATATATACTGCTTGCATCTTTGGAGAGAGCGATAGCCGGCCTAAAACAGGATGCATCATGGGTTGAATCGATGATACAATCTGCACACCTGATGAAACAAGAATTGTCCAAGATCAAAGGAATCAGGGTGAGAACTCCTGAAGAAGGCAAGTGGGACCCTGGAAAAATCCTGATTGACGTGTCAGGCTTGGGATTGTCCGGCCCCCAGGTACAGCAATTGCTTTGGGAGAAGGCCAGGGTTGTCCCGGAAATGACCGGACCTGACTACGTTGTGCTCATGGTTACAGGTGCGGACAATAACCATGACCTCGAAAGGGTTGCTGGAGCGTTCTGCGAGATATCAGAGAGCTGCCGTGGAGGCAGGGTGGCTTCGCAAGCCGGCGTGTGGGAACTCCTGACCCGTGAACCGCCCAGAGGGGAAGCGGTGATATCCCTGAGCCAAGCATTTTACGCGCCTGCCAGGGAGTGTTCCCTTGATCAAGCGGTAGGCAAAATCAGCGGCGATACGGTGCTCATCTATCCCCCGGGGTCTCCGGTGGTGGTTCCAGGTGAAAGGATGACGGCAGAAGTGGTCGGGTACATCCGTCAAGCTGTTGAATGCGGCCTTGATGTCCTAGGCCGCGGGCACTCAGGCGGTGAGAAGGAGTTGAAAGTGTTTTGCATAGAAGACTAGATCGGGCGCTTCCTGGGGTATTCATAAGCCTTGAGGGATGCGACGGATCAGGCAAGTCTACTCAAATTGCAAGGCTGTCGAGGAGGCTGGAGTTGGCCGGCCTCAAACCCTTGGTGACCAGGGAGCCAGGCGGTACTGAGTTTGGCGAGCGGATCAGGCAGCTGCTTTTGGATCCCGGCAGCCCGGACAGGTCGATTTTGTCGGAAACGTTGCTCTATGCCGCGGCAAGATGTGAGTTTGTGTCTAAGGTCGTGAAGCCGGCTTTGGCTGAGGGCCGCATAGTAATCACTGAAAGATATACCGATTCTACGTGGGTATATCAAGGTTATGCAGGAGGGGTGCCCCTTCCGACCATAGAGACTATCAACAAGATAGCTACAGGCGGCTTGGAGACGGATCTGACTGTGGTATTGGATATCGGCGAAGCCAGCGTTATTCACCGGCGGCTCGCCTCTAAGCGGAAAGACAAGATTGAGTCCAGAAGCGACGCATATCATGAGAGGGTAAGACAGGGATACCGAGAGCTGGCGCAGCGGTTTCCCAATCGGGTGGTGCGCGTAGACGGCGGCATGGAGGTCTCTCGCGTCGAGGCGGCGATTTGGAAAGAGGTTGTCAACATTTTGTCCGAGAAAGGGTATGATCTCACTAACGAGAAACAAGGGAGGGAAAGCCTGTGAAATTAATCATCGCGGTTATCCAGGATAAGGACGTTCCGAAGCTCATGGATGCCCTGGTAAGGGCGGGATACAGCGCTACGAAACTGGCTTCTACTGGCGGCTTTCTCCGGGAAGGCAACTCCACGATCTTGATTGGCGTAGATGACGATGAAATCGAAAACGTCTTGGAAATCGTAAAGGATAACTGCAGGGCACGTGAGCAACTTGTAACGCCCATAACCCCGGTGGGGCCTGCAGAGTCTTACGTGCCTTACCCCGTGGGCGTTATGGTGGGAGGAGCTACGGTTTTCATCTTGCCCATTGAGAGGTTTGTCAAGGTCTAAAGATCAGAAGTCTTGTCAGGGTGGTCAAATAAGCTCGTGGATTATCTCCTAAGAGGTCAAGCAGTTTCAGTAAGAATACTTAAAGCCATACTGAGATCGGGCAGGATTGGCCATGCGTACCTGTTCAAAGGACCGGCAGGGTCAGGGAAAACCGCCTTGGCGAAGCAATTTGCAAAAGCCCTCTTGTGTTTAAACGGGGATTCGCCTGAAGGCCTTCCAAGCAACAGTGGCACAGAGCTTGGATGCAATGAGTGCCCATCGTGTGTCAGGGTGGATGGGGACGCCCATCCGGATTTGATCATGATCGAGAAAGACGGGACAAGCATCGGGATAAGCGCTGCCCACAGCATGCTCAAAGAAGTGCTCACGCGTCCGTTTGTTTCCAAGCGTAAGGTTTTCATCATAAAAGATGCGGAAACCCTGACTGCTGAGGCTGCCAATGCATTGCTCAAGCTGCTGGAGGAGCCGCCTGCTTATGTCAATTTCATACTTACCACCGCAAACGAGTCGGCAATTCCTGCTACTGTGATCTCGAGGTGCCAGGTGATACCGCTTAGGGCAATGCCTGCTGAAGCGGTTGCCGCCTACCTTCAAGAAGTTCATAACGTGCCCGAGGACCGGAGCAGGCAGATTGCAGCACTGTCAGATGGCAGCATCCAAAAGGCGGTATGGCTTCTGTCACAGCCGGATGGCCAAAAGGCCAATGGAGAAGCCCTGACTGATAAAGTAATGAATGGCAGCCTCGTGGAACTTGCCCTTGAATATTCTAAGGCCGATTCAGGAGAGCGGCAAAAACTGCTTGCTGCCCTCCAACTCGAGTTTGCGGAAAAACTATCTCAAGCGGCAATGGAGTATGATAAAAGACAGTACGGGCCTGATAACAGCCAGGCAGCTGTCCTAAAACGTAATTTTGAAGCGCTCAAAGCGATTATGCGGGCAAGGCAACGGCTTAGTGCCAACACCAATGCGTTTCTGGTATTCTGTACATTGTTCATGGATATGCAAAGACTGAATTCTGAGGAGATCTGAGGAGAGGATCATGCCTATAGTTGCAGGGATTAGGTTCAAAGATGTAGGTAAAGTGTACTATTTCGATCCAGGGGAACTACCCCTCAAAGGTGGCGACAAGGTGCTGGTGGAAACGGTTAAAGGTATTGAAATGGGCGTTGTGGCTATCGAACCCAGGGAGGTTCCCGAAGAGGATCTGGTATTGCCTTTGAAAAACGTGCTGCGGCTGGCCACTGAAGAAGACCTGGAGATCGAACGGAACAATGAGGAAAAAGCCAGGCAAGCCATGGAGATTGCGGCGGAAAAAATCGCCCGCCATGGCTTGGAGATGCGGCTGGTTGATGCTGAATACACTTTCGACGGCTCGCGGGTTACCATATATTTCACCGCCGACGGAAGGGTAGATTTCCGGGAATTAGTCAAGGACCTGGCATCTGCACTTAAGACCCGGGTTGAACTCAGGCAAATAGGCGTGAGGGATGAAGCCAAGTTCTACGGTGGTTTGGGCCCGTGCGGCAGGGAATTGTGTTGTGCCAGTTTCTTGTGCGAGTTCCAGCCTGTGTCCATCAGGATGGCCAAGGAGCAAAACTTGCCGCTTAACCCTTCCAAGATCTCAGGTACTTGCGGCCGGCTCCTGTGTTGTCTGAGGTTCGAAGCGGAAAACCTTGGCGCAGAAAAGCACCGTGAGGTACCTATAGAGATAGGGGCATGTGTGGTCACGCCTGCAGGCGAGGGCAAAGTAACCGGGTATAACCAAGCCAAAGAGACCATCACCGTGATGTTGGAAGACGGGACCGAAGCTGAGTTCCCTGAAGAAGAAGTTGATGAAAAGAAGTAATGCGGGATATTGAGGAGATCACTCAATTGACAGACAGCTTGGGTAACAATCCTGGCGGGCGGGGCGTGCTCTATGTTTGCGGAACCCCTATAGGGAACCTCGATGATGCATCCTTCAGGCTCATCCAGGTTCTCAGCCAGGTTGATTTGATCGTATGCGAGGACACTAGGCGGACTAAGAAGCTATTGGCCCGGTACGATATCAAAAAACCCCTCTTGGCGCTCTACGAACATGTGGAAAAACAACGCACCGGGGCAGTGCTGGAGGAGCTGGCCCGGGGCCGGTTGGTGGCGCTTGTGTCTGATGCAGGCATGCCCCTTATTTCGGATCCAGGTGCTTATTTGGTCAAAAAAGCCCGGGAAAGCGGGTTCCATATCGCCGTGGTTCCGGGACCGTCAGCCGTCACTGCCGCCCTGGCCCTTGTGGGGTTTTGCTCATCCCAGTTCATATTTGCAGGCTTTCCTCCCCGTAAGTCCAAGAAGCGGCGAGAGTTCTTCCTTGAATGGATAAAGCCCCAAGTTCCCGTGGTGATGTTTGAGTCGCCCCACAGGCTGGTAAAGACCCTGGATGACCTCATGGCGATGTTCCCATCCATACAAGTAGGCTTGTGCCACGAGATGACAAAAACTTATGAAAGCGTAATCGTAGGCCACATTAAGGACGTTTGGGAGCAGCTCCGCGGGATGAAGGTAAAAGGCGAATGGGTAATAGTGGCCTACCTTGAATCCCCTGAAAATCAGGAGGAGGCAGGTTAGTTCCGCCTCCTCCCGGCATAATATTCAATCGTGTATTCTTGTTATGTAACTCCTTTAACCCTTGTTTGCACCCATTGTTGCCAGTTCGCTCAGGCAGTTGCCACAAACCCGCTTCCCTTTGTATATCTCCACTCCGGCGGCGTTGCCGCAAAAGATGCAAGCGGGTTCGTATTTTTTCAGGATTATACTCTCTCCGTCGACATAAATCTCCAAAGAATCCTTCTCGCCGATGTCGAGAGTGCGACGAAGCTCGATAGGAATGACTACCCTTCCTAGTTCATCGACTTTCCTGACTACTCCGGTTGACTTCATCATCTTGTCCATTCACCTCTCTTCCCAGCCGGCTCCTCTCCAATTTTCGACAATGACCACAAATAATAGATACCAAAGATGCCAGAAAGCGTCAAGATATTTTACAAGAAAAAATGGGTAAAAACGTAAAACTTTCATCTTTAGACTTAAAGTGTCAATGCAGGCAAGCTTAAGGGGATGTTACGAGGAGCAGCCTTTATTATAACCCAATATCCTTGTTAATTGCACATGGAAAAATACCGGTGTGCTCCCGGCTTGCTTCGGGGGTAAGATCAAGGTATAACCGACATATAGATCCACGGCAATTTTGCTTGCAAGAAGGAAGGCGGTTTAGATGAGTGAGCTGATTACGATTGACGAATTCCGGCGGTTGGATCTGAGGGTTGGAGAAGTTACTTCGTGCGAGAAGGTAGAAGGTACCGACAGGTTGCTTAAACTCACTGTTGACCTGGGTACTGAAACCAGACAGCTGGTTGCAGGCATTGCCCGGCACTATGAGACCGAAAACCTGTTGGGCAAGCAGATAGTTGTGGTCTGCAACTTGCAGCCTGCGGTGATTAGAGGGGTAGAATCCCAAGGCATGCTCCTGGCTGCCCAAGACGGACAAGTGCTTGGAGTGCTTACACCTGATCGAAGGGTGCAAAATGGCAGCAAAATATCGTAAGTCTCGCAAGTCCGGCCCTGGGGCCCAGAAGATTTTTGACACCCATGCCCACGTATCCGCCAGGGCTTTCGATCAAGACAGGCAACAGGTGTTGGAGCGTGCCAGGGATCTAGGGATCGTTTTCATGGAAGTGGGTTACGATGAAGAGTCGTCCCGGAAGAGCGTGGCTTTGGCCGAAAAGATCGGCGGGTTTTGTGCCGTGGGGATCCATCCTCACTATGCCCGGGGAGACGATGACCTTGAAGCCAGATGGGCCTACCTGGAAGACCTGGTAACCGGATCTCCCAGGGTAAAGGCCATAGGGGAAATCGGCCTTGATTATTTCCGCAACTTGTCCCCGAAACGCGACCAGATGGATGCGTTTGTCATGGGTCTGGATTTGGCCAGGCGCCACGGGCTTCCTGTCATCATCCATCAGCGGGACTCTGCCCGTGACGTCGTCTCGATCTTGGAGCAACATGGCCGTGACATACCCCTCGTGTTCCACTGCTTTTCCGAGGACATTGATTATGCCCGCAGGTGCCTTGACTTGGGAGGATACATTGGTCTAGGCGGCCCCCTTACCTACCCCAGAAACGGTTATCTCAGGGATATGCTCAAATTCCTGCCCCAAGACAGGCTGTTGGCCGAGACCGATTGTCCATGGCTGCCTCCACAAAGCAAGCGGGGCAAGCGGAATGAACCTGCTTACATTGTGGAAGTGATACAGACTATGGCTGAGGTTTTGAGGCAATCACCTAACCAGATAAGCAGACTCACGTTGGACAACGCAGTGCGGGTGTTTGCAATCGGTGAGGAATGATGGTAAAGTCTATCACTGTGGATAACAGCTACAGGAAGTAACAGGAAGACACAAGGATATTTTGGGAAGAAATCCACATAATAATGTACAAGGTAGGAAGACCTGACAATAGTTGGAGTAGAACGGGAAGAGGAAATGTGTGTTTTATGAGGAATATCCTTGTGGACAATCCGTGTTAGGGGGTGTCTGCTTGCGGAAACCCGGTTTGGTAGAAAGCAAGCGGCATTTGGTGGGGTTGGCAATCATTCCGGTGGCGGCTCTGGGTGCGATGTGCGTAGGAGTCATATCCGGTTTGGGAACGTACGACATTACGGTATCTGCATGGGACAGGGAGATTTCCCTTTCTACGCAGGCAGCTACGGTAGCTGATGTGCTGGCCGCCGTCAACATATCTTTGAGTCCTGGGGACAAGGTGGAGCCATCTCTGGATTCACCTGTGGAAGACGGCATGGAAATCAGGGTTGAGAGGGCAACACCTGTATTTGTCCGGTTCCGGGGCAGGACCTTCCCGGTGTTCACCACAGAAGACCAGGTATCACAAATCTTGTCTGCAGCCCACATCCAGCCTGAGCCGGACGACGTTGTATGTCCTGGTTTGGATGAGACAATTGCCGGCGGTGAGATTATCAGGGTGGCGAAGGTTACATTCGGCGAAGTTACGGAAGAGCAGGAGATTGCGTTCGATGTGCAGAGGCGGGAAGACAGCTCCCTCGAAGCGGGGCTTTCCAGGGTGTACAAGAGCGGTGTGCCCGGGCTTGTACAAGTGATCTACCAGGTCAAGTATGAAGACGGCGTAGAGGTATCCCGGGAAGAGAAAGCCAGGAAAATCGTGAGAGATCCGTCTCCCCAGATCCTGCTTGTAGGGTCCGCCCAGGAAGTGTCCAGAGGAGGGCGGAATATCCGGTTTGAAAGGGCCCTCGAGGTTACAGCGACCGCGTATTGTCCTTGCGCAAAATGTTGCGGGCCAACTGCGGTGGGCATGACGTCTACAGGGGTACCTGCAGCCAGAGGTGTGATCGCAGTAGATCCCAGGATAATCCCCCTTGGGACCAGGGTATATGTAGATGGTTACGGGGAAGCGGTTGCAGCTGATGTGGGTTCGGCCATCAAAGGTCACAAGATCGACGTTTGCTTTGACACCCATGAGGAAGCGCTGGCATGGGGAGTCAAGAAAACGAAGGTGTATATCCTCAGGTAATGAAAAATACTAGCTATAGCCAGATAATAAGGAAGTACGGGGTCAGGCTGAAAAAGCGCCTAGGGCAGCATTTCATGACTGACCCCAAGCTTTTGTCTGCCATTGCTGCGACTATGGTGCCGGCTGATGACTGGGTGGCCGTGGAAGTAGGCGCAGGGCTGGGAACCCTCACCAAACAACTGTGCAGCAGGGCCCGGTGGGTGTACGCTTTGGAAATCGACAAAGAACTGGAGCCTGCCGTATCGGACAACCTGGCCTGTTTTAGCAACCTAACTTGGATTTGGGGTGACGCCCTCAAATTTGACCTCTCTGGGCAAACCCTCAGGCAAACCTATCCTGCGGCTCCCCTGGTGTTATGCGGCAACGTGCCCTACTACGTTACGTCTGAGATAGTGTATTCAGCTCTTGTAGGCCGCCCGGCGTGGAACCGGCTTGCGTTTGTGGTCCAGGATGAGCTGGGCAGGCGTATGGCTGAACCGCCAGGGTCCCGTGAGTTCGGCCGGCTGTCGCTATGGTGTCAATACAGGGCAAAGGTGAAGGTGGAAAGGAAGATCCCAAAGGGGGCGTTCCTGCCGCCGCCCAAGGTAGATTCATGTCTGGTCACCATGGAGGTATACGATGAGTTTCCTCTTAACGAGGAAGAAGAACTTGTGCTCGACGAGATATCAAGAAAAGCCTTTTCACAAAGGCGGAAGACCTTGTTAAATTCCCTGGCGCCCCTGTTTGGCAGCAAACGGAAGCTATTCGAATTAGGCGACGAACATGGGGTTGATTTGAGCAAGCGCCCTGAGGATTTGACCATTGACGAGTACGTAACTCTGGCAAGAGCAGCAACTCCTCATATACTGCCGGATTTACAAGCTTAGGCTTATTGGTACTTCCTGGAAGGTATCGCACAGCCGGCATTTTGACCCTTGTACCTTCATAGGCTTGCCGAATTATCATTTTCGGAATTTTGTGTACAATTGCATAAGTGGTTGAAAAATGATAAAATTAGTCAATAGGAGATTCGGCAAGGGGGTAAGGCATTGCACTTTATAAATCCCACAAAGGGATCCATGAGCTTCGATGAAATGTTCCAAGATATCCTTGACTTCATTGCCGAAAATCCTGATTCCCAGTACAAACTTATAGTGGGCAGCGATTCCCAATCCAGAGAACAAGTCTGTTTTGTGACCGCGGTTGTGATCCACCACATCGGTAAAGGCGGCAGGTATTACTACACACGCACTTACGTGAGAAAAATGCCCAGCATTAAGCAGCGAATCTTCTACGAAGCCCATCTGAGTCTGGATATAGCCAGCAAACTGGCAGCCCGCCTGTCGTGTACCGGACATAGCGATCTCAACGTTGAAATTCACCTTGATGTAGGCAGAAATGGCCAGACAAGGACCATGATAAAAGAACTTGTTGCCCAGATAACCGGCAGCGGGTTTGCTGCCAAGATCAAGCCTGACGCGTACGGAGCTCAGGTGGCGGACAAACACTCTAAGTAGTCAAAAGGAGGGATAGCGCGTGAAGCCGAAAATGACCATAGATTCCATACGTATGAAACTCGATTCGCATCTGGGAAAAAGGATCAAAGTTAAAGCCCACGAAGGCCGCAGACGCGTTTCCATCAAGGAAGGTATTTTGGAAAATACCTACCCTAGCATATTCGTTATAAGGCTGGATGATGAATCTGGATCCGGCCGGGCTGTAACGTGGAGCTATATCGACGTGTTGACAGATTCTGTGGAAATACAGTTCCTCGATGATGTGCAGGAGGTATCCGCAGACAGTTGACTCCGGGCCGGTGGCTCCGATGGCATATACGGCATACGGACGTCGTGATAAGATTCCAGATGGTTCAGCTAGCCGGTATCCCGTGATTCAAGGTGGAGTGTTTCTGCTTGGGTGAGCACTGAGTAAGCATGCACGGCTTTTTCCCACTCAGAGGCTTGCGGCGGTTTGCCCGAGTAGTGACATCTGCAGAACAGCTCGGTTATGTAGCTAAACGCCTCACGCCCTTCTTGGGAGGGCACATGCTTCAAGATACTTCCAAGGTACTCCAGCGGGGTTTGGCTTTGCTCCCGGGGGTGCACCCGCTTGCTTAGCAGTTCCAACGACCGCATGTATAGCTCCTGGATGGTTCTTGGTTCGTTGGACAATATCGAACCCAGCGCCTTGGTCACACCCGATCTCACCCGCGCCAACATTTCATCCATGGAGCTCTTCGCCCATTCCCTGAATGCGTCTTTTTCCAGCAAACTGGTCCTGGTCTCTTTTAGCTGGGATTCTTGAGGTTTCAAAGGACCCCGCTTGAGCACGAACCGCCATATCAGCCAAAGCGCGGCCGCCACTGCTAAGCCGGTCAAAACCGCATGGGCCCATGGAGGCAGCTGGACGAGTTCGGAGGCTTGTTCTTCCAGCTGTTCAAGCAGCTGCTTGCGGAGGGGCGGAATTCCTTGGCTTTCCCGGGTGTTCAGTTGGAGCCTTTCCCGCAGGCGCATCACCAGCCATTCTGCAATCCAGGCAATGGGTATGACCATGTAGATGATTATGGTACTTATGATATCCCACACTCTTGATACCACTTGGCTTATGAAGGATACTGCCCCGGGTACACCCATCGATGCAAACGCAGCTATTGTAAGCGCCAGGGCCAAGAATCCGGCACCTCCCGCGGCCCAGTACCGGCGTTGCCCAGGGTGTACCGTGCTGAGCACTTGCCGCTGGCGTACCAAAGCAACGTCCAGTGTGGATAACAGGGCGAATATCAGGGCGCCTGATGCCAGGTTTACGCTGCGGGATACCCTAAACGATGCAACCAGGGCCAGGATCAAGGTGCCTGCCAAAGCATTGTGTTGGGAAATCACCAGACTGGATGAACGCGCCCGGTTGATCCCCTGGACCGAGCATAGCGCCCACAGCAGGAGGTATAGAGGCACCTCGGCTGATATGGTGATATCCCAGGAGAGGCCCCCGGGCTTTAGCCACACAATTACCAGGAAGATGCCGGATGTCACAATGGGGCTGAGCCAGCCAAGGAGCACTAAGTGATTACGGTGCCCGGGGTCTGCTTTCCGGGTGAGACGATCCAACCCATATCCCCATGCAAAACTCACGCCGCTCGCTATGAACACCCATGGGGTGGTGCCGGCAATCCCAAAGGCTTCCAGGAAGGCGGCGCACACGTACCCCCAGAAGACCGCCGTAAGCCCGGTACCCAGCAGGAGGTCAGCCAATACGCTCAAACCCAACCACCTCCTGGCATCCCTGTCCGGGGGCCTCCCGGCACAGGTAAATTGGGATCCGCCCTGCAAGCCGGCGGCAAGCTTCTCCTGTGGCATCAGATGGCCGCACCAAGATCACAGCTAGCGGATATCCCGCGTCTGCCAATGCCAGCAGGTGTTCGCAGTCTGCTTGGGATATATGGGGCATGACGGCGGCCACTCTGGTGTTCTTGTCTATCTTGTATCTAAGCTGCTTTAAGGTGGTTGTAAAGGGCATCCAGGGCAGGCTTACCTGAGCCAAGGCTTCAAGGATCCGCCTGAGGTGGCCTTGGGACAGCCCAGGCCCTATGAACAGGGAACCCCTGTCTCTGCCCATTGAATTGGCGGCAAGCCCGAAGGCGGTTCCCGTCCGGAGTATGGCGGAACACAGAGACGCAGCGATGGTCACGGCATCTTCCAGGGCGCGGGAGTCTATTCCCTGCCAGAAGTGGTCGGAGGTAGACAGGTTGAGGGCTACCAGCACTTTTGATTGCATGGTTGGCTCCAGCACCTTGACTTGGAGCTCCCCTTTCCTGGCAGTGGCCTTCCATGCAATCTGATTAGCTGGGGCGTGGGCGTCGTACTCCCGGGTGCCTGCGTAAGTTAAGGGATCCTGATAGAGCCATCCGCTGGCCGGCGCGGTGCCGAAAGGTGATGTGTTCAGCCACGGCAGCCCTTCAACCGGCAATACTTTAGGATAGACGGTTAGGGTGTTTGTTCCCGTAGTCACCGTGCTGGAGGAGCCGAGCCCTAAGGGGTCAGCTGCCGTAAGTTTTACAGGGCCCAGCTTGAAAACTCCCCGCTTTACACACGATACCTCAAACGTTCGCTCGACCCTTTCGAACCATTTGAGGTGGACTATGTTGGTAAACGCGGCCCTTCCCGGCACTGAAGGAGCTAGAGACAAACCGCCGAGGGACCCGTCGCCGGGGAATTCATCGTCGCACTTGAGCCAGAACACTGGCAGGGGCTTGCGGTTTTCTATCCGGATTTTAAGGGTCACAGTATCGCCCACAAAACACTCACGGGGCTCGGTCTTGCGGGTGTAAACCAAATGCTTGGTGGCGCTCTTGGCGTACCAGTGCGCCAGCACCGCCCCCAAAGCTAGATATACCCCTGACATCAGTATAAACGGGGCATCGGCTATAAGCCCTAAAGCCATTATGGATATTCCACAAGCAACTACTGTCTTGCTGCTCATTGTCCTGTAGTGTGTCCTATGGGCACCGGCACTTCGTCTAGAATCTCCAACACTATGTCTTGTGCGCTAACCCCGCGCATGAATGCATCCTGGGAGACAACCAGCCTGTGGGCAAGCACAGCCAGGGCAAGGGTTTTTACGTCATCAGGAAGCACGAAATTTCTGCCTTCTATGAACGCGTATGCTTTGCACGCCTGGGCGAGGGACAGGGTAGCCCTCGGGCTTGCTCCCAGTTCCACGGCATCGTGGTTTCTGGTGTGCCGGCAGATGTTCCTGATATAAGCCCTGAGGTCTTCGGACAGGTGCACTTGCTTTACCCCTTGTTTTAGCTCAGCGATTTCTGCTTGAGTCAGAGGCGGGCCAACGTCAATTTGTGTGCCTTGCTCGAACCGCTCAAGGATCTCCATCTCCTGGGCTTCATCTGGGTAACCGAGGTGGATACGCATGAGGAATCTGTCCATCTGGGCCTCCGGGAGAGGGAAGGTGCCCTGAAGTTCAATTGGGTTCTGCGTAGCAAGCACCGTAAAATGCGGGGATAAGCGGTGGGTTACACCGTCTATGGTAACCTGCCTTTCCTGCATGCATTCAAGCAAACTGGCTTGGGTACGCGGGGTGGCCCGGTTGATCTCGTCAGCAAGCAGGATGTCGCAAAACACAGGGCCGGGTTTGAACTCAAACTCAAGGGTCCTGGGGTTGAACACGTTAATCCCTGTGATATCCGACGGAAGCAGGTCCGGGGTGAACTGTACCCGGCGGAACTCAAGCCCAAGGCAACGGGCAAAAGTCCTGGCAAGGAGGGTCTTGCCGACTCCCGGCACATCTTCAATCAGGACGTGGCCTTGGGTGAGGAACGCTACCAGCACAAGCTCGATGGCATGCTCGTTGCCTACTATCACTTTAGACATCATCTGTTTGAAACGGCCGACGGCGGGATCTGCTTTATCTGTTGCCATTTTGTCACCTCCGTGGTGTGCCGGAGAACGTGAATATACACTTCTGGTTTTCAGGGCTTATTCCTGCCTCGATCCTGTCAAATAAATCTCCTGTTTTTCCACTGAAAACAGCCGCGTTTGTTTAGAACCTCCTTCCGCAATTTTACATAAGGTGTGATGCAGGGTGTTTATGTGAAGGGAGGGAGGTCGACATGCATTCAATAGTCAGAGCACTCAGGAGCTGCGGCCCGAAACTCATGAGTTTTCCAAATGTAGTAGGCGTTGGATACGGCCACAAGCATGTCCGCGGGAAAAACACAGGCAAAGACTCCTTGGTCGTTCTCGTAGAAAAAAAGGTGCCGGTTGAGGAACTCAGTTCAAATCAGGTTATTCCCCGGAGCATGAATCAATGCCCGATTGACGTTGTTGAAGTAGGTGAAATAGTAGCCCTCGGCCGGACCGATCGTCAAAGGCCTGCCAGGCCGGGGTTGAGTATAGGACATTACAAGGTTACCGCAGGCACCTTCGGTGCTGTGGTATATGACGTGAGGACAGGTGAACCCTTGATCCTCTCCAACAATCACGTGCTGGCTAATTCGTCTAACGGAAGGGATGGAAGGGCCAAAATAGGGGATCCGATTTTGCAGCCCGGACGGTATGACGGGGGCACCGACGACGACGTGATAGCCAGGTTGCATAGATTTATCCCCATTGAACTTGAGGTGTCGGAGCCGGATTGCAAGCTGGCTTCTGCTGCCCAGAGGTTCCTGAACAGGGTGGTGAGGCGGATCCGCAGGAACTACGAAGTAAAGATTGAACGTTACAGTGCGGCAACTAACCTGGTAGATGCTGCAGTGGCCAAGCCTTTGTCCAGAAACCTCATATCCGAAGACATACTGGATCTAGGAGTGCCCCGGGGTACCTCGGAAGTGGTGGTGGGCCAGACGGTGAGGAAGAGTGGCCGTACCAGCGGGACCAACCAAGGGGAAGTCAAAGTGGTACATGCCACCATCAGGGTGAGCATGGGGGAGATAGGGTCTGCCGTGTTTACGGATCAGGTGCTCACCACAAGCATGGCCCAACCAGGCGACAGCGGTTCGGTGGTGGTGGACGAGTACAACCGCGTATGCGGGCTTCTATCGGCGGGCTCCCAAACCGTATCGGTGTTTGCGAGGATCCAGAATGTATGCGAGGCCCTTGGTGTAAGATTCTAGAAAAGGGTTTTTTGGACCGGTTGCCGAAACCCACCTTGTGTTAAGCAGCAGAAGCGGCCAAACAGCGGTAAAGTACCGCGCATATGCGAAGATAAACCTGGCTCTGAGTATCCTGGGGAAAAGGACAGACGGCTACCACGAAATCGGCACATTGATGGTGCCGGTAAGCCTGGCTGACGTAGTATCAGCTGAGGTTGCCGCTCAGGGCCTAAGGGTCTATTGTCCCGGCTTGCCGGATCTTCCTCAAGAGCACAATCTGGCGTATAAGGCTGCGGCAGCCCTCCTCTCAGGGGAACCCAGGGTTCCGGGGTTGGCCATTTCAGTCCACAAGGCAATTCCTCCGGGTAAAGGCCTGGGAGGAGGGAGTTCAGATGCTGCAGCCGTTTTGCTTGCCATAAGAGATCTGCGGGAGGAGATGCGGGAACGATTTGGATTGTCTGCACTCATGGAGGTCGCAGCCGGGCTTGGCTCGGATATCCCGTTCTTCATAGGAGCCAACGCCAAGCCGCCTGTATGGGAAGCAGCAGTATGCATAGGCCGGGGCGAAAAGGTCTATCCCGTCAAAGGCGGTTCTTTCTGGATAGTCTTGGTGCTGCCTGAGGTTGAAATCTTAACCCGCCTGGCTTATTCCAATTGGGACGAAATGCACCCTGATGCACCCGTGTTTACATCAGCGCTTGATTTTGAGGGAGCGATGGCCGCTGATCCCAGGCTCCGGGATGCGGTGCGTGCATTTGCTTCTGATGATCCTGAAGACCTTGCCCGATGCCTGTTCAACGACTTTGAAAAATCGGTGTACCCATCCTACCCTGGGTTATCTATAATCAAAGAGAACCTTCTGCGGTCGGGCGCGCTTGGCGCCGTCCTCAGCGGCAGCGGTTCGGCGGTCTACGGGATTTGCCGTTCCCGTGGACATGCAGCAAAGGTAAGGGCGAGTTTTCTCGAATTGTCCGGCGATGTGCCGGAGCGCCAGGTGGTCATCGCCAGGACGGGGGTGAGGGTTGAGTGAAAATCGATGCGGTTGTCCTGGCAGCCAGGGCAAACACGGGCAGGCTGGCTTCACTAAGCGATGAAGCGCTCGAAGCTAACATAGATATAGCAGGCAAGCCTATGCTTAGCTACGTGATTTCTATACTTGAACGTTCGCCTCACATCTCCAAGATTATCGTGGTAGGTCCTAAGCACGGGCTTGCCAGGTATGAGGGCGGCAAAGTCTGCATAGCTGAGCCAGGGGCCGACCTCATAGACAACGTGCGGATTGGGCTTAATCATGCAGACACCCAGTTTGTGCTGGTGGCTTCGTCAGACATTCCACTGCTTACAACCGGGGCGCTTGAGGATTTCTTGACAAGTGCCGTGGATTCAGGCGCAGATTTTGTGTATTCCATATCCACCAAGGAAGACTGTGAGAAGAAATACCCAGGAGTGGAACGGACTTATGTAAAGGTAAGAGGGGAAACTTTTACCGGAGGCAACCTGTTTTTCGTGAGGAAAAGCGTGGTCCAGGATGTATGGCCGGTAGTTGAAAAAATGATACAGTACCGCAAGTCGCCTTTGAAGATGGCTTCTTTTTTTGGCTTTTGGTTTGTGGCCAGGGTGTTTCTGGGATTGGCCGGGATTCCGGAGATTGAGGAATATGTAAGCAAGCTCTTGGGCATAAAATGCAAAGCCGTGATATCTGCACCTGAAATCAGCGTGGATGTAGACAAACCTCAAGATTTGGAACTGGTAAGAGATATCCTTGGAAAGTGATATAATACCGTGGGTGAGATTAACATGGCGCTAAAACACAAGATTTCAGTAGTCGTATTGGCGGCCGGTGAAGGTACCCGGATGAAATCCGGTACTCCCAAGGTACTCCATCTGCTTTGCGGGCGTCCGATGGTTGACTACGTACTCGATGCTGCAGCCGGCGTTGAGCCTCAAGCAATCGTGGTAGTGATAGGTCATATGGGCGAGGAAGTAGCTGGCCGGATAAGCCAGGGCTGGGCGAAAACTAACCGGATGTCACAGATTTTGCGGTTTGCGTGGCAACGGGAACAACGGGGTACCGGCCATGCCGTGGCGTGCGCCTTGGATCAGGTACCGGACTGCGATCACGTGATGATCCTGTGCGGTGACACCCCCCTTATTACCGGAAACCTGCTCAGGAGCTTCTTCGAATCCCACCTTTCAGCCAAGGCAGATGTTTCTCTTATTACGGCGGTGGTTGACGACCCCGGCGATTACGGGCGCATACGGCGGAATGAGAAGGGCAATATTTTGGGGATAGTTGAAGCCAACGACCTCTTGCCTGAGGATAGGCACATAAGGGAGATAAACGCGGGAATTTACGTAGTCCGGAGGAACATTCTGGCGGAATTGGTTTCCCAGTTAGATGACAATAACGCCAAAGGGGAGTTCTACCTTACTGACATTGTGGAAAAAGCTGCCCGGGCAGGGTATACAGTGAGCTCGTTTAGCTGTGACGACATCTGCCTGGTGCAAGGGGTAAATGACAGGTACGCGCTGTCCCAGGCTGAGTCCAGGCTGCGCCAAGCTATATTGCGCAAGCTGTGCCTGGAAGGGATCACCATCAGGGATCCCGGCAACACCTATATAGATCCAGGTGTGACTATCGGCAGGGACACAATCATTGAACCGGGTACTTTTCTAAGGGGCAAGACCACTATAGGCGCAGGCTGCGTTATTGGCCCCAATACCGAGCTTATCGATTCCCACATAGGTGACCGGAGCAAGGTATGGTTTTCCGTGGTGGAAAGGTCGGTTATCGGGGAAAACGTGGTTATAGGGCCTTTTGCCCACATAAGACCTGACTGTGTAATCGAGGATAACGTGTCTATAGGCAACTTCGCCGAGGTGAAAAATTCAAGGATAGGGCGTGGCACAAAAGTCCACCACCACTCTTACCTTGGCGACAGCATAATAGGCAGCCAGGTCAATATAGGTGCAGGCACCGTTACGGTAAATTACGACGGGCACAAGAAGCACATGACGGTTATAGAGGATAATGCGTTTATCGGATGCAATGCCAACCTGATTGCTCCGGTGAGGATTGGAAAAGATAGTTATGTAGCAGCGGGCTCCACTATAACCCAGGACGTTCCTGAAGGGGCGCTGGGTATCGCAAGGGAGAGGCAAGTCAACAAAGAAGGATGGGTAGCCAGGCGTAAGCACAAGCTCAATTAGGAGGTAGTAGCAGTGTCCCCCTACGGTGATGATAAACTCAAGGTTTTTTCAGGCAATGCCAATAAGGATCTGGCAAATGAAATATGTAGCTACATAGGGGTAGAACCTGGTTCGATCGAAGTTGGCAGGTTTTCCAACGGGGAGATCAAGGTAATCATCAACGAAAACGTGAGAGGTTCTGATGTGTTTGTGGTGCAGCCTACTTCCTCGCCGGTAAACGACAATCTTATGGAACTTCTCATCATCATAGATGCCCTAAGGAGAGCTTCAGCCAGCAGGATAACCGCGGTCATCCCCTTTTACGGCTATGCACGCCAGGACCGGAAAACCAGAGGCAGGGAGCCAATTACCGCCAAACTCGTAGCCAACTTGCTTGAATCGGCTGGGGCAGACAGGGTTCTTACCATGGACCTTCACGCCGGCCAAATCCAGGGGTTCTTTGACATACCTGTAGATCACCTTACTGCGGTGCCCCTTCTGGCAGACTACTTCAAAGAGCAGGCGATTGAAAATGTGGTGGTTGTGTCGCCGGATGCCGGCGGGATCGCCCGTGCCAGGGACATGGCGGCAAGGCTGGGAGCTCCCGTGGCTTTCATAGACAAGAGACGGCCTGAGCCTAACGTGGCCGAAGTGATGCACATCGTGGGACAAGTTTCAGGCAGGAACGTAATTCTGCTCGACGACATGATCGATACCGGTGGCAGCATAGTTGAAGCTGCCAAGGCTTTGCGCGAAGAAGGTGCTGCCTCTGTAATGGCATGTGCAACCCATCCGGTGTTTTCGGGTAGGGCACCTGAAAATATACCCCACGCTGAACTTAAGCAACTTGTGGTAACCAATACAATCCCTATTGCAGAATCTATGAAATCTGTGGTAGAAGTAATTTCTGTGGCCCCTCTGTTTGGCGACGCCATAGTAAGGATTCACGAGGGCCGGTCTGTTTCCGCGATGTTTAGATAAAATTACAAGTATTCGCCCATAGGATGAAAGGACGTGACAGCGTTGGCACAAGATGTTATTACTGCGAGAACCAGAGACACAGGTACCAGTGCCGCCAGGGCGTGCAGGCGGCAGGGCTTGGTGCCTGGTATTGTGTACGGCAAAGGTATCGACTCGATACCCATTGCTTTGACCGCTGCAGAAGTCAGAAAGCTTCTGGCTAAAGGGATGAGCCATATCCACAGGCTCAAGATTGAAAATGCGGATTTTGATCACACGGTAATGGTCCAAGCAGTCGACAGAAATCCCATCTCAGATGAGGTCATCCACATTGATTTCCATAGGATCTCCATGCAAGACAAGGTAAGGATTGAGGTGCCCATCATACTTATTGGTGAAGAAGAGATTGCTTCCCGTGGACTGGTGCTCCAGAGGCAGCTTAGGGAACTAACCGTAGAGTGCCTGCCTGCAGATATTCCTTCGGGGGTTACCTTTGATGTATCACAGATGGAACCGGGGGATACCCTGTCCGCAGGCGATCTGCCTGTGCCTAAGGAAGTACGCTTGCTGACAGCTCCTGAGGAAGTGGTGGCAGTAGTCGTGGCACCCAGGCGAACTGCGGAAGGGACGGCAGAAGATGAAGAAGCTGCAGAAGAGGCACCGGCTGAACCGACGCCTGAGAGTTAGCAGGCCTGTGGGCTGGGGTGGCCGGTTATATGAAGTGTTTGGTAGGGCTGGGTAATCCGGGCAAGCGATATGCCTTGACCAGGCATAATATCGGGTATATGGTGGCTGACCGGATTGCCCAAAAGCTTGGGCTTAAGTTCGCCGAAAGAGGGTTCAGCAGCATCGCTTTAGGGAAGGTGCCTTGCAGCGGCACATGTGCTGAGCCTTCCCAAGTCCTCCTGGCCAAACCTGCTACGTATATGAACAGGAGCGGGGTGGCAGTGGCAGAGATCTTGGAGGATTTCCCAATCCAGCTTAAAGATATCCTGGTAATCCATGACGATATGGATATCCCTTTTGGCAGAATCCGGTTCAAGCGGAAAGGCAGTTCCGGTGGGCATAGAGGTGTCCAGTCGGTTATAGACCTTACCGGGGAGCAAGATTTCCCACGGCTTAAGGTGGGCATAGGGAGGCCGGCACCGGGCATAGACCCTGCCGATTATGTACTGAGCGGATTTGACGACGGTGATTTGCTTTGTGAAGTGGTGGAAACTGCCGCTTGTGCTGCCATAATGTTTGTGACATCAGGCCTTGACCAGGCTATGAACCGGTACAACCGTGAATTGATTTCTGAGGAGATTGAGAATAAGTAATGCCTCATCCCGGGCTCTTGGATTTGTTTGCAAAGAGCGGCAGTGCCCAAGAGGTCGTCAGTGCGGTTTCCCAAGGGCGGACTCCCGTCCTGGTTGCCGGTGCCCAAGGATATGCCCGCACCTTCTACTTGGGGATGCTCCACCGGCAGCTTTCCCGGCCGATAGTCGCAGTTTACTCAAAACCCGAAGAAGCGGTAACCGCCCGCCGGGACTTAGGCGATCTCATCGGCCATGACCGGGTGTTGTTGTTTCCTGCCAGTGAAGTGATGCCTTTTGAGGCGGCTCAGAGCAACCGGGAGTCTTTGTGGATCAGGGTTTCGTGTCTGTACAAGCTGCTTTCAGATGAGACGAGCGGGCCATACGTGCTGGTTATGCCTGCCACAGCGCTCCTACGCAAACTCATGCAGCCCCAGCGTTTCTCACAGGGCTGTATCAGTTTGCGTGTGGGCTCGAAAGTTTTGCCTGAAGCACTTATACGCACCCTGGTTACCTATGGCTATGAGCGGGTTTCCTCTGTGGAAGCCAAGGGTGAGGTGGCTCTGAGGGGCGGAATCCTGGACGTATTCCCTCCGATTGCCGACTTTCCTTATCGGATTGAGTTCTTCTATGATGAAGTAGATTCCATAAGAAACTTCGACCCCGAAACCCAGGTGTCTACCCACATGCTCGACGAAGCGTTTGTGTCACCTGCCACCGACTATATAGCTGCCCTGGAGCCCGGGGCTGATGATTCCCATACGGCTGAAGGAACTACGGTTTTGGACTATTTCCGAGAAACACCCCTTGTAGTCGTGGACAGCTTTAGCAGGTGTATGGACTCCCTCAAAGAATTCGAGGAGATGGGGATAGAAATAGCGTCCGCAAGGATCATGGCGGGGACCATGACGCCCCAAGACAGCTCCATATACTTCCCTGCATCCACGATAGAGCCTCGTTTATCCGACATGTCGGTGGCTTTCGAACCTTTCGCCGGCACTGCCAGGGGTTATTCCCCTAAAGAGATAATTGAGACCGATACTACCCTCCAAGTGGGATTTGCAGGCCGTTGGCAGGACATGGCCAGGGAAATAAGGCAGCTGGTGGCTGACAAACAACGTGTGGTACTGTTGGCAGGCAACAGGGAACGCATGGAACTGCTCCGGCGGTGGCTGGAGAAAGAAAACTTGTGGCTTTCGGCCAAGGAAAGCGTGTTAGAAGAGCCTGAAGCAGGGGTTGTAACCCTCTCCCTAGGTAGCGGTGAAAGCGGCTTCAGCTGTGCTGATATAGGACTGTCGGTATTTACCGAAACGGAATTGTACGGCAGGACCAAGGTACGCTGGCAGAAGCGGGCAAAGCGCAAGAAGGAGATATCACTACATTGGCGTCAGCTGTCCCCTGGCGATTACGTGGTTCACGCAAACCACGGAGTGGCCCAGTTTATGGGCATCAAGAACATGACGGTAAACGGGGTCACCAGGGATTACCTCTATCTCCGCTATGCAGGCAACGATGCCCTGTATGTTCCTACTGATCAGGTAGACCTGGTAGAGAGATACGTGGGCCCTGAAGGGGCTAAACCCGCCCTCCAGCGGCTGGGTTCAGGTGACTGGCAGCGGATCAAAGCCAGGGTAAAAAAATCCGTGGAAGACATGGCCCGCAATCTCCTGATGTTGGAAGCCAAGAGAAAATCAAGGCAAGGTTTTGCGTTTAGCCCGGATACCCCGTGGCAAAGGCAATTTGAAGAAGAGTTCGAGTACGAGGACACCGAAGACCAGGCGGTGGCTACTCAAGAGATCAAGCGGGACATGGAAAACAGTTACCCCATGGACCGGCTGC
Source organism: Candidatus Fermentithermobacillaceae bacterium DTU015 (assembly GCA_001513185.1). GTDB lineage: Bacteria > Bacillota > Sulfobacillia > Fermentithermobacillales > Fermentithermobacillaceae > DTU015. Next base: position 25,314 of record LFST01000011.1, read on the forward strand.
TTTGTGGGGATGTGGGGTACGGCAAGACAGAGGTAGCCATGAGGGCGGCGTTTAAGGCTGTCATGGATTCAAAGCAAGTTGCCGTGCTGGTGCCCACTACGGTGCTTGCCGAACAGCACTACGCCACGTTTGTCAGGAGGTTTTCCAACTATCCCGTGTCCATCGAGGTCTTAAGCAGGTTTAGGCCACAATCTGAGCAAGCCAAGATCATCAGACGGCTGGCGTCAGGCGCGGTTGACATCATAATCGGAACTCACAGGCTCTTGAGCAAGGATGTGAAATTCCGTGACCTGGGGCTGCTTATAATCGACGAAGAGCACAGGTTCGGTGTGGCCCAGAAGGAACGGTTAAAGCAACTGGCCGAAACCTGTGACGTGCTAACCCTTACTGCTACGCCAATCCCGAGGACACTGAACATGGCGCTTACAGGTATAAGGGACATAAGCCTCATTGAGACCCCTCCTGAGGGACGGTTCCCTGTAGAGACCTACGTGGTGCCGTATAACCCGTCGCTAATTACCCAAGCCATCCGGAGGGAGATACGGCGGGGTGGCCAGGTATTTTACGTCCACAACCGGGTCCATTCAATATCCCGGGCAGTGCACAGGGTGCAAGCCCTTGTGCCTGAGGCAAGGATCGCCGTGGCCCACGGCAGGATGAAGGAGCACGAACTGGCATCGACCATGCAAGGTTTCATGCAGGGCAGGTACGACATCTTGATTTCCACAACGATAATTGAATCGGGCCTGGATCTACCTAATGTAAACACATTGATAGTAGAAGATGCTGACAAACTGGGGCTTGCCCAGCTGCATCAGCTAAGGGGCCGGGTGGGGAGATCCAACAGGATAGCTTACGCGTACTTCACCTTCCGGCCCGACAGAAGCCTTACCCCGGAGGCAGAACAAAGGCTTTCTGCTTTGCGGGATTTTGCCGCTATGGGATCAGGGTACAAGCTGGCCCTCATGGACTTGGAAATCCGAGGGGCAGGCAACCTGCTTGGCCCCGAACAGCATGGGTTTATGACCCTTGTTGGGTACGACATGTACATTAAGCTCTTGGAAAAGGCCGTGGCCACCTTGCGGGGGCAAGAGGAAGAGGAGCCTGAAAGGATTCAGACTTTGATCGAGATTCCGTGCGACGCATACTTTTCCGGGGCGTATATCCCCGACTCTAACGAACGCTTCTCACTGTACAAACGGGTGGCAGGCGCCGATGACCTTGAAACACTTTCGGATATAGAGTTTGAGATGGAAGACCGTTACGGCGATCTGCCGGGAGAGGCCAGGAACCTTTTGAACGCTGCCCGGTTAAGGGTCCTGTGTTCCTCCTTGGGAATAACCCAGGTTTCCCTTACCACTGCGGACCTGGTGTTGAATAAGCAGCTGCTGAGATTCAAGGTTGAGATCCCCCATGTGTTTCCCTTTGACAAACTAGCCTCCTTGAGCAAGACATTTCCCGGAATCTCATACGATGACAGGGCACAAGCCTTGACGTTAGTTCTATCCGGGAAGTCCCCTGATGAAGCGCTGGCCCTGGGCCTCAAGCTGGCTAAAGAACTGTCGTCAGGGTGAATAACGATTACAAAACACCTATATACTAGCAAAAGACAAGTGTGAGTTTGCTCAAGGGGGGTGGTATCGAGTTGAAAGCAACAGGGATTGTAAGACGAATCGATGACCTTGGAAGAGTAGTAATACCGAAGGAGATAAGGCGCACCCTGAGAATACGTGAGGGAGATCCTCTGGAGATATTTGTAGACAGAGACGGGGAAGTGATCCTGAAAAAGTACTCTCCCATTGGCGAGCTAGGGGATTTTGCCCGTGAATATGCCGATTCACTGGCAGAAGCAACCGGGAAAATAGCAATGATCACAGACAGGGATACAATAATAGCCGTGTCAGGCGCTCCCAAGAGAGAGTTTCTCAACAAGCGGATTTCGCAGGCAGTCGAGAGAATCATGGAAGGCAGAAAGCCTGTGATGATTACAAAACCGGGCGAGGACAGGTATTGCAAAGAGTGCATAACCGATGACGAGGAAGGTTGTACATTTACGTCTGAGGTTATCGCGCCGATTGTAGCCGAAGGAGATCCAATCGGGGCTGTTATCATATGTACAAGGGATCCGGACGATCTTGTAGGTGAGGTGGAGCTCAAGCTGACCGAGACTGCGGCCGGCTTCCTTGCCAAACAGATGGAAGAGTGAAGGCATAACTAAGCTGCCGTCCTAATACTTCAAGCTCTTGTTCCAGCCTTGACGCGCAGAGGTGGCACCGGGTGCCACCTTTCATTTATAATTTGAGGGAATATCAAGCACACAAGGCAAATGGAAAGGGGCACCCGCCGTATATGAACGCTAAAGATTCAAAATTCCTCAAGGGTGCGTTTACCCTTACCGTCGCTGGGGTAATCGTGAAACTCATAGGCGCTCTTTACAGGATTCCCCTGTATTCGATTCTGGGCAGCGAAGGTATCGGGCTCTATCAGTACGCATATCCCATCTACGCCATTATGCTTACAGTGTCGTCTGCAGGCCTTAACGTTGCGATTTCCAAAGCCGTCGCAGAAAGGTGGGTGCTTGGGAAGCGAGAGGCTGCGACCAGGGTGTTCCGGATATCCCTCGTGCTTATGGCCATCCTCGGGTTTGCAGGGTTTGTGCTCATGTTTTCCTTATCAGGATGGATTGCCGCCAATATGGCTAAAGACCCCCGGGCCACGGTTTCCATAGCAGCTATTTCACCGGCGCTTTTTATGGCGGCAGTGCTGTCGGCGCTCAGAGGATGGTTTCAGGGTATCGAAGAAATGACGGTGCCTGCAGTATCCCAGGTACTAGAGCAGCTAGGCAGGCTGCTTACCATGTACACCTTGGGCATCGTGCTTTTGCCGCGAGGCATCGAATACGCCGCAGCGGGGGCTACTTTTGGGGCAGTGGTAGGCGCTTTCATAGGAGTCGTGTATACAGTGGTTGCCTACTTCAGGCGGGCTAAGATTTGGGGTACAAACAGCGGGGAACCGGCTGAACCTTGGGGGAGCGTCGCCAAGGAAATAATAATGACTGCAGTGCCTATATCCCTTGCATCTGCGGTGTTTGGTATAACTGAAATCATCGACCTCGGGCTTGTGCCGGGGCGGCTTCAGTCTACAGGCTTGCCGCCGGAAGAGGCTACCCGGCTGTTTGGGCAGCTTACCGGGGGCGCGTTTCCGCTGCTCAATATCCCCACAATTTTTACAGGTGCTCTCCAGATGGCGCTTGTACCGTCTATTTCAGGTGCGGCAAAACTTAGTGACAGGGAAAGCATCGTCAGGAGGATCAGGAAAGCGCTGGCCATTACGGTGGCCCTGGCGCTGCCTGCTGCAATGGGCATATACGTACTTGCCGAACCTATACCGGCTTTGCTTTTCAAGGATTGGGGAATCGGAAAGGTGCTCCGCCCGCTTGCTCCGGGGGTGTTCTTTCTCGCCCTCCAGCAGGTAACGGCGGGCATCCTGCACGGGCTTGGCAGGATGAAGGTGCCCTTGGTGAACCTGATTTGGGCTGCGCTGACAAAAGCCGTGCTCACATATGTGCTGGTGGGTAACCCCTCGATTGGCGTGGTGGGCGCAAGCATAGCTACTTCGGTTCACTTTGGCGTGGCGGCGTTGCTCAACTTCCTTGCTATCAAGCGGGAAATAGGTGATGTGCTGGATGGCCCCGCCATGCTGAAGATATCCCTGTCATCGGCGATTATGTCTGTAATAGTTGGGGTTACCTATGGTAGAATGCAGACGTTAATTGGTTGGCGGTTGGCAACCATTGCAGGGATTGGGCTAGGTGTGGTGGTCTACGGGATTCTGGTTGTAGCGACAGGCGCGGTGACCGTAGAAGACTTGCAGAGTTTTCCCGTGTTGGGCAGGTTGTTTAAGCAGCGCAACAGGAAGTAGGATCACCACGTTAAGGAGAAGTGTCATGTGCAGAGAAACTGACAATTCAACAAGAAACAAGGGTGACGATTGTCCTTGGCAGAGGTTTGAGTCAATCATCAAGCGCCTGCGGGGGCCTGACGGTTGTCCCTGGGATAAGCAGCAGACGTATCAGTCACTGAGGCCTTTTGTGTTGGAAGAGGCCTATGAGGTGGTTCAGACTGCTTCTGAGGAAGATGCGGACAAACTCAGGGAAGAATTGGGGGACCTAATGCTTCAAGTTGGGCTCTACTCTGCGATAGGTGAAGAGAACGGGCATTTTACCCTTGCAGATGTGATAAACGGGATATCAGACAAACTCATACGCAGGCATCCCCATGTGTTCGGAGACCGTAAGGCAGATACCCCGGAACAGGTTGAAGAGCTGTGGGATGAGATAAAGCGCAAAGAACGGAGCGGATCCCTTCGGTGCCGTTCCCTGATGGATAAGGTGGCCAATGGGCTGCCTGCCTTGATGAGAGCGCAACAGCAACAAGAAGTCGCCGCGCAAGCAGGCTTTGATTGGCCTGAGATACATGGTGTGTTTGATAAGGTGGAAGAAGAACTGTCTGAACTCAAGGAAGCTTGGGACAAGGGTGACAAGGCGCAGATAGAAGCTGAGATAGGGGATCTGCTTTTTGCTTGTGTCAACCTGGCGCGATGGCTGGGTGTAGACGCAGAATCGGCACTTACCCGTACAATTGACAAGTTTTCCAAAAGATTTAGGCTTATGGAAGCATATCTGGAACGGTCCCATCTAACGATAAAAGATGTAGATATGGATACCTTGGATGAATTGTGGGAAAAGGCCAAGGATGGGGAGAATACAGAATAAGTTGGCCAAGGGTGTAGGCCGCCATGGTGGTTAGTACATATATCGTCTCAAAAATGGAGGGATCTAGTGTGAACAAGACAGAACTGATAAGTGCAGTGGCTCAGAAATCAGGTTTGACCAAAAAGGATACTGAGAAGGTTGTCAATAGCTTCATCGATGTAGTACAAGAAGCCCTTGCAAAAGGCGACACAGTAGCCATCTTGGGATTCGGCACTTTCCTTGCCAAAGAAAGGCCTGCCCGGGAAGGGCGCAATCCTAGGACAGGAGAACCCATTCAGATTCCCGCCGCAAAAGTCCCTGTGTTCAGGCCTGGCAAAGGGCTCAGAGATGCGGTTAAGGGAGAGAGCGTGTAGGCACGGCTAGTGTGCCGACTTGTACAGTAGCTAACGCGGAATTGTGTGGAGAGGAGGGCTGGAAGCAGTGCGTTTGGACAAATATCTTAAGGTCAGCCGTTTGGTTAAGCGCAGAACCCTTGCTCAGGAATTATGCAATGGCGGCCACGTACTGAAGAACGGGCGCCCTGCCAAGCCCTCTTCCCGCGTCGAAGCCGGCGACATATTGGAGATCAGGTCCGGCTCCAGGGTGCTTACTGTTGAGGTGACAGCCTTGGCCGACAGTGCGGACAAGAAAACCGCCGGCACCCTCTACCGGCGGGTTTCTGAAGAGGACTTGGCTGAAGCGGAATAGTCAGGGGGTTGTACCGTCGTATCGTCCGTTTCCATCCTTGATGGGAATGTACTGTACTTCCCCGGGCATAACCAGTCCTAGTTTCTCCCTGGCGGTTTTTTCTATGTACTCATCGCTTTGTAGGGTCTCAATTTGTTCTTCAAGTGCGCTGTTTAGCATCATGTAATACTCGATCTCAGATTCCAGCTGCATGAGCCGGTTTCTGATCCGTATTACCTCAACCTGCCTTATGGCAAACGTTATGGCAATCAACCCAATGAAAGCCCACATGAAACTGAAGTTCATCTTGCGTTGTTTCCTACTTTTCATGGCTGTACCTCCTCTGAGCCGTCTCCACCGAACAGGTTCAAAGGATCACCTGAAATCACAATGACCACCTGGTAGCCCTTTTGCTTAGCCCTGTTGTAGAGCGTTGCTACGGTGGATTGGCTAAGGCCTAGCCGCTCCGCTATGGCTTGGGTTGAATACCCTGTTTCTTTGAGGACTACTACCTGTCTTTCCCTAAAACTTAACCTTTCGGCTCCACGGATTTCGATATGCACAACTTATCCCCTGAGTTATCCACAAACTATGCACAGATTGTGGACAAATTTAGTACAAGCTTATTCTACGTTAATATCGAAATTCCTGCACGGCGGATGAGCTTGTACATCGAGGAGGGGTGGAAAAACGGAGCAAACGATATTTATGCCCCGTTTCCATTATTGGGAGGGTTCTTTTCAAATATGCTGCCTATCAATGTATGTGCTTTCTGACGGAGGCTGTTGTATGCCGACCTAAGGGAGTGTTTGGCTCGGACGATGCCGTTTATGACAAATCTGGTACATCTATAGACAAGGGTGTAGATAATGCTTCCCACCAAGACCTCGGATATGATGAAGCCCATTACAATCGCAAGGGCTATGTACAATCTTATTTCCCCGTAGTTGGCCAAGAAAACGGCCGCGGCGATGGACACAAGCACCAGCACGGCTACCAGCCCGTCCATGATGTGCCCTGTGAGCTTGGATGGGGAGCTTGCTGCCCGGAAAGCGGTGTATATGTGGAACAGTATGTTGCAGAAAATCCCCATGAGACAAAGCAGGGCGAGACGCCACAACTGCACATCTACAGGGGAATGCATGGCTAACGGAAAAGCCTCTGCAAGAAACTGCCTTCCCGCCTGCTTCCACGGTTTGGGGCTGAGTATTCCAGGGAAAACAGCATCCCCTCCAGGATCATCTGGCCTTTTTCCAAGTCCAGGGCGGTGATGTGGAACTCTTCCCCCATGAGGGCCAGCATCCCCATTTCGGTTTCTACCACTACTTGCCTTTCGTCGAAACTTTCTACGTGGACCACTCCTGTCAAACGGATGGATTCCCGCTGCAATATCTCCACTTTATGTGTGCCTGCTTGATCAATTGGGTATTGATCCAATTTAAGCACCTCCCGAACGGGGCGTTATGCCCGGTTTAGTATCCTAAATATGCGCGGGCCAATAATATATGACATATGATGAAAACGGGATTGGCATGCTCCCTGAAAAGAGATACAGTAATATGGATGCGGTAATATTGTATGAATGCTCTTGAATGGTTTTGACCTTCCACGGGAGCATCAATCCTGTCAAGTGTGGCGGGATTTGGCTTGGTATCTTGGCACTGAGTGCTGGGCCGTAATCCTTGACACTAAAAATATGCATCACCTATAATCAGTTTGCCGGATTTATCAATAGCTACCGGGAGGAATGGCGGAGGTATGGCCCTCGAAGTAGGATCGATTGTAGAGGGGATCGTTACCGGAATCACGAACTTCGGTGCTTTCGTGACGTTACCAGATGGCACTACAGGGTTGGTACACATCTCTGAGATCGCTGACGCTTACGTTAAAGACATCAACGACTACGTTAAGCCAAACGATAAGGTACAAGTGAAGGTTCTGTCTGTGGATCCTTCCGGTAAAGTCGGGCTAAGCATCAAGCAGGCCAGCCCAACGTACAGGCCAAGGCCTAGCCGCAGTGCCCGTTCTCAGGCAAGTTTTGAAGACAAGCTTGCCCGGTTCTTGAAAGAAAGCGATGAGCGCCAGGCGGATCTTAGGAGACACAAGGAGTCCAAGCGCGGAGGACGCGGATCGCGCCGGGAGTATTTTTGAGAAGACCCTAGCCGGGGTGTTGGAATAGGTAGACAATGGGGACTTAAAATCCCCTGGGCTTTTGGCCCGTGCGGGTTCGAGTCCCGCCCCCGGCACCATCGACTAAGCGAGCGGTTCGTTCAGTTGTAGCTCTCATTCCATTTTTTGTCTTCGCCATTTTCGCTGTTAAGTACTTCAGATACGATTCCCACCTTAGATGGCTGCAACCTGCATCAGCAAGAGTTACCCAGCATTTGTGCGCTGTTCGAACCCTCACGGTAGGGAACGGCACGCCCGCTGATTTGAAGGTCCAGCCCAGGGTTACATGCAGGAAAATTGCCGCAGCAGTTACTCATATTGCTACATATATTCTTCTGTGATGCGGTGCGAACCAGGTCTTAGCCGTTGTGAGGTGGTGTTTGCATGAGAACCCTGGAGGATGACTTGTGGATCTACTTTGGCCACCCCAATGAGTACTGGCGAAATAAGTGTAGTCGTTGCCGTGAAAAAGTGAGACGGCTCAAGGTTCCTGTGCTAGAATGTCTAGCTTGCTGGAAGGTTGAGATATGGAGTGGGAGTCCATGGTTCCTAGAGGCTATGGGGCAACCCGCCCATGAGATGCACCAGGCAGACGGCCTGCAGTCATGCGGCTTGGAGCGGCTCTGCTCGTTGGCCTTTAAGTTGGCACTCCAAGGTGGTGCAGACTTCATAGCCAAGATCTCAAAACACCCCATTCAGGTGGTCCGCACAGGCGAACCGTCAAGCCAATATCCTGAAGCGAAAACTGACCACTTGCTCATGATTTATGCAAGTTCGGTGGAAGAACGCGAAAGCATCAGACTAAAGATATGCAGTGTGCTGGGTTTTGCCTCAGAAGCATCAGGAAACATCCCTGTGCGCCGAGGGTGCTGGCTGTACGACCCTATCCTCGGCCCCTGGCAGGCTTGGGAGTCCCACCGGGACCTGCATAACGGCCAATCTTCTTACCTACAGAGATTCAGTACTTAGAGGTAACACTATTACTGGCTCATACAACACATGTTTCTGGTATTGACGCGGTTTGCACACGGCCATATAATTTAGACACATACACCCCGGTGGGGGTGTTGGGGGTGTGAAGTCATGAACGAGGTTGAGAAACAGAAAGAATCCCAATTCAACGTTACAGGCATGACTTGCGCGGCATGTTCGGCTGCGGTAGAGCGCAGCGTAAAGCAGCTCCAAGGTGTTGAAGATGTAACGGTGAACCTGCTTACCGGGACCATGCGGGTCAAGTATGACCCCGGGCAGGTTGCCGATGAGGACATTGTGCAAGCGGTTACCCAGGCTGGATATGGTGCATCTGTAAGAACTAAAACCCGGCAGGGGGAGCAAACATCAGCTGTCGGGCAATCTCAGAACATTGTGGACGTAGAGATCCAAGCCATGAAAAACCGGCTGATTTATTCCCTCTTGTTCATGGTGCCCCTGATGTATATATCCATGGGGCCCATGGTTAACCTGCCTATACCTTCATTTTTGTCGGGACTCCAAAACTCGGTGTCGTATGCGTTCACTCAGTTTCTCATGGTATTGCCGGTGGTCTACGTCAACAGGAAGTTCTTCACCGTGGGATTTGGCGCACTATTCAGGCGGCAACCAAATATGGACTCCCTGATTGCCGTAGGCTCAGGGGCCGGCTTGGTATATGGGGTGTTTGCCATCTTCCGGATGAGCTACGGACTGGGGACAGGTAACCTGGATCTTGTAGCACAATATGCCCACGATTTGTACTTTGAGTCGTCAGCCATGATCCTTACCCTTATTACCCTCGGAGAGTTCCTTGAAACCCGGGCCAAAGCCAGGACTTCAGATGCCATAAAGAAGCTCATGGACCTCGCGCCAAAGACGGCGCTGGTGGAACGGGATGGGATACAAGAAGAAATCCCTGTTGAACTGGTTGAAGTAGGAGACATCATAGTCATCAAGCCTGGTGACAGGATTCCGGTAGACGGGGTCATAATCGAAGGACAATCTTATGTAGATGAATCTGCTTTGACCGGCGAAAGCGTACCTGTCAAGAAAGAGGTAGGAGACCGGGTAAGCGCAGCTACGATTAACGACTCGGGTGCCTTTAAGTTCCGGGCTACTGAGGTGGGTGAGGACACAACCCTCGCCAAGATCATTTCCCTGGTGGAGGAAGCCAGTGCCACAAAGGCTCCTGTGGGCAGGCTGGCTGACAAGATAAGCGGGATTTTTGTGCCTGTGGTGATGGCAATTGCCTTGGCCAGTACTATTGCGTGGCTTTTGGCAGGGAAGAGCTTCGAGTTTGCCATGTCCATCGGGATATCGGTGCTGGTTATCTCGTGCCCGTGTGCTTTGGGACTGGCAACCCCTGTGGCCATCATGGTGGGGACAGGGAAAGGTGCAGAACATGGAATACTCATAAAGTCAGCCGAGGCTTTGGAAATCCTCCATCACGTGGATACCATCGTGTTGGATAAGACGGGCACTTTGACCGAAGGCAAACCCCGTGTGACAGATATCGTGCTTGGGAGTGCCCAAAGTCAGGAAGAACTTCTGGAAATCGCCGGTGCCCTTGAAAAGAACTCAGAGCATCATATTGCAAAAGCTATTTTGGACTACGCAAATGAACTCAACATCACCTTGAGGAACATCACTGAGTTTAAGGCCGTTTCCGGTAAGGGCGTTGAGGGCCGCATAGGCGGAAAACAGTATTCAGCCGGCAACGTGCGGTTCATGCATGAAAAAGGCGTCGATACCTCGGCGGTGGAGCCCACAGTGGACCGCCTGTCGGAGCAGGGCAAGACGCCCATATGTTTTGCAGAGGGCGACACATTGCTTGGAGTCATTGCCGTTGCCGACGTACCTAAGCCTACTAGCCGCCAAGCCGTTGAGAGATTCAAGCAGATGGGTGTCAGGGTTGTGATGCTCACGGGCGACAACCGCAAGACGGCTGAGGCGATACGGAAGCAGCTTAACATCGATGAAGCCATAGCTGAGGTATTGCCTCAAGATAAAGACAGCACCATTCAGGCTCTCCAGCGAGACGGGAGCAAAGTGGGCATGATAGGCGACGGTATCAACGATGCCCCGGCCCTGGCCAGGGCGGACGTTGGGATAGCTATAGGCGCAGGCACTGACGTGGCGATTGAATCAGCGGACATTGTGCTCATAAAGAGCGATCTCATGGATGCTGTGGGGGCAATGGAATTGTCCAAAGCCACCATCAGGAATATCAAGCAAAACCTGTTCTGGGCATTTTTCTACAACACCCTGGGCATTCCCATAGCCGCAGGCCTGCTGTATCCTGCGTTTGGACTGAAGCTTTCACCTATGATTGGTGCCGCAGCCATGAGCCTGAGCTCTGTGTTTGTAGTTACCAATGCGTTGAGGTTGCGTAAGTTCAAACCTACCGCGCCTGAGGTACAAGACGCATCAGAGAGGCGTTTTGAGCCGGTTGCAGTATCTAAGGTGATATTGGCCAATCAAGCCCTGGGAATTAACCGAGATGATGCGGGCTTAAGCGGGGACCGGGGTGACCGGGATGTGACTGAAGGTACCCATGTCCAGTGTGATGTCAATGATAAACCAGAAGGGGAGGATGTAGCCATGAAGAAAACCCTGAAAATCGAGGGTATGATGTGCGGGCACTGCCAGATGAGGGTTGAAAAGGCCCTCGGAGCGGTAGACGGGGTAAGCAGCGTCGAGGTAAATCTCGGAGATGGAAGCGCTGTAGTATCCCTTGAGCAGGATGTACCTGATGAGGTGCTCAAGCAGGCGGTGGAAGAGGCTGGTTACAAAGTTGTGGAAGTATCTTAAAGGTGTTGCAACGGGTTTGCGGTAGACAGGGCGGGCCGAGCATACGAGAGGAAGGGCTAAGACGCCTGCATGGAAATGGTCGGGCTGATAATTCCCGGCCGGCGATACCAAGCACGGGGCCCAGAAGCTGCATGCAGTTGTTTTGAGCGTCTAAAACGGGAGATGAACATGAGGGCAGACAAACACACAACTTTAAGGAAACTCAAGACTGTAAGGGGCCAGATAGACGGGCTTATCCGCATGGTTGAGGATGACAGGTACTGCATAGAAATCTCTAACCAGCTTATGGCGTCTATCGGGATCCTTAAGAACATAAACCGGGACATCCTCCATGCCCATCTGAGGCATTGTGTCACCGAAGCGTTTGAGGATCCGGAAAGCAAGAAGCAAAAGATAGACGAGATTATATCGGTAATCGACAAACTTTCCAGATAGATGAGGCCAAGTCTTAAGCGGGTTTATCTGGGCCCCCTGACGCACAGTTTAGCCGGGAACGGTGGTTTAGTGCTTAAACTCTTGATTTGTGGCTGCATTATGAATGGTGACGGCGGCGTTTTGCGCCGCTGTTTTTCGTGCTTATGAGATATTGACTTGCTTTGTGCCTTCCACCCGCTTAAGTTCAGCCATAAGCGCACTCTTGTCTACTACAGGGGGCAGGGATACGGTAAACACCACCTCCATAAGATCGTCATCTGCGCTCACTATGTCTATGTCTCTTATTTGCACCTTGAATTTGCCCATAACGTTTGTCACCTTAGCCAGCTGGCCAGGCCTGTCTAAAATGGTCATTCCAATATTCACAAGCCCCGCTTTTCTGTTGAACAAACGATCAAAGCGCCTCAGGGACACGAGTGTAATAGACGCGAGGATGAACGCGGTTATGCCGCCTAGATAGAAGCCTGCGCCTATCGCAAGCCCGATACATCCGACCACCCAGAGGCTCGCTGCTGTAGTGAGGCCTTCTATCCTGTGCCCGTCTTTCATTATGGTGCCCGCGCCTAAGAACCCTATGCCGCTTACCACCGCAGCGCTTAGCCTGGCAGGATCTACATTGGCCAAGTGATGATATTTGTGGAGCAAAGACTCGCCGGTTATCATTATGAGGGCAGAACCCAGGCAGACCAGTGTATGTGTCCTAAAGCCTGCCGGCCTGTTTACAAGCTCCCTTTCAAGGCCAATAATACCGCCCAAAAACATGGCCACGAGCAGCCTAAGCACGATGTTCCACTCCATACGACCACCCCCCATATATCTTTCTAGTATATTGTGGTTGATGCAGTCTAGTTCAGCGGCAGTGCCTGTATCAAGGCGGCAAGGTTTAACTGGTAGGAGGCAGTTTGGGGATTAGGACTTGTGAGCAACGGCTTGGAGCCTGATGAACCTGCGTACCTCTATACTCCTTTGACAGCGAGTACTTCTTTAGCTCTGCTACGGTCTCCGGTACAGTTTATCATCCGGGGAGCGTAAAGATATGTAATGGAAAAGCCTAGATCCGTGTAGAGCCGGACAATACGGTTGGTGGCTTGGTTGGATAGGATTACCGGGCCAGGGTGATCTGCCAGCCATTGGGCAAGCCGGACCTGATCCTCCCAGGAAAAGCCTTCTTTAGAATACTGGGTAAACTCGACGTCGTAAGGGGGATCGGCGTAGACAAAATCGTCTGGCCTGAGCGGGATACCCTGAAAATCGGCGCACATGAACTCCCAATTGCTGAACAGCCTCCGATACGGTGAGAAGTTCCGGATGTAGTTTATGGTCTTGTAACTGCCGAAAGGCACATTGAACCTGCCTTTTTTGTTGAACCTGCAAAGGCCGTTATAGCCGGTCCGGTTGAGGTAGTAGAACAGCTCTGCTGCTTCCTTGGTGCCGGCAAGGCCTTGCTCTATAAGTTGATTGAACCGGGTACGGTGGGCATAGTAGAGTTCCTTGTCGTTCCGCATATCAATTTCGATTTCAAGCCCTTTTGAGACCCAGCGGAAGAAGTTGATCAGATGAGGATTTATGTCGTTAAGCAAGGCTGATTCCGGCATGAGCCCCAATGCTACAGCCAATCCCCCGCAGAAGGGTTCAACCAGCCGCCTGTGGGAATGGTTGGCCCAGTACTCCTCCAAATAGGGGACCAGCCATCGTTTGCCGCCTGCCCATTTGAGGGGGGGCTTCAGGATTGGTTCTACGGTGTCTTGTCGGGGCAAGATGTCTTCTTGTCTCATGAGTTGCGATGTCGGTACCACTTACCATCCTCCCAAGTGAGCTCATGCTATACACATGTTTCTGCAAACTCATAGGGTAATCCTGCACCTGGCCTTTGTGCCGTCCCGGCTTTCCTGAGTACGTGCTTTTGTGTTAGTACAGATTCTTTCAAATGTCATGATGGCCCGAAGTATGGCACGGCCAAGTCGGGGGAGTCCATTTTCAAGGGATCTGCCTTTGACTTGGAAAATTCAAAGAGAAGGTTGAGTTAGATAAAGCAGAAAATGCACCTAAAAAAATGGTGGGCCATACAGGACTCGAACCTGTAACCCTCCGATTAAGAGTCGGATGCTCTACCAGTTGAGCTAATGGCCCATGAAAAAAGTTTGGTAGCGGCGACTGGATTCGAACCAGTGACCCTACGGGTATGAACCGTATGCTCTGACCAACTGAGCTACGCCGCCACACAGCATAGATAATTATAAGCAGATTATGAGCATTCGTCAACATTTCAATTGCCATGTGTCGCGGCCCTCTTAGACGGCAGAAGGGACTGCACACCAAGACACACCGTCTCTAAGCATATCAGAGATAAGGTGGCTTCGCCAGCGCAAGGTGTGTACAAATGTAATGACCAATATATTCCACTATTCCAAATATATATGGCTTCTTCGACACGCATTTGCTTTCTCCCACGCAAGCACATAGGACAAGCCCCGACACGATATTCGCGGTACGAGGTATAAAATGGAAATGTAGTATTGAACTGGAGCGAATTGAAATTGCACGGTTTGTCAGGTTGATTTTGACGGCAGAGCGTAGCCGAAGTATGCCGGCCGGGAAAGCACATTTTCTGTGTGATGCAACGTATGACACTGTCTGTTCCAGGCACAGACCATGCTCCCGGAAACTCCATGAGGAGGAATCACCGTGACCAGAATCACCGATTTCTTGAAAGGGAAGTTTGCCCGGCCACGGAGGAAGCCCAAACAAGAATCCGCCGCCCAGGATATGGATAAGCCTGTTAGAGCAAACAAATCAATCATTCCTCTGTACTTGTTCTACATAATGGCTTTTTTGTTGGGCAGGACTCGGATTATACGCACTCTTGTTCCTTTTGGTCCTGGGTTTTATGTAGCATACCGCACAGTCCTGGGTGGACTTTCAATACTAGCGGGCGCTTGCGTGCTTGCCGGAGCTGCAAGCCTCAGGCAATGGGACTTGCTTATCCCTATGGGACTCTCAATAGTCGGGATTACTGTGCTTACGCGTGAGGAAAAAAGGACTGGCTATCCCCGTATCGTGAATGCTTTGATCGCAGGGTTTTGCGTTTTCATGGCGCGGGTTGTGGCGGGGCTTGCAACAGGCCTCAGTTTTTCACTGTATCTGTCTGCGTTCATGGAAGCGTTATGCACCATGGTGTCTGGCTTGATTTTCATCTGGGCGTTGGACCTGATGTCCGGTGCTCAAACGCAGGGGTTGCAGGCTGAGCAAACTGGACAAGCGCTTGTGCTATTGAGTCTATTTGCCGTTGGCGGATTTCAGGATATCCAACTGTTCAACCTGGACATCGGCGTCATGATAGTCATGGCAGTTACCTTGGTTCTTGCCTATGCCTGCGGCCCAAGTGTAGGGGCGCTTGCAGGGATATTATGCGGGTTGGTTGCATGCATGACCGGCATGGAAGCCCTTGAGATCATCGGGCAGCTGGGTGTAATCGGGGTTATCTCCGGTTTGGGGGGCAAACTAGGCAAACTAGAAGCTATTCTGGGGTATCTGTCTGCGGGCCTGGCTCTTGCATTCTTTTCAGATTCTGTCTCCCTCATAAGGCACAGGCTAATGGAGCAAATCATCGCGTCTTTGGCGATCCTGTTTATAACCCCTGGTATCAGGGCGCAGCTGGCTGACAGCGTGCTTGGGTTTGGCTCAGCCTCCCGGCGGGCTGACAGGCGGGACGGTTCCCAGGTGGTTTCTGTTGAGCCCTGGGCGCCAGGCCCTGCGCCCATATTCAATGTGCTTTCAGAACTTGGCCGTCTATTTGAAGAGGCAAGGGTGTCAAGGGCCGGGCTGGTGGAGTCATCCGGGGTTTATGGTTCCGGTTCAGATAACCCGGCCCTTAGCGGTCAGGCGGCCGGTGGCAGAGCTCTCGGCGAGGCGGCGCCTGGTGCAGTGCTCTCCGGCACAGGCAAACGGCCAGACAGGAAGAGCCAGGGCCGGGCCGGCGAACCTCATGGCGTGCATGACTTGGATATAGCTACCATCAAGCATCTTTTTGAAAGAACTTGTTACGATTGTCCCGAACGCAGTTTCTGCTGGGAAGATCAGTTCGGAGAGACATATGAAAACTTCGTTGATCTCGCACGGAAGGCCCGGCTCACAGGCAAGATCGGGTTTTACGATAGCAGTTTGGCCCTTTCTGACAGATGCCACAGATTCCGTGAAATGGTGCTTCATCTAAATTACGAAAAGCATATAGACAGGCTTGAGAGACAGCTTAGCTCCATTGAGGCTGACACTATAGGCTGCCTTGCATATCAATTCAAGTGCCTGAGCCAGCTCAAACTGTCCGCCTACCCAAGCTCCATTGCCGGCCACGGAACCCACGCATACAGCAGAGGCGCAGACTCAGCCGGAGAACCGACCGGAGGAACGGGCGGAGAGCCAGCCGGAAACAAGCCCTCTCCCCTCAAGATATCTGTAAGAGGCACCACAATCCCGGCCTCGGGGGTGGAAAAACCAGGTGATGCCTGGGTGAGGTATGACCTGGATCCAGGGAGAACCTTGCTGGTGTTGGTCGACGGGATGGGCAAGGGCGAAGTTGCCGCCAAACAAAGCAGGGATGCGGTGAGGTTGCTCAAATCGTTGATAGACCTTCGCCTGGACCACACCACCTGCATGTCGTTTCTCAATTCTGTCTTGCACCTGGCATGGAGGCCGGACAGTTTCGTAGCTCTTGATTGCGTGGTAATCGATGCCGGGGTAGAGCGTGCGTATTTCTATAAACTCGGGGCTCCTCCGTCATTTATAAGAAAGAAAGACGGAAACGTTCTGGCCGTCAGGGGATCAAACCCGCCTGCAGGGGCGATTACCCATGTGTTTTGCCATGGCACAAGCGAACCTATAGGCCCAGGCGATCTAATATTCATGGTTTCCGACGGTGTTTTGAGGTCAAGCCCGGTGCCGGCCAGGGCAGAGCACATGCTCATGATGAGACTGAGCCGCCTAAAAGAAGGATCCTTGGGAGATTACGTAAAGTCCGTGGTGAATCACAGCCTCCGCTATCAAAGGCAGACCCCAAACGATGATATAACGGTTGTAGGGGTTCTTATAGAGAGCATTTGAAAATGATGGCGGCAAATGGTATGTCTATGTAGGAAAAAACTACATAGGCAGCACACTACATGGGCAAAACACAGGGGTGAGGGTGATTCACTCGGCGCAGGATCCTGTGAAGCAAGTCCTGGATACCGTTGCTTCGACCATCCGGGAGTACAATATGATTGAGCCAGGCCACACGGTGATATGTGCTGTATCCGGCGGGCCCGATTCCATGTGTCTGCTGGACAGCCTGTATCTTCTCTCGGAAGGCCTGGGCTTTAGCCTCTTTGTGGCACATCTCCACCACCACATGCGCGGAGAACAAGCTGATAAAGACGCCCAACTTGTGGTGGATTTTGCCCGTTCACGTGGCATCCCTGTTGAGGTAGGACACGCAGAGGTTTTCAAGCTAGCTGAAACCCTGCAAATCGGAGTTGAAGAAGCGGGCAGGATAGCTAGGTATGACTTCTTTTTCGAACTGATGGAGAAAACCGGGGCCCACAGGATCGCTTTGGGCCATAACATGAACGATCAGGCCGAGACGGTGATAATGAGGCTCCTTCGGGGTGCCGGGACCCGGGGCTTGGCAGGGATCCCGCCTGTTAACGGTCCGGTGATAAGGCCTATTATCCAAGTCCCCCGGGACCTTATCGAGCAATACTGCCGCAAGCGAAACCTCCCCGTTATAACCGACGTATACAACTATGATCTCAAGTATACGAGAAATCTTGTAAGGTACAAGATCCTTCCTGAGCTGGCTGAAATTTTTAACCCGTCTCTGGTTGAAACGCTGGCTGAGACAGCAAGAGTCCTGAGATGGGATGCGGACTTGCTTGAGGCACAAGCAGAAGCTGCCTTCCGGAGCGTGTCCATGAAAGAGGGCAGAGTTACTCTGGTCAGCGAAGAGGGCCTGCAGCAGCTGCCTAAGGCTATTGGTTCAAGGGTGTTGGAGAAAGCATGGCGGGAATGTACCGGCAAGACGGACAGCCTGGAAGTGAGTCACATCCTGCGGTTGCTCCAAGACGAACAGGATACTGTGTCCCTGCCGGGGAAGGTGACTGCCCATAGGCATCGGGGTCACATAGGGTTTTATCCGATGCCGCCCGAGGATCTGGATATTCCGATACAGATACCGGGACGTACTTTTGTGCCCGAACTAGGCATTACGGTAAAAACCAGGGTTTTTGACAATCCCGGTGCCGGATATTGCAAGCACAGATTTGCCCAGCAGAAGAGCTTTTTTATGCTGGAATTAAAGGCCTGGGCAGATTACAATAAATGTGAGGGTGAGCTCCGGCTTCGCACAAGACGTCCAGGTGATAAGTTTGCTCCCCTGGGGATGCAAGGGAGCAAAAAGCGAGTCAAAGACCTGCTCATATCCATGCGTGTCCCTCGGTACTACCGCAGTTTTGTTCCCATTTTTGTATCTGGAGACAAGATTGTATGGGTTGGGGGATTCCGGTTAAGTGAGCAGTTCAAGGTGGAGCCGGAAAGCTGTCAAATTCTTGAAATTGAGCTCGAGCCGTTATTGCGGAGTAGGCAGAATTGTGCTACGATTTAGCGAGTAATTTCGTGCCGGGCTTGGAAAGGGTAGAGGATGCAGTGGCGGATGAACGGAGAGGGGGATTGGTTTGAACGGCAGGATATGGAGAAGCCTTGCAATTTACGTATTGCTGATGTTTGTGGCAATTTCTTTGGTTGATCTGTTTGCCCCCAAAGATCAGTTCACTGACATGGACTTCAATCAGTTCCTTTCGCTTGTGGAGAAGGGTGAAATATCTTCCATTACGATAACTGACCAGAAAGCTGCCACAGGAGCTGCGGTAGGTACTCTAAAGGACGGTACCAAATTCAAGACGGTAATTCCCATAGATCCGGAGTTGTACCAATATCTGGTGGCTTCAGGAGTAGTGGTTGAACTCAGGCTCCCGCAGGAACCATCACTATGGGTATCCCTCTTGACAAATATGCTGCCTGCATTGCTCATGGTGGGGATCTTTTTCTACATGATCCAACAGACCCAGGGCGGCGGGAAGCAAGTGATGCAGTTTGGCAGGTCAAGGGCGAAATTGCAGACGGATTCACACCAGAGAGTCACTTTTGCTGATGTTGCAGGCTGCGAAGAAGCTAAAGAAGAATTGCAGGAGATAGTGGACTTTCTCAAGCATCCTAAGAGGTACGTTGAGATGGGCGCCAGGATCCCCAAAGGGGTGCTGCTTTTCGGGCCGCCAGGCACAGGCAAGACCTATCTGGCCAAGGCGGTAGCAGGTGAGGCCGGCGTACCATTCTTATCCATCAGCGGATCTGATTTCGTCGAGATGTTTGTAGGTGTCGGCGCGGCCAGGGTAAGGGACCTGTTTGAACAAGCAAAGAAGCGGGCTCCTGCCATCGTGTTTATCGACGAGATAGATGCGGTGGGCCGCATGAGGGGAGCAGGCATGGGCGGCGGTCACGACGAAAGGGAGCAGACGCTCAACCAGCTCCTGGTTGAGATGGACGGGTTTAACGTAAACCAGGGGATTATCGTGATGGCCGCTACTAACAGGCCGGATATCCTTGACCCTGCGCTTTTGAGGCCTGGCAGGTTCGACCGCCAGATAGTGCTGGATAAGCCTGACCTCAAAGCACGGAAAGAAATACTTAAGGTTCACAGCCGCGGAAAACCTTTGGCAAAGGATGTGGACCTTGAGACTCTGGCCAAAGCCACTCCAGGGTTTACGCCTGCAGACCTGGAAAATGTGATTAACGAAGCTGCGCTCTTGGCTGCAAGGCACAGGAAGCGGCGTATAGGGATGCAAGAGTTTGAAGAAGCGGTGCAAAGGGTTGTTGCAGGCCCCAGGAAGAAATCCCGGATAATGAGCGAGAAAGAAAAACTGGTCATCGCATACCATGAGGCCGGGCATGCCTTGGTTGCCCATAAGCTTCCTAATGCCGACCCGGTCCACGAAGTGGCTATCATTTCCCGGGGAGGCGCGCTTGGGTATACCCTGCAGCTGCCCACGGAAGACAGGTATCTGGTAACCAAGTCGGAGATCTTGGATAAAGTCACGTCCACCTTGGCTGGACGGGCTGCCGAAGAGATTATATTTGAAGAAGTTTCAACCGGGGCCGCAAACGACTTGGAAGTTGCAACCCGCCTGGTCAGGCGGATGATCATGGAGTTTGGTATGTCCGAGAAGCTAGGGCCGCTTACTTTCGGCAAGAAGGAAGGCCAGGTTTTCTTGGGCAGGGACCTTGCCAGGGAAAGGGACTTCTCTGAAGAAGTTGCCGCAGCGATTGACAAGGAAGAGCGCGACATAATCAACCAGTGCTACCAGAAGGCCAAACAGATCTTGAATGAAAATCGCGACACCTTGGTACTAATAGCCGAAACCCTGCTTGAGAAGGAAACCATTAAGGCTGACGAACTTGAGCGCTTGATAGCCGGCAAACCGATCGAAGATGCCGGGCCCCAGCCGGAAAAAGCGGCTCAAGACGTAGAGTCGTCTGAGGAAATTGCCGATGAAGGATTCTCAAAGGAAGTACAGAGGCCAGGTGGTGTGAGGCCTGTACCTGAAGTTCAGTAAACGCGTTTGAACCAGACACGCACGGCCGCCGGTTTGGTCCCGGCGGCTGTTTTGTTAGCAGGGCATCTGTATGGGGCGTCAGGCCTTTTCCTTAAGGTGCTGAAGGACTTTTGGCTGCTGGGGACGAACACTGCAATGTTGTAGCTGGAAACATGTACCTTGGCTTGGCAACAACCTGAAATTGCGGTGGGGTTTAATGGCTTCCAGGCTTCCATTCAGAGGTTTTGCAAAAGTCTACGATGAAATAATGGCCGATGTGCCCTACGACCAATGGCTGGAGTACATCGAGTCAATTTGGTCAGCTCACGGTTGCTCGCCTGTTTCAGTGCTTGATTTAGCTTGTGGGACAGGTAACATGTCATTGCGTTTTGCCAGAAACGGATACCTGGTGACAGGTATTGACCGTTCAGAGGATATGTTGGATGTCGCCCGGCGAAAGGCCCGGGACGAAGGCCTCTATATCCAGTTTGTCAAAGGCTGCATGGAGGATTTCACTGCAGACCGGCAATTCGATGCAGCAGTATGCTTATTTGACAGCCTCAACTACCTCTTGGAACCCAAGGATGTTCAGTCCTGCTTCAGGTCGGTGTTCCGCGCACTGAACCCTGGAGGGTGCTTTGTATTCGATGTGAACACCCGGCTCCGTTTATCAACTATTCCTACCGATATCAGCGTATACCAAGGGCCGTGGTACTTTGTAGTGTGGAGCGACTTGTGGGATGAAGAACGTGAGTGGTGGCAGGTGACCCTCACAGGCTTCTTGAAGCATAACGGAACCTGGTGCCGGTTCGATGAAATTCACAGGGAAAGGGCGTTTCCCCTTGAGACCCTGGCTGCCTGGCTTGAGTCAGCCGGGTTTGTCGTGAAAGGGGTTTACGAGTCCAACACCCTAAAGCCGGCTTCTATGACCACCTTGCGGGCGTACTTTGTGGCCCAAAAGCCCGAAGTATGAGGGCAAACTGCATAGACCGGTCCCCTCGTTTGAGGCGCTATATCTGTAGCTAGGATGTTGCAAAATCGATGAGTTGGTTGAGTTGGTATTTGCACATGATAAGACAGCAAACACAATTGGAGGGCGGCCAATGATATCGAAAGCGACTGAAAAACCAGACGGGATATTTAACCAGATCGAACTGGGACATGGGATAGTACTCCATTATCTGCCTGAAACCAAATGGAAAACCCTGTCTATCGATGTCTTCTTTAAGATCCCTGCAATGGCAGACAAACTCACGGCGCTTTCGCTGGTACCCAGGTTGGCGACAAGAGGCACACAGAGGTTGCCATCTGTACAGGACATTTCACGGTTTCTGGAAGACCTGTACGGTGCCGGCATGAGTGCCGATGCCAGGAAAGTAGGGCCAATCCAGGTGATAAGGTTCGGCATAGACTTGCCGTCCCCTTCCCACCTGGGCGTTGATATGTCCGGTTCCCGCAATTCACTTATATCTAGAGCGGTATCCTTTGTTTGGGATCTGGCAACCCGGCCCAACTTAAGAGACGGCGCTTATCCTCAGGAAGTGTTTGAAGTTGAACGGGAAGAACACAGGCGGGCCATAACCGGACTCATCAACAACCGTCCGTATTATGCCACACTTAGCCTGCTTCACGAGATATCCCAGGGAGACCCCAGAGGCCTTCCTGCATGGGGCACTTTGGCAGATCTGGACAGGGTTAACCCCCGCGATACATGGGATATCTGGAAACAGATGCTTGCCCAGTGTCCTATCAGCATCTACGTCATAGGCGATGGTGCTGAAGAGGTTGCCGGTTTTCTGAGCGGTTGCCAGCTCTGGTTTCCCTGTGACAGGTCGGAACAGTTGCTTGATATCTCTGAGCAACTGGATCCTCCTCCGGCTCCGGAAAATGTGCTGAGGGTTGAGGAATTCCTGCCGGGAGAACAGACCATCCTTTGCATGGCTTTTGAGACCGGTATCCGTGAAGGCGATCCTCAGCTGCCCGCCATGTTGTTCTGCGACGGCATCCTGGGCGGGTTTCCCCATTCGAAGCTGTTTAGCGTGGTGAGGGAGCAGCACGGCCTGGCATATTTCTCAGACACAATCCCAAATACCTGGCGGGGCTTGATTATCGCTACATCAGGTATCTCAGATACCGACAGGAGGGNNATGGAGAGCACCAGGATGGGGCTGGTTAGGAGGCTCATGACAGAAGACGACTCCCAGAGGGCCCTTGTTATGCGATCCCTCAGCCACGAGATCCTCGGGGGTATGGCTACTCCCCAAACTCTTGCAGATGCTATCTTGAAAGTGACAAAAGAGGAAGTAATCAAGGTGGCATCACAAATGAAACTCAAAGCTGTATACACTTTGAGGGCAAAGGAAGATGCAATTGGATAGGCAACGCACTATTCTCAGGGACGAACTTCTCAAAGAAGAGATTCATGGAGCTGTCATAGACGGCATTAAAGTTTTCGTGCTGCCCAAAAAGGGCTTCCGGAGGAAGTACGCAGAGATTTCTTTCGAATACGGTTCCAACGACAACACATTCATACCTAACGGATCGGGTGAGCCTGTCAACGTTCCTGCGGGTATAGCTCATTTTCTGGAACACAAGATGTTCGAGAAACCTTGGGGGGAAGCTTTTTCTGCGTTTGCAGGCCTGGGGGCATCAGCCAATGCATATACGGCAAACAACTACACTTCTTATCTTTTCTGGACCCTGGAGAACTTCCCCAAAGCTTTAGACCTCCTGATGGAGGTTGTGTTCTCGCCGTATTTCACCGACGAGTCAGTGGAAAGAGAAAAACGGATAATAACCCAAGAGATCAGGATGTACCAGGACCAGCCTGGCTCCAGGCTGCTTAGGGAGACCTTGTCGTCCTTGTTCCTTAAACACCCGGTGCGTTTGGACATAGCGGGTACCGAAAGTTCCATCCAGCAAGTAACCAAGGAACTCCTATACCTATGCCACACCAATTTCTACTGCAGCGCTAATGCCAGCCTGTTCATAGCCGGAGATTTTGACCCGGAACAAGTCTTGGATCTGGCTGCCGGGATTATCACCCGCAGGGGGCTTAAGCCTTGTAAGCCGCCTTTCCGTATCCGGCCTGAAGAGCCCCATGACGTCGGTGAAAGCGTAAGGCTCACCATGCCTGTCCCCACGCCTTTGCTGCAAATAGGGTGGAAAGACGTAAGTCTTAAGCAGGGCCGGGAACTGATAATGCATGAGACTTCGGTAAATATGCTGCTCGAGCTCATGTTTGGAGGGAGCTCGTCCTTCTTCAGCAAGGTCCAGGAGGAGGGGCTGACTGACAGGATAAGTTTCTCCTATGAGGCGTGGCCCGATTATGCATTTGCAGTGGTTGGCGCTGAGACTACCGACCCCGACAGGCTCATGGGGATGGTTTTTGACGAGATTGAACGGGTAAAGAGCACAGGTGTGGACCCAAACGACTTTGAAAGACTCAAGCGGACAATGCTCGGCCGGTTCATCACCTTGTTCGATTCATTTGATACGGTGGGGCAACTCCAGATGCGGCTGTCTGACATCGGTGAGGACGTGTTCTCCTACGGTACTATGTTAAAAGAGCTGGACCTGGATAGTGTGATGGCTGGCTTAGCTTGTTTCAGCCCAGAGAGATCAGTTACCACGGTTATCACCGGTGACGGCAAACACCAAAACGGCCCACAAAGGCTGGAATAGTAACTTGCAGGGAGAGGGGTGTTAAAAGTGGGCAAGGTTTTGGCCGACATGGTTGTAACCAACATAGGCCAGCTTCTGACCATGAATCCGGGAGAAGGGCCCAAGAGGGGCACACAAGCTAAGGATTTGGGAATCATGGAAAACGCTTTCCTTGCGTCCTACCAAGGAAAGGTGGTGGCGTGCGGGCCACAGGCGGCATATCCAGAGATGGTTGAGGTTACAGGGGATGCCACTGTGATAGATGCCTGCGGCAGGGTAGTGGCCCCGGGTTTTATCGATGCCCACACCCACGTGGTGTTTGCAGGTTGGCGTGCCCAAGAGTACGGAATGAGGTCACGGGGGGCTTCCTATCTGGAGATTGCGGAACAAGGCGGGGGCATAATGAGCACCGTGAGGGCTACGAGGGCTGCATCCAAGGAGGAACTGGTCCAAAGGACCCTCGGGTTCTTGGATGAAATGCTGAGTTTTGGTACTACTTCGTGCGAGGCCAAGAGTGGTTACGGCTTGAACCTGGAAACCGAAATCAAACAATTAGAAGTAATCCAGGAGTGTAACCGACTCCATCCGGTTGACCTGGTGCCCACATTCATGGGCGCCCACGCCATCCCGCCCGAGTTTAAGCACAACAGGCAAGGATATATCCAAGAGGTTATCAGGATGCTTGAACCTGTAAGCAAAAGGAGGCTGGCCAGGTTCGCCGATGTGTTTTGCGATGTAGGAGCTTTTACCCTGGAAGAAAGCAGGGCCATCCTGGAGGAAGCCCGAAAACATGGGTTGGAGCTGAAGCTTCATGCAGATGAGCTGGAGAACACCGGCGCCACAGAGCTGGCTTGCGAGCTAGGCGCAGTGTCCTGCGACCATC
Source organism: Candidatus Fermentithermobacillaceae bacterium DTU015 (assembly GCA_001513185.1). Taxonomy (GTDB): domain Bacteria; phylum Bacillota; class Sulfobacillia; order Fermentithermobacillales; family Fermentithermobacillaceae; genus DTU015. The sequence goes on from LFST01000011.1 coordinate 50,305, forward strand.
TGATAAGAGTGTCCCAAAAAGGCATAGAGATGTTGGCCACAAGCGACACAATAGCCGTGTTGCTTCCGGCGACGTCGTGTTTTTTGGGCGAGTTTCCAGGGGCTCCCGGAAGGAAGCTGCTTGACAGCGGTGTAGCCGTAGCCATCGCTACCGACTTCAACCCAGGTACGTGTACTGCAATGTCTCTTCCCCTGTGTATGACTTTGGCTTGCTCTACGCTAGGTTTCTCCCCTGAAGAAGCGTTTGTGGCAGCTACCTGGAACGCTGCCTGGGCCGCCGGGCTCGGCGGTATTGCCGGTGGGTTTGCACCGGGGTTTGCTATGGACGCAGTAATCTTTGATACCCAAGACTACATGGATGTTCCTTACAGGTTTGGCATAAACCTAGTCGATATGGTTATAAAAGCAGGAAAACCGGTAAGGAGCAAGAAAAATAAGTAATTGCAGCTTCTTGGACAATATATGGCCTGGATGTTGCAAATGCGGACGCTTAGGTGGTGAAAACAGTGGATCGGGACAAAAAGGTTCTGGTCGGCCCAAGGGAACGGGACCTGGAAAAACAGTACCGCTCTGAGTTTCAGCAATACGAGGAATGGAGGGCTATGCAGGCAGAAGAGCCTGTCGCTGAAACCGATACCAAGGAGCAGTCAAAGGAAGAAAAGAAGAAAGGTTTTACGAAGCTGGACTTTATATTCCTGGGCCTGGGCTTCCTGATAGCTTTTCTGTGGCGGGGATGTCAAGGTTCCTAGGAAGGCAGTGATTGGCTCAGGTTTCTGCCTCTAGCTTGGTTGTAGAGTTCAAGTCAAAAGGGGGAGTTGATCTTGAAGTCGGATATTGAAATTGCCCAATCGGCCAAGATGTTACCGATTCTGGAAATCACCAGAAGCCTTGGGATACCCGATGATTATGTAGAACTGTACGGCAACTACAAGGCCAAGCTTACCCTCGATCTGCTGGACTACCTAGAGGACCGTCCCAAAGGCAAGTACATAGTGGTAACTGCCATCACTCCCACCCCGCTGGGCGAAGGTAAGACTACCACAGCCATCGGGCTCGGCCAAGCCATGGGCAGGCTGGGCAAGAAAGTGATAAACACCATCCGCCAACCCTCCCTGGGCCCGGTGTTCGGTATCAAGGGCGGTGCTGCCGGTGGCGGTTATGCCCAGTGTGTACCTATGGAAGATTTCAACCTCCATTTTACAGGCGATACTCACGCAGTTGCCACGGCCCACAATCTGCTGGCAGCGTTCCTTGATGCAAGTATACTGCACGGTAACCCGCTTAACATCGATCCTCTTACAATTACCTGGCCAAGGGTAGTAGACATTTCTGACCGGGCGCTCAGGCAGATTGTGATCGGATTAGGCGGCTCACAAAACGGCTATCCTAGGGAGACGGGTTTCGACATCGCAGTTGCATCTGAAGTAATGGCTATCCTCGCTTTGACCACAGGCTTAAAGGATCTTAGGGAAAGGTTGGGCCGTATAGTCGTAGGTTATACATATGACGGGCAGCCTGTTACCGCCGAAGACTTAAGATGCGCCGGCGCCATGGCAGTGCTGATGAAAGACGCCATTAAGCCCAACGTGATACAGACCCTTGAAAACACACCTGTGTTCGTCCACGCAGGGCCGTTTGCCAATATAGCCCATGGCAACTCATCGGTGCTCGCTGACCTTATGGCTCTCAGACTGGCTGACTACACGATTACTGAGGCAGGCTTTGGAGCAGACATAGGTGCCGAGAAGATGTTCAATATCAAGTGCCGCCACAGCGGGTTGAGGGTAGACGCAGCAGTGCTGGTAGCTACTATCAGGGCGCTCAAGATGCACGGCGGTGCAATTAGAGTTGTGCCCGGCAAGCCCTTGGATAAGGAAGCCCTTGCCAAAGAAGACATGGAGGCGCTTGACAAAGGCTGCGAAAACCTCGACAAGCAAATCGAGAACGTCCTGCTGCACGGGGTCCCGGTTATCGTGGCGCTCAACCACTTCCCCACTGACACCGAAAGAGAAATCCAGTTTGTGCTTGAAAGAGCGAAAAAAGCCGGTGCTTCTGCGGCAGTTGTATCTAAGGTATGGGCTGAAGGCGGAGCCGGCGGCATAGACCTGGCGAAAGCGGTCATCGACGTGACTGAAAACCAGCCTTCCAACTTCAAGTTCTTGTACCCCTTGGATGCGCCTATCAAGCAGAAGATTGAGACGATTGCCACCAAGATCTACGGGGCGGACGGGGTAGATTACCTGCCTCTTGCCAACAGGCAGATCAGGCGTTACACCAGGCTGGGCTTTGGAAACCTGCCTATTTGCATGGCCAAGACCCACCTGTCCTTGTCCCACGACCCCAATCTCAAAGGGCGTCCGAGGAACTTCAGGGTAACCGTGAGAGAAGTGCGTGCTTCCATGGGAGCCGGGTTCTTGTATCCGCTGTTGGGTGAGATGCGGACCATGCCCGGGTTGCCTTCGGATCCTGCAGGCGCCCACATGGATATCGACGAAGACGGAAAGATCATCGGCCTGTTCTAGGTATTTGTGAGCCGGTCAAGCAAGCGGGCTAAACGTGGTGCAGGCGGACCTGTGCTACGTGGCCCGCTTACAATGTGAGGCGAGAGTGGGAGATATGGGCAAAATAGCAGAAGTAAGAGGAATCAAAGTAGGCCACGCCTGCGATCTACAAGGGATTACAGGCATCACGGTGGTGTTGTGCGAAGACGGGGCGGTAGGCAGCGCAGTTGTTGTAGGCGGGGCCCCCGGTACCAGGGAGACCGACTTGCTCAGGCCATCGTACACCGTGCAAGAGGTGCACGGCATATTCTTATCAGGGGGATCGGCGTTTGGGCTCAACGCTGCCCAAGGGATTGTGAGCTACCTGGAAGAGAAGGGCATCGGATTTGACACGGGAGTGGCCAAGGTGCCCATTGTGGCCGGCGCAGTGATATTCGACCTAGGCATAGGTGACCCTAGGTGCCGCCCTACCCCTGATATGGCGTATGATGCCTGCATGGACGCTGGAAAAGGCGGAGTATGTTCAGGTAACGTGGGAGCTGGCGTAGGAGCCACCGTGGGCAAGCTCTACGGCCCTCAGTTTATGATGAAATCCGGTTTGGGCAACGGATATGTCAAACTCCAAAGCGGAATCTCCGTGGGAAGCGTTATGGTCGTAAATGCCCTCGGGGATGTGGTCCATCCCGATACAGGGCAGATCCTGGCGGGTGCATACGATCCCAGTACCCGGTGCTTCTTAGAGTGTGATAAGTACAATCACAAGCTGGGAGGCACTGGCCGGGTATCCGGCGGCGGAATCCCTGATATGTCCGGTCGGAATACCACCATCGGAGTGGTAGCCACCGATGCTAGCTTGACCAAGGAAGAATGCAGGCGGGTGGCGATTATGGCCTTAGGCGGGCTTGCCCAGGCAGTAAGGCCGGTCTTTACGCCATTTGACGGGGATACCATCTTTGTGGTGGCCACAGGCAAGGCCGGGGCCGGGCCTTCAGAGGATGCTGGGCTAAGGGCAGCCCTTGTGGCCGAAATAGGCATTGCTGCACAACGTGCGGTGAGAGAAGCAGTGATTGACGCAGTAACTGCCTGCCGAAGCCTAGCCGGCATCCCCGCCAGGTGTGATCTGGGATTGTAGTGGTTGACGAAGTATGCTTGAATGAATATATACGGGTTAGGGGAAAAAACGGGTGGCAGATGTCAAGTCGCCACACCATCTGACTTTATCCTGGTTGTCTGAATTCCAACGGCATTCCTGGGAGAGGAAGCCGGAATGGAGGTGCCGCAACATTGAAGTTATCTACGCGCAAGATCACTTCTATTGGGCTCTTGGGAGCACTCACCGTAGCTCTGGGATTTATGCCTGTGGGAGGGTTCATCCCAGTGCCAACCCCTGCAGGTTCAGCAACCACCATGCACATACCCACCATTTTGGCAGGGGTGCTTGAAGGCCCCGTAGCAGGTGCCATTGTAGGTGCCATCTTCGGCGGGTTCAGTTTCTGGCGGGCGCAAACCAATCCCAACCCGGTGGCCAAACTCATGTTTTCAAATCCCCTGATTGCGTTCTTGCCCAGAGTTCTGATTGGGGTAGTGTCCCATTACGTATACAAACTTGCCAGGGGCACCTCGGGCCGTGCCCTGCTTATGTTCGTGACGGCTGCAGCCTTAGGACACACAGGATATTGGAGCTTTGCCGGTAAACCCTCGGCTTGGCGTTGGCTGTTTGCCCTGCTCTTGGGAGGAATAGGGGTGGCTGTAATAGTGTTGGTAAACCGGAAGAGCACCAACCAGGGGCCTGCGCTGGCCGCTGTATCCGGCAGCATTGCCAATACCGTAGGAGTCATGGGGCTTTCAGTACTGTTCAAGTACGTTCCGGCTGAAGCAGCTGTTGCAGTGGGGATTACCCACGGGATACCTGAAGCCTTGGTTGCCATGGTACTGACCGACTTGATATACAGGGGTACCCGGTCGTTTAGGTGACATCGGACGCCACAGGTAGCACATCCTGGTTGAGGGGGAGGTCAATTTGCTCTTAGCTGTAGATATCGGTAACACCCATATAGTGGTAGGGCTTTTGGACGGGAGCGGCAAGGTTCGCTCCAGCTGGAGGCTTGCAGGACAGACGCAGAAGACAGAAGATGAATACGGATTTCTGCTCCAATTAATGCTCCAGCATGCAGGTATCACAAAGCAAGAGTTGGCCGGCGGGGTAATCGCTTCAGTGGTGCCACCGCTTACGCCGGTGTTTGAAAAAGCCATGCGGGTGTACCTTGGAATCAATCCATTGGTAGTCGGGCCTGGGACCAGGACGGGGGTCAACATCAAGTACGAGAATCCCAAAGAGGTGGGACCCGACAGGATTGCCAACGCGGTGGCAGCCTATCACAAGTACGGCGGGCCTGTGATAGTCGTGGATTTCGGGACCGCCACCACCTTTGATGCCATTTCGGAAAACGGCGACTACATGGGAGGGGCTATCGCTCCTGGGATCATGACCGCCACAGATGCCCTGTTTGCCAAGGCTGCCAGGTTGCCCAGGATTGAACTGGTCAGGCCGCCTCAGGCCATCGGCAGGACTACCGTTCAGAGCATGCAGTCGGGCATTATATTTGGATTTGCCGGCCAGACCGATGCCCTGGTAAAGCGGATAGCGGCAGAACTGGGAGGCAGTCCCAGGGTAGTGGCTACAGGCGGACACGCCCAGCTTGTTGCTTCAGAGTCAGAAACCATAACTGACGTGGATCCTACTTTGACCCTTGAAGGACTGCACCTTATCCACAAAATGAACTATCGCTAAAGACCCGGAGAGGCCGTACGGCCTCTCCGGCGATCTATCCAACTGGATTTAGAACCGGACTAGGATAATTTGGGTGAGCCTTTAGGCCTGAATGTCCTGCAGCAAGTAGCTTCCGACGTCCTGACTGAATGCCCTTCAGGTGTGTCTGTGGCACCTATGGTGCCGGTTTCCATGGTGTGGCGGTTCCTTTGGAGCCGGCTATCCCTGGTAGTATCGGCCCGCATTTGGTCCTGGTCTATGAGGATAGTATCTGCTTTGCAGACATCTCCCTGGCCCCAGTAATGACATGAGCTGACTTTGCATTTTACCTCAGTCAAATGAATTCACCTCCTGACGCTATTAGTTTTGCCGTATCCTTTGGGCCGTTATCCAGTAAAGGAATTGGTCAGGCAGGGTAGAATGTAGGATACAAGGGGGTTCAGCTATGAAACGGATAAATCCGCTGATTTTCAGAGAGTACGACATTCGCGGGATAGTTGGTGAAGACCTCACGGAAAGCAACGCATACATCATCGGGCGGGCCTACGGCACCCTTCTGAGGAAGTACAACGTTACCTCAGCAGTTTTGGCCAGGGACAACAGGTTATCTTCCTATGCATATTCAAGAGCAGTGCTGGAAGCGCTTTGCGATACAGGTGTAGATGTTGTGGATATAGGAATGGTCCCTACCCCTGTTTTCTATTTCGCCAGGTTAAAGTACGGCATTGAAGGGGGCGTAATGGTCACAGGCAGCCATAACCCTCCTGAATTTAACGGGTTCAAGCTGGGGTTCGGGCGGGATACCCTTTTTGGACCAGGGATCCAGGCCGTCAGGGAACTTGCAGAAGCAGGGGAGTTTGAGCAAGGTTCAGGCAGGGTGACACAAAGGGACCCCTTGCCTGATTACGCCGAGGACATTGCCGGCAGGATTAAGCTTGGCCCCAAGCCGGTTTTGTGTGTTGTAGACGCAGGCAACGGTGCTGCAGGGCCGGCTGCCAGGAAGGTGCTGGACAGCATAGGGGCCAAGTATGAGGCGCTGTTTTTCGAGCCTGACGGCAACTTCCCTAACCATCACCCCGATCCTACCCAGGTGCGCAACCTCCAGCACCTTATCAGGCGGGTGAGGGAGACCAACGCAGACCTTGGCATAGCTTTTGACGGCGATGCTGACAGGATTGGGGTGGTCGACAGATCAGGCCGGCCGGTTTGGGGCGACGAGCTTCAGACCGTGTTTTGGCGGGAGATATTGGCAAAGCACCCGGGAGCTCTTGCCCTGATTGAGGTAAAATGTTCTGAGGCCTTGGTTGATGTGGTGAAGGAGCTTGGAGGCAAACCTGAGTTTACCCGGACCGGACACTCCCTCATCAAGGCACGCATGAGAGAGACAGAGGCGCTTTTTACAGGAGAAATGTCAGGACATATGTTTTTCAGGGACGAATACTATGGTTTTGATGATGCGATCTACGCCGCGGCAAGGCTATTGCGGCTGCTGTCGAATTCAGACAAAAGCCTTGATGAACTGATCAGTTTAGTGCCAAAGTATCACTCAACCCCTGAAGTAAGGGTCGATTGTCCCGATGAGTGCAAGTTTGAGGTAGTCGAGGGCCTTAAGGAGGAGTTTTCAAAGCACTACGAGACGATCACCGTTGATGGGGTGAGGGTGGTATTCCCTGGGGGCTGGGGATTGGTAAGGGCATCTAATACCCAGCCTGCACTGGTGCTCAGGGCAGAAGGCAGGACCCAGTCAGACCTCGAACACATCAAGCGGATCATTGAGGAAAAACTCTCAGGGTATCCTCAGGTTGGCCCCATAACATGGGACTAGGAGGGATGGGATTGATCCAGGTCACTGTGGACAGAATCGGGCTTGATCAGAGTACCGATCAAGCTGTAGTCTTGCTCGGGGACCTTACCAGGACTACTTTTGTCCCTATTTGGATACGCGCCCTTGAGGCAACATCCATTGCCCTCCCGCTTCAAGGTATCAAACCTCCGAGGCCACTCACCGCTGATCTAGTGGTAAGTGTTGCAGAGCGCTTAGGCGCAGAGATCGTAATGGCAAAGATCACAGAAGTTAAGAATGAGACATTTTATGCCTCCCTGATCCTGTCCAAAGGGCAGGAGACCATCGATATCGATTGCAGGCCCTCTGATGCAATTGCAGTTGCCTTAAGGAAGGAAGCGCCTATATATGTAGATGAGAAAGTCATGGCTGAAGCGGGTATTTCGCCAGAAGACACACAAGTCCAGTAGAACTTAATGGGTGAACTAAGTTGGAACAAACGGTTAAACCTTTACGCTTTGGACATCTTTCCATATGGCCGCCTTTTGTGGCGGCCCCGATAGCCGGGTACACCGATGCAGTATATCGGGAGATCTTGAGAGAGGCCGGCTGCCCGTATTGTTACACAGAAATGGTCAGCGCCAAAGGATTGGTGATGGGTGGCGAGGCTACCTTTGCCCTGCTTGAGCATTCAGAACATGACCGGCCCCTTGCCGTCCAGCTGTTTGGTTCTGATCCTCAGGACATGTCCGATGCAGTCAAGAAGATCCAGCAAACGGGCATAGAGTTTGATGCCATAGACATAAACATGGGGTGTCCTGCCAGGAAGATCACTTCACAGGGTGCTGGCGGAGCCCTGCTCAAGGACGTGTCCAGGGCTGCCGAGATAGTACAGGCTGTAAAAAGCGCAACCGAGCTGCCGGTAACTGTGAAGATAAGGACTGGGTGGACAAACTCTGACAAGGCGGTGGAAATCGCGTTGCGTCTAGAAGCCGCCGGCGCCGACATGCTAGCGGTCCACGGACGGACGGTGGCCCAGGGCTATGGCGGGAAAGCCGATTGGGACGTAATAGCTCAGATTGCCAGAAGCCTCAGTATACCCACAGTGGGCAACGGGGACATCACTTGCCCCAAACAGGGTGTGGCATTGCTCCGCGAGTCAGGGTGTGCCGGGGTAATGATAGGCAGGGGTATATTAGGCAATCCATTTTTCTTCACAAATCTCCACCGGTTGCTCCAGGGGAAACAGCCTGAGACTCCAGGCTGCAGCGAGCGTTTTGAGGCGGCCATAGATCATCTGGAGCGGGCGGCTCAAAGGTTCGGTGATCACCGGGCAATGCTTGAGCTAAAGAAGCACCTTGGATTTTACTTCAAGGGGATGAAAGGTGCCTCGAAACTCAGGGTTGCCATGCATAGTGCAAAATCTTGGGCTGAACTGGTGGATACGATAAAACAGGCGTCTGCGTGGTCCGATGGCGCCCAGGAAGCATAGATCATAATGAACTTATCTGGATTTTCCCCGGAAGTTCTCCATAGAAGCTGATTGCGTGTTGCAGATAGTGGCTTAACCGGCTCCGCTAAGGGGGCCGGTTCGTATTTTCACATTTGTCTTGCCTCAAACTAGTGCCATTGGTATGATATTGTACACAAGATTGTGCACACGCATGGTGGTGATACAGTGAGGGAGTTTGTGAGGATAGGTGACAAGCTTATCAGCCGCCAAAGGATTGATGAAGCAATAGATGAGATTTTGAGTCTGCGTGTGCAAGGTTTATCCCAGGCTGAGGTGGCAGGGATAACCGGAGTGGACCGCACTTTTATTTCCCGGCTTGAGACCTTGGGGGAGATAAGGAAAGGCGGTTCCATGGCCATAGTGGGTTTTCCCATAGCCAACTGCGATGAAATCCGGGAAGTTGCAGCCCGTGAAGGCGTGGACTTCGTGCTGCTTATGACCGACAAAGAGCGGTGGGACTGGGTGAGGCATAAGAGCGGCGCTGACCTCCTCAACGAACTGCTCAAACTGATCAACACCGTCCGGAGTTTCGATAAGGTGATCCTCATTGGGTCAGATGAGCGGCTTGAACTCATGAAAGGGCTGATGGACCGGCACACCCAGGTATCTACTATTGTAATAGGCCAATCGCCCATGACAGGGGATGTGTACTTGAACCCTGATAAGCTGCGGGACATGATCGTCAATCTCAAAGGGCAATAAGGGGGCGCTATTGTGAAACATATAGTGAGCGTAAGCATTGGTTCATCCAAGCGTGACAAGCGGACCGAGCAGGAGCTCCTTGGCGAAAAGGTGATCATCGAACGGATCGGGACCGACGGTTCCATCGATAAAGCGATAGAGATCATACGCCGCTTAGACGGTAAAGTGGACGCGTTCGGAATGGGCGGTATTGACCTCTATATAGCTTGCGGCCGGAGAAGGTACACCTTGCGGGATGCCATACCCATCGCAAAGGCCGCGCAAAAGACCCCTATCGTCGACGGCTCCAGGTTAAAAGGTAGCTTAGAACGGAGGGTCATAAGGTACCTGGATCAACATGGCAAAATAGATTTCAAGAACAAGACGGTGCTCATGGTATGCGCCATGGACCGTTTCGGCATGGCTGAAGCCTTGCAGGAGACAGGTTGCGATCTGATTCTTGGCGACCTCATCTTTGTGCTTAACCTGCCTATCCCCTTGCGGTCCTTGAATGCACTTGACAGGGTCGCCAGGATAGTAGCGCCGATTGCCGTCAACCTACCGTTTTCCATGCTTTACCCCACAGGCGAAAAGCAGGATGGCAACAAAGGCAAGCGGACCATGCATGCCAAGTACTACCGCCAGGCGGATGTGATTGCCGGGGACTTCCATTATATAAAGAGATACATGCCCGATGATGATATGACGGGCAAAGTGATCATAACTAATACAGTGACTGAAGAAGATGTGGCATGGCTCAAGGGATTGGGGATACACACCCTCATCACTACCACTCCCGAGATGGACGGGCGCTCGTTTGGTACCAACGTGATGGAGGGTCTGATCGTATCGTTGCTCAGAAAGTCTCCTGACCAAGTCTCAGATGAGGAGATAAACGAAATCTTAGACAGGCTCAATTTTGAACCCAGAGTGGAAGTCCTGAATCCTGCCTAAGGCAACATATCCCGAACCTCATCACAATATATTCAACGGTTGTTTGGAGGAAGTGACGGTACTATGGGTAGTTTTGCTTTCATTGTCCACCCGATTGAACTCATGGATGTAGCGCGCAAGTTTCCTGTCGCCAAATATCTTCCGAAAAAATTAGTGGAATACGTGCTCAGACATGTAGCGCCCTTTAAGCTGTCGGAGATTACCGGAGTCAGGTCCGAATACGGAAGTGCTTCCGGGTGGTTTATATCCTGCCCGCTTACTCCGGGCATGATGTTGAGCATGCCCGAGGAGAAAGTGATGAACAAAATCATCGATGCGGCCAAACTGGCCCAGGACTTGGGTGCAAAAATTGTCGGGCTTGGCGCGTTCACTGCAGTGGTGGGGGATGCGGGGATAACGGTGAGCCGGAACGTGGATATTGCGGTGACCACCGGCAACAGCTACACGGTGGCCACTGCAATCGAAGGTACTCTGAAAGCGGCACAGCTCATGGGCAAAGATATGGACTCGGCAGAAGTGCTTGTGTTGGGCGCGACCGGTTCAATCGGGCGGGTGTTGGCTCTCATCCTCGCCCACAGGGGGCATAGGCTCACTTTGACGGCCAGAAACGTAACCAGGCTGGAAAGGGTGGCTCGCCAGATTACCAAAGAAACCGGGATGGTTCCCAGGATCACCGACGACGTAAAGCAGGCGGTGAGAAGGGCCGATGTTATATTCTGCGTAAGTTCTGCCATTGATGTGCTCATTGAACCCGAGGACCTAAAGCCGGGAGCGCTTGTGTGCGATGTGGCACGCCCGCGGAACGTATCAGTAGAAGTAAAGCGGAAACGAAAAGACGTGCTTGTGATAGAAGGCGGGATTGTGAAAGTGCCTGGCGAGGTTGAGTTTAACTTCGATTTTGGCTTTCCCAAGGGCCACAGCTATGCGTGCATGGCTGAAACCATGATTTTGGCCTTGGAGGAAAGGTATGAGAACTGGTCCCTGGGGCGCAGTCTTACAGTGGCCCAGGTAAGCGGGATAGCCAGGTTGGCAAAGAAGCACGGGTTTGAGGTCGCGGGGCTCAGGAGCTTCGAAAGGCCGGTCACCCAAGAGGAAATCGCCATGGTGAATAGAAACGCTCTGCTTAACGATACTAACAGCTAGCCGGCAGGGGAGCCATATGTGTGTTGACTCTCATCCGAAGCTTGCACTATAATTTCACGTGACCATTGGGCTTCCAACCACTGGTAGCCGGTCTTTGTTTGTCTATGAGCATAGATGAAATTACCGGGACATACACTGATATGAGTTTAAGCAGGTCATGCTCAGGCAGTGTGTTGATAAGTTTCATGAAAGGCAGGAGATGCAGGAGGATGGCTGATCGCGAGATAATACTTTCTCCTGAAGGGAAAAAAGCTTTTGAAGCTGAGTTGAGTCACCTTAAGCTTGTCAGAAGAAGAGAAGTGGCCGAAAGGATAAAAGCTGCCAGAGCATTTGGGGACCTCTCAGAAAACGCCGAATACGAGGACGCTAAGAAGGAACAAGCATTTGTGGAAGCGCGCATCTTCAAACTCGAGAACATACTAAGGCATGCGGTAATCACACCCAGCTCTAATCATAATTCAGATGTAGTTTGTATAGGATCGACCGTTACCCTTAAAGACGTCAAGACTGGCGCGATTCACCAATATACCATAGTCGGTTCACAGGAGGCTGATCCGGGCAGGCAACGTATTTCAAATGAGTCTCCTGTGGGGAAGGCGGTTTTGGGCCAAAAGCCCGGAACGGTGGTTACCGTTACGGTTCCTGCAGGTACGTTCCAGTACGAGATCGTCTCAATAGACCACTGATCTTGACCAAGAAGCCCTGTGGCGCCTTTTGGTTTTAATTTTTTTGACAAGCAGTTAGTTCGTTATGTCAGGGGGATGAAGTGTGGATTGCAGTAATGGACGGGTACATGATGATTCAAGGCCCACAGAGGAGATAAACCGGCGCACAGCCAAACTCGACCTTATCCGGCAGTGTGGAATGGATCCTTTCGGAGGGCCGTACGAGCTTACCAGCAACGCTGAAACTATCAGGACCAATTGCGATGATATGGCCGGCCAGGAAGTGAGCATTGCCGGTAGGATCATGGCGTTCAGAAGCCACGGCAAATCGTCCTTTGCAGATATAAAGGATCGCACCGGCCGTGTTCAGATTTATGCACGCAGGGACATCCTGGGTGACGAAAACTACCGCCGGTTTGTCGACTTGCTGGACATTGGCGACATCATCGGCGTTAAAGGTAAGGTGTTCCGCACCAAGAAGGGCGAACCTACCGTTGAGGTGGAAGAGTGGGTTATCCTGTGCAAGGCGTTGCGGCCGTTGCCGGAAAAATGGCACGGGCTTACAGATGTCGATCTGCGCTACAGGCAGAGGTACCTAGATCTAATAGTCAACCCAGAGGTTCAAGACGTGTTCGTAAAGCGCAGCCGGATCGTGTCGTTCATCCGGCGCTATCTAGATGAACGGGGCTATCTTGAAGTTGAAACACCTGTGCTGCAGACCATAGCCGGTGGCGCCAACGCACGGCCGTTTATTACCCACCACAACGCCCTCGATATTGACGTGTATCTGAGGATTGCCGTGGAACTCTACTTGAAGCGGCTGCTTGTAGGCGGCTTGGAGCGGGTGTACGAGATAGGCAAGAACTTCAGGAATGAAGGCATAAGTACCAGGCACAATCCGGAATTCACCATGCTTGAAGTGTACCAGGCCTACGGCGACTACGAGAGCATGATGGATCTGGCCGAGGACTTGATCTACAAGTGTGCCATGGAGGTACTTGGGACGCCTAAGGTTTCATATGATGGACATGAGATCGACTTTACACCCCCGTGGCAAAGGATCAGGGTCTGGGATGCCATCGAAAGATGGGCCGGTATCCGGTACGAAGAACTCAAAGACGACGAAGATGCCAAGTTAGTAGCTGACCGACTCGGGCTTAAGATGGATAAGCCTCCGACCAAGGCTAATGTGATTGACAAGATAATGGATGAAAAGGTTGAGCCCAAGCTGGTACAACCCACATTCTTGCTTGACTACCCTGTGGAGATATCTCCGCTGGCAAAGAGGATACCTCACCAACCGGGTCTGACCTATAGGTTCGAAGTGTTCGTTGCAGGTAAGGAAATCGGGAATGCGTTTTCTGAGCTAAACGATCCCATAGATCAGAGGCAACGGTTTTTGCAGCAAGCTAAGGCAAAGGCAATGGGAGATGAAGAGGCTCACGTGTTTGACGAAGACTTCATCGTCGCCCTCGAGTACGGGATGCCTCCTGCAGGCGGGCTCGGAATAGGAATCGACAGATTGGTAATGCTTTTAACCGGGGCAACATCGATAAGGGATGTCATCTTGTTCCCGATGATGAGGCCAAAACAGTGATAAACTGCCGGTTTTGCGGAAGTGGGCAGCAAAAAACCGCAAAAAGTTGCGAAAAGGTATTGATTTAAGCTCAGAAGGATGCTATATTACTCCTTGCGCCCCCCGAGAGGCGGGGCAAGAAAAGTGAACTGACGCATGTCGGTCTTTGAAAACTGAACAGCGTAGAAGCCTTTGAGTTTAAGGACAAGGTGTGACGGAGAGTTTGATCCTGGCTCAGGACGAACGCTGGCGGCGTGCCTCAAACATGCAAGTCGAGCGGGGAACTTTTAAAAGCGCAAGCTTTTATAAGTTCCTAGCGGCGAACGGGTGAGTAACACGTGGGCAACCTACCCAGAAGACCGGGATAACGGCTCGAAAGGGCCGCTAATACCGGATAATGTCGGGGTACCGCATGGTACTCCGAAGAAAGGGGAAACCCGCTTTTGGATGGGCCCGCGTCCCATCAGCTAGTTGGTGAGGTAACGGCTCACCAAGGCGACGACGGGTAGCCGGTCTGAGAGGATGGTCGGCCACACTGGGACTGAGACACGGCCCAGACTCCTACGGGAGGCAGCAGTTGGGAATCTTGGGCAATGGGCGAAAGCCTGACCCAGCGACGCCGCGTGAGGGAAGAAGGCCTTCGGGTCGTAAACCTCTGTCATGGGGGAAGAAGCAAGTGACGGTACCCCAAGAGGAAGCCCCTGCTAACTACGTGCCAGCAGCCGCGGTAATACGTAGGGGGCGAGCGTTGTCCGGATTTACTGGGCGTAAAGGGCGAGTAGGCGGTCTGTTAAGTCAGGTGTGAAATTCCAGGGCTCAACCCTGGGACTGCGCTTGAAACTGGCAGACTAGAGGGCAGGAGAGGGAAGTGGAATTCCCGGTGTAGCGGTGAAATGCGTAGATATCGGGAGGAACACCAGTGGCGAAGGCGGCTTCCTGGACTGTACCTGACGCTGAGGCGCGAAAGCTGGGGGAGCAAACAGGATTAGATACCCTGGTAGTCCCAGCCGTAAACGATGAGTGCTAGGTGTGGGGGGCAACAATCCTCCGTGCCGGAGTTAACACAATAAGCACTCCGCCTGGGGAGTACGGCCGCAAGGCTAAAACTCAAAGGAATTGACGGGGGCCCGCACAAGCAGTGGAGCGTGTGGTTTAATTCGACGCAACGCGAAGAACCTTACCAGGGCTTGACATCATGGTGCCAGCCGTGGAAACACGGTCTTCCGTAGCAATACGGACGCCATGACAGGTGTTGCATGGTTGTCGTCAGCTCGTGTCGTGAGATGTTGGGTTAAGTCCCGCAACGAGCGCAACCCCTATCCAGTGTTGCCAGCGGGTAATGCCGGGGACTCACTGGAGACTGCCGGAGACGATCCGGAGGAAGGTGGGGATGACGTCAAATCATCATGGCCCTTATGCCCTGGGCTACACACGCGCTACAATGGCCGGTACAACGGGCTGCGAAGGAGCGATCCGGAGCGAATCCCTTAAAGCCGGCCCCAGTTGGGATCGCAGGCTGCAACTCGCCTGCGTGAACACGGAATTGCTAGTAATCGCGAATCAGCTACGTCGCGGTGAATACGTTCCCGGGCCTTGTACACACCGCCCGTCAAGCCATGGGAGCTGGCAACACCCGAAGTCAGTGACCCAACCCCGTAAGGGGAGGGAGCTGCCGAAGGTGGGGCTGGTGACTGGGGCTAAGTCGTAACAAGGTAGCCGTATCGGAAGGTGCGGCTGGATCACCTCCTTTCTAAGGAGACCTTAACAGGGCTCTACGCTGTTCGGTTTTGAGGGACTG
>LFST01000011.1:65735-69098 GCA_001513185.1 Candidatus Fermentithermobacillaceae bacterium DTU015
GAGCGTACTACTAAGCGCGTTAGGATAGAAAGCTACTCTAAGTCGCGGGACTAACTTAAGCCGCGAGAGTCGAGGTAGTAAGGGCACATGGTGGATGCCTAGGCGCCAGGAGACGATGAAGGACGTGGCAAGCTGCGATAAGCCACGGGGAGCCGCAAGCAGGCCTTGATCCGTGGATTTCCGAATGGGGAAACCTGGCATGGGAAGACCATGTCACGCCTGTCTGAACACATAGGGCAGGCGGGGGAACGAGGGGAACTGAAACATCTAAGTACCCTCAGGAAAAGAAAGCAAACGCGATTCCCTAAGTAGTGGCGAGCGAACGGGGAAGAGCCTAAACTTTGGCGGTGTGATAGCCTGCCGGCGTTGCCGCCAGAGGGTAGTGGGGCCTTCTCTACGGAGTGCGGCAGAACTCCGGGGGAGTTAGAAATTCACGACTTAGCCGAAGTTGTCTGGAAAGGCACACCATAGGAGGTAACAGTCCTGTAGGCGAAAAGTTGTGAACTTCCTGAGAAGGTACCCGAGTACCACGGGGCACGCTAACCCTGTGGGAATCTGGGAGGTCCACCTCCTAAGGCTAAATACTCCCTGGCGACCGATAGTGAACTAGTACCGTGAGGGAAAGGTGAAAAGAACCCCTGTTAGGGGAGTGAAATAGAACCTGAAACCGTGTGCCTACAAGCAGTTCGAGGCCTATGGCAAGTCCAGGCTGAGAGCGTGCCTTTTGCAGAATGAACCGGCGAGTTATGGTCTGCAGCGAGGTTAAGGGACTAAGTCCCGGAGCCGGAGGGAAACCGAGTGCGAACAGCGCGTTAAGTTGCAGGCCATAGACCCGAAACCGGGTGAGCTATCCATGGCCAGGGTGAAGCGTGGGTAAAGCCACGTGGAGGCCCGAACCCGTTGCTGTGAAAAAGCATGGGATGAGCTGTGGATAGGGGTGAAAAGCCAATCGAACTCGGAGATAGCTGGTTCTCCCCGAAATAGCTTTAGGGCTAGCCTCGGAGTAAGGGCGGTGGAGGTAGAGCACTGATTGGGCTAGGGGCCCTACAAGGTTACCGAACCCATTCAAACTCCGAATGCCACCGTTACCATCTCCGGGAGTCAGACTGCGGGCTCTAAGGTTCGTAGTCGAGAGGGAAAGAGCCCAGACCGCCGTCTAAGGTCCCTAAGTACAGGCTAAGTGGTAAAGGAAGTGGGATTCCCAAAACAGCCAGGATGTTGGCTTAGAAGCAGCCATCATTTAAAGAGTGCGTAATAGCTCACTGGCCGAGGGATTCTGCACCGAAAATACACGGGGCTTAAGCCTGTCACCGAAGGCGCGGAATTGGCCGATGGCCAATTGGTAGGGGAGCGTTCTGCACCTGCAGAAGTCAGACCGAAAGGACTGGTGGAGGGTGCGGAAGTGAGAATGCCGGTATGAGTAGCGAAAAGACAGGTGAGAATCCTGTCCGCCGAAAGCCTAAGGTTTCCTGGGCAAGGCTCGTCCGCTCAGGGTTAGTCGGGACCTAAGCCGAGGCCGAAAGGCGTAGGCGATGGACAACCGGTTGATATTCCGGTACCGCCGCATAGAGCGAAGGGGTGACGCAGGTCGGAGGGTCTGGCCGGGCGTTGGTAGACCCGGTCTAAACCTGTAGGAAGCCCCCGCAGGCAAATCCGTGGGGGAGTTCTGAAGGGTGAATGCGAGGGAAAGTAAAGTACCGAAGCAGGCCTGTCCCATACTGCCGAGAAAAACCTCTAGCGCATCTTCGGGATGCAATCTATGTGGCGCCCGTACCGCAAACCGACACAGGTAGGCGGGGAGAGAATCCTAAGGCGCGCGGGATAACCCTCGTTAAGGAACTCGGCAAAATGACCCCGTAACTTTGGGAGAAGGGGTGCCTCCGCGAGGAGGCCGCAGAGAAACGGCCCAAGCGACTGTTTACCAAAAACACAGGTCTCTGCAAAGCCGAAAGGCGAAGTATAGGGGCTGACGCCTGCCCAGTGCCGGAAGGTTAAGGGGACGGGTTAGCGCAAGCGAAGCTCTGAACCGAAGCCCCGGTGAACGGCGGCCGTAACTATAACGGTCCTAAGGTAGCGAAATTCCTAGTCGGGTAAATTCCGACCCGCACGAATGGCGTAACGACTTGGGCGCTGTCTCGACGAGGGACCCGGTGAAATTGTAGTACCTGTGAAGATGCAGGTTACCTGCGACAGGACGGAAAGACCCCGTGGAGCTTTACTGCAGCCTGATATAGAATTTTGTTGCTTCATGTAGAGGATAGGTGGGAGGCAGGGAACTACCCTCGTCAGGGGGTAGGGAGCCAACCTTGGAATACCACCCTTGGAGTAACGGAATTCTAACCTAGGGCCCGAGACGGGTCCGGGGACGGTGTCAGGTGGGCAGTTTGACTGGGGCGGTCGCCTCCTAAAAGGTAACGGAGGCGCCCAAAGGTTCCCTCAACGCGGTTGGAAATCGCGTGTGGAGTGCAAAGGCACAAGGGAGCTTGACTGTGAGAGAGACATCTCGAGCAGGGACGAAAGTCGGGCTTAGTGACCTGGTGGTTCCGAGTGGAAGGGCCATCAATTAACGGATAAAAGTTACCCCGGGGATAACAGGCTGATCTCCCCCAAGAGTCCACATCGACGGGGAGGTTTGGCACCTCGATGTCGGCTCATCGCATCCTGGGGCCGGAGCAGGTCCCAAGGGTTCGGCTGTTCGCCGATTAAAGCGGTACGTGAGCTGGGTTCAGAACGTCGTGAGACAGTTCGGTCCCTATCCGTCGCAGGCGTAGGAAACTTGAGGGGAGCCATCCACAATACGAGAGGACCTGGATGGACGCACCTCTGGTGTACCAGTTGTTCCGCCAGGGGCATAAGCTGGGTAGCCATGTGCGGAGTGGATAAGCGCTGAAAGCATCTAAGCGCCAAGCCCACCCCAAGATGAGGTTTCCCACGGAGTTAGTCCGGTAAGACCCCAGGGAGACTACCTGGTAGATAGGCCGGGGGTGTAAGCGCGGTAACGCGTTTAGCTGACCGGTACTAATAGGTCGAGGCCTCGACTCTCGCGCTTAAGTTAGTTTCGCGGACCTCTCTTAAGTCAAAGGCCATAAGAAGACAGGTTTCCGGTGGTCATAGCGGAGGGGCCACACCCGTTCCCATCCCGAACACGGAAGTTAAGCCCTCCAGCGCCGATGGTACTAGGCTGGGGACGGCCTGGGAGAGTAGGTCGCTGCCGGAAGTTGATTTAGAAAGCCTCACCGTAAGGTGGGGCTTTCTTATTTCCTCAACCCGCCCCAAACAGACCAGGTGCGCTGTTGTGCCTATAGCCTCCATAGCCTCCATAACCTTGCCCCCGCTGCAGGAGTACCCTTGCGGAAACAACCT
>LFST01000016.1:0-293 GCA_001513185.1 Candidatus Fermentithermobacillaceae bacterium DTU015
ATATGCTCGCAGGTACGGGAAGCCTAAGAGCCACCAGCTCGGATACCAAGAGGCTCCTTTGTATGCGGCTTCGAACATGTCTTCCGCTGCCTTGAACCGTTCTTCGTCCTGGATAAGCCACAGCAGGTTCTTATCCAGGGTTTCAAGCTTCAATTCGGGAGTGTCGGCTTGCTTGACCTCAGCCCAAAGTCTGGCTATATGTCCGCGGTAGAATTCTTCCGTGTCTTTCCTGCAGTACGGTTTCATCTTCTCGTTTACTGAAGTGGCCAGATAACGGAACACACCCACGAGCT
>LFST01000016.1:408-1010 GCA_001513185.1 Candidatus Fermentithermobacillaceae bacterium DTU015
ACTTTTCCTTTCTTGATAAGGGAGAAGAGCAGCAAGGTCATGGTTTTCTCCGGAGGCTGCTTCAAGAGCACCGATACTTCCACCGGTGACAGGGTTTCGTTGACGCCGATACCTTCCATGCTTATGCTTGGGGGCATGTACTCTTCACGACGGCTGACGGCTATCGCGGTTGAAATCAGAAAAGCGACCGCTAGTCCGGCAAAAGCGATGCCTATCCAAAGGCCGTCAGAGTGACCAAAGCGGGGTACTCTTACGAAGGGGCCTTCTTCGGAAGGAATCAGTGGCCCTGGCTCCTGCTTTGCGGGAAGGGCAACGTACTTGCCGGGAAATCCTACATTAATCGAAACCTTTTCGTTGGGACCGAGGTTCTCAAAGTGCCAGGTAATCACATACGCCCCTGATTCGGTTTGGGCGATTCCATCCCATTCCCTGGTGCCTGTCTTTATTTCGTCTTTCTCTGCGCCACCAGGCAAGATTACCGCTATATCCTGCACCTTGACTTCCGAGGACCACCATCCGGGGATGTACTTCATAGTGGCATATCCTTCGTTCTGGGAATCGGGGAAGATGAACTCGGGGATAACCGCTTCCACGGTGAATCC
>LFST01000057.1 GCA_001513185.1 Candidatus Fermentithermobacillaceae bacterium DTU015
CGGATATTGTGCCATTCCACGGTGAAAACTGTCCCCTCTCCTGGAGAGGTCTCAACATGTATCACGCCGGCTGTTTTTTCGCAGGCCTCCTTAACTATTGCCAGCCCCAGGCCGGCTCCGCCGGTGACTTTTTGCCTGGCAGGATCTACGCGATAAAACCGGTCAAAGATCTTGTCCAGATGCTCAGGCGGTATACCCGGTCCGTTGTCTGAAACCTTAAGCACCATTTTGTTGCAATTTTCCAAGGCCACGGCCACAGTTCCCCCAGGAGGCGTAAACTTTATGGCATTGTCCAGCAGGTTACCCACGATGAGCCGGAATAACAACGGATCTATGGGTACTTCGCCGGCTGTTGGATATCGCTGTAAAATTTCAAGATTTCGCTGGCTGATGGTAGCTGCCCGCGACTTGATTAGATCTTCGACTATCTTAGCAGGGTTGACCTGCTGCGGCCTAGACGGAGCACTTCCGCTTCCGGCACGGAGCAGCGATAGGATGCTCTCCGCGGTCTGCTGCAAATCCAAGATCTCAGTGTGGATATCGTCGATCAGTTCAGGCAGTTCATCAGGTTCAGGAGGGGATATCTCCATGGATTCGACCAAGGCCCGCATTGACGCAAGCGGCGCCCTGAGCTCATGGGCGGCAGCCATAAGAAATTGTTCTTGCCTCTCCATGGTGGCCTCAATCGCTTGCGCCATGTAATTGAAGGAAGCACCCAGCTCCCGTGTTTCCAAGGGCCCTTTAGGCGACACCCTGGAATCCAGGCGGCCTGAAGCCATCATCCTCGCCGCTCTTGAGAGGTCTGACAAGGGGTCTGAAATCGTTTTTGAAAGATGCCACGCAAACGCCAGGGCAACCACCGAGGCAATACCCCCACCCCACACTACCATGTTCATGATACTCCTATACTGATTAACGATGTCTCTTAGGTCCTGGGCGATAAACACAGCCCCGCCACTGCCATCCCAATCCGCCGGAACCGCGACATACATCACAAAGCTTCCGTCAGGGAGGTAATAGGTGTTTGCTCCCTCCCTGCCGGATAAAGCCGCCTTTACCTCGTCAAAACCGAGCTTCTTAAGCGCCATAAGCGGGTCGGACGCCGAGTCGTCAAGCACCCGTCCTTCGCCGTCTAGTACCAACACCCTCCCCTGAGGGGGAACGCCGCCAATAGTGGCGATCCGTGCTTCGAAGGGTCCTCCTCTGGCACGAATGGCCGATGCGATCAGGTGTGCTTGAGCATACAATGAAGCCCGCCTGGCTCCTATTATTGAGGTTTCCAGCAGGTTTGACATAAATAGCAGCAGCACCCCAAGGATCACCCAAATGACCAGGAGGTATGACAAACCTAAGTGCCACCTGACTCCCAACATCTTACGGCGCCGCAGGGGATGGCCCTCACTCACAGTAGTATCCTACTCCTCTCTTGGTGAGTATGATCTTGGGGTACCTGGGATCGTCTTCGATTTTTTCCCGCAACCTGGAGACTTGAATGTCCACCGCCCTGGAGCTTCCCAGAAAATCATATCCCCAAACCATTTGTAGCAGCCGCTCACGGGTAAACACCATCCCAGGATGCTTCAAGAAGACAACCAGCAAATCGAATTCCTTCGGGGTGAGGTCAAGTTCCATCTTGTTTTTCCACACCCGCCTCTGGTTGAGGTCTACGAGGATATCCTTGTGCCTAAGCTGATTCTTCGGCGCAAGGCTCACAGAGACCCGCCTGGACACCGCCTTAATCCTAGCTTCGAGTTCCCTCATACTGAAAGGCTTGGATACGTAATCGTCGGCTCCCATCTCAAGCCCCACTACGATATCAATATCCTCTGACCTGGCGGTGAGCATTATCACAGGAAGGCCCGGAAACTTCTCCCGTATTTCCTTTAGCACTGTAAGGCCGTCTTTTCCGGGAAGCATAATATCAAGGATAACAATATCAGGTTTCTCCTGCTCAATCACGTCCAAGACGGGCCCTCCCTCGTAGCATACCACTACTTCATATCCAAGGCTTTCGAAACTCCGCCGGATTGCCTTGACCAAAGTTCTGTCGTCATCTACTAATAGAATCTTCATAGCACTAAGACCCTTTCTTGACTGGCATAGGTAGTCGTGAGGCGATCCACCCAACCTGCGTCAGTATATCATGCAGAAAGAGTATCTCTCTGACTGCAACATCCTTACCTTAGGTTCCTCCAGGCCATTTCATATCCTTGTCAGCTTAACTGTCTTCTTCTGATGTTGTCCATGACTGAAATGTGTTCCAGGCAAATCTTCTCCAGTTTCCTGAGATAGAGAGACTTGCGGTGGATCCGCCTCTGGGGAAGTGAAGAAAGGGAAAAGAGGCCGTTGGCCACGGCCTCCTCCCTTATATTCCGTCCTGTATTTCGTCCTCCGGGTATCCTTCCCATCCAGGTTCCAGGTTCCGGAAGGGAACCTGCCGGTAGGTCATAATTCCACTACCGGTACCGGCTCTTTCCTCTCGTAAACCAGTTCGCCCTCGATGAAGACCTTCTCAGCAGCGGACAAGGTCTGGAACGGATGGCCGCTCCAAATCACCACGTCGGCGTCTTTGCCCGCCTCGAGGCTTCCAACC
Organism: Candidatus Fermentithermobacillaceae bacterium DTU015; assembly: GCA_001513185.1. Classification (GTDB taxonomy): domain Bacteria; phylum Bacillota; class Sulfobacillia; order Fermentithermobacillales; family Fermentithermobacillaceae; genus DTU015. The sequence continues at coordinate 2,594 of LFST01000057.1, forward strand.
CTGTCATCTATGCCGATTATCTGGGCGGGAATGATGGTAATAGCCTTCATGGCGAGGTCTGCAGGCATGCCTTCACGCACTGCAATCCCTGCGTGATTTGCCAGCCAGCGGGTGTTCTTGCTGGTGTCGCACTGTATGGCAACGGTCACGCCGGCTTTGGCCAGGATACCAGGGTTGGCAAGGGATACGTCGACAAGTTCCATTTTGGAACGGCTCATGAGAAGCGGACCGACGGTAGCCCTGACCTTCTTTTCTGCCAGCACGTCGACGATCTTGTAACCTTCGGTACAGTGCTCGATCACGTAGTCCAGATCGAACTCCTCAGCTATCCGGATGGCTGTCATGATGTCATCTGCCCTGTGGGCATGGATCCTGGCCTTGATCTCCCGGCGGAGTACTCTGGCCAGAGCTTCCATCTTGAGATCCCTGTCAGGATAGTCGGCGTTCTCGCCTGCTTCTTCCTTCTTCTTAGCCTTCTCCACTTTCCTCATGTAGTTCTGGGCCTTTACCAGGGCTTCCCGGAGCACCGCGGCATTAGCCATACGGGTCTTGGGCGCCCGCTTTTGCATGTCGCCGTAAACCCTCTTTGGGTTTTCTCCAAGCGCCATCTTCATACCCTCAGTTCCGGGTATGACCATCTCATCCACTGTCTTGCCCTTAAGTTTCATGGCGAAACCTGTACCGCCAATTATGTTGGCGCTTCCTGGGCCTGTGTAAACAGTTGTAACTCCGCCGGTAAGCACATCAGCGATCGCCGGGTCTTCCGGGTTCAAAGAGTCAATCCCTCTGAGATGGGGTGTCACGGGATCGCTGGTCTCGTTCCCGTCGGCGTTGGCCCATACAGAAGGCTCCCCAAACACTGCCAGGTGGCTGTGGGCATCGATAAGTCCTGGGGTGACGTACTTGCCCTTGGCATCGATAACCTGCGCGCCCTCGGGCACACTGATGTCTTTCCCCACAGCCTTAATCTTGCCGTTTTCTATCAGCACTACGCCTTCATCGATGGTGCCGTTTGTGATGGTCAGCACTTTGCCGTTGATGATTGCTAACACTTCATACCTACCTCCTTTGCCAATTTGCGTACAATTTGGTTTTCTATGACTCTGTTGTCCGATCCTCCAAACTACTGTCAGGAATCAGCCCTGCCAAACAGGCAATTAAACAGCAGTTTGAACGTCCCGTGGGTTTGAGCGCGGAAAAGGGGCCTGAACCCAAAGAGAACGGCTTCGCCTTCCCCGCATCTGACGGCCACAATACAAGGCTTCTTGGCGATGAGCTTTTCTCCGATAAGCCAGCCGCTTTGCAGAAGGTCCTTATCGGGATACTCAGCTATCACCGTGTATTTGTGGGAATCAAACCTATCCTTTACTTCAAAAGCCTGCCCACCCCAGACCAGGGCGTAGAACTCATCGGGCATGCCATATGCCACCGGATGGTGTATGTCGGCCCTTACCCTGAGAGTTGAGCCATGACAGAAGTAGTCTTCGTGAGTGAGCCCTTCTACTACGTTGGTCAGCTTAAGCTTCAATGTACTTACGGCAAACTTGCACGATTCATCAAAAGCTATGAGCTTTCCGCCGGATATCACAAACTCTTCGATTGCTTGGGCCCCCTGCTTGCCTATGCCGCTGCGGTATTCGGGCGGAACTGTGGTTACGTCGATCCTCCCCAGCCTGGTTTTGTTTTCTTCAGGCCCAAGTATGAGCTCAGGCTTATCGCTGGGCAGGATTATCACATCCACTTTTTGATCTAAATCACCTTGCTTGAAATCGTCATCCTTCAGGGTGATATACGGGAAGCCAAAATTCTCCAGTACAAGCCGGCTCCATCCCTCGTCCATATTGCCGCCCCAGTATCTCTGGTACATGCCGACTCTCAGCCGCTTCACCCTGTACCGGGGCACGTCGGCAACATAGGGCACGGGATGGAGTGGAACTCCTTTTTGCTTGCACAATTCGGCCAGTCTTGCAGCAATCTGTGTAGTATGTTGCACGTAGAAGGCGCCAGGTGGCATATCAGGATAATTAGGAAGTGCCTTGGAACACAGCGCCTCTTCAAACCTCCAAACCGCCACATCCTCCCCGTCTTCCTGGGACAGCAGGCCATTTATGACCCAGAAAGAATCGTTGAGCCTTGGGTCAAGCACATATCCTTCGATTTGGTAGTAGATGCACTCGGGAGCCTTACCAGGTTCCTGGAACACAGCCTCAACATGCTCTACGATTTCCAAGAGTTCGTCGGGGATATCAAGGACATTCGCCGGCTCCACGTGAATCCCCATAAATTCCGCGATGGTGTCGGTCGCGGTATCGTACATTATGGGTGAGCCGTCGGGATTTCTGGTCCAGTAATTGTCCGGGAAAAATGTCCTGCCCAGAAGGTTCCTGATCACTCCCATCTTGGGCTGTGCCAGCGAGACTACAAAGGACCCTTCAGGGTACACCTTTCCGTCAGCCACAAAACCTTTGGCCGCCCGCTTCACTTCAATACCCTGGGCGAGCAGCAAGTCTACAAGTTTGAGCGCAGTCAGAGGGTCGTGCTGGTCCCGTGAGATTACATAAGCTTTGGGAGAACCCTTTGCCCCGCGCCTGCTCTGACGGGAAGCTTTGAGGTATGCATTCCACAAGATCTTCTTCCTGAACCTGGCGCAAATCTCCAGCAATGACCATGCCGCTATTTTCTGCTGCTCCACTATGTCCCGCAATGTCCACCAGCCGCCGGGCCACGGGTTTGGGAAGTTGGTCTGAGCTTCGTACTCGGGCATGGTTTTCGGGCTTGCGCCCTTGAGCTGGTGGGGATGGATGTAAAGCGGCGTGGCGAGTTTTGCCGATGCCGATTCTGTAAGCATACCTGCGATATTGTGGTGGTTGGCGATCCAGTGGAACCCAAAATGCCCCCATCCAGGGAATTGGGCGCCATTTAGGATCCCGGTCTTGCCGGCCTCTTCCAGGGAATATGCCATGTGACTTCCGTACCAAGAAAGCTCCCTCCATACAAGGGGGTCTGCGTAAGGCCGGATCACATCGCAATAAGGGGCTATGTAGAGCCGGGCGCCATAACTCCCCATATGGTGGTGATCTTGATACGCGTGGGGATGCCACTCCCTGAACAGTATCTGTGCTACATATCTGGATTCAATCAAATTTAGCGCAAAAGCGTCCCGGTTGTTATCGTGACCTGCATATTTGTGGTACAAATACGGGAGCATTGTACCTTCAAATTCGGTGCCAAGGTACTTGTAGTACCAATCGGTGACCATGATTTGACCGTCAGGGTTGAAACACGGCACCATAAGGAAGATGACGTTGTCCAAGATCTGTTGCGTGGTCTCGGAATCGCAAGACAGCAGGTCGTAAGCCAATTCCGGAGCCATCTGGGTGCCGCCGATCTCGGTCGCATGAAGGCTCATGGTTTGGCAGACTATGGCCTTGCCTTCTTCTACCAGCTCCCGCACATCTTCAACAGATAATCCTCTCGGATCCGCTATCTTGGCGTTTATGGCTTTATAATGCTCAAGCCTGGCAAGGTTATTTTGGGCTGAAATGATAACCAGCAAGAACGGGTGGCCTTCTGTGGATTTTCCCATCTCGATTACTTTGATCCGGTCTGATTCAGACTCGAGTTTGTAGAAATACTCGGTGATCTTATCCCACCGGGCTATCTTGCGGTCGGTACCTAGCCTAAACCCAAAAAACTCCTCGGGCGATGTTATCCTTGGAGTGCCGGGTGCTTCATTGGCCATTGTAGGTAGGAGTCCCTCCTTTCAGACGAATTGTCAGACGGGTTGCGTTCACATCAGGTTGGATTTGTGGAATACTCATTCGCTACGGAAGCCGAAATTCCTTCGGACCAGAAGGTGCACTTGCATAGCCAGCCAAATCCCTATATGATGATAAAAGGATTATTTTGGACTTCGAAATAAAGGTGGACACATTGAACGAAACAGATTCTGCCACTACTCCTCTTGACAGTTCTACAGATGAAAAACTGTCCTTGCGTGAACGGGCAAGAGCCCGTCCTAGGTATCTTGATCTCGAAAACCAAACCATAGAGCAGAATATTTTGGCGCTTGCGCTGCCTCTTATGGCTGAACGGATCCTCCACGCCATTGTCAATGCCGCCGACATCGCAATGGTCGGACGGGTTGGGGCTGAGGCCGTAGTGGCCGTTGGCCTCTCAAACCAGATTTCCATGATCGCCACCGGGTTTTTCGATGCTATCCGCGTGGGTACCACCTCAGTTGTAGCCCGCCGTATCGGGGCGGGCGAAGACGATAAGGCCCAGCAAACCTTGAGGCAGTCACTGCTTGTCGCATTAATCATCGGCACGGTAGCGGCTTTTCTGATCGGTGCACTTGCAGGGCCAAGCCTGCAGATGATGGGAGCTGAACCGGACGTTATCGAGCAGGGAATCCCCTACGCCCAGTGGAAAGGCTTGTCCTTACTGTTCGAGTTCCTCACTATGACTTTCACTGCCGGCCTGAGGGGTGCGGGCAATACCCGTTTGCCTATGTTGTCAGGCATGCTTGTCAACATCATAAACGTGTGCGGCAACTATGCACTAATTGGCGGACACTGGGGATTTCCCGCCATGGGAGCCCAAGGTGCAGGGCTCGCCACTGCGGCTGCCCATTTCGTAGGCATGATAGTGGTGATGGTCCTGACCATAGCACGGCCAAATCCGATAAGCGATTTCTACAAAGGATCTTTCCGGCCCCACCTGGACACGCTGAGAAGCGTCTTGACCATAGGGCTGCCCGCTTCCGGGGAAAGGCTTGCCTTAAGGGGTGCCCAGCTGGTCTATGTCAGGGCTATAGCCGGCTTGGGTACCAACGCCTACGCCGCCCATCAAATAGCCATCCGGATCGAATCATTGTCCCTGGTCGTGGGGTTTAGTTTCGGCGTTTCAGCCACTACGCTTGTCGGACAGTATCTGGGATACGGGGATCCGGAAAAAGCGGAAGAAGCGGCATGGAAGTGCCAGAAAATTGCATCTACGTTGATGGGTTGTGCGGGCGTAGCGCTGTTCCTCACTGCACCCTATGTTGTCGAATTATTCATTCCTGACAACCCTGAGGTAGTAGGTCTTGGTGCCCATGTCCTAAGAATAGTGGCTGTTGCCCAACCCATTATGGGTATGAACCGTGTACTGGCAGGAAGCCTCCGTGGTGCCGGAGACACTACCTGGACTATGCTCATAACCGGAGGCAGCGCGTGGGTCGTAAGGGTTGGGCTTTCACACCTGTTCGTCGGGCTCCTTGGATTTCACCTGCCTGGCGCCTGGTATGCCATGGTGGCTGACTTGTTTGTAAGAAGTATCCTGTTTAGACGGAGATTTAAAGCAGGCCACTGGAAAGAGATCAGAGTGTGACCATAGTTCCACCTACAGGTATCTTCTAGCTTTATCCTGGCCGGCCCTTGACTGGTAACTCGCTGCCGTTGCACCAACCTTGTTACTTGATGACCGCTCCGGCCTCTTCCATTTCAGCAAGGGCTTTTTCCCCATCATCCGGGTTTACGTTTACGGCACGTACAGCATCTTTGAGCACGACGACTTCAAAACAGTATCTTATCCCGTCAAGCACTGTAGCTTTGACACAGTAATCTGTGGCAATGCCACCCACAAAAATCCGCTGAACCCCTCTTTGCTTGAGCCATGCATCAAGTGCAGGCCCGTCAAGTTGCCCGACCCGTCCGTCAAAGCCTGAATACGCTTCTTTATCTTTCTCGAAGCCTTTGCGGCAAACTTCCCCACGCACTATCAAGTCCGGATGGAAGTCCGCTCCTTCAGTGTCTTGAACACAGTGGGGCGGCCATATCCCGCCGTTTTCCACGAAAGACATATGGTCTTTGGGGTGCCAGTCCTGGGTGTACACAACGGGCAACCCCTTTTCATGGAATTCTTCAATCCATGTGTTGAGCACAGGTACCACCTGGTCGCCTCCGGCTACCCCCAAAGCCCCGCCAGGGCAAAAATCGTTTTGCACATCTACAACCACCAGGCAATCGCCGTCTCTGACATCGAACATCACGGACCCTCCTTCGTTAGGCATCACAAAACCAAGATCAGCAATATCCCCAACACCACGCCTGCCACCAATCCAATTGTAGGATATTCACCACGGGCGCAAAAGTGGGCTTCTGGGATTAGCTCGTCGCTTACCACGTACATCATGGCTCCTGCGGCAAACCCCAGGCAAACCGATAAGACCGCCGGAGACACTTGTCCGAACCAGGCTCCGACGAGTGCGCCCAGCCCCACAGGTAATCCTGCTAGCCCAGTGGATAAGATCACATTTGCGGCGCTCATCTCCCCTGCCCTCAAAGGAACCGCCATAGCCATTCCCTCAGGAATATTGTGAAGAGCGATGAGCAAGGCCACTCCAAAGCCCAAAGCCTCTTGGTGAGCATAGGCTGCGCCAATTGCCAAACCTTCCGGTAGGTTGTGGAGGGCGATTCCAAGCCCTATCAAAATACCCGCGGATCTCAACTTGGCAGTTCTTTCACCGTGATATACGCCTGATTTGCCCCGCAGGACCAACGAACTGTGGGTGTGAGGAAGTACCATATCCAAGACAAACAGGATGATGACCCCTAAGAGCAGTCCCAGGGCCGCCCAGCCTTTACTCCCAACCTCTACTGCTTCAGGAATGAGTTCCATAAGGGAAATGCTAATCATTATCCCGCCTGACGCTGCAAGCAGAAAACTTAAACCCGGACCTGAACCGAAATTAACAAACAGGACCAACAGCCCTCCGACCCCTGTACCTAAAATACCTGCCAGAATCCCTATCAGTGTTATGCGGATTATGTTGATCAATTGCCTCGCCCCCAGCCATGTATATTGCCTCAGACACCTTGCACCTTAACCTTCCGGCAACGGGATACTCAATGGGACACTTCAATTGTTAGTTTTATCTTATTTATCCCGGCAGAAGCAACAGGGATTTATTTGACATTAGGCTCCTTGACACTTTTTCCCCTTAGCCTTATACTCCTGACAATATTGCAGTCATTTAATATTTTAGGCGATGAAATAAACCTAGTGTTTTGGCGCAAAATATTCCCCGTGGGGGTGGCAAATTGAACCGAAAGACCCTTATCGACAGGATTGACCGCTTGATACATCTCATAGCCGGCAAGTTCAGCCGGGAAGTGGCCCAAGCTATTGAGGGAACCATGTCTGTATCAGAGTTCCTTGTACTCCGGATGCTTGCGCAGACCGGGCCTTCACGGGTGTCTCAGATTGCCCGTAAGATGCAGATAACCGCAAGTGCAGTTACCTTCCTCACGGATAAGCTGGCAGACAAGGAACTAATCCTACGGAAGCGGGATGAAGCTGACAGACGGGTGGTACTCGTTTCCATTACGGAAAAAGGAGCACGGGTACTTGAAGAATTGGAAGCGCTAAGAAGGGCCGCAGCTGAACGTATGTTGGAAGGGCTGTCCGATTCTGAACTCTCAGGGATCGTGGCAATCCTTGAGAAACTGGCCGGAAGTATCGCACCAGCTTAAGCAGCATTTGCACAGATGTTCAATGTCTCATTTTTCCCAGAAATTCTAGAGCGTAGACCGGGAGGTAGATGGAATGCACCTTTCTGAAGTGTCCATAAGGCGGCCTGTAGCCGTACTTATGCTCATGTTGATAGTGGTATTGTTAGGGGTGGTGTCTTACGCAAATCTCCAGATGGACCTCTTGCCGGAAATCACCCCGCCTGTAGCCGCAATTGTAACTACGTTTCCAGGAGCTTCTGCTACTGAAGTAGCCGATCTGGTTACGGTACCCTTGGAAACGGCAGCAGTCACCACGTCCGGCATAAAGGACATCATGTCCATTTCTCAAGAGGGCGTATCCATCATCGTGCTCACCTTCGACTGGGGCCAGGACATGGTTGAGGCTAGAAATGACATAACCCAGAAACTCGAGTTAGTACCATTGCCTGAAGATGCGTCAAGACCTACGGTCATGAAATTTGACCCAACAATGTTGCCTGTGATGCAAGTGGCGGTGACTCACTTGAGAGACTCAGCACCGGGTGAACTCACTGAACTGGCAAATGAAGTGCTCAAACCCCGGCTGGAGGGCGTGGAAGGAGTTGCAGCTGTAGAAGTGCTTGGGGGCCTCACCAGGCATGTGGAAGTCAGCCTTGACCCTGATAAGATGTCAGCTCTGGGGCTTACCCAAGACTCCATAGCTGCGCTGATAGCCGCGTCAAACCTCAACTATCCCTTAGGTAAGCTGGAGGAAAATCAATTCCATCTGGACTTAAGGCTGGAAGGCAAGTTCAGATCAGTCGAAGACCTCGAAGACCTTGTAGTAGGATATGCTCCGTCTACCTTGTTAGGCCAGCTCCGTTCCGGCAGAAACAGCTTAAGCACAAATCCGGACATGGCTTCTCATCCGGCAGGACTTGCCCAGGCTCCCTCTCTTCCCGTCGCCATGGTGCCCGTAACTCTAAAAGACCTGGCTAGCGTCAAGGAGACTCTGGCAGAGGCCACGTCCATAACCAGGATAAACGGGGACCCTAGCGTCACCCTTATGATCAAGAAAGAAGGCAGTGCCAACACGGTAACGGTCGCCCGGGCTTTAAGAGCCGAATTGAAAAACCTCGAGTCGGAAATCTCAGGCCTCAGCACGCTCATCAGCTTCGACCAGGCCGAATTTATTGAACTGGCCATTAATTCTGTATCGGAAAACCTGCTTCAAGGAGCCGCCCTTGCCATCTTGATACTGCTTGTATTCTTGAGAGATATCCGCACCACCTTGGTGATAGCAGTTAGCATCCCCTTCTCTATCGTTGCAACTTTCGTGCTCATGTATTTCGGTAACCTGACTTTGAACGTGATGACCCTTGGCGGGCTCACCCTGGGAGTCGGGATGCTTGTAGATAACTCCATCGTGGTCATTGAAAACATCTACAGGCACATTGAAGAAGGCAAGAGCCCAAAACAGGCCTCATTAGACGGAGCTAAGCAAGTGGCCACTGCCATAACAGCGTCGACACTTACCACCATCGTTGTATTCCTGCCTGTAGTGTTTGTAGGCGGGATAAGCGGGATTATTTTCAAAGAACTGGCGTGGACGGTGACTTTGTCGCTGCTGGCATCTCTTATGGTAGCCTTGACAGTGGTGCCAATGCTGGCATCTAAATGGTTTTCGCGCAAACTGGGAGCTGCCTTAGGCAGCCGGACGCCAGACACCCGGCAGGCCAGATACACCGGCGGTTACAGGCGGTTGGTTGAGTGGTCCCTGGATAACAGGATACTTGTTTTCGCTGTTGTAGCCGCCCTGATTGCCGGTTCATATTACCTGGCAAGGGACATCGGTACTGAATTTCTCCCCACCACCGATGAGGGCAGCTTCTCAATATCAGTATCTATGCCTGAAGGTTTACCATTGGAGAGCACAGATGAGATCGTATCCAAGATCGAAGATATACTCGAACGGCATGAGTCGGTAGCAATGTACAGTGTCTCCATAGGGCAAGGCGACACCTTGACCTTCATGAGGCTTTCGGATAATGCATCAGCCGAGATCTTAGTGGCCGTCACACCTGAAGTGATGGAGGATAAGTCTACCCAACTGGTAATGGAAGATGTGGAACGACAGGTAAACGAAATCAAGGGCGATGCTGAAGTTGCATTTAACCTCCAGTCAACCCTGTCCATGCTGGCCGGTGGCATGGAAGGTTCAGTGGAGGTGTCAGTATCGGGGCCCGACATCCGGGAAGTAGCAAGGCTTAACGACATATTAGTGGAGAAACTCAAAGGGGTCCAAGGTATAAAACGCGTATCTTCAACTCTTACCGAAAGGAAACCTGAACTGCACCTAGTTGTAGACAGGCAGAAGGCTATCGCCCATGGGCTTACCCCTGCACAAGTGGCGAGCGCGGTATCCCGTGCAATAAGGGGCCAAACCGTGACAAGGCTCGAAAAAGACGGTACTACCTTTGACGTAGTGGTGAGGTACCATAAGGACTCTGTGAAGACGATCGAAGACATCGGTTCGCTGCTGCTTGCAGGACACTCAGGCACTGTACCTTTGAAGGAGATCGCACAAATCGTGCCCGGCGAAGGCCCCATATCCGTATACCGCATTGACCAAAGATTGAGCGCGAGCATCCGGGCCCAGTATTCCAATAGGGACTTGGGTTCTGTGACCGGCGAAGTGTCAGATCTGATATCCAGTGTTGACATCCCCCAGGGATATGCAGTTGAAATCGGCGGGATGTCTCAGATAATGGACGAAAGCTTTGAAGCCCTCAAGCTGGCATTCGTACTTGCAGTGATCCTGGTGTACATGGTCATGGCTGCTTCGTTTGAATCCCTGGCGACACCGTTTGTGGTCCTGCTCACAATGCCACTTGGGGCTATCGGTGTGGTAGCTGCGCTGTACTTCTCCAGGCATGCCTTTGGGATCACAGCGTTTATGGGCGTGATAGTGCTCGCCGGGGTAATAGTCAACAATGGGATAGTAATGGTAGACTTCATTAACCAACAACGGGATGCCGGAGTGCCCCTAAGAGAAGCAATCTGCGACGGGGCGACAAAGCGGCTGCGCCCGGTGCTTATGACCAGCCTCACCACCATTCTGGGGCTGGTGCCCATGGCCCTGGGGTGGGGCGAAGGCGCCGAACTTGCAGCCCCCATGGCTCTGTCCCTCATGGGCGGGCTCGCCGCAGGCACCCTGCTGACCCTGGTACTTGTACCTGTGGTCTACAGTGTGTTTGCTGGGTATAAGCCTGAAAAGGCAGCCGGAAAGGCTACAAAAGGTAACAGTTAGCACACAAAGAGCATAGACAGTTGCATAATATTGCTGTCATGAGTATAATAGAGCACAATATTT
>LFST01000039.1 GCA_001513185.1 Candidatus Fermentithermobacillaceae bacterium DTU015
GGGGATGGCCAGGGGGCTGCATGCTTTGTCAAGAAGGTCTCTTAGCGGAACTTGACGCGTATTGAACTTTACCGCCCCTGCGTCCAGCCTGGACAGCTTAAGCAGTGTGTCTGTGAGCCAGGTAAGCCGGCTAATCTGGGCGCGGAGCCGGGAGCTGAATTCCCTCCGGGCGTCCGAGTCAAGGCGGTCATCGGAAAGCAACTCGGCCATCACAGACATGGATGTGAGCGGCGTCTTGAACTGATGGGATATGTCCGAAAGGGCTTCTGCCAAGCGCAGCCGGTCTTGGCGAAGGAGCCTGTTTTGCTCCCTGAGGAATACGGTGATCTTGTAAAGTTCGCTTCTTAAGATGGAGAGCTCCCCTTCATCGTAGGAGGGAAGGTCCAGGAAATACTCACCGCTGTTGATGCGCCTTAGGTAGTCGTTGAGCATCGCGATATGGCGGTACCTGCTCCGGGTGAACACGAGAAACACTGTGCTCAGGACAATGCATGTAATGGCCACAAGTGCACCGGCCTCCTTGGAGATAAACAAGGCTGCTATGGTGGCTCCGGCTGTGATTGAGCACATAGCCCAAAACAGCTGCTTGAGTTCTTTGTTGCGCATGATTGACATGTTAACCCATCCTGTAGCCCAGCCCGCGCACTGTCTTAATCAAAGCAGGGTTTTGCGGGTCGTCTTCGATTTTTTCCCTCAGGCGCTTAATGTACACCGTGAGGGTATTATCGTTTACGAACTCACCGCTTATGTCCCAGATTTCTTCAAGAATCCTGTTCCTGGTAAGGAGGTGTCCCTTGTTTTGAGCGAGAATGAGCAAAAGCCTGTATTCCAGGGCGGTGAGGGCGATTTCCTTGCCGTTCTTGAGCACCCGGGCTTGTTTTGTGTAGATGGTGAGGTTGCCGATGGTGATCGTGTCGTGATCCCGGCTTGCGCTGCCTGCGCGCCGGAGCACGGAACGCACTCTGGATAGCACTTCCCTCAATCTAAAGGGCTTTGTGATGTAATCATCAGCCCCCATGTCAAGCCCGGCCACAACGTTTGCCTCGTCATCCAACACGGTGAGGAAGATCACCGGGATATCAGATGACCCCCTCAGGGTGCGGCAAAGGTCGTAGCCGTTGCCGTCGGGTAGAGTGATATCGAGAATCGCCAGGTCGAACTCGTTGGCCTGGATTTCGTTCAATGCCGACGCCTTGTCATGGCATACCTTAACCCTGTAGCCTTCATGTTCCAAGGCATAAGCCAGTCCAAGTGCTATGCTTTTGTCGTCTTCCACCAAGAGAATACGCTGTCCGGGTCTCATGCTAGACTTCCTTTCTCTGTATTCTCTATACGTGATAACAGGGGGGAGGTTCAAGGTTTTTGCGGATATCCGGGGGTACGGGGATTTCCAGGGACGGTGTGTAGGAGTGGGTAGCAGGGCACCTTAAGCGAGCTGTCATTGTGTAGATTTTACATGGTTGAACATCACACCCCCCTTGAGTCTGACCTTATTTCATGCGAATATATGATTAGAAAGGTTATTAATTAAGAACAAGTACTGATACTACTTCTTTCAACGCCAATCAAGACGAGATCGGAGGTAATCCTTATGGCCAAACTTAATCAAGTCTACAAGTGTGATCTGTGCGGCAACATAGTCGTGGTTATCCACGCCGGAATGGGCAAACTTGTGTGCTGCGGACAGGCCATGCTGCTCATGGAAGAAAGAACCTCAGAGAACGAGGGCACCGAAAAGCACGTTCCCGTGGCTGAGCAGGAAGGTTCAAAACTGACGGTCAAAGTGGGCAGTGTAGAGCATCCTATGACCAAAGAGCACTACATAGAATGGATCGAGGTCCAGGAAGACAACGGCAACGTACAGAGGAAATTCCTAAGCCCTGAAGACAAACCTGTTGCTGAGTTCGAACTAACAGGCAAGCCGGTCGTAATAAGGGAATACTGTAACCTTCACGGATTGTGGAAAGTTGAAGTATAGCGCAGGGACATTTCTCCTGAGTGGAAGTGGTTCCTGACTTAACGGAGACCGGTTGTACATCGGACCTTTGACGAGACAAACTCCAGCCGGATCCGAATGCTCCACGCAAAAGGCCTCCTCTCTCCCCATTGGACGGAGGCCTTTTCCTTTACTTTTGCTTTGTGTCTTCCTCATTAGTGGTAGGTGTTTTGGCCCCGATAAGCTTTACCTACCTTGCACACTCAGATATCCTGAGACTTGGTAGTAGTACCAGGACACGAATTTGGTTGGAGGCAAGCCAATGAACAAGCAAACTTCGAAGCAATCTTGGGTAGCCGGGGTACTCATAATCTCCTTTGGCTGGTTCCTGCTGTATGCAACCAGGACCGCGCTATCATCTGCCCTCAAGGACATAGGAGAGTATTGGTCGCTTTCTGAAGGATTTCTGGGGTTCATAGCCTCGTCATTTTTCTTTGCTTACGCGGTGCTGCAGATCCCGACAGGCATATTGGCCGATAAGTTTGGCGCCCGGAAGATGATAATGCTAGGGTTTGCCGGCCAAGGTGCAGGGCTGCTTTTGGGGGTTCTATCCCGGAGCCCTTATCAGTTTCTCCTGTCCCGGGTGCTAACCGGCGCAGGACAAGCTCCTTATTTTGCAGCCCAACAGGCAATCCTGTTTTTCATGCTTCCTCCCGAAAGGCGAGCCAGAGGTATAGCCATCACTTCTGTGGGAGCCGGCCTAGGAAGCGCAGCCGGATTTGTTCTTGGCAAGTTTCTCGGGAATTCTGCCCTTGGTTGGAAAATGCCCTTTGCCGTACTGGCAATGCTAGCTGCAGCCTTTATTTTGGTTGTACTGCGAGGCGTACCCGAGCCGCCGCTTGGAGGCGGCGGGGAGCCGGAGATAGCTGCTGAGGCGGGAGATGTAACACAAGCAAGAGCCACTGAGCAGCGCGGCCAAACCGGGATTGCAGGGATATTGTCCCAGATAGGTCCACGGTGGAAGTTTCTCGCTTTCATGGCTGGATGTCATTTCACAACCATGTATGCCCTCAATCTGATCCTTACGTGGCTGCCTTACTATCTGGAAGCTGTGATGGGGTTTGAGGGCGAGCTGGCGGCGGTCATTCCGGTTGTCATGCCTCTCATCATGGCCCCTGCGGCGGTTGTGTGGGGAGGCGCTGCGGACAAGCGCCAGAACAAGGACTTGGTGCTGTGGATCTGCCTGCCTATTGCAGGCGTTGCCGTAGCCTTGCTCCCTGTGATGGGCTCTGCCGCCCTGTTTGTTCTGGCATTGGCGGTTTACGGCATGACCGGAAAACTAGCATTCGATCCGGTACTTACAGCCAAGGTTTCAGAAAATGCCCCGCCAAGCGCCCATAGTTCTTTCTTGGCGGCCTACAACCTTGCAGCCAGCCTAGCCATGGTGATTGCCCCTTCGGCAACAGGCTTGATAGCAGAGAAGTTTGGAAGTTTCAACATAAGCTTCTACATGGCAGGAGGGTTTCACTTCTTAGCCCTGCTCTGCTTGGTTTTGGCTGAGAGAAGCGTTGTCAAGGCAGAGCGTCAACAAACGGACATATGAAAAGCCTCGAGCTTCCATGCCTGTTGCTTTCAAAGCAGGTAATAAGGTGAACAAGCAAGAAGAAAGCCTTAAGGTGTGATTTCCCAAGCAGGCAAGCCAAGTGCGGCCGGTGCTTTTTGTGTGAGAAGGGAGGATGGGCAAAGCATGGCCTATCTGGATGCTGGACATGAGAGATTGAGTGACGGCGGGGCTAGAACTGAGTTTATCCGGAAACTTGTAGCGGGAGCAACTATCACGCAGCTGCAAGCAGCCATGGCTTCCGGCGAGGTTAGCTCTGTGGAGATTGTCGCAGGCTACCTAGAGCGGATTGCGCTTTATGACAAGCAGGGGCCGGCGCTTAATTCGGTGTTGGAACTGAATCCGGAAGCCTTGTTCATCGCCGAGGCGCTGGATGCGGAGCGGGCCCGGAAGGGGCCGGGGTTCTTCCGGCCGGAAAGGGACGGGCCTCTCTACGGAGACTCTGTGCAAGTGCGGCGGGGTACAAGAGGGCCTCTGCACGGGATACCGGTCTTGGTGAAAGACAGTATAGATACTGCCGATATGATGCACACCAGTGCAGGTTCGTTAGCCCTCGCCAACTCTTACGCTCGAAAGGACTCCTTTGTGGCGCGGAGACTGAGAGAAGCAGGGGCCATCATTTTCGGCAAGGCTAATATGACTGAATGGGCCAACTTTATGGCGGAGAACATGCCTGGAGGCTACAGTTCCCGGGGTGGGCAGGTACTCAACCCTTACGGTCCGGGTGTGTTTAGTCCGGGAGGCTCAAGCTCCGGTTCGGCGGTTGCCGTGGCGGCTGGTTTCGCGCCTGTTTCAGTTGGTACCGAAACATCAGGTTCGATTCTGAGCCCGGCCCACGCCAACTCCATAGTGGGCATAAAGCCTACAGTTGGCTTAGTGAGCCGGTCCGGGGTAATCCCGATCTCCCACATCCAAGATACTCCTGGCACTTTCGGCGCCACAGTTGAAGATGCAGCCATCCTGTTAGGCGCATTGACAGGCATCGATGAGGAAGACCCGGCGACTTGGGCAAGTGAAGGCAAGTCTTACAAGGATTACACCCAGTTTCTCGACAAAGACGGCCTCAAGAATGCCCGGATAGGTTTTGCCAAATCGTGCTTGGAGAAAGTGGATGAGGGGTCCCGTCCGGTCCTGGGAGGGGTGGAACAAGTTCTCAGAGATGCCGGCGCTCAGGTGATTAATATTCCGCCCGTATACTCCGGACCTTGGCGGATAACAAGCCTGATTTACGAGTTTAAGCCCGCCATAAACAAGTACCTGTCCCAGCTGGCCCCCAACGTGGCTGTCCACTCACTGAGGGAACTGATAGACTTCAATAACAGAGATCCTGAAAGGATGCTCAAGTACGGGCAGGCAGTGTTGCTTAAGTCCGAAGCTACCAGCGGCACCCTGACGGAACCCGAGTACATTGCTGCCAGAATCAACGGGCAGCGGACGGCTAGAGAGCGCATTGATTCTCTTCTTAAGCAACATAACCTTGATGCCTTGCTGTTCCCGCAAATAGTGAACTATCCCGTGTCTGCAGAAGCAGGGTATCCGTCTGTAACCGTGCCAGTGGGTTACACCGACGAAGGCAAGCCCGTGGGAGTGACATTTACCGCCGGTGCCTACTCCGAACCGGTGCTGATAAGGCTGGCTTATGCCTTTGAGCAGCTCACCAAAGCGCGTAAACCGCCGAAATTGGAATAGTGGGATTCGGTACCAGGCTGACCCTGGAAGTGGTCAATTAGTTACCGCACTGCTTATACCCACCTGGTGTTATAAGCTCCGCGGACCATTACGTATGCTTCGGTGTTCTTCCTCTTGAGGGTCATCCTGGTGGCGAGTAGCTCATTGCAGTTGGGGCAATGCAAAGCTCCCGGTTTGCCGGATAAGTCTATCGAACTACGGATGATTCTGTCCACATACATCCTCAATAGACGTCCTTTGCCCACTTTCTGATAGAGGGCAATGCCGGTCTTGCAGTGGCCGCAAAGCACGAGCATAGTATTACTGCCTTTGACTCTCCGGTAATATGGGTTTTCGTAGTTCATATAAGTGTCCTCCGGGCACCCAGCTTATCAGGCGGCGTCTTCTTTATCTAGGCTAACCCCTGAACCAGCCAGGTTATCTACGATAGTTGCGAACCTCCCGGTATCTGTTGCGCAGATGTTATTCTGGATTCATTATAGGTGAAACTAAGCCCACCTGACATAAGCTCAATGACTCTTCCTTCCGGCGGTGATAAGACAGAGAGTGTAATCGGGCAGATTAACCAAGCACGGTAGAGATGCCCACGAACTGTCCTTAGTTGACTTTGATACCGCCTTGCCTGCTTGGGGAGCACCGTTTCACGCTGTACTTCCAAACTGTCACTAGTCTAACATCCCTCTAACATCCCTCGCTGAATGAAGGAATGGTTCAGCCTGTGGCGAAAGTGCTTGGCTAAGGGTTTAGTCTAAGTGTTGAAAGGTTCCTGGGGGAACATTTGAAGAAGTCGTAAGCCACAGACCGTAGCCAGAGAATGGGAGGCGTCCTACTTGCTTAACCAAGAACGCGCGGATTTTGTAATTAGGCTAGCTCAAAAGATGGTCCAATGCTCCAGTTTGTCAGGGCAGGAAGGCGATCTTGCCCGCTTGGTGAGGCAAACCATGGAGCATTTGGGTTATGATGAGATTGGCACCGACAGATACGGAAACGTTATAGGTAAGATAGATTTTGGCAGGCCGGGCAAGACCATCCTGCTCGAAGGCCACATGGATCACGTGGATCCTGGCGACCTGTCCAAGTGGACGGTGGATCCTTACGGGGGAGTCATACAGGACGGGAAACTCTATGGCCGCGGGGCTTCTGATATGAAAGGCAGCCTGGCCGCTATGCTCGCAGCCGCTGCCTATCTTAAAGCAGATAAGTGCGATGAGTTGAGCGGCACCCTTATCGTAGCTGCCACCGTCCATGAAGAGTGTTTTGAAGGGGTGGCCAGTCGAGAGGTAGGTGAGGCGTACAAACCCGATTTCGTGGTAATCGGCGAAGCCTCGTCGCTGGATGTCAAGCGGGGCCAGCGGGGCAGGGCAGAAGTGGTGGTCGAAACTTACGGAAAATCGGCCCATTCGTCCAATCCCGAAAAGGGGATAAACGCCATAAAGCAAATGATGAGCCTCTTGGCCCGGCTAAAGGAAAGGTACATACCTCCCTATGATGCCGTCTTGGGCCATGGGATTCTGGAGGTTACGGATATCATCTCCCACCCGTATCCCGGGGCCAGCGTTGTGCCTGACAGATGCAGGGTTACTTTTGACAGGAGGCTGCTTGTTGGAGAGACCGAGGAAGACGTTTTGAGGGTTTTCCATAAGCTGTTCGAGGAACTCAGGCGTCAAGATCCAAGTTTCCAGGCTAGAGCCTTTATCGCCACCGGAGAAGCCAGCTGCTACACTGGGGAGACCATTAGGGCGCCGAGGTTTGCCCCAGGTTGGCTACTAGACGACGATCATCCTTTTGTGACAAAAGCCATGGCAGCCCTGGAAAGCGCAGGATTGTCGCCGAAACTATCACATTATGCATTTTGTACCAACGGAAGCTACTACGCAGGTAAAGCAGGCATACCCACCATCGGCTTTGGCGCATCCCACGAATATCTTGCCCATGTGATTGATGAGTATGTGGAGGTTGGCCAGCTCATATCGGCGTGTAAAGGCTATTACGCAATTTGCCAAGGTGTGCTAATATAGG
>LFST01000014.1:0-40007 GCA_001513185.1 Candidatus Fermentithermobacillaceae bacterium DTU015
ACGTCGTGGGTACTTTCACCGCCCTGGTATACTTCTTGTTCACACTTGAAAAGAAAGGTTTCCAGGGCAAGGTATCCAGCGTTGGCCGTTGGACGATGATGCTCGCTTTTGGAGCGGCTTTCGGCAACACGGTCATGGCACGTGTATCGTTGTTCCTCGGCAGAATGCAGTTCTTGCTGGGTGATTGGCTAAAGATAGTCAAGTAAGCGTGTTTACAAGGCCGGAGAGGTATGTTGGGGCTTATGGTCCGGGCACCAGGTAGCTGCTAAAAGTATGGCAGGCTTAACAATTTGGCTGCCGGTGGCCCGGCAAAGCCAGGGAGGGCCACAGAAGGCCCCTCTCCGGCCTTTCAATAAGTGATGCTGGCAAAGCAGGCAGAGACAATGGGCGCCTGCGAGGTCATAGCGAAGACAATAACCGGAACCATGCTCCTGAGTGCCCTGGCCGCTGCCGGGCCGAAACATATTGTCAGCCAGTTACTGATGAGTTAAGATATAACTGACGGTTAAAGACAAAAAGATACAGTGTCGGAAGGTGATAGTGAGTGGACGACCCCGGAGGTAGTAGCTACGTTGTAGCGTTGTGTTGTCTGCTATTGTCTGCATACTTCTCGGGCTCTGAGAGCGCCATATTTTCCTCAGACGAGGCCAAACTCAAGGGCAAGTACCATGATGACAAGAGGGCTCAGGAAGTTCTCCATGTGAAAAAGAACCCCAATTCATTGCTCTCGAGTATTTTATTTGGCAATACCCTCGTAAACATCTTGTTTTCTTCAACATTTACCGTGATTGTGTATGCTCTGCTTCCCAAGTCAAAAGGACTGGCAGAAACTTTGTCAGTTGTGTTCGGGACTATGCTGGTTCTGTTGTTTGGCGAAATTACTCCGAAGCTTCTGGCCGGTTCAAACCCTGAGGGGATTGCCGTAAAGGTTGTGAGGAGCCTTTGGTGGCTCCAGCTTATCATGAAACCTGTTACGACCGTATTGGAGAAAGTAGCCTCCTTGTTTGCCTGGATGCTTCCAAAGCCCGTCCATAGTGCAGACCACTTTGAGGAGATGTCGGAAGCCAGGGTTATGGCTGCCCTGGAGTATGGGGAGGACGTTGGCGCCATAACTTGCACTGAGAAAGAAATAATCACCGGGGTTATCGATTCCCGGGATATCGACGTATCCGAGGTTATGGTCCCGCGCCCCAAGATGGTAGCCATACAAGAGGACGCAAGTGCGCTAGATGCCCTAAAACTCATGTTAAGGGAAGGGTTTTCCCGCATTCCGGTTTACCAAGGCTCACGGGACAATATCACGGGCATCGTGAACATAAAGACTCTGGCCAGATTTCTCCGAGAGAGACCTTCAGATTGGGAGGATGCCCTGGCTGATATCCCTGTGAAGCAGTTTGCAGCTACACCCTATTTTGTTCCGGAGAGCAAGAATGTATCTGACCTCCTCAATGAAATGAAGGCGATGGGCGTGCATATGGTCATCGTTGTAGACGAATATGACGGCGTTTCAGGACTGGTGACCATCGAAGACCTGATTGAGGAGTTTGTCGGAGACATAGAGGATGAGTATGATTCTGACAATCACGAATACGTTGTGCTGGGTGACGGCAAATGGCGGGTGCCTGGTAGCATCAGCCTGGTGGAGCTTGAGGACTTCACCGGGCTTGAGATCGAAGCAGAGGATTGTGACTCCTTGGCAGGCCTTGTGATGACGTGTCTCGACAGGGTACCTGTGCCGGGTGATGCGTTCTGCCTCATTGAGCCTAAGGTATGTTTCACCATAGAAGAGGTAGAGGGTCCGAGGATAAACAAGGTATTGGTAGAAAGAATTGAGGGAGAAACAGAAGAGTCATGAATGCTGATATACCGATAGTGTCTGTCTTGCTGAGAGCCGTTCTGCTGGTCATTTCCGTTCTAGCCGTAGGGTTTTTCGCAGGTGCAGAGACCGCTTTCCTGGCGATGGACAAATGGGTTATAAGCAGCCTCGCAAGTGAAGGGGACAAAAGAGCCCGCGTGCTTCAGAACCTCAAGGATAATTCAGAAAACACAGTGTCAGCAATATTGGTAGGAACCAACGTATTCACGATTCTGGTTTCGGTAAGCGCGCTGTCAATCGCTATCTCGCTGGGCTTTAACAAATCCGTCCATGTGACCGTGGTTTCGCTGCTTGCCACAGTCGTTGTATTCATTTTCTCAGAGCTCATCCCGAAGACCTACACGGCCAACGCTCCCACCGAATCGGCGCTGGCAGTGGCTGTACCTCTCGAAATCGCGGTCAAAGTGCTAAGTCCTGTGGCATATGTGATGGCTGCACTTCCCGGGGCCCTTGTGTCAGTATTTTCCCGGGGTAAGAAAACCGTTTCCGACGAGCCTGAGTCAGAGGTGCTTGCCATATTTGAAATCGCCGAAGAAGACGGGTATGTAACTCCTGAGGACAAAGATGTCATTGAAGGAGTGTTCAGTTCCCGGAGCAAGACCATGGCAGACATCATGCAGCCGTGGGATAAGGTAGTAGCTTATGGTCCTAACGTTACCTTATGGGAAGCGGTGGATCTGTTTGACTCACACAGGTACAGCCGTGTACCTGTGGTTTCTGCAGAGGGCAGCCAGGTTATCGGTGTGGTATACATTAAAGATGTAGTGCGCGAAGTCGTGTCTAACCCTGACAACAAGGCATTGCCTGTGACTTCGGTGATGCGTCCGCCCCATCACGTACTCGCCGGAGACAATATCCTGTCTGTGTTTTCCAGGCTCCAGCGGATGAAGGTCCATCTGGCCGTGGTGGTGCAGGGAAACAAACCTGTGGGCATAGTTACAATGGAAGACCTGCTGGAGGAACTTGTGGGCGACATACCCGAGGAAGTTAGTCTGGGCGAAACCGCCGGTACCTTGGGCGGATATCACAAGTCGGGGGTAACCCTAAGCGGCACAGATTGATAAGAAGCAGATACAGCTTTTCGAAAGCCGGTGCAGCAGGCTGGTGTGAAAAGCCGGTATGGAGCGCATGCGGCTTTTCGAAAGGCTGTGTTTTGTTTTTTGAGCCGGTCTGTCCTGTGATATTGCTATTTGAAAACCGGTGCAAATTCCGGCTGAACCTGGCCAAGAGCAACAATCCTTTATGGCTTGAAAAGCCTCGTGAGCTGCCCGGGAGGTTCTGTTGGCTAAATATCGTTAAGTCGCATTAAACACTGTTGCTTTTTCAGATCGGCTATGTTATAGTTCACTGGGAACTTGTGAACGCATTCACAAAACCGGTTTATCCGAAGCAACAGACGCGGCAAAGGACAGAGGGGAAAGGAGGATTCTCCCGTGAGCAGACTCACTGTTTACACGCCGGACGATGCTGAGATAGTTATGGAACGTATGGTCCATGAGATGGAGAGACGCTTGGCCGCAGCTCCTCAGGGCATATGTCCGGTAGACATGGCCTTGGTATTCTTAAGGCTGTGTCATGCACAGACCTGCGGGAAATGTGTCCCGTGCAGGATAGGTCTAGGCAGGCTTGGAGATCTTTTGGACGATATTTTGAGTGGCAGGGGCGACGAACACACCATCAAGCTCCTGGAAGAAGTATCTGAATCGGTTGCAGATACGGCTGACTGTGTGATTGGCTCCGATGCCGCAGCCATGGTATTAAGGTCCGTCAGAGAATTCCAAGCAGATTACATTTCTCACATTGAAGAAGGACACTGTCTCGGAACTTTTGCGGCTCCGGTGCCGTGTATCTCAGGTTGTCCCGCTGGTGTTAACGTACCGGGATATATTGCGCTCATTAGGGCAGGCAGGCCTCAAGATTCTGTAAAAGTTATACGTAGGGACAACCCATTCCCGTCAGCGTGCGCACTGGTTTGCGAACATCCTTGCGAATCTCATTGCCGCCGCTCGATGTTGGATGACGCGATCAACATCAGAGGGCTTAAGAGATATGCGGTTGAAGCTGCAGGGGACGTACCTGTACCTGAACCCCAACCTCTCACAGGCAAGAAGGTAGCTATCATAGGCGGAGGCCCGTCGGGGCTTACAGCTGCTTACTACCTAGCCCTCATGGGTCACGACGTAACGGTGTTTGAGAAGCAGCCGAAACTCGGCGGCATGCTTAGGTACGGTATCCCTGAATACAGACTTCCTAAGAGACTTCTGGACAGGGAAATCGAGACTATCCTCAACCTCGGAGTAACCGTTCACACCAACTTCGAAGTGGGCCGCGACGGAACTCTCGAGAGCCTCAAGAAGAAATACGATGCGATCTACATTGCCATAGGTGCTCATGGTGACAGGAAACTGGGCATCCCAGGCGAAGATGCCAACGGCGTGGTACCTGCAGTGAAGATGCTGCGGGATATTGCGCTGGGCGAACCTTTGGATCTCAAGGGCAAGACCGTGGTGGTTGTAGGCGGTGGCAACGTAGCGATGGACGCCGCCCGGAGCTCTGTAAGGCTCGGGGCCCAGAAGGTGATTGTAGCCTACAGGCGCAGGATAGAAGACATGACTGCGCTGCGTGAAGAGATCGAAGGCGCCCTGGCTGAGGGAGTAGACATTATGGAACTTACGGCTCCGGCCAAAGTTGAAACCGATGCCAATGGCAACGTGACAGCCCTTTGGGTACAGCCCATGACCGTAGGAGCCATAGACTCCTCAGGCAGGCCGAAACCTGTACCCAGCGGCAGCTCGGATCAGAGAATCCCCTGTGACGTTGTGGTTGTTGCAATCGGGCAGGCCATTGAGTCTGAATTTCTCGGAGAAGAGGGTATTCCGCGTTCAAGAGACAGGGTTGTTGCCTACGACGACCTTTCAATCGAAGGCCATCCTGGAATCTTTGCAGGTGGAGACTGCGTCACTGGGCCTGCTAGCGCAATCATGGCAATAGGAGCAGGTAAAGTCGCTGCTTACAATATAGATATGTATCTCGGTGGACAAGGACGCATACCTGAAGACGGCGTTGAAATACCTCCTGCCATTCCTGGAGATTTGTCACCTCAAGGCAGAGTAAACCTCAGGGAAAGGGCTGCTTCTGAGAGGATCCACGATTGGCAGCAGATCGAACTTAGCATGGACTTCAAGGAAGCGCTGCACGAGGCCAGAAGGTGTCTGCGGTGCGACCACTACGGATCCGGTGCCATGGAAGGAGGTAGGGTTGCAAGATGGTCAAGCTCACGATAGACGGCAAGGTCGTAGAAGTGCCTGAAGGCACGACGATTTTAGAAGCTGCCCAGAAGGCGCAGCTCAGAATACCGACTCTCTGCTATCTTAAAGACATAAACGAGATAGGGGCATGCAGGGTATGTGTTGTTGAACTCGAAGGTTCCAAGCAACTGGTGACTGCATGCAACACGGCGGTACAGGAAGGCATGACAGTTCGTACTGCCAGCACCAGGGTGCGTCATGCCCGGAGGATGGCGGTAGAACTCATGTTGACCCAGCATGACAGCAACTGCCCCACCTGTCCCAGGAACGGCAACTGCAAGTTGCAGAACCTTGCCCGTGACCTGGGTGTGCGTGACGTAAGGCTTAATAAGGAAATCCCGATTCAGCGAAAAGACGCCAGTACTCCTTCCATAGTCAGGGATCCGAAGAAATGCATCATGTGCTACAGATGCGTGAGTTTCTGCGACAAGGTTCAATCCCTCGCTATATGGAGAATCTCAGGCACAGGCGCAAGGACCATAATCGAACCTGCTTACGGGGCCCGTTTGGGCGAGTCAGATTGCGCCCTGTGCGGCCAGTGCATCACCCACTGTCCGGTAGGAGCGCTCAGCGAAAAAGACGAGACGGACCGCGCATGGGAATTGCTGTCTGACCCGGACAAGATCACAGTGGTCCAGGTTGCGCCTGCAGTACGTGCTGCCTGGGGCGAATCGCTGGATATTCCGGCAGAACTGGCAACTCCGGGACGCCTGGTCGCTGCCTTGAAGCACTTGGGCTTCGACTACGTGTTCGATACCTCCTTTACTGCCGACCTCACCATCATGGAGGAAGGCACCGAGCTCCTTGAGAGGCTTGGAGTTAAGGAAGGTAGCAATGAGCCAGGCCCGTTGCCGCTGTTTACATCATGCTGTCCTGGTTGGGTGAGATTCGCCAAGACCCAGTATCCTGAACTCTTGCCCAACATATCCAGTGCTAAGTCACCTCAGCAGATGTTCGGCGCGGTAGCCAAGACCTACTACGCACAGATATTGGATGTGCCCGCTGACAAGATTGCGGTAATATCCATCATGCCGTGCACTGCTAAGAAGTACGAAGCCGGATTGTCTGTGATGAACCAGGCCGGAAGCGGGCAGGATGTGGATCTGGTGCTGACCACCAGAGAAATGTGCGCCATGATCAAGGAAGAAGGCGTACAGGCTCAGCTGCTGCCTGAAGAAGAATGGGATACTCCCCTCGGGGTGTCGTCAGGTGCCGGAGTGATATTTGGCGCTACCGGTGGCGTAATGGAAGCCGCTCTTAGGACGGCGTATGCCCTGGTAACCGGCCAGAATCCTGAACCCGATGCGTTTACTGAAGTAAGGGGGCTTGAAGGCTGGAAGGAAGGCAAGTTCGTGCTGCCTGGCAAGACCCTCAGGGTGGCTGTGGTCCACGGCTTGGGTAATGCCCGCAAGCTGATCGAAGCAATCAAGCAGGGCGAAGTAGAGTACGACTTCGTCGAGGTCATGGCTTGCCCCGGCGGTTGTGCCGGCGGAGGAGGGCAGCCAATTTCGGTAGACGACGAAGAAAGGGCAGGAGCACGGTCCCAGGTACTGTATGCCCTAGACGACAAGGCAGCTGTGAGGTTCTCACACGAAAACCCGGCGATTAAGGAAATCTACGAGAAGTTCTTGGGTGAACCTGGTTCGGAACTTGCCCACAAGCTGCTGCATACCGACCAGAATACCTGGGAAATCGGAACCGGTAAGACGCGCAGGCGTAGGGTATTCCAGGCTGCCGGTACCGATTGAGCGGCTCATCGAGCGGCTCAGCGCATGAAATTTCATAGCACGCTTGGGCTGAGTAACGTTGCCAGTCCAAGTGCATAACAGCGAAGGTTAGCGATAGCCTGCCATACGAAAGTTCCGGTTGGCCACCGGAACTTTCTGTTTTGTGAGCCGCTTAGATGTTATAGTTAGATTGACACAGATGTTTACCGGAGGTAGCAAGCAGATGCAAGTTGGAATCGCGGGAAGTCCCCAGTCAGGAAAGACGACCCTGTTTAGGCTGCTCACCGGGATGGCAGGTTCACATGCAGCGAGTACGAGCAACCTAGGTGTCATGGAAGTGCCTGATGAACGCCTCAAGGCACTGGGTGATACATATAAGGTCAGGAAAACCATCTATGCGAGGATTGACCTCCTGGACATTCAACCGTACAAAGGACAGGAGTTTCTAAACGCAGTGCGTAACTTGGATGCGCTTGTGGTGGTTATAGCCTGTTTCATGGGTGAACCTGGTGTTGAGGATTCCCTGGACTTCTTGGCGGGTATGGAGGCAGAGTTTTACCTAGCCGACTTGGCTTCGGTAGAAGGGAGACTGGAGAGGCTGAGGACCAACAAAGCCAAACCTGTTAGCCAGTCGGAGCTGCCCTTTTTGGACAAATGCAAGACAGCCATTGAGGCTGAGGTGCCCCTAAGGGATGTTGACTTTTCCCCTCACGAGCAGGATTTTGTGTCCAACTTTGCCTTTTACAGTGTCAAACCGATAATCCTTGCGCCCAACATAGCCGAGGAGCACTTAGGTGCCGGAAGTTACCCGGGCATGGAGGAGATCAACAGGCTGGCGCAAGAGAGGGGTTACAGGGTGGTGCCTTTTTCCGGCATGGTGGAGGAAGAGATAGAGTCACTGGACGAGGAGAGCAGGGTAGAGTTCCTCATGGCGTACGGGCTCACCCAGCCTGGCACCGCCAGGATCGCCCGGGCTGCCTACGATGCCTTGGGCCTCATCTCGTTTTTTACTATGAACCCCAACGAAGTGAGGGCATGGACCATAAAGCGGGGGACCAAGGCAAGACAAGCAGCCGGCAAAATCCATTCAGACATGGAACGGGGATTCATCAAGGCAGACGTTGTGTCCTTTGAGGATTTTTCCAGACACGGTTCTATCAAGGCATGCAGGGACAGGGGTTTGGTCAGGCTGGAAGGCAAAGATTATGTGGTCCAGGACGGCGACATAATCAACGTAAGGTTTAACGTCTGATCTTCCCGTGGTATTTCAGGCGGTTGAGGTATTGTTTGGTAATACGTGATTGTTGATCTCAAAAATCCTGAATTGGTGGTTGTCATGCACATATATTCACTGGCTAGTTCGAGCAAGCACGGCAATGCATATGTGGTGTGGGAAGATTCTAAGCCCCCGTTGCTCATTGACTGCGGGCTTTCCTTGAGACGGCTTGTAAACGCGTTGGAGCAAATCGGGCTGTGCCCTGAAGATTTAGCAGCTATGTTCATAACCCATGAGCACAGCGATCACGTGAAGGCCATGTGCCTTAAGACTCCTTTCCCCCAGAAATTTAACGTTCCGGTGTTTGCCTCAGCTGGATTTTGGAAATGGTTTGAGGCGAGACATGGAGGTTGCATAGATCCCTCGTTGGTCCACTGCATCGGGGACAACCAGCGGGTGGAAATTGCCGGTTATACCGTGCACGGGTTCCTAAAACCCCATGATGCCAGGGAGCCTATGGGCTACAGGATCGACGGAGCGTCTTCCAGCGTGGGCTTTGCCATGGATTTAGGGCATGTGCCGCCTAAGGTGGAAAACCTCCTAAGGGGTTTGGAATACCTCGTGTTTGAAGCCAACCACGATGTGGAAATGGAAATCAACTCAGGCAGGCCGGGGTTCCTGATACGGCGGGTGATGGGGAGGCTGGGCCACCTTTCAAATGACGAGGCTGCTGATGCGCTAACCAGGCTGGTTACGCCGTATACCAAGCAGGTTATCCTGAGCCATTTGAGCATAGACTGCAATTGCCCTGACATTGCCACAAAGGTTGTAGGCAATGAGCTTAAGACATGCGGTCTGGAACCGGAGATCAAGGTTGCCCCTGCATGCGGTGTGTGGGGATTCGGGGTATCAGGCTTCGGGGCCTAGGACGTAAGCCCGGGTGGCGGCCGGACGGCCCGGGCTTTATACATATTGCTCTAATACTTCAATGTTGGCTTCTGCTACCTCTACCAGGGTACCATCATCAAGGCGCACCTTTACCGCTTCCATAAGCCCTTCGGATTCCAGGGGTATCCTGCCCGGTATTACTTCTTCCACAATGCCCCAGAGCCCGAAGTAGGGTTGTCTAACGCATCTCACCCTTTGTCCTGGCTGCACCCCGGGTTTACCGGCAGGCACCACTTTCTTAAACTCTGTGCCCGTTTGGGTTATCTCGTGGTCCGGGATGCTGCCGGCGGGTACCGAGCCGATGAAAATCCACGGACGCAGCATATCTCCTGACAGCCTGGTGGTGCCGTCAATTGAGGCTACCTTGCCGTGATGTTGATTGAAAGCATTCCATGCTCCGGGATTCATTGGCATGAATCCTGCGCCCTCCGTCATGATCATGGTAAAGCCAGGATTTGGTGCAGAATCCGGTACCTGTGTGCCCCGTAGCCCTTGCGTGCTGCCTGAGCTCCGGCCTGAACCTCGCCTCACCCGGGAATTCCGGGATACCTGGTGCCCCAAGTCCTGTCCGGAGAGTTTGGACACGTCCTTCTGGTTGAGCCCGCCTGCAATGATCCCTTTGGCGCCGTAGTAAACCGCTTTTTCCATCGCTTCATGCGTGGCTCCGGCTCCCGCCACAAGTATTTTGCCGTCAACTTCTGGGCCGATATCACCTGCATCCAAGACATCTGCAGGGCTTTGGGCCATCACCCACAGCACGCCGTGGCACTCGCCTCCCACGCCGAATATCCCTTCCAGGTAGCATCCGAAACTCTCGATGACTGCACCCATGTTGGGCAGGATGTCAGTGATCCTGCCAGCTACATGGGCGGCTACCTTGAGGGTCTCCATGGGCCTTACTATGGTCACATTACCGGTCCTGGGGCAAATCCTTGCTATCACACCGCTAATAGGCGCATAGACCACTCTGAAATCATCGGCTTCAGGATAGCCGGCGATGATTTGGCCTTCGCGTACATACTGGCCTTCTTTGACGGTAACGTGCGCCCTCAGCCACCTTGGGTTGGATTTGAGGATCTGGCTGACAGGCACCACGCACATGGGTTTCATAGAAGCAGCATCTTCGATGATAATGATCCTTGCATCTATTTTGGATACATATTGGATTGTCCCGTCGCACGGGGCAAGCACTTGTTTGGTGCCGCCTTTTTCGTCCTGGAAGCTGGCTATCGGCTCACCTGACCTAACCGAGTCACCCGGCTGCTTCAGCAGCATGGCATCTACAAGTTCCGGGGGGATATGCATGTTAAGTTCCGCCCTCAGGTCTACCACCCTAGGGCTTTCCCGGAGATAGTCAGTCTTGGCGATGATGGCCGTGGGTCCCACGGTATCGCCGGGTTTTACCAACACCTTGCCAGGAGAGGGAAGAGTGCGGGTCTTGAGCAGCCTGGTATTGTGCCTTATGATTGTCTGGGTAAACATAGCCATACTAGACATTCCCTCCCATGCCCAACACCTTGCCGGGATAAACCCCTAAGGCGCTGTACCACTCCCGGAGTTTAGACACCCTTTGATGCGGGGAGCTAGGCAGGACGATGGGCCGCCCTCTGCCGTCCAGGATTAAGCCCATCTGGCTTGGCCGCACCTTGATTGCCATAGGCTGGCCTGGGCCGGCGCCTACGTCGAAACGTTTGTGGGGCAGTACTGAAATCTCTGTGCCAAGCTGGTTTCCGGAGACGTTGGCTGAAGGTATCACTGAGATTTCCCCAGCCACTATATGGTAAGTGTCGCCGCCGCAAACTACTTCTGCCATCACTGTGCCTGGTTTTGCCTGGGGACCCACAGGGGCGATACATGTCCCAGCAAGGTTTGGTGCCTGGATGCCGCAGAAAGGCGTCTCACAGCCGTTGTTGCCGGTGGAAACCAGCCCTGCGCAAGCCAAGCACAGGTCTTGGTCTATGAAAATGTCTGTAATGCCTTCAGGTTGAACTCCGTCAAGCAGGATGGACACGGCCTGGCTGAGACGGGGGGCGTTGGCGATCACTCCTCCCAATCCCACAATGGCATCGGTAGCCATGAGGTTTACCAGGGTGTGGCCGGTGCCGTGCTGGGTGAAAACATCGCCTATCTGTCTTGAAATCTTTATCCCCTTGAGGCTTGTGACGATGGAGCGGTGGTGCTCTAGGGACAAGCTCACCGCTTCCTTGGCAAAACACTGTTCCAACACCAGTTCTTCAGCTGTTTGGGGCAGCGTCGAAGGACGTATCATTTTATTTAGGTGCCAGTTGCGGATAATCCCGTCATCCTGGATCCAGGGAAGCCATTGATCTATCATGCCGGGACTGATTTGTTCGAGTACATTGCCGATACTGTAGGACATCCCTATGTTGGCAGATACGCTCCGGTAGAGCTCCCCGTCGATGACTGAGAACACGTCAGTGGTGGCGCCTCCCACATCTACGGCCAGGATGTTGCGGTTGCCCTCCCGGGCGAACTGGGTCAGGGCAGAGCCTATTGCCACAGGTGTGGGCTGGACCCTGTCTTGGGCCCAAATGGCCAAGGTCTTAAACCCCGGCGCGCCGGACATCACGTGCCTGAGGAATATTTCTTGGATTACGCTCCGCACAGGGTGCAGCAGCTCAGTTTCCATGGTAGGGCGGATGTTGTCGATGCAGATGAGTTCCATAGAATCCCCCACTATGCTTTCGAGGTAGCCACGGGCATCGACGTTTCCTGCGTAAACCAATGGGGTCTTACCTTGGGCATCAAATCTTGGCTTAGGGGCTGCCAAAGCCAGCAATTGTGCCAGGGTAAGCACGTCTGAAATGTTGCCGCCGTCTACTCCACCTGTAAGCAGCACCATGTCACATGGCACGTTCCTTAGGCGCTCTAGGGTCCCAAAGTCTGTGTTGGCTTGGTTTAGGGACACCACTTCGGTCACTACGGCACCTGCCCCCAGGGCTGCCCGGTGGCCTGATTCGGCGGTGATTTGTTCCGTAAGCCCTGCCACCAATACCTGAAGCCCGCCTCCGGCGCTGGAGGTGGCCATAAATTGGCCGGCTCCCTGGTCTCGATGCGTTCCCGGAATGAGCCGGTCATGAGACAGGAGCCTTATCCCCGTCAGGCGCTCTAGCTTGGCGATGGCCCGCCGAAGTCCTATCATTACGTCGGAGTAGGGTGAGTCCACGGTGGTGGGCGCCCAAGCCCGCTCACGCACGCGCCATGTGCTCCCGTTGCGCTCAAGCAGACTCACTTTGGTAAAGGTAGTTCCCGCGTCGGCGAACAGGATGCGCTCTGCCACAGGTGTCACCTCCGCTTCAAATACCTCCGCACAAGCCACAGTTGGCGCAAGAGGGATTGGAAATCACATATACAGGCCTGTTGTTGAGTAACTGGTCGCAATTGGCATTCCTGATAAGCTGAAGCGGCATCCATACTCCTGCCGCTATGGTAAGCATACCGGTAATCACTGCAGTTATGTATGCACTTACAGGGAGGGTCTGGCCTGTTTCAAGCCAAGCCGCGAGATAACGCCCTACAAATATCCCCAAGACTATGCCAGGCAATCCGATGTAAACAGCCTCCAGCGCCATGGACCTCCTCAGATCTGCTACTGTAGCGCCTAGTACCCGGAAAATCCCTAAGGAGCGCTTACGCCCGAGGAAGGACACGGTGAACACGCATGTGATTGCAGCAGCCGCGGACAAGAGCACCAACAAGGATATAAACTGCCAGGATGAAAAAGCACCCCTGGTTGCTCTCTTCAGAGACATGGTGCCTGAGTAGGGTGTTATTACCTTGGTTCCCGGAGGGGCGTATTTCTCAATATCCTGGAAGTACCTGTTTATCGATGGTGTGCTGGTTGGGTTTTCGGGGTCGAACCGGTAATGTTCGGCCAGCTCCAGCAGGATCCCTGGGCGCCTGTCGGGGAGCGCGTTCAACAGCTCAGGGTTTACCAAAGCCCAGCCGTAGAGCGCCGGGTACCCTTCACCGGTAGCGGGTAAGATTACATTGGACCACTTCAGCTTGAGGGATGGATTGTCTGGGCTCCAGGCGGCGATCCCCGGCTTTCCGCTATCTGTAGCTACAGGGAACAGCAGCTGGATTGTATCCTGGGGTAAGTCGTATCCCGCTCCAAGGAGGTGCAGCTTCCCCACGGTGGATTCTACTTCAGCCCATTCCACACTGTAGGTGTTTCCGGGCCACCTTACAGACCTGGGAAGACTGATCCCGGGCTCGGAGCCGGCGGTCATAGGTGTGTCAACCGCCAGTAACCCGTGAAATGGGAGCTTGCTAGGATGTACCCTTGCAGCCAGCACTTCCACGTTCTTGGCTATAATCGTGGTGATCACAAATGATACTGTTACGCTCAGGAACACAGAGCATGCAATCAGCAGGGCAAAAGCCTTAGTGAACTTAATCCTGCGCAGGGCGATGGTATTGTAAACAGGGAAATTAGGCTTTGGCCGCCCTATCTCCAGCACCTGTCCCTTACCTGGGATATATGTCCTGTCAGATGAGCGTCCCATGCCGGTCACTCCTCTCGACGACTTCCCCGTCGATAATCCTTACTACGATGTCGGCGTATTCGATGAAGCTCTGGTCGTGGGTGGCAATGATGAAAGTCTGGTTCTCTTCCTTATTGAACTTAGCAAACAGCTCCATGATCTCTCTGGAACGGGCTGAATCCAGGTTGCCTGTAGGCTCATCTGCCAGCACCACTGCGGGACGTGTGGCCAGAGCCCGGCAGATTGCCACACGCTGCTGTTCGCCCCCGCTGAGTTCCGACGGATAATGCTTCATCCTATCAATGAGTCCCACGGCTTCCAGTAGCTCCGTGGTCCTCTGTGTGATTGCGTCGTCTTTATACCCTGCCAGCCTCATGGGCAGCCCGATGTTTTCCACGGCGGTGAGCTCGGGGAGCAGGTTAAAGAACTGGAACACCATGCCTATCTCAGTTCGCCTGAGCATCGCCAGGTCATCTTCGGAAAGCCTCGAGAACTTGCGGCCTTTAAGGATTACTTCCCCGTGGCTGGGCCGGTCTATGCCTCCCAGGATATTAAGCAGGGTAGTCTTGCCCGAGCCTGAAGGCCCCATGATCACTACAAACGCGCCTTCGGGTACTTCCAGTTCTACGTCTCTTAACGCAAACAGCCCATCGCCTACAGGATAAAACTTGGAAATCTCATAGCAACTGATGATAGGCCCGGTCCATCTACTCACGACTCAGCACCTCCGCACATGATAGTCGGGACGCCCACCAGGCGATGCCAAACCCGATCGCCAAAGACAAGCCCACCGAGAGGCCCATTATTTTCCCGAAATCGCCCAGGGCTTGAATAAACCATTCTCTGAGGGTAAGGTCAGATCCGATAAGGGTGATAAGGTACAGCGCATTGCCAGCAAGCACGCCGTACAAGCTACCTGAAGCTGAAACGTAGGCCACCAAGGTAAGGATGTATTGGATGATGTTGCTGGAGGTAGCGCCTACCACCCTAAAAAGGCCCAGTTTGCGCTTTTGTTGCACCACGGTGATGTATATGTTGCCTGCCACCACTACAGCGGCAAATCCGATTATAAGCCCCGAGTACACGTCGTGTAGGTCAGGCGGCATCACCACATGGCTGGTGTGGTAACCCCTGGCTTCCGCCACGGCGTATACCCCGAAGTCGGGGCCCAGGGCTTCCCGTATAAGCCTTGTGGTTTCCCTGAGTTTGGAGCTTCTGTCTACGGTGACTGCAAGCTGATAAGTGGGGAAGTCCAGCTTGAAGCTCCCTGTACCGGAACCGGCAAATTCCGGGCTGAGTTTCCCGATGATCCTCTCAAATACTTCCATGGACACAAGCACTTCAGGCCGCTCCCAGTAGACAGGTATCGTCGGTGGCGGCCCTCCGTCGGGCCTGGGGGCCGTCACATCCACTTCTTCTCCCACTTGGATGGCGTACTTCTGAGATACGGTGAACTGGAACTCCTGGGATCCATCCCAGTCCACAGCTAGCTGGGGCACCAAGCCTCCTGGCGACCCCGAATGGTAAACCAAGACCTTAGGCACGGTGATACGCACTACGTCGCCTATCCCGAGATCTGAAAACAGCCTGCCCAAACTGGGGACGATCACTTCCAGGGCATCTTTCTGGGTGAAAGCAGGGTGCCGCTCAGCATTTTGGGTAAGGTACGGCTCTATGGGATGGCCTTCCAAGTCAAACCCTCTCAAAAAGGCCATGGTTGTGCCGCGGTCAGTGGTTACCACACAAGGCAGGGAGCGGTAGGGGGAAACCTTCTTCACGTTGGGTATGCCCATAATGCGGTCCATCACTTCCCTGGGGACCATTCCGCGCCAGCCTGCGCAGCCTTCTTCGGCAAGGTAGCCGTTTGTACCAGTGTCAGGGAAGTAGTAGAGCAGGTGGGATTGCCAATCGCTTCCGTGCCAGTTTCTCCATACCAGCATGTGGGATTCAGACGATGACAAAGGAGCTTGGGCAGGGAATATGAGGATGTCGCCGCCGGAGAAGGTGCGCTCAGGCAAAGCCACCCCCACATTGTACCCTTCTGGGACTACCCGGAGCAGGACTACGATCATGGCAGCCAGGGCACATGTGATGACCCCCACAACCGTCCTAGTGGGATTACGCTTGATTTCGGTAATCGCAAGCCTGGAGAAGTCCACATACATCACCCACCGTCCCTAGAAAAATGGCTTTTGTTGAACAGTGACAATTCACATACTTATTTCACCTACTCTAGTTTCTCTTCGACAGGACTTACTCCTTCTGTACACGAAAATTAGTAACAGGTGGCAGGCCTGACTGATGGTTTATGCATATATTGCATTGACACCTGAGGGTGGGTCACCTAGAATGTGATTGGCTTAGTTTGTGTGCCCTTGTTTTTGTCTTTTTTATTATTTGAAAGGGGGCTGAGAGATGAAAGGACTGGGCCGGCATGTCCTGGCTGAGGTTTATGGATGCGAATTTGACGTCCTAAATGACCTGGATAGGATCCGGGAGGTCATGGTCAATGCGGCTCTCTCCGCCGGAGCGGAAGTGATAGAGACGACTTTCCACCGGTTTTCGCCTCAGGGAATAAGCGGCGTGGTGGTCATTTCTGAATCCCATCTTGCAATCCACACATGGCCTGAACTAGGTTACGCAGCACTTGATGTGTTCACCTGCGGAAGCGACGTGGATCCCTGGGTGGCAATGGAGGCCATAATTGAGGAATTCGGAGCTACATCGGTAACTGCTACAGAAGTGAAACGGGGAGTACTTCTCAAGTCCGTAGAAGCGGCAGGATAGCCAAAAAACTACGGGAAAGGTGATGTCATATTGTAGGTTCAGATGAGGATGGTACGCTAAAGGACTAGACCCTGCGCAAAGCAAGCAACGGCGCAGGGTCTTGTGTTTTTGGTCCGCCCTCTGATTGAGCCTGCACCGGCGTCCGGGCCGGGGTTACCATGCGTTATTGAGCTTGGGAGAGTGTCGCGAGAGCCTGGGATGAGGTATATTAAGGATGACCATTTAAGAATAACTGTAAGGAGAGACGTACCAGTGGCAGAAAGAACTCTCGTGTTGGCTAAACCTGATGCAGTGGCGAGGGGGCTCGTAGGCGAGATAATCAGCAGGTTGGAAGCAAGAGGTTTGAAACTTGCCGGCCTCAAAATGATCTGGGTTGACGAAAACCTCGCCCACCGCCATTATTCAGCCCACGTGGGCAAGCCGTTTTTTGAAGGATTAGTCAAGTACATAACTTCCCTCCCTGTGGTGGCAATGGTGTGGGAGGGGCCGTCAGCTGTAAGCGTGGTAAGGAACACTATGGGTGCTACCAATCCAGTCCAGGCCCAGCCTGGTACCATACGGGGCGACTTCGGGTTGGACATTTCCAACAACTTGGTACACGGGTCAGATTCGGTTGAGTCGGCCCAGCGGGAGATAGGGCTGTTTTTCAAGGAAGAAGAACTGTTCGATTGGAAGCGCCCCCATGAAGCGTTCATAGTAGGAGAATGACATCTGGATAGGCAGGGCACCTCGGGGTGCCGGCCTTGGTCCCACAAACGCCGGCTGTTAGTCTATGTGTAATAGGGGAGGGGCTTGGTATGCTTTACGTAGGTACGTCAGGATTCAGCTATGCTGACTGGAGAGGGGTGTTTTATCCCCGGTCCATGAAGCAAAACGAGTTCCTCTCCTATTACTCACAGCATTTTAACTGCGTGGAACTGAATTTTACCTACTACAGGCAACCTTCGGCCCATTCGATAGAAGCCATGGCGGCCAAAGTGCCTGATGGCTTCAGGTTTACAGTAAAAGCCCACAGGACCATGACCCACGAGCTTCCTGATGATGAGCCCCTCATTGCCCGGGAGTTTGAGGAGTTCCGTCAGGGGATTTCCCCAATGGCTCAATCGGGCAAGCTTGGATGCGTGTTGTTCCAGTTTCCCTGGTCGTTTAGGCCTTCTAGGCGCAATTACGACTATGTGCTGTCCCTGCCTGACAGGTTGGACTACGCGGACGTGGTGGTTGAATTTAGGAACAATGCGTGGGCAAGGGATGAAGTGTACAGATACCTCAGAGAGCGGGGCATCGGGTTTTGCTGCGTAGATGAGCCTGACCTAAGAGGGCTTTTCCCAAGGGTGGCTGTGGCTACCTCCAAGCTGGGCTACGTGCGGTTTCACGGCAGGAATGCCGTCAAATGGTTTAACCACAAAGAGGCTTGGGAAAGGTACGATTACCTATACAGCCGCGATGAACTGGCCGAGTGGATCCCGAAAGTACGCCAGATAGCAGATACTGCTGAAGATACCTACGTGTTCTTCAACAACTGCCACCAAGGCCAGGCTGCAATTAACGCCTCACAGATGCAGCAGCTCCTGCTGGAAACTGAATCGTAACTTTAGCTCAAGCACGTAATGGACGGGCCCACGAATCTACGCAAGATTGCTAAATAAGGTTGGCGGCAATTCCTGCATACGCCAGCATGACCGCCGCTATTGCTCCGATCACCGGCCAGTATGTCTTGTATATCTGTGCCAGATCCACGTCGTAGTACTGGCATGTGAGCACCTGGCACAAATGAAGGGGCGACGTAAAATACGCCAGAAAGCCCGCCCCGTATATGACGGTAGTAAGGTACAGCACAGCATCAGGCGAGGCTCCTGCAGGCACCAGGATTGGGATGAGCACACCCGATGTGGTCATATGGTTGGCGCTTACATATCCAAACAGCAGCGGAAAAACCACTGCAAGCACTGCGGGAGATATCCCGTGGCTGCTAGCTGTGTTTACCAGCGCAGGAAACACAGGGGAGAGGGCGGCATACTCCTTAAAAGCCATGATCCAGAACATGGCGGCCACCTGAGGGAGATTGGCGCCCTTGAGCACAGTGGATGCTGACGGCAACTCCCTTTTTTCCAAGTATGCCATGGCTGTCCCCAGGATTACCCCTGTGAACATTGATATCCACAAGGATATTTTGAAGATAACGCTCAAAACCAGCGCAGCAAGGAGAGGGGCGCCGTAGCGGAGAAATTCCTTGAAGCCTTTCACTCTGGAAGCTTGGCTGACGGCATCAGTTGAGGCCGGGGCTTGGGACTTGCCCGCACAGGATTGCGTTTTCGCAGGAGACGCATGTACTGCCTTTGCTTGCCCGGTGTTTCTTAGTAGGAACCAATAGCCTCCAAGCCAGAATGCAATTCCGTAAGGCCAAAGCTTAGACAGGAGGGTTCCCACAGATACGCCTATGAGGTTGGCAACCAGAATCAATGTGGGCGATAAAGGAAATATGAAAAACATGCCGTGCCGGAACACCAGGTTTACAGCAGCCTTAATGGAGGGGGAAAGGTCAAGCCCATCGCCCAGCTTATCCACCAAAGGCGCCGAAACCGCGGCTCCTCCCAAGACGGGCATTGACCCGATGAGGGCAGGCACAGCCATGATTGCTCCCTTGATATTGCCAAGGAAGCTTGAAAGCCCTTGGACCATTCTCTCAAGATAGCCGGTTTCTTTCATCACCGTGGAAAATACTCCTATTGCAAACACGGTGACAGCCAGTTCAATGGTGGTACCGTCGGTAAACGCGCTCCAAATCACCTGCATGGATTCACCCAAGGAAAGCCCTGAAGTGAGCGCCATGATGACAGTGGCTGCACACATGGTATACGCCAGGGACACTTTCTTGAAGGAAAACCAGATGATGATGACAATTGCGGCTATAACACCTAATAATTGCAACGAGCCCACCTCGGTCCTGTAAGAAGTTGGGGCAGTTTTCGTAATCTAAGCCTAATTATAACTTAGTGTGCCGGCTTTGCCCAAGATTGCAGCCAGATGTGTTGTTGCAGGAATTGCACGTATTGCTCCAGAACTACCAAGACCGGTACCCTAAGGCTGTGACAGGTGCAGCGGAGACGTGGGAGAGGAGTTGGAGTTTGTGGCTATACCTGTACCAGACTACGTGGCTTTTGATGTTGAAACCACAGGGTTTTCCCCTGATGATGACCGGATAATCGAAGTTGCATTTGTGCGTTTTGAAAACGGCGTGCCGGTTGAGCGATTTTCATCCCTTGTCCGCCCCGACAGGGAGGTTGGCCTCAAAATCTTGAGGCTTACAGGGATTTCCCGGGAAGAATTGGCTGACAGTCCTGATATTGGCTCGATTGTTGGCCAGATAGAACAGTTTCGCGGCGGTTTGCCATTGGTAGGCCATAATCCTGAATTCGATGTATCCTTCCTTTCCAGGGTAATCCCCGGCTTTCCAGGCGTCCCTGTCTATGACACCCTGGAACTTGCACGGATTGTCTATCCAGGGCTCAAGAGCTTCAAATTGGGAGACTTGGCTAGTGAGCTGGGTATCCCGTTATGCGACGCCCATAGAGCTTGCGATGATGCTGAAGCCACAGGGCTAATCTTTGCAGCCATCCAAGAGAGGGTCCTCGCGATTTCCAAGGCCGTACGGGAAAAGATCATCCGCATAATGGGGGCGGACTGGGTATCCCGGAGCGTTTTCCAGGTCCAAGAGAGCCCCGGTCCTCAATTATTGCTTTTCATTGAACCGTCCTCCGCTGGAAGCTTGCCTGGCGATGTTAAGCCTTTACCCGCTGAAACCTGCTTGGACCGGGTTGAGGAAGCGTGCCTCGATTGGGTGGCGGACCTGCTTCAAGGGCAGCGGGGCCATACCTTTGTGGACTTCCCCCTCGAGGGGCTCACCCCGGCAAAGGTGGCAAAGAGCTTAAGTGCCCATCCAGGGCCGGTGGTGCTTGCTGCAGATCTTGCTGCAGATATGGACACCGGGTCCGCGGCAAGCCAGGGCATGAGTTTCCTGTCAGTTCCCAGGGACTATCTTTGCCTGCTAAAGGCGGATATGGTGGAAGATCTGACCCGGGGCGGGCACTTGGACCACTTGGACGTTGAGTCAAAGAGATTCTTGTCGACCATCACGGTGTGGAGGAGTATCACCCAGAACGGCATGTTCAGAGAGATCCAGGTTGTAGGTAAAGGCCATACCTTGAGCCGTGAATTGAGCTGTCTGGGGTTTCCTGATTGCCAGGAATTCTGCCCCTACCTTGAACGTTGCTTTTACCGGAAGGCGCTAAACGCTGCTTTAGCCAGCCGGCTAATCGTGGTTCCCAAAGAACACTGCTTAGATGTCCCAGGAGAACTCAATGCAAGCGGATGCGTGCTACTGGGCTTTGACGAGCTGGGAACGATATGGGAGCGGAGACAACCCCGGCTTGACTTGGAAAGGCTGAGAAGCGTATTGGAAGGTTTAGGATGCACCGGGTTGGCTGAACAGGTTGAACGGCTGATATTTAAGGGTTTGGATGCCCTGGGTTCAAACCACGATATGGTGGTGCCTGAGGATCTTGTGGCGGCGCTTGCCTCCTTGCACCGTGAAATCAGGCTTGTGCTTCCTGAGCTGAGCCAGGCGCTGAAGCATTCGCTGGGTACCTGCTCTCAACTGCAGGCTGCCCCGCCTGTGTTGGGGGCAGACCTCCGCAGGCTGGAATACTGGGCAGACCAGATGGAGGGCATTCTGGCTCAAGACAATACCTCCGTGTGCCTGTTGGAGCGAGGCTACGGTGATGCCCGGGGGGTTATCTCCAGGAAACATGTATGGCCGGCGATTCATGGCAAGATCAGCCTTGTGGAGCGGTTTGGAAATGTAGTGCTGGTTTCGCCAAACGCAAGCTTTGTGTCCCGGTTTGAGGGGCTTAGGCGCCTTTACGGATTTGAACCCGGAGACCGTGTCCACCATGTGGATCATCCTGTGACCCACGCCCAGGCAGGCACCGGCCCCTTGCTGGTCTCAATAGATAAGGGCCACAGGCTGTCATATTCTGAGCATCTGGAACTTACAGGGGATTTCATCAAGCAATTGGCGCTGGCAACATCTGAGAATATTCTGTGCTTGTGCCCTTCATATTCGTACATCAGGAGCCTCGCAGGCCAGATCTCAGAGTTCCTGGAAAGCAATCAAATCGCAGTGTTTGCCCAGGGGGTAGATGGCGGAGCTAGAGTGCTGGAACACCTGGGCGAGCCTGGTACTTTGGTGCTGGCAAGGTTCGGGGTGGACATTTTGGGCAATACACAGGTCTTACCGCGGATCCTAGTGATACCCAGGATACCCTTCCTGCCGCCTAACACCATGGCAGATATCAGGCAAAGGGAAATATCGAGCCTTGGGAAAAGCGGATTTGTAGAAATCAGCGTGATGCCTGTGGTGCTCGCCCTCAGAGCTTACATGGAAGATTTGAGCCGTGCTGTCGGGAACATTGCAGTGTTTCTTCTGGATCCTAAGCTGCTGCCAGGGCAAAGCGGATGGGGTAGTGAATTCATGGCGCAGTTCCACGACGTAGCTTCCATGGTGTGCCCGCAACAAATTGGCATTGCACAAGCACTGAGATGGATTAGATCGGGTAATAGCAAACGCTGAGCCCTAATATACAGGTACCAGGAGGTGACACACCATGAAGTACAGGCCTCCTGGTAAACCAGGATACTCACGATGGAGTCAAAGGCAAAAGGTAGAAGAGAGCTTTTCTGTTGCGATGGTGGGCAAGGGCATAGGGTATGCCCTGCTTATGGCGGTGCTGCTCATAGTGGTTGCGTCAGCGGTGGTGTATCTCACTAAACTGGAAGAAAGTATCGTTTACTGGGTGGTCAACATAGGAAGTTTCGCCATCTTAGGGTTGGCATCGTTCATCACTGCAAGGCGGGCCAGGCGGTACGGCTTGTTGTACGGAGCCGCCATCGGAGCGTCATATGCCCTGATAACAGGGCTCTTGGGTGCAATCCTGTACCCGCCCTTCATAGGGATGGTGGCGTTCCTTAAGCGAATAGGTTTTTGCCTGTTGGCCGGGGCATGCGGCGGCGTGCTAGGGGTAAATTCTTAGGTAGGAATAATCTGCCTGCAAAACACGCATGATACCCTCAGGAACGTTGGTCGTTGCTGGGGGTTTTTGCCTTGGTCAGGAAATTTCACCGGACATTTTCAAGACTGGTGGTTTGGCTAATCCCGAT
The DNA here is from genome assembly GCA_001513185.1 of Candidatus Fermentithermobacillaceae bacterium DTU015. Taxonomy (GTDB): domain Bacteria; phylum Bacillota; class Sulfobacillia; order Fermentithermobacillales; family Fermentithermobacillaceae; genus DTU015. The sequence goes on from LFST01000014.1 coordinate 22,587, forward strand.
AACGATTATCCTAGGGGCATGGCCGGGCAGGGTGGACGGAAGCCGGCCTGATTATGCGGAACTCTTTGAGAGCGGACGGGTTTTGAAGGTAGGACAAACAGGTGAAGACGTGCGGCAGCTGCAGGCGCTCCTACGTGACCTAGGTCTGTACACTGCAAGTGTGGACGGGATCTTCGGGGAGAAGACCAAGGCCGCTGTGCTTGCGTTTCAGCAAAGCTACGGCTTGTTAAGGGACGGCATCGTGGGCCCAGGCACTAAACAGGCCCTTTACGGCCAATTCCTGAAACTCTACCCGCCAGACAAGCACACGGTTTCAGCAGGGGAGACCTTGTGGATTATCGCCGCCAAGTATGGCTTGAGCGTTTCCCAGCTTGTAAAGCTCAACAACCTCAAGGATCCCGACCGCTTGTTTCCAGGAGATGTCTTGGTGCTCCGGGCGGACGAAACCACACCGGTTTCGGGGAATGGGAGCGTGTCAAAAGCCCCGCCTGAAGATACTTCTGATGAAGCGAACTTGTCCCCGGTTGAGAAATTCCCGGTACCTGATAAACGGATATGTCTTACGTTCAACGATGGTCCTGATCCTGCCACGACTCCTGCCATTCTTGACGTGCTGGACAAATACGGGATAAAAGCTACCTTCTTCGTGATTGGACATAAGGCCAGGGAATACCCTGAACTAGTCAAGCAGATGGCGGACAGGGGCCATGTTATCGGCGTTCACGGTTACGAACACAAGATACTGGCAGGACTCAGTTCACGGGAAGTCAAGACTGATTTGGAGATGGCACAAACATGCATAACCCAGATTTCAGGCTACAAGCCTTACCTGTACCGGCCGCCCCACGGGATGCTAGATGAGACGCAGATAAGGGAGGCCCAGAAACTTGGGATGAAAGTACTCATGTGGACCAACGTGGGAGGTGCGGACATTGGGGCCAGATCGCCACAAGAGGTTGTGGAGCGGGTGCTTGCTTGGGCAAGGGACGGAGCGATTATCCTGCTCCACGAGGGATTCCCTCATACTGCCAAGGCGTTGGATGAGCTCATCCCGTCCCTTGCACGGATGGGTTTTGGCTTTCAGAATTTAAGCCCGGATTCGGTTACTGAACCTGTCCCTGGGCAATGATGTCCTTTACGACTTGTTCTGCCCCTTTTACGTAGAGGCACATCTCGGCAATGGCCATGCTCTGGAACATTGCATTTTGAGCTTCGGCCAGAGAAGTTACAGCCTTTTGGAGCGCCTGGGCAACCTGCCTGTCTACCTTAGGTTGCTGCATGGAGAGCTGGTCTCCCAAGAGGCTGATAAGCTCGCTCAACTGTTGTGAATTGGAGCGCACAATGTCGTCGCCTTGTGACACTATAGAAGCGATTTGTTGCGACAAGGCAAGCAAGGTGTCAACTGCTTGAGAGTCAGCCACATGGGTGGAGGCTTTGCTCAATGCACTCTGCAAGTCCTGCTCGATGAGCATCTGCTGTTCCCTGACGCTGTTTTGGACTTGTGACAGTGCTGCCTCGATTTTCTCGGCAGGTGTAGTCGGCGCACCTGCGCCCGGTGGTTTGAAAGAGCGCCTCATTTCTTCTACTACGTGGGATGCGGAACTCTGGCCATCTATGTTGCCTATCGGGTAGTCTTCATGTTCAATCACAAAACCCCTCCTTTCCCTGATCTGTCCTTTAGTTTTTTCGTTTTTGGATTTCTTATTAAAAAACCGTGGCACAACTAAAGGAAATCGGGGTGTCTTAGAGAAATGTGACAAAGGGGGGTCGAAGAGTGTCGAGATTTCTGCGCGTAGGGATTTTCCTAGACCGGTTGGAAGACATCGCAGAAGCCGCTAACCTGCTGTCTGAAGCTATACAATCAGGGGAAGATGCGAACTTGCCCAAAGCCTTAGAACTTGCCCACGACATCGAAACCATGGCGAAGGAATTGCTAAATGTGATTACCAGGTGGAATTGTGAGCCGCTGATTTACACGGGCAAAGGCACCACTGAGGAAATAATCAATCTTTTGGATACACTGCTGGAGAATGCCGAGAAAAGTACCGAAGCGCCAAGGCGTACGGAATGACAGTTTGCACAAGGGGCAACCTCCATCTAAACTATTGGCGGGAGGCGGTATCTTATGCCAATCTTCGAGTACAGATGCAAGCGATGCGGGAAAGTGTTTGAGTGTCTGGTGAGGAAAGGCGATGTCCCTGCATGCCCTGAGTGCGGTTCAGAGGAGCTTACTAAACTTATGTCGATGTTCGCCACAAACGTAAGGAAAGGCTCAGGAGGCCAATCATCCTGCGCCGCATGTACCGGCGGAAGTTGCAGTTCATGCAGGGGTTAGGTTAGATGGAATAATTTAATGGGCAAAGTTGAAATACAAGTTATTGTGGCAGGTTCTTGACCAATCGCAACAGGTAACAGCCTGGAAAGGAAGTGATTCTGTGTCGCAAGATCTTGAAAAGAAAGGCAGAGACCTATTGTCCAGACTGTCCCGCACAATAAGGACCGGTGCAGAAACCCTGGTACAAGAAACCAAGGAGCTTACCAGGGTCGGCAGGCTGAAAGTGGAGCTTATGTCACTTGAAAATGAGCGGGCAAAGAAGTTTGAAGAAATCGGGCGGTTGGCCCATACCCTGTATAAGCAGGGGGGAAGCATTGAAGAACTCCACGAGCACTTTGAAGCCATAGACGAAATCGAAGCCAAGATTGACGCCAAGAACAAGGAGATTGAAAAGGCTCCTGCAGAGGAAGTGCCTGAAGCCGGAGACGTTACTCCGCCACAGGATGAAGCCGTGTCCCGGATATATTGCACTCAGTGCGGCGCGCCTGCAGACCCGGATGATAAGTTCTGCGCCAAGTGCGGGAACCAGCTCCAGTAACACATTTATGGACCAGCTTGCTGCCGGGCCCTATTTAGGTAAGGCCCGGTCTTGTTTTTGATCTCTCAGCCTAGCGATGGACAGGGTCCCGCATGATTATTAAGAGGTATGCAGAAACCTGGTGTCGAAAGCACATATCAGGCGAGTAAATGGCTGAGTTGACAAGTTAAGGAAGGGGTTTGGGATCATGGCCGCAAGGATAATCGATGGACGGAAAATTGCGTCTGACATCCGGGCTGAGGTCCGTGCCAAGGTGGCTGAACTCAAGGAAGAAGGGGTTGTCCCCAAATTATGCGTGATTCTGGTGGGGGACGATCCTGCGTCTGTGCTTTATGCAAGGTCCAAAGAGAGAGCTTGCCGCAAGTCAGGAATAGAGTACGAATTGTTTACCTTCCCCGGAGACGCCCAAGAATCAGAGGTAATCGGCAAACTCAAGCAGCTTTCTGAAGATCCTTCTTGTCACGGCATTATGGTTGAACTCCCGCTTCCGAAACACATGGATAAACAACGTGTAATGATGGCGATTGATCCCCCAAAAGACGTGGATGGTATCAACCCGGTAAACAGGGGTATGATGTTCACTCAAAAAGCAGGCCTGTTTCCGGTTACTCCGCAAAGCTGCATTGAAATCTTGCGGAGGGACGGGATTTCCCTGGAAGGTAAGAACGTATGCCTGATCGGCCGGGGCGACACCGTAGGCAAGCCTTTGATTTTCCTTCTCCTCAATGAAAACGCCACTGTAACTGTGTGCCATACCCGTACCAGGGACTTGGCGTTCCACACCAAGAAAGCCGACGTGGTTATCGCTGCAGCAGGCAAGGCCGGGCTAGTGACCAAGGACATGGTAAGCCCAGGAGTAATAGTCGTGGACGCAGGTATCAATCAGGTAGATGGCAAGACAGTTGGCGACGTGGATTTTGAAGGGGTATCGGAAGTGGCTGCTGCAATTACTCCGGTGCCAGGCGGTGTCGGGAGCCTTACCACTGCCCTGCTGCAGAACAACCTGCTTAAGGCGATCGAACTGCAAAGGGCTAGGGCTTAGACCTACATAGAAAGGGGAGATTGCGTTGGGCAGCCTTTTTGATAAGAGTTTATCTGAAATCCTCAGAGAATCTGCTTCTTCAGCACCTACTCCTGGCGGAGGCAGTGTGTCGGGGATAGCGGCTGCGTTTGCCGCGGCTATGGCGGCCATGGTTGGCAACCTTACCATCGGCAAGAAGAAATACAAAGACGTAGAAGCGGAGGTCACGGTCTTAAGGGACAAAGCACTTGACCTTATGTCTACTTTTGAGGCTTTGGTGGAGGAGGATATCAGCCAGTTTGCCAAATTCATGGAGGCATACCGGCTTCCCAAGAACACTCAGGAAGAAAAACAAAAGCGGGAGCAGGTGCTCCAGCAAGCGCTTAAGGGTGCCACAGAGACCCCGCTGAAGGTCGCCAGGGCGTGTGTGGAACTTCTTGACCTTGTATGTAAGCTGGCGCCGATAGGCAACACCATGGCCATCAGCGACGCAGGTGTGGCTGCTTACCTTGCAGAAGCTGGGCTGCGGGCTGTGTTGCTCAACGTGGACATCAACGTGCCCATGATCAAGGATCAGGATTTTGTGGCGCAGGCGCGAAAAGAAAAGGAAGGCCTGATTGAGCAGGCCTCAAAACTAAGGGAAAAGGCCGTATCTATCGTTTCCGAGAGGATGGCCTGATTTTGCGGAAACGCAGGCGCCGCCGTCTGCGTGGGGCTGGTTTTCCATCTTGAGTTTGCTTGGACTCCTTGAGCAAGCTCATGAGCCTCGGCCTTCTCGTCCTGGGTCTAACCGGGGGGCCGCTGTATACGTCGAAACGGTGGGAATGCCCTTGGTCAAAACTTGTAGTTCCCGAAATCTGATGGACGTGCCCCCCTAAGGACCTCACTTGAAGCGACGTGGTCCCGTACATCCTGTGAGTGTGGCCGTGGGCTCTGGAAGTCTCATTGCTGAAACGGTGGACATGGCCTTCACCTGTTGCGTAATTGAGCCCGGTGGTACCGTCGAACACGTGGAAGTGATCCAAGTCAGTGGTAGTCCTTCCATAGTAATGATGTACGTGCTGGTTTGGAGCTGTGGTATCCACCATATCTTTCCTGGCTTCACTGTTATTCTCCATGTAATTCCCTCCTTAGGTGCCTTTAGAGGCCCGTGGGCTTCAGGCACCGGTAATCCTGATTATGTCAAGATACAATATGAAACCCCTGGATTACTTGTGATTGGGTGACAAGTTTTGGAAGGCAGCAAGAATCTTGTGGGGATCTGCCTGGATATCTCGCGCTTCCAAGGAGAACCCGCGCTTGGTTATGGATAAACGGCTTATTGTGGCGGACCTTATCAGGCCTTTTGAGAGCTTCAACAAGTCCATTTCAGCTAATGTGTACTTGCTGCGGGAGACTGCCTCAGGTTCATGGTGCGGTGCCAGGTCGAAGATGCCTTCCGTTGGAAACCTGATAGGTGGCGTTGCCTTGAATATGATCCTTGAGCCGTGGAAGGAGTCGAGCTCCAGCTTTACCCTTACAGGTATGCCGAAGTAGGATGCGATCTTGAGTACCAGTACGATTGCTCCCTCACCCAGGACAAAATCAGTAAGGGCTATGCCCTCAGGGAATCTTGCTTCCCTGAGAAAGCTGGCTAAGGTTTCCCTGGGAATGGTTGCCGAGATACTCTGAATGTGCATGGTGCACCTCCCAAAAGAGATGTCACATAACGCTATGCCGGTAAACTGTTTTCTGACACAAGAACTGCAACCTATATGAGACGGAATTGGAAGTATGGAGGAAATCTTTGGACAAGTGGAACAGCTTGCTATGGCACCATGTTGGAGATAGATTTAATCTAAGGGGGCGACACGGCATGAACAGAGATATTATTGTCCTGGGCAGCATGAATGTGGATTTTGTGGTACGGGTCAAGAGACGGCCGGCGGTAGGCGAAACCATTCACGGAAGCGAGTTTTCAATCTTCCCGGGAGGAAAGGGCGCCAACCAGGCTGTGGCAGCAGCCAAACTAGGCGGCAACGTGGCCATGGCAGGAAGGATAGGAGATGACGTGTTTTCCAAGGTGGTGCTCGACAGCCTGGCAGCTGCGGGCGTAGGCGGCGAGCTCATTGTTACCACTCCAAATGTTCCCACAGGTTCTGCGTTCATCACAGTGGATGACACAGGAGATAACTCGATTATAGTCATTGCCGGCGCCAACGGATATTGCAGTAAGAACGATGTGGACACCCTCCGGCCCTATCTGGAAAAAGCAAAGATACTCATGCTTCAACATGAGATCCCCATGGAGACGGTGGAGTATGCAGTACAGGCCGCCAAGCAATGCGGTGCAATGGTGCTGCTCGATCCGGCTCCCCCAGTCTCCCTGCCGCGGGAGCTTCTTAGCGGAGTGGACGTGCTTACCCCAAACGCCCATGAGGCAGCATTCTTGACAGGACGCCAGGTGGTGGATGTAGAGAGCGCAAGGCTTGCAGCGGCGGATTTGCTTGCTGCAGGCGCAAAAGCAGTGGTGGTAAAACTGGGTGCAGACGGCCTGGTGTATGCCCAAGACGGCAAGTTTGGCAGCATCCCTGGACACCGGGTCCAGGCTGTGGATACCACCGCTGCCGGCGATGCCTTTGCCGGTGGCTTGGCAGTGGCCTTATGTGAGGGCAAGTCACTTGAAGAAGCATGCCGGTTCGCCAACGCGGTGGGTGCATTGGCGGTTACCCGCAAAGGTGCCCAGCCGTCTATGCCTGAACGCCGTGAAGTCGAAGGCTTTCTCGGCAATTGATACTCGTTTATGGGTGGATATGATAACATGGTAACGCCTGGACATGCCCCATTAACGGGCAAGAGCCAATGGGAGACAGGAGGTGGGAGCCGGAACACAAGGCGGACTCCCAAGGACATATCGGAAAAGCTTATCTCCGGAGGTTGAGCAAAGTGAAGTGGATAATAGATACCGACCCTGGCATTGACGATGCCTCAGCCATCATTACGGCAGTCAACTCTGGTGCTTTAGATATCTTGGGTATTACCACTGTCCACGGCAACGTGGGGCTGAACCATACTACCAGGAACGCCCTCAAACTTGTTGAGCTCATGGGTGCTGACGTGCCGGTTTACCAGGGCGCAAGCAGGCCCATCCTGCAAAAGCGTGAGCATGCTGCCGAGTATCATGGGGAAGACGGGTTCGGCAACACCTCTCTGGCTGAACCGGAGACTAAACCCCAAGCACAGCATGCTGTGGACTTTATCATTGAAGCTGCAAACAAGCACGAACTTTCACTGCTTACTCTAGGCCCTCTTACCAACGTGGCTCTAGCCATAGCCATGGATAGGGGACTGGAGAAGCAAATCAAACAGATTGTGATGATGGCAGGCACTTCCCGGGCCAGGGGAAATACAAGCCCGTTGGCTGAGTTTAACATATTTGCTGACCCCGAAGCGGCTGCGGTGGTGTTCGAGTCTGGAATACCTATAATTATGGTTCCGTGGGAGACATGCCTTGACACTGTGTTTGGACCCGAGACCATTGCCCAGATCAGGAATTCTTCAACCCAAGTGGGCAAAGCCTTTGCCCAGGCTATGGAGTATTCGGTGGAAAGGACAACTGCTTATCTGGGCACAGAAGTGCTTTTGCTGTGCGATCTGCTGGCTGCATGTGCTGCAATTGACCCAAGTGTGATTACCGAGCAGGTGGAAGCCAGGGTTACAGTTGAGACCGGCGGAAGGTTCAGCAGGGGGCTCACTGTAATCGATGAGCGCATGGATGACGGAAGCAAGCCAAATGCTTCTATTGCTCTCGCTTGCGATCGCGCCAAGATAGCAAAAATGTTCTTGGATGCGATCAACGCAAAATAATAACCGGATAACCGGAGGTGCAAGAATTGAACAGGAGATTTTTGGTCGTAATGCTGGTGGCGGTGCTGCTTGCGTCGGCTGTTCTGGTGGGGTGCGGGCCCAAAGAGCCGGCAGCCCAGAACGGCGAAGATAAAGAGCGCCAGTACAAAGCAGTGCTGTTGCTTGCCGGAAATCTCGGCGACATGTCCTTCTTGGATTCTGCTAACCGTGGTATGCAGATGATCAAGGAGGAACTGGGTTGGGAAGTCAAGGTGATCGAGATGGGTACAGACCCGTCCGCCTGGGAACCCACCCTCACCGACGTCTCAACCCAGGACTGGGACCTCATCATCACAGGAACGTTCAACATGCAGACCCAGATCGAAGAAGTAGCTCCTAGATTCCCCGACAAGAAGTACGTATTGTTTGACGTATCCGTGGACTACGAGAAAGGCGATTACAGCAACGTGTACTCCATCCTCTACAGGCAGAACGAAGGATCCTATCTCGCCGGCGCCCTTGCTGCCATGGTGACCACTTCAGATATGCCCCGGGCAAACCCGGAGAAACTTATCGGGTTCTTGGGTGGCATGGATGCGCCTGTAATCAACGACTTCCTGGTTGGTTACATCGAAGGTGCAAAGAGCATAGACCCCGAGATCAAGGTAGCCGTGTCCTACGTTGAATCCTACAGCGACCCCGCCAAAGGCAAGGAAATGTGCCTCGCTCAGTATGACATGGGTGTTGACATCGGGTTTAACGTGGCCGGCGGAAGCGGGTTGGGCCAGCTTGATGCAGCCAAAGAAAGAGGCCTGTATGCCATTGGGGTAGACTCTGACCAGGCAATGCTGTTCAAAGATTCAGACCCCGAGAAGGCCGAATTGGTGCTTACTTCCATGCTCAAGCGCGTGGACAACTCGCTGCTGAGGGCAGCCAAGCTGTTCCAGGAGGGCAAGCTTGAGTTTGGCAAGGCCGAAAGCCTAGGGCTCAAAGAAGACGCAGTGGGGCTTGCCATCAATGAGTTCTACGAGAGGAACGTGCCTGAAGAGATGCGGGTCAAGCTGCAAGAGATTGCGGACAAGATCAAGTCAGGCGAAATACAGGTGCCTTCTGCTTTCGAAATGGGCCCTGATGCCGTTAAGCAACTCCGTGATTCAGTAGCTCCGTAAGTGTATAAGGGGCAGGGGGGACAACCCCTTGCCCCATGGCCTAGTTTTATGAGGATGAGGTGGATGGCGTGGGGGCTCAAACACAAGCTCGAGCAACAGATCCCATTTTACTGATGAAGGGAATCACAAAAGTATATCCCAATGGCTTGGTGGCCAACTCAAATGTCACCTTTGAAGTGCGCAAAGGGGAAATCCACGCCCTGGTAGGGGAAAACGGCGCAGGTAAGACCACCTTGATGAAAGTGCTGTTTGGCTTAGAGAAGCCTGATGAAGGCAGCATTTTCATTAGAGGCGAAGAGGTCAAGATATCATCCCCCAACGATGCCATAAGATACGGGGTCGGGATGGTACACCAGCACTTCATGCTTGCCCCTTCCCTTACTGTGGCTGAAAACATCGTACTGGGAGCCGAACCCCGGAGAGGGATTTGGTTTGACCGCAGGCGGGCGGAACAGATGTGCAGGGAATTAGGGGAAAAATATGGCCTGCAAGTGGATCCTGCTGCCAGGATAAGCGATGTGCCTGTAGGTATCAGGCAGAGGGTGGAGATCCTCAAAGCACTTATGCGTGGCTCTGATATCCTTGTGTTGGACGAGCCTACAGCAGTGCTCACGCCCCAGGAAACCGAAGAACTGTTTGAGGCGCTCAAATCGCTTAAGGAGATGGGGCACACCATCATCTTCATTTCCCACAAGCTCCGGGAAGTCAAGGAACTATCAGACAGGGTAACGGTGCTGCGTTCAGGCAGGGTTATAGGCACCAGGAACACAGACCAGGTGACGGTGGAGGAAATATCGAGGATGATGGTAGGCCGTGACGTTGTACTAAGGCCTATGCGGCCCAAGGCTCCGGCGGGCCCCGGCGAAGTAAAGCTGTTGGTCAACAAGCTGAACCTTGTCCGGGACGGCACCCATGTGCTCAAAGATGTAAGTTTACAGGTGCGGGCAGGAGAGATCCTGGGAGTTGCAGGTGTTGAGGGAAACGGCCAGGTAGAGCTGGTGGAAGTGATTACCGGGCTTTCGCCGTGCGACAGTGGTGAAGTATGGGTTTGCGGGCAAGATGCGACCGGCAAGAGCCCTGGGGAAATAAGAGACATGGGGCTTTCCCACATACCTCAGGACAGGATGATTTTTGGAGTTGCGTCCAACGCTTCCATATCGGAAAACCTGATTTCGAACAGGTACAATAAAGCCCCTGTGAGCAATGGGTTTTCTTTGAATCTTAAAGCCATCTCCAGACTGAGCCAGGAACTCATAGGCAAGTTTGATATCAAGACATCGTCTGCCCAGCAAGCTGTAGGTACCTTATCAGGGGGCAACATCCAAAAAGTTGTCATAGCCAGGGAGTTTTCTACCGGGCCTCAGGTGATTATCGCAAACCAGCCTACCCGTGGGATAGACATAGGAGCTACAGAGTCCGTCCACAAATACCTTGTTGAAGCCACTGAAAGCGGGACAGCGGTACTTCTGATCTGTGCAGACTTAAATGAAGTCATGAGCCTTTCAAACAGGCTGATTGTGATGTACGAGGGCCAGGTGGTTGCATATTTCGATGAAGTAGAAGGGCTTACTGAAGAGGAAATCGGGCTGTACATGTTGGGGCTGAAACGTCAGGAGCCTGACCAGGTTACGGCTTCGATGATGGGGAGGCCGGTTGAATGAGTAGGAATACTTGGTTTGAACTTTTGAGGACCGGAGTAGCTATTGCCGCAGCTCTTACCATAGGATTTGTGGTCACGTCACTGGTGTCGGAATCGCCTGTTGAGGCGTTCGGATATTTCCTGAAGGGGCCGTTTACCAGCATCAGGCGCTTTGGCTCGTTCCTTGAAGCGGCAGTTCCTCTTACTTTTACAGGTTTGGCAGTGTCGCTGGTGTTTTCGGCAGGACAGTTTAACATGGGGGCGGAAGGCCAGTTCTTCATAGGGGCTGTTGCTGCTACTGCGGCCGGAGTCTTCTTGGATCTCCCGCCGGTGATCCACACGATAGTGTGTTTGGCGGCAGGTATGATTGCGGGGGCAATAGGGGGCTTCATTCCGGGGGTTCTCAAAGCCCGGTGGAATGCATCTGAGCTGGTAGCGTCGCTCATGCTCAACTATGTGTTCCTCAAGTTGGGGATGTACCTTATTACTTACCATCTGCGGGACCCTTCTGCGGGCGCCCTTGTGTCGCTTCCCCTGAAGGAGAGCTCGTGGCTTCCCCAATTTACCAGGACCACCAAGCTCCACGCAGGCATATTTGTGATGTTTCTGGTTGTTTTCCTCTGCTACTACTTCTTGTACAGGACAAGCAGGGGTTATGAAGCCAGGATGACCGGACAGAACCTCAGTTTCGCCCGGTACTCGGGGATCCCGGTGCTCAAGGTTATACTCCTCATCCAGGTATTGGGAGGGGCCGTAGCAGGGCTTGGAGGCGCAGTTGAGATGCTGGGCATTTACCGGCGCTTCCAGTGGCAGGCGAGCCCGGGATATGGTTTCGACGGCGTGATTATAGCGATTTTGGCCAGGAACAACCCGCTCTTGGTACCCTTGGCAGCGGTGTTCCTCGCATATCTGCGTGTAGGCGCTGACGTTATGGCAATGTACGCTGACGTATCTGCTGAAATGGTATCTATCATACAAGCTGTGATCATATTGCTGGTGACTGCTGAAGCTTTCCTTGCCGGCTACAGACACCGCTTGACCCTGAAAGAGGTGAAGCAACGTGCATCCGCTTCTTAAGGCAGTTTTCTCAGCATCTTTTGCTGCATCCATATTGCGCGTGACAACCCCTATCTTGTTTGCGTCCCTGGGTGCGGTGGTTGCCGACTTGTCCGGGGTAGTGAACATTGCCCTTGAGGGCATGATGCTGATTTCAGCGCTCATGGGGGTAATCGCCTCTGCGTTTACAGGGTCGGCCTGGGTTGGGTTCCTGGCAGGGGTGGCGTCAGGGATCCTGGTAGGCCTTGTGTTGGGGTATTTCCACCTTAAACTAAGGACTAATGTGATCCTGGCAGGAATAGCGCTTAATCTCTTGGCCGCTCAAGGTACGGTGTTCGTGCTCTACGCAGTGGCCCATGATAAAGGCGTTTCCAGCTCCTTGCCCAGCAAAGTGATGCCTGAGGTACAACTTCCAATCATCAAAGATATCCCTGTCCTGGGGGCAATCATAGGCAAGCAGAATATACTCACCTATTTGTCCCTTATCGCCGTGGTAGTGGTTTACCTGTTCTTGTACAAGACGTCCTTTGGGCTGAGGCTCAGGGCGGTGGGCGAAAATCCTGATGCCGCGGATTCGGTGGGGATCTCGGTCCACAAGGTGCGGTTTATTGCCTTGGCTATAAGCGGTGCCCTGGCAGGCATGGGCGGGGTCCACCTTTCCATGGGGTATGTGAGCTGGTTTTCCAGGAACATGACATCAGGCAGAGGATACATCGCCTTGGCAGCAAAAGCTTTGGGACGCAACCACCCAATCGGGGCATTTCTTGCGTCGCTCCTGTTTGGGGTTACCGATGCCTTATCTAACTACATGCAGAGTCTGAGGGTTCCGGGAGAGTTTGTCCAGATGATCCCGTATGTAGTCACTCTCGTGGTGCTTGCGGTGTACTCGGGAAGGCAGCTTAAGTGGGGGAGGTTTTCCAATGAGTAACACCAAGATCCCGGTTATCATCGATTGTGACCCCGGCATAGATGATGCTGTAGCCCTTGCGCTTGCTTTCGGGTGCGGCAAGTTAGACGTATTGGGGGTAACAACCGTTGCAGGTAACAGCAGCGGGGAAAATACCTATCGCAACGCCAGAAGATTTCTGTCTTTTATCGGCGCAGATGTTGAAGTGGCCAGGGGGGCTGACCGGCCAATCCTCAGGCAGCTGGTCACCGCGCCTCAAGTTCACGGTGAGACCGGGCTCGGCGGGCTTGGTGAGCCTGAAGATGAGGAACTGCATGCTTCCGGGCGCAGTGCGTTTGACCTTATAACTGAGACTTTGCTTAGCCACCCCGGAAAAGTGACCCTGGTGCCGGTAGGGCCGCTCACCAACATAGCTATAGCCCTGCTTGCCAAGCCTGAAATCAAACACAAGATTGAAAAGATCGTGCTCATGGGCGGTGCCGCCCTGGAAGGCAACCGGACGCCTGCCGCAGAGTTTAACATATACGTTGACCCGGAGGCTGCCCGGATCGTGTTTGAGTCGGGCGTGCCTATCACCATGATAGGCTTGGATGTAACCCACAAAGCACTTATATATCCCGACGAAATCGAGGCCTTGCGCAAGCACGGCAGGATAGGCAAGACCGTTGCCGAGCTTCTGGATTTTTACGGCGTTCATTACCGCAAGCGGTTCGAAGGCAACCCTATTCATGATGCTCTGGCGGTAGCAGCAGTGTTTGAGCCTGATATCGTGTCAACCAGGCACCTTAACGTATGTGTGGAAACATCCGGGGAGTTTACTCTAGGCAGAACCGTGGTGGATTTCAGAGGTGTTACGGGCAGGGAGCCTAACTGTCATGTAGCCTTGGGAGTTGACAGGGAGCGGTTCATAGAACTTATTTTCAATGCAGTGGAAAACCTGGAACAGACGTCTCAATAAGTCAATAAGGTCTCAATAAATCCCTTAATGATGGGTTTGGATACCATGGGGTGGCGCTTAGCCAACCCCTTTTTTGATCACTCCCCCTGAAAAGGAAAATTTTGAGTTGCGAAGAATATTGTAAGTGCTAACATTCAAAGTTTTCTTATGGAGGCGTAAATATGGAGAAGGATGGCATGCGGCTTGAGACCAAGGCAACCCACATAGGCCAGGGGCCTGAACCTCACACCGGCTCAATAGTCACGCCGATATACCAGACATCCACCTTTGTATTTCCCAGCGTAGACGAGGGTGCTGCCAGGTTTTCCGGAGAGTCTGAGGGCTACATTTACACCAGGTTGGGCAACCCCACGATTGCTGCGTTGGAAGAATGTGTGAGCGCCTTGGAGAACGGGGAAAAGGCCATAGCATTTGCTTCTGGTATGTCCGCCATATCTTCGGTGGTAATAGCGATGGTAAGCGCCGGCGATCATATTGTCGCGGACAAATGCGTATACGGGTGCGTTTACTCATTGTTTGCTGAACTCCTGGCAAGATTCGGGGTCCAGGTTGATTTTGTCGACTGTTCTGAACCTGAGCAGGTTGAGAAGGCTATTAAGCCAAACACCAAACTCATATATTTTGAATCTCCTGCTAACCCCGTGCTCAAACTGGTGGATATGCAGGCCATGGTTCAGATCGCCAAGAAGCATGGCATCATGACGGTAATGGATAATACTTTCATGACTCCGGTTTTCCAAAGGCCAATTGATTGGGGCATAGACGTAGTTGTTCATAGCGCCACCAAATATTTAGGCGGACACGGGGACCTGCTTGCAGGTATTGCTGTAGGCCCTGAAGAGTTCATGGACCATGTTGCGGAAACTACACAGAAGGATCTGGGCGGGGCTTTGGGCCCGTTCGATGCATGGCTGATACTCCGGGGCATCAAGACCCTCCATGTACGGATGGAGCGCCATGAGTACAATGCCATGAAAGTGGCCGAGTTTTTGGAGAACCACCCTGGAGTGGAGAGGGTGTACTACCCTGGACTCAAGTCCCATCCTCAACATGAGCTGGCCAAAAAACAGATGACAGGTTTCGGCGGTATGATCGCCGTTGAACTCAAGGGCGGATTTGAGGCAGGGAAGACCTTGATGGATTCAGTGAAGTTGTGTCACCTCGCAGTAAGCCTTGGCGAAACCAGCACCCTGGTTCAGCACCCGGCGTCTATGACCCATTCAGTTATGACTCCTGAGGCCAGGCAAGCTGCGGGTATTTCAGACGGCCTTATACGGATCTCCGTGGGGCTGGAGCACGTAGACGACATAATTGCCGACCTCAGCCAGGCGCTCAAGAAAGCCACGGGGTTCTAGCACCGGTTACTGCTAGTAGTCACGGTAGTCACGTAGGATTCCGGCGGTGTACCATAGGCCGGGAAAATTTCACCCGGCCTTTTGTTTCTGTTTGTGCCTGTTTTCACCCGTTTTCGTCTGTTTTCACTCACTTCGCTTTTTCACTTGATGCTTACTGGTATGCACTTGGTAATTACAGGGTGGCGAGGGTGATAGTTGGCCGGGTTTGGTGCGCGACGCTTCTTGAGAAGCAGCACACTTGAGCCTCGCCACTACCTTATGTAAGCTGGGATGGCCTGCGTGGCTTTCGCCCGGGTTTTCGCGCAGTGATGGGCTTGGGCTGCTTGTGGTAGAGGACTTGGTTCTGGATGTTCGCCTCATCATCTGTTCCCATGGGCGTTAAGGCATTCCGTGATGCACCTGACACCGGTATCCCTGGCTGTGACGCGTCGTCAGGACATCCGGTAAGGGGGTGGGCCGCAAGGCGTCCGGCGTCGATGTCCAGTTCCTGGGAGACATCAAACCCTGAGACTTTCTTTAGCAGTCTTTCATAAAAGGAAGCAGGTCTAAGGTTGAGGTTCTGTATTGCCTGCTTTACGGTGCGGGCGGAAACCTTGAAAGCTTCAAGTTCATCCTGGGAAAGAGGGAGTTCAATAACCCGCAAGATGCCTTCCCGGCCCACCACCGCCGGTGTCCCTAAGTACACGCCCCTTACGCCGTATTCTCCGTCAAGATAACATGAGACCGAATAGACGCTGCGGAGGTCCCTCAGTATGGCTTCAGTTATTTTGGCCATGGTCACTGCGATGGCGTAGTATGTGGCGCCTTTGAGGTTGATGATATTATACGCTGCGTCCCGTACTTCTTCGAACATGCTTTGGAGATGAGTTTCGGATAAAGCCCAATTCCGCACAGAGGTTCCGGCAATTGTAGCCCCTGACCAGGCTGCGATTTCAGAATCGCCGTGTTCGCCGATGATGGATGCATGGATGTGTTGAGGACTGATACCCAGCTCTTCTCCTATTACGTAACGGAGCCGGGCAGTGTCGAGCATGGTTCCGGAACCGATAACCCGTTGCGGAGCCAGCCCTGACCGCATCATGGCTACATAGGACATGACGTCTACCGGGTTAGTCACCACCAGCAGTATGGCATTTGGCGCAAGCTGGCCTACTTTTTCTGCAATGTCGCCGACTATTTTGGCATTTCTATGGATGAGGTCCATCCGGGTTTCTCCAGGTTGTTGTGCTGAACCGGCACAGATCGCCACAAGGTCAGAATCCACCACATCTTGGATGCTGCCTGCCCAGATGGTAGTGCGTTGTACCAATGACATGGCATGGTTTAGGTCCATTGATTCGCCCAGGGCTCTTTCCTTGTTGTCATCGATCAGGCAAATCTCATCGGCGGTTTCCCTGAGCAAGAGGGTGAAGGCATAGGTGCTGCCGACCCGTCCTGTACCTATGATAGACACCTTAGAAGGTTTCTGAAGTGAGACACTTGTCATGGGACTTCCCTCCGTATAGGCTCACCTGCCGTTAGATGCGTTTAAGCCAGGGCCCGGCATATGTAGTTGACGCACCTACTTGGCATACATAGTACGTACTAGATCCGTTTGGTTTTGAGCGCTTCTTTAGTTAACCTTCCCCAAAGAGGCACTTATACTTCATGGAAGTCGCTGAAGACCTCCGGCTGAGAAAGCGGAAATATAGAGATACGGCCAGTACTTAAGTGAGCCGGTCACCGGAACAGCGACTTCTGAGAGTGCAGAAGTGTAGAGGTATAGAAGTATAGAAGTACAGAAGTATGGAAGTACAGAAGTATAGAAGTATAGAAGTATAGGCTTACGCCAGATGACCAAGTCTTGCTGTTCTGAGGCGGGGAGTCCGGGTTTTGCGATGAGTTCATTGTAGACGGCACATGCTGGACTGATGAACGCAAGCTCAGGCCCCCGGTAGGGTATGGCATGTGGATGCCTGCAAGAAAACCTATGATTTTCCCACGCCGGTTGCCAATTGACCAATGTCTAGCGAAACCTGGTTTGAAATCGGCCGCTTATCACGCCTGTCTGGTCAAGGATTTACCATTGTGTTTATCCGAAGGCTCTTAGTGGTCCCTTTTTGACCGGACCGGAGCCCGAAAGTGGTCAGAGACTCACCACTTCACGCCGCAAACTGGTCAGGAATTAACCGGTTCTGCTTCTTCGAAACTCAGACTGGCCTAAAATTAGCCAATACCGAATCTTATGTGGTTCGAGACTGACCATTTCCAGAAGAGACCTGGTTTGGAGTTAACCAATAGGGCCAGCGGTGGACCGGAGTGGTTTGGAATTGTCCAGGTCGGCTCGCGAGGCGGTCCTAAATCGACCACCTCAGGACTAGACCTGGTTGCGAATTGACCAATACGGAGCTTGAGTGGGACCGGCCTGGTCAGGAATTGTCCAGTTCGGCTCAAGACCTGGTTTGACATTGACCGGTCCCAGAGTACACCTGGTCTGGAATTGACCGCTTCCTCATCAAGCTAAGCAAAACCGGTATCCGGCTGGTCACAAATCGGTCACATGGCCCCTTTATTCACAGGAGACTATCAACTCGGCACGATTATATGGATTCTATACGGGCCCAACCACAAAAAGTGAG
>LFST01000014.1:40103-42202 GCA_001513185.1 Candidatus Fermentithermobacillaceae bacterium DTU015
AGCACTAACGGGTCTACGAACAGAAACGTGTCCCGGACCTTATAATCGATCTGTGTGTCACCAGCGTGGATTGCCAGTACTCCTCTGGCGCCGCCGGTTACATAGATGCCATCGAGGTTGGGTACGCCGGTAAATAGGGTGGGGTAACCTTGCAGATGCCAGGGAATCTCGCCGTACGCCCGGTAGTATGCGGTAATCCGCCCGTCTGTATCGGGAACCAGGATGAACGGCCGCCTCACTGAGGTTTTTTCAGAGTACAACGGGAGGGTAGGCTCCAGAAAAGACCTCCAGTTTACCTCAGCCCAATTTTCCTCGCCGGTGTGGGGGTTCAGGGCATACAAGAAGCTGCCCCCGCTGTGATTGTCGGCAGGGGTTACCGCAAACAGGGTATTACCGTAGAATAGGGAATTGCCTGCAGGGGAGTAGTATATTTGCCTGCCAAGGTGTCTTACCCATTTTTCCTGTCCGGTGTTTGCTTCTAAGGCATATAGTTTCTGAGCCCAATCGCCGAAAAACACCATGCCGAGGCCGATAGCAGGGGTATTGGTCACCGCTCCTGAAGCCTGGTAAACCCACCGTTTGGCCCCTGATATGATGCTCAGGGCATAGACCTTGCCTGAAGGTGACCCTATAATCAAGCACCTGCCTGTGGCCGTATCGCATACCGCAGGAGGCTCTACAAATCCTGCAGGGTCCAACGCAATCTTCCAAGTCATCCGGCCGGTATTCTTGTCCACACAATGGATCTCTCCGGCGGCAGTGCCGAAATAAAGTTTTTGGCCGTCGATGGTTCCGCCGCCCCACTGCGCTCCGGCGTCGTATTCCCAGATGATATCCCCGGTTTCAGCATCGATGCAATATACCATGCCGTCCCTGGTCCCAACGATTATGTCGGAAGGTGACGCCTTAATCATCCGGGCCACAAGGGAACTCCCCAAGTCTTGTTTCCACAGCACCGGTCCGTCTGTACTCTTTTCAAACTCTGCGTCTGTGATATATTGCCCATCCACAGTTACCGCCTTAACCCGCAGGGTGTGGATGCCAGGAGCATGGGCTGCAATGTCAACTGAGAATTCGTGGATTCCCCGCCGCTTGTCGCCCAGTAGGTTGTAGTGTCCGCCGTCAATCTGAAACCACACGGATGCAGGTTCAGAGAGGTAGAACCTAACGCTTATGGTGTGATCTTCCAGCCGGACTGACAACCTGCTTAGGGGATTGCCAAGACTGTCTTGGGTTGATGTTGAAACTACCCCAAGCAACGATTCTTCATATCGGGGTGCTGAGTCAGCTGCTGCATCGGGAATCCCTGGTGTCACAGAATACACCCTGAGTTCCGGGCCATCTGCTTCTACTAGCATGTATGTGTTGTCCATAAGCGCCCCACTCATGAAACATGAGCATCCTTGCACTTTCCATGTGATAAACGAGTGCCCGTGGCCCGAAAAGATGGCATGGACCGGATACCTGCTAATGAGCTCCAACAGCGCGTCATCGGAATCCTGGAAGTTTCGTTCCTGATAGAGCAAAGGGTGGTGGGAAAACAAGGCGACTGGCTGGTTTGCCGGCAGGGATGCCAGGTCTTGCTCTAGCCAATCCAGTATAGCCGGATCAAGGGTTCCGTAGGTCTGTTCAGGAAACGAGGTGTCCAGCACCACAAAGTGCCACATGCCGTAATCAAAGGAATAGGTGGATGGTCCGAAATGGCTCCGGAATTTGGCACCTTGGGGGTCCTGCCACCGGGATTCATGGTTCCCCATAGTTGCCAGCACCGGGAAACGCAAGCCGGTGATGTTTTGCTTGAATAACTCGTACTCCTCATCGGCGCCTGTTTCGGTTATGTCGCCCATATGAACCATAAAAGCAGCGTCAAAATGGTTTTGGGCTATGTGGGAAAGGGCCAGGGCAGAGTTATTGTTGCCTTGTGTTGACCCAAAATGGCTGTCTGTGGCCACGATGAACTTGAACTGCTGCTTGCCGTGGCCGCCCATTAAGTAGTCAAGGGACGTAGGATCACTATGTAATAAACTGCTTGCAAAAGCGGCTCCACAATGGATGATTACCAAAATCAAAGCAAGAGCTAGGCCGGCGCAGTGCTTGGC
>LFST01000014.1:42315-53779 GCA_001513185.1 Candidatus Fermentithermobacillaceae bacterium DTU015
GATGAGAGGATACGAGGATGAGAGGATAAGAGGATGAGAGGATAAGAGAACGATTTCTAACGGGCATCAGATATTGAGCAGTTCCCGGTAGATCTTCTCCGTGGCTTTGGCGACGCTTGCTTCAGAGTGGTGTTCGATCACGACTTGCCGCCCAAACTCGCCGAGGCGGGCGCATTTGGCGGGATCCTGGATTAGATCGTCGACAAATTTGTACAGTATCTCGGCGGTGGGTGGATAGGGGGCATCCAGCGAGACGTAGTTTCTTTTTTCAAGGATGTCGATGTTGTCAGGCGACACAGGTCCGAAAGCGCCTTGTGGGCCGAAGATCACGACCGGTTTTGCCATGGCCATGGCTTCCAGCGCCGCCCTGGACATCCCAAGCACTATATCTGCTGCCACATGGAGGGAAGGGATGTCCAGAACAAAACCAAGGCAGCGTACGACTTCCCTGTCATGGCGGAGGTTTATCTCATCGGCCTTGGCCTTGACCAGATCGAACTCTGTGCCGTCCCCGGCTATCAGTAGCATAATGCCGGGATATTTCCGGGAAAGCTCAGAGACCGCCTCTGCTGCAGTTACTGCGGCGTGGGCAAGGACTCCGTCCATCCTGGATACATATGCGATCACTGTGCCCGCGTATTGGGGGATGCCCAGAGCTTGCCTGGCTTCTGCCTTGGTGCCGTGAGCGTGGGGGCTGAATACTTCAACATCGATGCCATTTGGGATCACGGTGATTTTCCCTGGGTCAAACCGGAATTCCTTGATTATGTACTGCCTGATTACCTCGCTTACCGCTATGGTCCTGTCGCCCTGGCGGCTGAAAAACACCCAGGGAAACCCTCCCTTGAAGCATCCGTGATATGTTGCCACAAGGGGGATGTTCCGCTTGGCCGCAAGCTTTTCAGCAATCCATATAGGAATCCTGGCGTGGGCGTGGATTAAATCGATTTGGTAAGTGTCCACAAGTCTTGATATGACCCTGTATGCCCTGGCCATGTTCAGGGGCCACCGGGAGTGGAGAGGGGCGTAGAAATGTGGGATTCCAGCGGCTTCGAGATCTCTTACCCTTTGCCCTCCGTGGGAAGCTACGTATACTTGCCATCCTAAAGACTTGAGGCCTTTTGAGAGGCTGACCACGTGGGTTTCGGCACCGCCGATATCCAAGCTCATAGGGAGCATCAGAACCGACGCCTTTGATTTTGCCATCTGGAATACCACTCGCCTTCCGGATTACATCATTAACTAGGCTATCCTGTCTTTAGGTTGTGGTCAATACGTAAATAGGGCGTAAGATATATTTCGGTAATGGAGTCAAGAGGAACTTGGAGGTAATGAGGCACGTCAGTAAAACCAGACCCGGTGAACAACCGGTGAAGAACTGGGAGGAAGGGTGTTCCTGTGGGCCTAAAGGAAACTGGAAACGACCGTGAAACAACGTGGAAGGACCCAGGCAAGACCCCTGAAGGAACCTTGAAGGAACAGCCGGAGTGAACTGGGAAACACTATCGTTAGGCTGCGGCCGAACGCAATTCCAAGGAGGGAACAAGATGAGAGGAAACAAGTGGCCCCTTTTACTCATAGGTTTGCTGGTGCTGAGCATATTTGCCACCGGATGCGGGGGCAAAGATCTGGTATCCCTGGCCGGCATGGACAAACACGACCTGTATGTGGGAGACAGGTATGGCAACAGGGTCAAAATCGAGGATCCTCAGGATTTTCTCGCAGCGTTTAAGGCGGCGAAAGCCGTGAAAGACCCCAAGGACGTAAGGAGCGAAGTTGAGGCCGAATACGTGTTCTATTCAGGCGACAGCAAGATATATTACGACGCCCAGGGCAAATACCTGATTTTGGTCGATAAAGGCAAGAAAACGGTGTACTCGGCGAATATGGATGCGCTCTTGGCTAAAGTAAGCGGGCTGCCGCCTGGGCTGACCCCCGGGATTGAAGATGAGGAGATCTCAGACTGGATCGAAACCATGGCCGAGGTAGACCGGCCGGCAGCTCTCCTGTTCAGACGGGGAGACCAGGCCATCCTTGTGGTTTTGGGCGGTCAGAGGCCCAAAGACGGCTACAAGATGAACCTGGAGAATGTGTCTTACTCCGGTAATGAACTTACGGTAGACATAAGGATCGTTCCGCCGGAAGCAGGGGCAGATGTGGTTAGCTACCCTGTAGCGGCCTTCACTTTGTCCAAGTACGCAGATGTAAACGTGAGGCTGATTGAGCCCGGATCCGGTGGCGAGGACTTGATCTCGGTGCCGGTATCAGTGGTGGAAGAAGGCCAGAATATCATCTTGTTGTGGCCTGAGCGCGGTGCAATCCTTACCGAAAGGGTCAGGATGACAGGGTTCGCACGGGTATTTGAAGCCAGTTTCATAGTTGAAGTGGAAGACGGGCACAATGTACTGGGAATCAAGCAGGTTACGGCGTCTGAAGGCGCTCCTGGATGGGGACGGTTCGATTTTTGGATGGATCTTGAACCTGCCACCAGCCCATACGGAACCATAATCTTTGTCACCTACTCTGCAAAAGACGGCTCCAGGGTAGAGGAGCTTAAAGTCCCGGTTGGATTTGGCGGGAAGTAGGATGCAGGGATAGGATTGCCTCAGGCGTAAGATGACACCGGTAATGACAAACGCAGCAGGATAGATTAAGCAACACAGGCCAGGGCCGCCCTGCTTGGACGCCCTGGCCAACCACACACCGGCCTTCTTTGCAGCATTGCCCCATTAGCCAGCGGATAAAGGATAGAAGCCTCCCTTTGATGAATTACATTTAATGCAGTGCTGACAATTCTGGCAAATCACAAAGCGGGCCCTTAAGCCTGTTGATGATTGGGGAAGGAGGTATTTGAAGGTGTCAAGACGTCTAGTGAGGGCACCTAGGGGGACTGCTTTGTCTTGCAAAGGCTGGGAACAGGAAGCGGCAATGAGGATGCTCATGAACAACCTTGACCCCGAGGTGGCTGAAAAACCTGATGAGCTCATAGTCTACGGGGGCACAGGTAAGGCTGCCCGTAACTGGGAGGCGTTTGACGCCATAGTCAGGACCCTTAAGGAACTCGAAAACGATGAGACCCTGCTCGTACAGTCAGGCAAACCTGTAGGTGTGTTTAAGACCCATGAAATGGCGCCCAGGGTGCTCATCGCCAACGCCTTGCTGGTTCCGGCATGGGCCACCTGGGAGCAGTTCCGTGAACTTGAGCGGCAAGGCCTCACCATGTTCGGGCAGATGACCGCCGGAAGCTGGATCTACATAGGTGCCCAGGGGATCCTGCAGGGCACTTACGAGACATTTGCAGAAGCCGCGCGCCAGCACTTCGGCGGCAGCCTGAAAGGCAAGTTGGTGGTCACCGCCGGACTGGGCGGCATGGGAGGTGCACAGCCGCTGGCCATCACCATGAACGGAGGCGTAGCCCTGGTCGTAGAAGTTGACCCTGCGCGGATCCAGCGCCGCCTAGATACCGGATACTGCGACATGCTGGCCGAAGATTTGGATCACGCACTCAAAGTGGTAGAAGAAGCTTTAGCCAAAGGTGAGCCAAGGTCAGTTGCGGTGCTTGGAAATGCGGCGGAAGTCCATCCTGAACTGGTACGACGTGGCATAGTACCTGACTTGGTGACTGACCAGACCTCAGCCCATGACCTGCTTGGCGGGTACGTTCCGGCAGGCCTGCCTTTAGAAGAGGCGTATGCTCTGCGAGCGAAGGACCCCGATGAGTATATCCGCAGGGCTGTCGAAAGCGTGGTAGTTCACGTGGAAGCCATGCTCCAGTGGCAGAAGAAGGGGGCCATAGTGTTTGACTACGGCAACAACATAAGGCAGCAGGCGTTTAACGCAGGGGTGGAAAATGCATTCGACTTCCCGGGATTTGTACCTGCCTTTATCCGGCCGATGTTTTGCGAAGGCAGCGGTCCTTTCAGATGGGTGGCGTTATCGGGAGAACCTGAAGACATCTACCGCACAGACGAGGCTCTGATCGAGGCTTTCCCCGAGAACGAGAGCATGATCAGGTGGCTTAGGATGGCTCAGGAAAAAGTCCGGTTCCAGGGGCTGCCTTCCAGGATATGCTGGTTAAGCTACGGCCAGCGGGCCAAGGCCGGGCTCATCTTCAACGAACTGGTGAGGAAGGGCGAGGTCAAGGCGCCCATAGTCATCGGCAGGGATCACCTTGACAGCGGAAGCGTGGCATCTCCCAACCGCGAAACCGAATCAATGAAGGACGGCTCCGACGCCATAGCCGACTGGCCCATACTTAACGCCCTGGTAAATACCGCGGCTGGGGCCAGCTGGGTTTCAGTGCATCATGGCGGCGGGGTAGGGATTGGGTACTCTATCCATGCCGGCATGGTGGTGGTGGCTGACGGTACTGATCGGGCGGCGGCAAAGCTGGAAAGGGTTCTCACCACTGATCCCGGTACCGGTGTAATGCGCCATGCCGATGCGGGTTACGAAAAGGCTATACAAACTGCAAAGCAAAAAGGTATAAAGATCCCGATGCTAGAGTAAATGCTGAGATTGGCGGCTAAAGGAGCATGGTATCCATGGCGGTTGCGGTAGACGGACATCCCAAGACAATCCAGGAAATCGCCAGGGTAGCGCTGGACAGGGAACAGGTTGAGATCCCCCGGGATGCCTGGGACAAGATGCAAGCGTCGCGCCAGATCATTGAAGACATTATATCGGAAAACAACAGGGTATATGGGATAAACACTGGATTTGGCAAGTTTGCCGATGTCGCTATCTCAATCGAGAACATAAGGAAACTCCAAACTAACCTGGTCCTTAGCCATGCAGTGGGTGTGGGTGAGCCCTTTTCCGAACCAGAAGTGCGGGCTGCGATGTTCCTGAGGGCCAATGCCCTGGCCAAAGGTATGTCTGGCATAAGGCCTGAAGTAGTCGAGACCATATGCAGCCTTCTCAACAAGAATGTTGTTCCGTATGTGCCCCGGAAAGGCTCAGTGGGAGCCAGCGGCGATCTGGCTCCCCTTTCCCATATTTCCTTGGTGTTGTTGGGGAAGGGGCATGCGTTCTATGAAGGTAAATTGCTTTCCGGGCAGGATGCGTTAAGCCGTGCCGGAATCGCTCCGGTCCGGTTGGAAGCCAAGGAAGGGTTGGCATTGACCAACGGGGTCCAGATGACCGCCGCTGTGCTTGCCCTGGCGGTACATCAGGGATACACCTTGGCAAAGGCGGCTGATGTTATCGCGAGTCTCACCGGCCAGGCACTCAGGGTGGTGCGGGATGCTTTCGAACCGTGGATCACATCCTTGAGGCCCCATACAGGGGCGTCTGATGTGGCACATAACCTTAGGGTGCTGCTTGAAGGCTCACGGTTGGCGACATTTTCAGGGGAAGTAAGGGTTCAGGACCCTTATGTCTTACGTTGTATCCCCCAGGTACATGGTGCTGTGCGGCAGGCCCTGGATCACGTAGCGTCTGTGGTTGAGACCGAGTCTGGTTCTGCCACAGATAACCCGTTGGTGTTGCCCGACGGAAGGGTGGTCTCGGGAGGCAACTTCCACGGCCAACCCCTGGCGGTTGCCGGCGACTACCTGGGCTTAGCCCTGTGTTCCTTTGGCAACATGTCTGAAAGGCGCATTGCCAGGCTGATGGACGGCAACAAGACCGGCTTGCCCTCTTTCCTCACTGAACACGGAGGGCTCAATTCGGGGTTCATGATTATGCAGTATACCGCGGCTTCTCTGGCATCTGAATGCAAGGTACTCGCCCATCCCGCCAGCGTGGATACAATCCCCACATCGGCTGATCAGGAAGACCACGTGAGCATGTCCACAACAGCTGCCAGGAAAGCCAGGGAGATATGCGACAACGTGGCGTACATCTTAGCAATTGAGTATCTCGCAGCGTGTCAGGGAGTTGAATTCAGGGGCCCTGAGCTTCTGTCCAAAGCCGGCAGGGCGGCGTATGAACTCCTGCGCAGCCGGGTGCCTGCGCTCAAACAAGACAGGGAAATGCAAGGTGATATAGAACAGGCGAAACACTTGATCGTTACTGGTGCTTTAGAGGAAGCGGTGGTAAAGGTAATAGGGCCGCTTAAGTAAGGCTAGGGGGGGAGAGATATGAAACAGGTAGTCGAATGCATACCCAATTTCAGTGAAGGCAGAGACCCGTCATTCTTGGATGAAATAGTCAAGGTGATCAAGGACGCTGGATGCAAGGTGCTGGATGCGTCCATGGATGCCAGCCACAATCGATCAGTGGTTACCTTTGTAGGAACCCCGGCTGATGTGGAACAGGCGGCGTTTTCTGCTGCAAAAAGGGCGAGTGAGCTCATTGACATGGAAAAACATCAGGGTGAACATCCACGGATCGGCGCTACCGATGTAATACCTTTTGTACCTATCCACGGCGTCACAATGGACGACTGTGTAGAGATGGCCAATCGTGTAGGCAAACGGATAGGCGAGGAGTTGGGGATACCCGTTTATCTTTACGCTAAGGCAGCCACAAGGCCCGACCGGGTGCGCTTGCCTGATGTAAGAAGAGGCGAATATGAAGGCCTCAAGGAAGCCATAAAGACCGATCCTGACAAAAAGCCCGATTTCGGGCCCAGCCAGCTCCATCCAAGGGCAGGTGCTACCGCTGTCGGCGCCAGGCCGCCCCTCATCGCGTTCAATGTTAACCTCAATACAGGAGATGTAAAGATTGCCCGCGCCATAGCCAGGAAGATAAGGGAGTCGTCTGGTGGGCTTCCCCACGTCCAAGCTATGGGGATACGAATAGAGGAGACAGGGCTTGCCCAGGTCACCATGAACCTCTTAGATTACCGGTCCACCTCCATGGAAGTTGTATTTAGCAAGATTGAAGAAGAGGTGGCAAGCAGAGGGGTGGAAATCGTAAACTCAGAACTTATCGGATTGGTTCCCTTAGACGCGCTTTTGGATGTAGCCTTTGCCAGGCTCAAGCTGGAGGGGTTCTCTAAAGAAAGGATCCTTGACCTTATGGTGTAAAGGCAAAGGCCGCCTAACACGTGCGGTGCTTGAACTGACAGGCCATGAGTTAGGGGGGCGATATGGTTGGATCTGTCAAAGTTTCTGGATGATTTGAGGGCCGCTACAGGTGCGCCTGGGGGAGGTGCGGCTGCTGCGGTTACAGGCGCCATGGGGTGCGCGTTGTTTCAGATGGTTTCAGGAATCACATTGAGGCTGCCCCGGTTTACCGAAGGCCGGGACAAGCTGGAGGAAATCCGATCAGCCGCTGAGACTCTTCATGTAAAGCTCCTGGCTTTGGCCGAGGAAGATGCTGAAGCTTACAAGAGTGTAGAAAGCGCCTTTAGGCTGCCCAAGGCGACCCCTGAAGAGAAAGCCGAGCGCAGCAAGGCAATACAAGAGGCGTTTGTTGGCGCGACCAAGTCGCCGCTAAGAACCCTGGAAACATGCCTTGAAGCGATGGCGCTTTTGCCCGGCTTGCTGGAATACGGAAACCCCAACGCCATAACCGATGTTGCGGTCGGTTTCTTGCTGCTTGAGGCTGCTGCATTGGGGGCAGCCATGAACGCTGAGATAAACCTGACTTCCATAAAGGATCAGCAGTTCAAACAAGCCACAGCCGATATCCTAAGACGAGCCAGGCAACAGGTGGTATCGTACCGGCCTCAGCTTAGTGCGGCACTGGAAAAGGCAGGGCTTGAGCCGCTGAGATGATTGAACTGCTTCCGATTGAATTTCCGGGGAGTGGGGACACCACTCCCTGCTGTGTCTTAGCGATCTGCCACAAGCATTCTTGCTAGGTAAACCCCTAAGCCTGCTATGAAAACCAAGCCTGCCCAACCACACAAGGGATATACCACTCTCACCAGCCGGGAAAACCCTGCTGATGCGGCCAGTAGCGCCACGGCTGTGGTGGCAAACGCGGCAAGTGCGAAGCCCCTGGTTCCCGGAGGAATGAGCCTGGCGGAAAAACCATAAAGGTTTGCCACCGCAGTAGTGTACACTTCTGCTGCGAATACCGTGACGAAAAGGGGCTGCCCGAACCTCCATACCTGTGACGCCAGCCTGGCAAGCGGGACCTCAAACCGGGCGATACCGGGGAGAGAACACACTATCGTAAGGTACACAAGCATGAGTCCTACACCTAGACCCAAAGCACCCAGGGCTGCTACGGAAAACGCCTGCTTCCGGGTATCCAGCATGCCTCCTATGGCTGAGAGCACGGGAGCAGACATGAGGATGTTGTAGGAAACGTAGTTTAGCGCAGATACCGCCCAGTGTCCCACAGGCGGCTGGGATTCGGGCGGGGGCAAGCCGATGTGCAGCCCGTTTGTAAGTATCACTCTGGCTGAGATGAGAAACACCCCGGCCAACAAGAACGGCACGACAGAACCTATGGCGTAAGTGATCCCCCTAAGTCCCGTCAGCACGGTTATGAACGTGGCGGCCGCCATTGTACAGGCCCCTACTAGCCACGGCAACCCAAACTCTTGGCTGATTATTGAGCCTGCGCCTGAAATCATGGCACATAGCGCGCCAAACAAGAAAAAGCCCGTCACCAAGTCAAGCAGGGGAGCAAGGGTTTTGCCGGCAGCTTTCCTCAACACCGGCTGGTGGGAGGTAGCTCCTGTTTGCCTTCCGATCTCTATGCATACAAATCCGAATAGGAAGAAGCCACACACTGCTCCGAGTACGCCTGGAATCCCCATAGGGCCGAACATGCCGAAGAATTGGAGCACTTCCTGGCCTGAAGCAAAACCTGCTCCCACAACAGTGCCTATATAAGTACCGGTCAAAGCCAACACCGAAACCCTGGCTTTTTTCAACATCCAGTCTCCTAACCCCGGTTGTGGTACACAAGCACCAACGCTTCCGCGTTCATGGCTGGTTTGACTGCATGAAGCGGGCTGAACCCGGAATACGAAGTGCTTGGATCCCTAAGCTGGATCGTTATAGGTGTATTAGGATACCCAGGGTTAGATGTTTGAAATGTTGAATTTCCCTAAGAGGTTTGAGGGTAATACATCTTGGAAAGCAGGGCTCCTACAAGATCTCTTGATGAATAGATGGGGGTCTTGAAAACCGTATACGCATTGCCTACATTTTCGGGTACATGGGCATCACTTCCGCCGATACCGCCAAGTTCCCGATGCCTGGCGTAAGTGCCCAGGATCTCACAGATAATCGGGTGACACAGGCCTTTTCCGTTGCAAACCTCTATGGCTGTAAGATTTCTAAGGGTGGTAATCCTCTCGTCCACCGTGAAATGCAAGCCTTCCTGGTTGCCTGCGCCGGCCATGACCTGCCACGGGTGTGCAGGGATGGCAATCCCGCCAAGTTTCCGCACACGATCTATGAGTTCCTGGCCATTGACCAGTCTGTTCTTGCCCCAGTCATCCCATTCGGTGTCTTCGACCCCATATACCAGCATGTGGCCTGAGTCTGTGGAAATCTCGACTCCTCTTAGTACAACCAGGGAGGGATATTCTCTCTTAAGTTCGTCAAAGGGGCGGCTGGCATACAGGCTGTGGTGTTCAGTGATGCAAATACCATCAAGCCCTCTTTCGAGGGCAGCGTCTAGGATGTCCCGGGGCTCTGCCAGAGACTCGCCTGAGTACATCGAGTGTACATGTAAATCTATTCGGAAGCCACGCTTCTTAGTCAAGACTTTCCTCCGGTCAGGAAGATTCAACAGAGTTGCCTAGCGCTACTTGACTTGACGCCCGAAAGCTTCCCTCGGTATGGATGTGAAGATCAGGGAACGGTCGCTGTCAAGCTCTCTGCGCACAAATGCTCCCCTTATTATATCAATGTCTTCGTCAATTTGCGACACGTTCTTGGCAAGATATTCCGCGAAGAATCCCGCGTAATTGTGCTCGGCAACTTCGACGATGGCCCTGATTTCGCTTAGCGTGATGCTTTTGACCATACTTATTGCACGGCTAAGGATATCGTCCTTTCGTCGCGAGAAGTCCTCAAAGTAGCGGGTAATCACCGAGACCCGGCCTGTCTCTTGAGCGTCCTGTAGCTTGAGCAGAAACCTGTATATGTTCTGGCACCGGGGATCGAGGCTGGCGCCAAAATCAAACCACACCGGAATGCCCGATACGTACCATATGTTTCTGTCGCCGTCATCCCAGTTCCGCACCAATGTATCAAATACCACTTGGTATCCCATGGCAGTCTCAGGATCCTTGTGGGGGAGGGAGGTCTTGTCATATTGATAAGCTGCCCTGGAGAAGTAAAACTTGGGGCCAACCAGCTCGGTAAGCATCTCCTTGTCTTTCCGGCACAGGTTCATCTCGTGTTCAAGCTTTACCGATACTATGTTAACCCGCCCTATACCCAGCAGGCTTACGATTTTCTCAATGGGCCCGTAACTGAAGAAAGTCTCCTGGACCAAGAAGCTGCGGGAGGCACGGCTGGGAATAAACGAGGGGTCAAAGTGCTGTTTGACATAGTAGATTTCGTCGTCATCGGTCACATACTTGACCAAGCCGTGGTCTAGCTTTACTTTTCCCATTTTATCCTCCAATAGCGGGCTCTGCCGGAAACGTCAATATGTTATTATACAATAATACACCTAGTGGATCAGTTCCTCCTGCACAAAAGATCTCTGATATGTTATCATTCAAGATGGTAACCCATGCAGTGTAAAGTCTGCAAATTCGAGGAGGTAGGCTACATGAAGCAAGTGGCCAAGCTGGGCTTGACTCTGGCGCTTATTTGTGCTGTGGCCGGACTGGGACTGGCGGCAGTGTACGCTAAGACCAAGCCTATAATCGATAAACGTGCCGAGGAAGACATTCTGAATGCGGCAAAGGAAGTTATTCCCGGAGCCTCCGCTATTGAAGAGCATGAACTTGACGGGGCTAGATACTGGTTGGGCAAGAAGGGTTCCGAAATAGTCGGAGCAGCTATGCAGGTGGAAGCCCAGGGTTACGGTTCTGAACCCATCCAAATGATGGTCGGTGTAGATACAGACGGTAAGATTACTGATGTGAAGATAGTTTCCATGTCTGAAACGCCCGGCATTGGCACACGCGTCAAAGATGAAGCTTTCTTGTCGCGGTTCCGGGGGACCGACAATCCCGCCGGGGTTGACGGTATTTCAGGCGCCACCGTGTCTTCAGGGGCTGTAAAGGCTGGCGTGAACAAGGCGCTGACATTCCTGACGGCTGTGGTCGCCCCGGGTGACATTGAGGATGGCGAGCTTATTATAGATTTTGCCCAGGTACCTGACGGGACATATGAAGGGTCCGGCACTGGTCTGTTCGGGCCTATAAAGGTAGCTGTGATTGCAAAAGGCGGTAAGGTTACTGAAATCCAGGTCTTGGAACACAGGGAGACTGCGGGGATTGCGGATCCGGCCCTCTCGAGGGTTCCCAAGGCCATGGTCGAACAACAAACCCTTGAGGTGGATACCGTCGCAGGAGCTACGTTTACCAGTGAAGGCATTATTGACGCAGTCAGAGATGCTTTGAAGGCGTTTGGCGTAAGGCAGGGCGCAG
>LFST01000061.1 GCA_001513185.1 Candidatus Fermentithermobacillaceae bacterium DTU015
CATCACCCGCGGGGTAAAGGCTATAGAAGCCGCTCATGGGCCTGCACGGGTCGACGGCGCACAGGGTCGTGTCTGCCCAAGAAACAGCGGACAAGCCTTCGAAGTAGTGGTTTTTAAATAAGGTTTGCGGCGGTTCTTCATCACCGGCATCTTTCACCCAACGGCTGAAAGATGCCGCTTTATGCGCCGCCGGACGGTCGCTGCGTAGGCGCGACGTCTGGCGGCCTTTTTCTCACGCCGCCCAACACGAGCGGCGTGAGCGGCGCGAGAATTTACCGGCATGCCCGGTACTATTTGCCCAAAAAGTTGAGCGAGCAGCCTCCGCCATAGGCTGCTCGCTCCCTAGGATAAACCCGTAAACACTGCTGCTTTTATTTTATTCCAACAAGGGGCCTTTCTGCAATCTTTTTAACGCCGGCGGCGCGAGCGGACCTGTTTTGGCATGTTCACGCCGCTCAAAAAACTGGCGGCGCGAGATTAGTTATCAAGATGGTTTCTAGAGGGTCCGCCCAAAAGGCTAAACAGAAGAGCAGTTCCGCGTTCAAGTTCCTGGTAAGTCGGAGCAGGGTATTCCCGTAATGTCCGGTCTGGATTAACTAGCACCAATTCCCAAACGTGCAGCGCTGATAAACCCTCTTTCGCTCTCAAATATGTCATAGATCTTTTCTTGAGGGAGGTCACCCGCAGTCACCCTTAAGGCTGCCTCTAAGAGGTCTGGCAAACAGATGATCTTGTAATTAAAGTTCTGCCCAAGTGCATCGGCCTTTGAGATTGCAGTCTCATCAAAACCTGGAAATCCTATACAGATAAATACTTCTGGGCGTAACTCTGGGGACTGACTTAAGACACTCCCTGCCTTGGACAGCGACACCTTTTTGTGGGGATTGTCTTTAGAGGCAAGTTGCACTATCCCAGGACGACCATCTCTTGTAGTGAACGAATAATCTGCTTCCCCCGCACGTTGAGGCGTAATCCGCTTGACTTTCAACTGTGGCACGAGTTGTGCTAAGAGACTTTCGACCGGACGCTCTAGCTCCGTACCTCTGCTAGCATATATCTGGTGTATTAAGGAAATCAGTCTCTCGTTTGCTCTCTTAGCCTGAGATCTATAGCTCTCCAATACTGGGCCAAGAGCACGTATTACCTCTTGCTTCAATGCCTCCACGCGGGTGCCATCGCTCTTGAATAACAGCTTTGCGATCTCGGCTGGCTCCGCTTCTAAGAACGAAAGCGGGTTATCTATCCCGGCATTGACCAACGTGAGGACCTGACTCCTAGCTAAAACTCTTAACCGTGCTAGATCTCGACCTTTTTCAGGAACTCCAAATTCCAGTCCTTCCAGCAACTTAGAAATGCCTTTCGTAAATTCACTAGTCTTTCCGAGGTATTCTGCTACCAGTAAACCTTCCCTGCAGACCCGCTTGAATGCCTCTGTCAACGTCCTGAGTGTACCGTAGCGGACACGGATACGCTGTTCGATCTCCCCTATACCCCATCCATTTATATAAGCTAGTATTGCTGCGACCCTTCGTGCCTGTTGCGCACGATTCCAATCATAGCGAATTCTGCGCAGGTCGTTCATTAAGCGTCCAGTAGCCTCGTCTTGATATTCTTCTTCCTCGAGGAGCTTAATCACGTACCCCCTGCTCAACCGAATATCGTCAGATGACCCAGGGAAGCGGCATCGGACGACTTCCTGAAGGCCAGAAAGGAGCGCTAAAAAATCAACCCTGGAAAACCTCTCTCTTTTCTGAATCCAGTTAGATAACGCAACAAAAGACTCAATATCCATTCCTGAAGAGGCGCAAAGAAGCCCAAGGTCGGTTAACCTGTACCTACCCGTGTCGAGTTCTATTAGCCCACTGGTACTAAGGCCGGAAACTATGTTATCGATAGATTTTCTCAGCGCATCCCTTTTAAAGTCTTCATTCCACCTCTGGCTACCTGCGAACGTATCAAGCAATACATCAGTTATGTCAGCATTATTTCCGCTACCCATGTAGGCCAAACAGAAAATTACCATCAGGTCCAAGTGCTCAGTTAGTGCGCTTTCTATCGGTTCAGGATTACCGTTGATATAACGTTCCAGGACATATTTGGCCTCCATGGGATCGTCTGCTAGGTAATAACTGGCTCCGTCCTCGTTTCTGAGCCCAAACCGCCCGGCCCGACCGCTCATATTGCGGTACTCCATCACTGTGTAGGGTATGTTCTTTCCAGCCCTTTCATTCCAACGCTCGAGCTCTACTATAACTACTTTAGTGCACGGCATATTGACCCCCATAGCCAAGGTCGATGTTGCCACAATACATTTTATCTCACCGCTTCTAAACCCCTCTTCGACTATCGCCCTTTCTTCTAAGGTTAACTCAGAAGTATGAAATGCGATCGAAGACCGCAGGCATTCTTGCAGGACA
>LFST01000046.1:0-14809 GCA_001513185.1 Candidatus Fermentithermobacillaceae bacterium DTU015
ATGGATAGATTCGGACTTATATATGACCTCATAGGCACCGTTGTTGAAGTAGGCACAAATCAGATTGTGCTGGTGCCCCAGGGTTCCAGTGAGCGTATTGTTATTGGGCTGTCTTCTGACACCAAATGTGTTCAAGGTTCGCAGCAGGTTTCGATAAGCAATAATATCGCCGGCAAAGGAGCACGTATCATATTAGGCAGGGGCGGGGTTTGCGCTCTCTTGCGTATAGATTAGCCGGGAAGGGGATTAAGGTTTTGAAAAAGGTAGTGGGTTTATCTCTAATCGTCTTCATCATAGCTGGTATGTTTCTGTTTGATGGTCAAAGTGAGCTTGAAGCTTCAGCAGTCCCCTCAGATAGCGCTGAAGTGGCGTCTATCCAGAAGACTGTCGACCCAAACGCTTCGTATGCGGCCTTGCGCAATAACCTGGCAGCGATTGGTGCGGATCTTATTACTCGGGGTTTCGGCGCTACTGGTATCGGGCAAGTTGTAGGTATTGTTGACACAGGCGTGGACCCGTTTATGCCCGGGTTTAGAAAGGCAGACGGCACTCTCAAGATTCGCAATTGGACCGACATCACCAAAGAAGGCAAGGCTGTTATCCTAGGTAAGTACCGTTCAAGCAGTGGCCTTATATCCGTTCATAACGTTGATCTTAAGGTAGATAGTCTAAAGAGCATGAGCGGCACTTACGTAGTGGGGCTTTTGCCTGGAGTCATTTCAGAACAACTTCCCTCATATCCGGACATATACTTCATAGCCTACGATCCCAACGAGCCAGGTGTCTACCAGGCAGTGGCCATTGATACCAACCTGAACCGAGACCTGAGCGACGAAGCAGTGATCTACGATTACAATGTCTCCCGTACAGGCACCTTGATCCAGGTGGATGAACGTAAGGCAATATCCGTGGTTGTTGCGTCTCTTAGTGCCCGCGGAGACGAAGTGATCTTCGGTTTTGACCTCCACGGCCACGGCACGGGCATGGCATCTATAGTTTCAGGCTACGACCGGGAACAAGGCGGGGTAGCACCAGGCGCAGACCTGGTGGTCGCCAAGGCAATCAGCTCTGATGGCTTTGGCAGCTGGACCAATATCATCAAGGGCATTGAATGGTGCATAAACCATGGAGCAGGCGTGGTGCTCGTGGGAGCCGTATCTGAAGAGCCGGTATCGCAATTCCTGTGGGGATCAGTAGAACGGCTTGCACGGGAAAAAGGTGTACATATAGTAATGCCTGCAGGCAACAGAGGCCCGGGAGTGGGAACCCTTACCGTGGGCAGCTCTTGGCCGGGGCTTGTTGTGGCTTCAGGGTATTATCCTGCAACTACATTTAACGCGCTTTTCCAACGGGAGATCCCACGGGACATGTTCTACCCTTACTCTTCATGCGGGCCAGACTTGCAAGGTAACAGGGGTATCGATATCATGGCCCCTGCCATAGCTCCTGTCCCAGAGCCTGGCTATCACCAAAGGCTTCAGTTTGCCCTGATGGATGGCACCTCGGTCTCTGCTGCGTATACAGCGGGAGCTGTGGTATTACTCAGGCAGGGAGCCGTCCGTTTCGGTCAGGATCCCTTGGAGGGGGCTGTTTGGGCTCTACTGGAAGGAGCCACACCGCTGGCGGGGCTTCAGCCTGTAGAACAGGGGTACGGCAGGATAAACATGCTGAGAGCATGGTCGGCAGTTGTAAGAGGTATAGCAGATTCCAGGCTTACCCTCGTCCGCAAGTGGATGGGAAAAGCGGAAGATACAGACCTATGGATTCAAGGCCATCAGCTGGGTGCCTTGCCTCTGTGGGTTGACAATTTGTCCACCAAGGTCAGGCGGGTGAATCTGACGGCTACCGAAGATTGGCTCAAGAGCCAGAGCATGTACCTGGACATAATGCCCGTCGACCAAAGATCGACGCTCATATATGGCTTGGGAGAGCTCTCTCCAGGCTTCCATTCAGGTGAAATCCTGGCCGATGATCCTGAGACCCATTGGATTGACCGCAGGATGGTGATAAACGTCGCCATACCCGATGAGTTCAGTGAGGAAGGCAAGGCGGGCTTCCCGGTAACCTTTGAGCTGGGAACCGTCCTGGAAAGGCGCTTCCTGGAGGTGCCTCAAAGTGCCCAAGGGCTCTCGCTTTCAATAGTTGCTCTAGGCGGCGGAGTGCGTTTCATGCTGTACAATCCAGATGGGCTACTTGTGGAACAAGGCTGGGCCGAAGAACAAGCGGTATGCAGTGTAGGCTTGCCCAAACCAGGGCTTTGGCAGCTGTGCTTGTTTAGAGACCCTCAGGACGGGGACCTAGACCGGAAGATGGCGGCGGTGGTAAGTGCATCTCTGTATGGGGTGACGGTCACTGACCTGGGGACATCAGACGGGGTTCAAGACTTCATAGTGAAGTCCGACGAATTGCTTGGCGTGACTCTCAGTTTCATCGGCCCCGGTCCAAACAGCGAATGGCGTGACAGGAGGTCGCAATTGATCCCAACCCATCAGGCAACCTTCTTGCCGCCGTTGGAGATAACCCAGGATGTTGAGACCATCTGCCTCAGGTTCGGTACCGGCAATTCCAGCACCTTGAAGGGTTACGTCTACTATCTCGACGAGGCCACCGGGAGATGGACTGAAATTGCAAGGTCTGAGACTGATAGCATGGGCCTGGGACAGATTTGCCTCCACGAGCCCCTAAGGGGCAGGTACATGGCTTGTGTTGAAGGCTATTCTGGTATGGGCTCATCATGTTATGGTGAGATAGATTTCCTGGTAGTGAAAGGCGGAGTGGGAAGCAGGGTTCCTCTACTGGGCAATCTCAACCTGCTAAACCCTCGGGCAAACCTCATGCAGGTTCAAGCTGCAAGGAGCCCGGATCTACCGGCTGTGTTCGTAATCAGGAAAGGCGCTACTGGTGACATCCTGGCCGTAGTAGAGAGAGCAGGAGCGTTTCAGCCTGCTGTGGTGCAAGTAAGCGGCACAGGCGAGTTAAGGACCATACGAGCGTTCCTGACAGATAGCCTGGATCCTGTGGATGCCTATGTTACGATCGGTGGCGTAGCTTACCAGCTCCAAGGAGGCATGATTACCGTGCCCCGTCCTCCAGCGGAACACGGAGAATATGCAATACCTGGGAACAGGGGCATGCTTCGGTTCGGGAGCAAGCGAGAATTGTAAGATACAATACCTAGAACAATACCATAAGCACATTCGACAAGCACATTCGGCGTTGATGTTGGGGTGTGCTCCAGAGGAGTGTAGAACATGCTTGGAAACACGAAAAATCTTCGCAGAAATGTAATCATTGTTTTGCTCATTGCAACGCTCATATGGAGCACAGCTGCGCCTGGGTTTGCACAATCCCAGGTGCAAGAGAATAAACCTGACACCTTGCAGGTTGAGCTGCCTGCAGATGAAGCCGGCCTATTTGAACTGTTCCAGCAGATAAAGGACACCATCCTCCTGCTGTATCCCAACCCGGTGGATGTTGAAACTCTTTATCAAGGAGCCATGAAAGGCCTCCTGGAGGCCCTTGGTGACCCGTATTGCGAGTTCTTAGATGAAGAGCAGTTTGAAGCCTTGTACGAGGAACTGGAAGGCGAATTCAGCGGCATAGGTATTACCATACAACTGATCAGCGGCAATATCACCGTGGTGAGCGTGTTCAAAGGCTCACCGGCCCAAAGGGCTGGGATCCTGCCCGGAGATGTGATTGTCAGGGTGGATGATACCGATGTCCAGGGTAAGAGTTTGCAAGCTGCCTCTGCTCTACTGAGAGGCGAACCTGGAACGCGGGTTGTAGTTACAGTGTTCCGGCCTCGCACAGGCGAAACCCTGGTCATGCCTATAATCCGCGCACGGATCTCGGCACACCCGGTTGAAATGGAAGACCTGGGCGATGGGATGTACTACATACGGATAAGCCAATTCACATCGACCACAGGCAAGAATTTTGCAGTGCTCATGGAGCACATCAGGCGACAAGGGGGCAAAGGGCTTCTCCTCGATCTTAGGGACAACCCGGGCGGGCTCTTGGACGCAGCGGTTGAAGTGGCCGGCGAGCTGGTGCCCAGAGGGTCCATTGTAGAGCTCAGGCGCAGACAGTTGCGGCAGGTAATACGCAGCGATAAGGACAGGGAGCCCTTCCCAACCGTGATACTTATAAACGGGGGTTCAGCCAGCGCATCTGAGATAGTGGCGGGGGCTGTGAAAGACAGAGGCAAAGCCATATTGGTAGGGGAACCCACATTCGGCAAAGCCAGTGTACAAGCTATGTTTCCCATTGAAGGCATCGGAGGTTTCAAGCTCACCGTGGCTGAATACTTCACCCCGTCGGGTACCCAGATATCAGGCGTGGGCATCAAGCCCAACCTGCTGGTAGAACAAGAGTACGTTAGGCTTCCTGGTGCTGTGGTATACACCCGGGACATGAAAAGGGGAACCGTAGGGTTGGATGTGCTGGCGCTCCAGGAGGCCCTGGAGTTTCTGGGCTACAACCCCGGACCGGCAGACGGCATCTTCGGTCCCCAGACAGAGGCCGCGGTAATCGCTTTCTTGAAGGACTACGGAAGGCAATACACCGGCAGCGTGGGCCAATCAGAAGTTTCCGCGATAAACGGTGCGGTATCCGATAAAGCCGTAAACCTGCCCGACAACGTGCTAGAAGAAGGGAAACAGCTCTTGAGACAGTGGATAACCATGCAGTGACCTAGACCTTATCGGTGCACGCCTTGCCCATATATGAAGCCCGGATTCGCTCCGGGCTTCTCTGTGTTCATACACAAAAGCTTGGCTGCGCTTGCCTGTTTGGGCACTGAGCTTACTTGCTTATGCACTGAGCCCACTTGCTTAGGCATTGCAGTGTGTTGCAGTCTCCGGAATACCCGTCTGCCAAGCTTCCAAACCGGTTGCCATCCTCATCCATTTGCCTGTAACATATTGGGTGAGGCCATCCCTGGCCACAAGCCCCGCCGGATTATCAGCCCAAGGAGTGATTTCCATGGATAAACCCGCATCAGGCAATGACAAGCCCATCGAAGCCCTCTTGCGGATAAGAGTGAGCCAGGCCGATGCCCATTACGGCGGCGGGCTGGTGGCAGGCGCCAAGATTATGGAATATTTCGGCGACGTAGCCACAGAACTCTGCATCCGCAGCGACGGCGACGAAGGACTCTTTGCAGCATATGAAAGCGTCGAGTTCAAAGCACCTGTGTACGCAGGAGACTTCCTCGAAGTACGAGGCCGCATTGTGAGCAAGGGCAGGCGGTCCAGGAAAGTTGAGCTGGAAGCGTACAAGGTGATTACGCCCGAATACCACCGAGGCCCGTCAAAGGCCAGGGTGCTGGAAGAGCCTATCCTGGTTGCCACGGCCAAGGGCACCGTCGTAATCCCCAAGGAGTGACCGGCCGCTAAGGTTTTGGGGAGATTGAGCGAATATAGAAGGGAGGGGAATCCGGATGGATCCATTGATAATTACCGTTGCCCCGGTAGGGGCTGAAGTTACCAAAGAGCACAACCCCAACGTGCCTTACACCCCGGAAGAAATCGCCGAAGAATGTTACAGGGCTTGGAACGAAGGGGCAAGCATCGCCCACATCCACGCAAGAAACCCAGATGGCACATCCACCCAGGATCCCGACGTATATGCCAGGATCATCGAACTGGTAAAAGCCAAGACCGACCTTATCATCCAGGTATCCGTGGGCGGGGCGGTAGGCATGACCGTAGAGGAACGGGTAGGCCCTGTATCGCTCAAGCCTGAGATGGCAACACTTACATGCGGTACATGCAATTTTGGCGACGACATATTCACCAACGCCATACCGGACATTGAGTTTTTCGCCCAAGCCATGAAGCAACACGGGGTCATGCCCGAGTTTGAGATCTTCGAGGCAGGTATGATCGAAACCGCCAAGCGGCTTGCCAAGAAGGGCTTGGTGGAACTGCCCGGCCACTTTGACTTTGTCATGGGTGTTCCCGGAGCCATTTCAGGCGACCCGCGGAACCTTATGCACCTTATATCCATGCTGCCGGAAGGTTCAACCTGGACCGTGGCTGGCATAGGGCGGCATGAACTTCCCCTGGGTGCCATGGCCATAGTGCTCGGCGGGCACGTGCGTGTAGGATTCGAGGATAACGTCTATTATTCAAGAGGGGTAAAGGCTGAGTCAAACGCACAACTGGTAGCCAGGATGGCAAGGCTGGCGAATGAACTGGGACGTCCTGTGGCTTCGCCGGATGAAGCCCGTAAAATCCTCAGGCTGCCACGCAAGGCGTAGTGTCTGAGCGGAACAACATACACAGAAGCAGCGGCTATACATAGATGGACCACAATACATACATGAAAAACATGCTAAAGACACATATTTATCAGAAAGAGGTGTACCTCGTATGCAGCTGTTTTTGGACACGGCAAACATAGACGAAATCAGGGAAGCTCTTAGTTGGGGGGTTATCTCAGGCGTCACGACTAACCCCAGCCTGGTCGCCAAAGAGGGGCGGGATTTTAAGACCCTGGTCAAGCAAATCTGCGAGATGGTGCCCGGTCCCGTGTCGGCCGAAGTGCTGAGCCTGGATTTTGAGGGCATGGTGGAAGAAGCCAGAGACCTGGCAAGCATCGCGCCTAATGTGGTAATAAAGATTCCCATGACCAAAGACGGGCTCAAAGCGGTCAAGGTGCTGTCCCAAGAGGGGATTAAGACCAATGTCACTTTGGTGTTCTCAGCCACCCAAGGGCTTCTGGCAGCCTTGGCAGGCGCTACATACGTAAGTCCCTTTATAGGCCGGCTCGATGACATCAGCAACGAGGGAATGAACGTGGTAGAGGACCTGGTGGTACTGGTGGAAAACTACAACCTCCCAACCAAGGTGATCGCGGCGTCAATACGCCATCCAATGCACGTGCTTGAAGCTGCCAGGGTTGCTTGCCACATTGCCACCGTTCCGTTTAAGGTGCTTGAGGCGATGCTCAACCATCCCCTTACCGATATAGGGATAAAGAGGTTCTTGGACGACTGGGCAAAGCTCCAGGCGGGCAAGTAGCGGAAGGCTAAAGCCAAATGCGCAAGAGTGCAAGAGCGGTCGACACACTAGGGACTGAGACACTTTTGGACTGAGCGGCTAATACAGGGGTTGACAGGAAGGTTAACACAGACGCTGACGACGCTAGCGAAGAGGCGAAGAAGAGGCCAGAAAGAGGCTAATAGGCTAAGTGGAAAGGGCCCACCGGTGGTCGTGGGCCCTCCGAGCACGGTTAAGTTCGCATCGCCACGTAAAGCAAGCGTTTTCCCCACCAGGGGCATCTTGATTAAATCTCGTACGTATGATAGTTTCAGATAGGAGTAAAGAGCTTAAGTCTTCACTGGCGCAACCCTCCATTTAATAATTGAATCTCTTGAATTCCGGAAGGCCAACTGCATGCTCATGCATGAAAATCCGTGTTTCTCGAGAGAAACTTCCAAATTCGCCAGGTTAGTAGGAGAGTGTGTTGAGTATGAGCGAAGATGTTGTTCACACCAAAGAACTGCAGACACAGGCCGAACTTGAGACTACCCCGGATGGTACAGCAGACCAGGAGGAAACCAAGGCTTCTGCAAAACCCCGGAGGCGCAGGACGACTAAGAAAACCGCTTCAGCTGCTGCTGAAGTTTCCGCAAAAGACGGAGAACAAGATGAGAAGCAGGTAGAAGGGCCCGCGGAAAACAAGCAGGCAGAAGCTAAGCAGGCAAAGGATACGCAGACAAAGGATAAGCAGGCAGAGGATAAACAAGCAGACGAGAAGCGGGAAGAGGCCAAAGATCAAACAGAAACACCTGCGGAAGAGCCGGAAAAACCCAAGCGGACCCGGCGCACACTCAAGAAAAAGACTGCAGAAGAAGCCGAGACCCGGGAGACAACCCCCGCACCCCAACCTGCTGAGATTTCCCAGTCCGGCGGCGCTGAGGGTGAAGGCGAAGCTTTAGGTGAGCAAGCGGGCGAACCCGAAACTGAAAGGGAAGATGATGATGAGAAACTTGAAGGCGTGTATAGCTCGGAAGCACCGGAAGCAGGTGAACTTATGACCGAAGTCAAACTGCTCGAGGAACCCGCAACCCACGCTGAGACAGCTGTTGACACTACCGTAGAGCAACCACTCCAGGAGCAAGCTGAACCTTACCAGCCTAGTTCCGCCGAAGCCATCGTATCAGATGCCCCATCTGTAGCCAAGGCACCTGCACGGGTAGCCACAAAACCCAAACCCGCAGGCCCTACCATGGGTGAACTTGAGAACATGACCCTGGTGGAACTCCACAAGGTGGCGCGGGAGCTTGGCATTGTAGGTTACTCAGGTTTCAGGAAGAAGGAGCTGATCTTCGAAATCCTCAAAGCCAGAACCCAGGCCGGCGGACTTATCTTCGCCGAGGGGCTGCTTGACATCCTGAGCGAAGGCTACGGCTTCCTAAGGCCGGCGTTTTACTTCCCGTCAAGGGACGACATCTATGTGTCGCCCTCCCAAATCAGGAGGTTTGACTTAAGGACCGGCGACCTGGTGACAGGGCAGGTCCGACCTCCCAAAGACAATGAGCGGTACTACGGGCTGCTCAGGATAGAAGCAATAAACGGTCAGGATCCTGATCTGGCCAGGGAGCGACCTAACTTCGAAGGACTCACTCCTGTGTTCCCTGACGAGAGATACAAGCTGGAAACCGACCAGCATGAGTATTCAGGCAGGCTCCTGGACCTTGTGGCACCCATTGGCAAGGGGCAGCGAGGGCTTATCGTATCCCCGCCCAAAGCAGGCAAAACGGTGCTGCTTAAGAAGATCGCCAACGCCATTACCAGGAACGCCCCTGCAGCCTATCTCATGGTACTGCTCATAGACGAGCGGCCTGAAGAAGTCACCGACATGCAGCGGTCGGTAAGAGGCGAAGTGATCGCGTCTACCTTCGACGAGCCCCCTGAGAACCACGCCAGGGTTGCCGAGATGGCGCTCGAGCGTGCCAAGCGGCTTGTTGAGCAAGGCCGCGACGTGGTGATCCTGCTTGACAGCATCACCAGGATGACCAGGGCATACAACCTCATCGAGCCGCCTTCAGGCAGGACCTTGACAGGCGGTATGGATCCTGCGGCGTTCCACAAGCCCAAGCGGTTTTTCGGCGCCGCCCGGAACATCGAAGAAGGCGGAAGCCTCACCATCCTGGCTACATGCTTGATAGACACAGGCAGCAGGATGGACGACGTGATCTACGAAGAGTTCAAGGGCACAGGCAACATGGAGGTCCACCTGGACAGGAAGCTCGCCGAGCGCAGGATCTTCCCGGCAATCGACATCAAGCGGTCGGGTACCAGGAAGGAAGAACTGCTCCAGTCCAGGGAAGAGCTTGAGGCAATGTGGCTGTTCCGCAAGATGACCAACGATATCGAGCCTGACAAGGTGCTTGAAGCGCTCATCGATGTTTTGAGCAAGACCAAGAACAACAGAGAGACCTACTCTGTGATCAGGAAGCGCCTTGCCCTGGCCCGCTAGTGACTGCTAGGCAGCCATATGCTAGCAATATGAACGGACTAGGGATATAATCCAATTCGTAGAAAGCAATGCAACAGAGGAGATTGTCCATGGGAATTTCCGATCTGCACATGCACTCTTCTGCGTCCTATGACTGTTTTACGAGCATATGGGACATGTGTGAACGAGCTGCGGCTCTGGGGTTAGAGGCAGTGGCGTTTACCGAGCATGTCGAGCTCAACCCTGAGGAGTTCCCCCGAAACCCATTTGATTATCACAAGGCCAGGGAAACCTGGGAGAAGGTGCAGGAGGCGTACCGCGGCACGCTTGTGGTGCTGTTTGGGGCGGAAGTGACCTACTGGCCCCACCTTGAGGATGAAATCGGC
The DNA here is from genome assembly GCA_001513185.1 of Candidatus Fermentithermobacillaceae bacterium DTU015. Classification (GTDB taxonomy): domain Bacteria; phylum Bacillota; class Sulfobacillia; order Fermentithermobacillales; family Fermentithermobacillaceae; genus DTU015. Next base: position 9,858 of record LFST01000046.1, read on the forward strand.
CGGTACCTTGAGGACCATCCGTTTGATATTGTGATGGGTTCTGTGCACCAAGCCCCGGTTATCGATTTCTGGCACGAGCGCAACGCCAGGATAGTTAAGGCCAATCCCGGCATGGCGCGGGAGGCGCTCAAGGTATACCTGTCCCATACTGAAAAGCTTGCTTCGTCGGGCCTATTCGATGTAGTGGGCCACTTTGGGGTGTACGAACGGCGTATGCCAGGCATATGGCCGGAGATTTTCGGCGATGAGGAACTGGAACCCCTGCTTATTTCCGCCTTGGAAGCCATAGTCCAAAACAGCAGGCTTGAGGTCAATGCGGCAGTGCTCCATAAACCAGGGCACTTCCCTGCGCCCAGGGTGGAAGTGCTGAAGCTTTACCGGGAAATGGGCGGGCTGCCCCCTGTGTTTGGTTCAGATGCCCATCATGCGCCTGCAGTGGGCGCAAACTGGCATATGGCGCGAGAAGTAGTCCGCCAAGCGGGGTTTAGCGACTTTGCCCATTGGAGCGAGGTGCTCAATCCCAACGGCCCTTCGTACCGGGCTGTGCAGCAGGGTACCCTGGGTAAGCTGTCTTAAATGGGCCGGCCTGGCCGGGCCTCAGGATGTACTGCTTTCCCTGCCGTAATGTCCAAGAACCAAGCACTTGGCAAGATCTAGTGCTTGTTTTGGGGTCTGTGAGGGAGCACAGCCGATGACAGCCGGAGACAACAAGGGACAGCAGGGGGAGGCAGGGGGTGGCAGGGGATGGCAGGAGACGGCAGAAAATGGTGTATGTGGTGTACCGTTTTGGTTGTTATAGGACCGCCAGACCCTGAAAATGGTGTACGTCGTGCACCATTATACTGGAGGACATCCTGGAAACGCGGATGATTGGTGCATATGGCGCACCACTTCACTGGAAAACATCGGAAAACATCCCGGGAACGCGGTTGATTGGTGCACAGAGTGCACCAATTTCCTCGAAAACCGCTTGGAAATCTAGCCGATTGGTGCACCTGGTGCACCGTTTTTGTGGAAGTACCGTGAGAAAAGGTCAGGATTGGTGCATATGGTGCACCATTTTGGTTTCGAGAGGACAGGAAATCGGAAAAAATGGTGCACATAGTGCACCATTTCCGCTCTCCTGCTGCGGAAAACCCAGGAATCGGTGCACGTGATGCACCATTTCGGCGGTTAGGATAGCGATCATCACAAAACTTGGTGCACGAGATGCAGCATTCATCGCTACCATACTAAGCCTCATGCCAGGCATATAGGCGGTTCTCCTAGCTAGAGACACATTCTCTGTCCGCTTACAGGGTGACAATCTCACCGGCAGATAACACTGAAACCGCGGCAACTTGAGATTGCCGGTAAGCCATGCTATACTTTTTCTGTTCAGAACGAAACGTGTTGGGGCTATTTTTGACAAGTTACGAGGTGATTAAGGTGAAGCCCGGTATTCATCCTGAATACAACAAGACCACAATAACCTGCGCCTGCGGTGCAGTTTATCATGTCGGGTCTACCAAGAAAAATATCCGTGTAGAGATTTGCTCCAAGTGCCATCCCTTCTGGACAGGCATGCAGAAGATCGTCGACACTGCAGGCCGTGTCGAGAAATTCAGGAGAAAATATGGTTACTTGGAAGGCGAAGCTGTACCTCAATCAGAAGCCAAGAAGGCCGACGAGAATCAAGCCGAAGCACATTAGCGATACACACCGGTAGGGCAGAATTTCCTTTGGGAGGATTTCTGCCTTTTTATTTGTACTGGGTTGTTTGTGTCAGCCCGTCGCCTGAGTCATACGATGTAGATGGTTTGATATGGCAAGTCAATGGAAGATCTGGTGCAAGAAACCACCTGTAATGGAGTTTGCGCTGCCCGGCAGGCAGCCCGGTGATCTGATACGATAGAGGTGCTCGGACGACACGTTCAATCGGCGCGTGGCAACCGGGGTGATGCCTCTGGGTTCAATTCATTCTACTCCTTGGTATCAGCTTAGACAGCAGCCGGTATGACATAAGCCCGAGGCAACCGAGGCAACCGAGCGGCGTATACAGTGTTCGGCCTAAAACACAGAGAGGCTGTGAGTTAAGTGGAAGTATCTTACGGTGGGCAGGCGGTAATTGAAGGCGTGATGATGCGCGGGCCTAGGCATATGGTCTTGTCGGTAAGAGGCCCCGACGGCAAAGTGGTATCTTTGACCCGGCCGTTGGACAGTCTGGCTCACCGGAGCAAGCTTGCCAGGTTGCCCATAATCAGAGGAGCGGTATCCCTGTGGGAGTCTCTTTCACTGGGGATACAGATGCTTATGAAATCAGCAGAGATCGCGGCGCCTGAAGAAGAGCAGCCTTCGGAAAGGGACTTGTCCCTGGCAGTGCTGTTTGCCCTTGTAGTTGGTATCGGCCTGTTTATCGCGATTCCTACTTATATAACCCCGTGGCTCATGGGGGTATTAGGCATATCAGGCAGGGCTTGGGCTAGCTCCATCGAGTCAGCGTTCAGGTTGGTCATACTGTTCATCTACGTGGTATCGATTAGCAGGATGGAAGACATCCAACGGGTGCTTGAGTATCACGGTGCAGAGCATAAGGTCATTTGGGCGTATGAGAAGCATGCTGACCAGGTGGAAGGGCTGCTCAAAAGCGGGTCAGAGGACAGAGTTGCTGAGGATATCCCTGCAGGAGAAGGGTATGCGGAACGTCGCGGCCTGGGTGGCACCGGTCCGGATGGCCAGGGTCCGGATAGCCACGATCCGGATGGCCGCGGTCCGGTGCTCAGGATGGATGTAAGCGGCTCACAGGCAAACGTGCAGGCTGCCATCGAATTTCTGGTTGAGAAAGCGGCCGATGAGACTACCTTGCATCCCAGGTGCGGGACGAGCTTCTTGTTCATAGCGGTGCTGGTTACCTGGATTGTGTTCCTGTTTGTGAGTCCTGCGAATCTCATCTTACGGATGGCAACAAGGCTCGCCATGCTCCCTGTTATCGCCGGGCTTGCATACGAGGTGCTCAAGAATTCATCCAAGCGGGAAGGGCTGCTATGGGACATAATCAAGGCGCCAGGGATAGCCATGCAGAGACTTACCACCAGGCAGGCTGACAGGGACCAGCTGGAAGTGGCCGCAACCAGCCTTGCTTTGCTTATACTTGCCGAATCTGATTCCGGCGACACTAACTGATCTAGGAGAAAGCGCGTCCAAAACAGAGTGCGAGACACAATAAACAGAGCGTTAAGAACCACTGAGGTACCAGAGCGTAACAAAGCAAGAAGCGCATAGTCGGGTCAAAGGCCGAGCCAAAGATTGAGCCATAGATAAAGCCAAAGACAGAGCCAAAAAGATGGAGCCAATGAGAGGGGTGAACCTGCATGTCTGTTGGTCAGACCGGTGGCGCTGATTTGACCGCCAAATTGGACTTGATCGTGGAAAAATATGAAAGCATCGGGAAGCAATTAGAAGACCCTGAGATATTTTCGGACATCCGCAAGTACACTGAACTGGCAAAGGAGAGAGCCCGCCTGGAAGAAATCGTCGAAAGGTACAGGCGGTATCTCCAGGTGAAGCAAGGTATTGAAGACAGCCTCGAGGTGCTTGCCACCGAGCAAGACGAGGATATGAGGGCCCTTTTTGAGGAGGAACTCCAGGCGCTCAGGCAGGAGCAAGAGGAGCTGGAAGTTCAGCTCGCCCGGGACCTTATCCCGAGGGATCCCAACGACGACAAGAGCGTGATCTGCGAAATCCGGGCAGGCACAGGCGGGGAAGAAGCGGCGCTGTTTGCAGGGGACCTGTTCCGCATGTACGGCCGCTACGCCGAGTCCAAGGGCTGGAAGGTTGAAGTGCTGTCGTCAAGCCCCACAGATTTGGGGGGCTTCAAAGAAGTGATCTTTGCCATAGAAGGCGATAGGGCTTACAGCAGGCTTAAGTATGAAGCCGGCGTGCACCGGGTCCAGAGGGTGCCGGCTACCGAGTCAAGCGGGCGGATCCACACCTCTACTGCAACCGTGGCGGTCTTGCCCGAAGCCGAAGAAGTAGATGTGGTTATAGATCCCAAAGACATCAGGGTGGACACCTTCTGTTCGTCGGGCCACGGCGGCCAAGGAGTCAACACCACCTACTCGGCGGTCAGGATTACCCACCTGCCTACAGGGATTGTCGTGAGCTGCCAGGACGAGCGTTCCCAGATTCAGAACAGGGAAAGGGCCATGCGCGTGCTGCGTTCCAGGCTCAAGGCGCTCATGGAAGAACAACAGGCCCAGGAGATCAGCCAGGCCAGGAGGTCCCAGGTGGGCACCGGCGAGCGGTCAGAAAAGATTCGTACGTACAACTTCCCTCAGAACAGGGTGACTGACCATCGTATAGGGTTGACTACCCACAAGCTTCAGCAGGTTCTCGACGGAGAGCTGGATGAGATAATCGATGCCCTTGCCTTCAGCGATGAACAGGCGCGGCTTGCCGAGGCGACAAGCTAAACCGGGGAGGGCGGATCTGTGGATGCAGGGCGGCCGCAGGGCTGTGGGAAGTCGGACCGGGACCAGAGAGAGGTGTCAGAGGCAAGCGGGACGCTGGTTCCATCTGTCCGTGGAGGCGCCTTAGACGTAGGACAGGTACTTGCCTGGGGGCGGCAAACCCTCCAGGGGAAGTCTGAGTATCCTGCGCGGGATGCTGCGGTTCTGCTAGCCCATGCGATGGGCTGTTCCACATCCGACCTCTACCTCCACCCGGAAAAGCATGTCACCCAGGCCCAATTCGACGAATACTCTTCTCTTATTGCCCGGCGTGCTCTTAAGGAGCCCATATCTTACCTCACCGGGTACAAGGAATTCATGGGGCTTAAGTTCAAAGTGGACGCACGGGTGCTTATCCCCCGCCCAGAGACGGAAATCCTGGTTGAGACCTGCCTTTCGGTTATTGAAGATATGCTGCGCGATATGGTGCGAAATATGATGCGCGGTACGGCGGACGATACGCCG
>LFST01000046.1:14826-149693 GCA_001513185.1 Candidatus Fermentithermobacillaceae bacterium DTU015
CGGACGATACGCCGCATCATATGCTGGACGATACGCCCGCAGCACCGGGTGATACCCCGCGTGTGCCAAGCCCCCGGCCGTTGACCGTGGCTGATGTATGCTGCGGTTCAGGGGCGATAGGGCTGTCGATCCTGAAGCATTTGCCCGAGGTGTTCGCTAAGGCCGGCGTCAAGCCCTCTCCTGATGGCAGGGCCCCTTGCCACGAACATATCACGGTTGGCGTGGGTGTCCAGCCCGGTCTGGGTGGACCGCCTCGTCGGCATGAGGGTACCGCAATACCCCCGGTCAGGCTGGTCCTCACTGATATTTCCCCTGATGCATTGGATGTGGCCAGACAGAACGCTGAGCGGCTTGGCCTCCTCGGCCAAGTGGAATTCCTGCTTGGCGACGGGCTTGAGCCTCTTAGGCAGCAAGGGCTCCGGGGCAAGATAGACCTAATAGCTTCAAATCCTCCATATATACCTACCGGCGTGATTAGTTCCTTGGACGAAGAGGTAAGATGTTACGAACCCCACCTGGCCCTTGATGGCGGCAATGACGGCATGGACTTCGTTGAAAGCCTAATCAGCCAGGCTCCTTCGCTACTTGCCCCCGGCGGATACTTGATTATGGAAATCGGCCACGACCAGGCGGACAAGTGCCGCCGCCTCTTGGCTGAAGCTCAGCACAAGGCTATGATTTCACGGCGTTCGGGTTCTTCAGGTTCCGAGGATGAAGACACTGTGGAGCCTTTGCTGTGGAAGGACTGGCGGTTCATCAAAGATTATGCCGGCATAGAGCGGATTTTGGTCGCCAGAGCAGCCGGGTCCTGCAGCTGATTATCCACCAGCCTGAGCCTGACAATCCTAGTCCGGACCCAGAGCTTGGGAGGCGGGTCCGCAACCCGGGCCTGACACCAAGTCAGGCAACCGATTACTTGAACCGGTCATTTGAAACAGATTAGATTGAAACAGATTATTTGTAGGAGGCCCGGGCGGCGATAATGTGGTGATGGTCAATATGATGGTCAATTTTAAACCGGCCTAGGTTTCGAAGTGGTCGGTTCTTGACCAGGTTGGAGCCATATTCTGGTTGGTTTCTGACCGGTCACGGCGAAACTGGTCAATTTAGCACCAGTTCGGGCTGGCAAGTGATCTGATTTTGACCGCTTGTTCCGCTGCCCTGGTAAATCTTTGGCCAACTCCAGATTTCTTGCGTTAAGAGGTGGTCAATTTGGAACCGATCCCGCAGCCCAGGTGGCCTGCTCTTAACCAGGTGCCTCACGGAACCGGTCAATTCTAAACCAATCAAAAAGAACCTGGACAATCGGAGACCACTTCGATCATCGGATTGGCCAGATTCCTTCCAGTGACTTCATGCATCTGCTCAATTCTTGGCCACTTCAAGGCTGAATTAGAATCCCTCCGAGGGATCCTGGTCAATCATTGACCATATCAGCCGGGCAAGTGGCTTGGTCTTGACCAGATGGACCTCCAAGCCGGTCAAGTTGTGACCGATTCATGGCATCCAACTGCTCTTTAAAATCAGAGAGTGTGAGCAAGTGGCCTAGCCTTGGCCAGTTGGCACAACCAGTTGGTCAATTTTTGACCGGTTGAGGCACCGGACCGGTTGGTCCTAAAGCATCTCCCAAATCTTGCTCCCATGGCACCCATTTAGTCAAGGAACTAACCTGATTTGAGACAATCATCTCATCACTCACACGATGGCTGAAGTTACAGGCGCTGATCTCCAATCGTATTTGAGCCAATCATCTCATCACTCATATGATGGCCGAAGTTACAGGTGCCGCCTCCAATCGTATTTGAGTCAATCAGCTGACCACTCACATCCCATTTCCACGGGCAACCCGGGTAACCTTAGCGTCATTCAGTGATACAATATGGCTACAATCAGTTTGGGGGTGGTTAGCCTGGCTGGAGTACGTACGGTAGTCTACCGAGTAGATCCTCTTCACCCTGACCGAGAGATAATTGCCAGGTGTGCAGAAGTGATCAAAAGGGGAGGCCTTGTGGCGTTTCCTACGGAAACCGTGTACGGGCTTGGCGCCAATGCCCTGAGTCCAGAAGCGGTTGCCAAGGTGTTTGAAGCAAAAGGAAGACCAAAAGGCAATCCCCTTATCGTGCACATCTCAAACTTGCACCAGGTAGATCCCCTGGTGACCCAGGTTTCTCCCAAAGCGGAAGCGCTCATGAAAATGTTCTGGCCAGGGCCTCTTACCTTGCTGTTCCCCAAATCAGACCTAGTGCTCGATATTGTCACTGCCGGGCTGCCCAACGTGGCCATCAGGATGCCTGACCACCCTGTGTGCAAGGCGCTCATAGACGCCTGCGGCTTGCCTTTGGTGGCGCCTTCAGCCAACCTGTCAGGCAGGCCCAGCCCTACCAGCGCACAGGACGTGCTGGCTGACCTAGACGGCAAGGTTGACATAATCCTCGACGGGGGCCCCACCCATATCGGCGTTGAATCTACCGTCCTGGATGTTTCAAAGGAATCGCCAATCATCCTAAGGCCGGGTGCAATCGGCAAGGAAGATCTGGAAGCAGCGCTGGAATCTTTAGGTTTTCCCAGCCCGGTGCTTGTGGACGGAGGCGGATCAGGCAGTTCCGATGGCTCGTATGGGCCCGAGTCACAACCCCAAGCACCTGCTTCCAACTACAAGCATTATGTACCCAAAGCAGAACTGTACCTTGCTACAGGAACCCCTGCTAAGCAGCGGCAAAAGATGATTTTCCATGCCTTGAAGCAGGGCTTATCAGGCGTCAAAGTGGCAGTGCTGGCGTCACAGGAAAACTTCAGCTTCTTCCGCCCCCTGGAAGATATGGCTAAGGGGTTTATCCAGGTACTAATCCTAGGGTCAAGAAGCGATCTGTCCCTTGTGGCTACAAGGCTTTATGCCGCTATACGCCGAGCCGAGGAGTTAGGGGCCAAGGTGATCTTGTCTGAAACCTTCGGGCTGGAAGGGATAGGGCTGGCGATTGCAAACCGGTTGGAATATGCCAGCCAGGGGAGGAATTTGCCCTGGTTTGGGGAAGATGAAGATGCTACAGCCCAGCCGGATGCCAATCTTCTCGATAAGCTACCCTGGTCTGAGGGAGATGTTCCCGCCCAAGTCCAGGCGGAAATCCAAACCGGACCCCAGCCTGAGCCGGCCGGCCGGCCGGAAGAGACAAGGCAGGCCGGGTCTTTGAGCCTCGAACCCCTCAATTTGCTCATGGTGTGCACCGGAAATACCTGCCGAAGCCCTATGGCTGAAGGAATTTTCCGAAAATCGTGGAAAGAAGCAGGAGAACCTTATCCGATCCAAGTATCGTCGGCAGGGGTAGCCACTGTGCCGGGGCTTCCGGCGTCTAAGGAAGCAATCCAATCCATGAAAAGCATGGATGTGGATATTTCAGGGCACCGGTCGGCGCCTGTGTCTTATGAGAGTCTGGAAAGGGCAGACTTGGTGATTGCCATGACTAAGGCTCACAAGCAGGCGCTTTTGGCAAGGTATCCTGAGTTTGGGCACAAGATGGCCACTTTAGCGGAGATCTTGCCTGAGGCAGGCGGAGACGTCACAGACCCTTATGGGAAAAGCCAGGAAGAGTACGACAAGACGGCAAAGATCCTGGAAAAGTCGATAAAAACCTTGGTAAGACTGCTCTCAGGCCAATAGGGCCCGTTTGGGGAAAGCAGAGGTGTAAACATGAGACAGATCACAGAGAAAGACTTAATTGCTGCAATTTGGGGAGGAGCCGTGTTAGGTGGCGGTGGAGGCGCTGACCCAAAAGCCGGTTACGAGCTTGGGAAAGCCGCTTTGGAAGAGGGGCAGGTGCTTCTGGCGTCTGTAGATGAGCTTGATCCCCAAGACACAGTGGTCACCGCAAGCTTGGTAGGATCGCCTAAAGCAGGAGGAATGGGCCCGGAGCTTAGCCACTACGTAGAAGCATTCCGGCTGCTTGAAAAGGTCGCGGACATAAAGGCTAAAGCCATAAACACCAATGAATGCGGCGGGTTGGCCACGGTAAACGGCTGGTATCAGGCATCCCGCTTGGGCGTGCCAGTGGTGGACGCACCGTGTAACGGCCGGGCACATCCTACAGGGGTGATGGGATCTATAGGTTTACATAGGGACAAATCCTATGTATCCAGGCAAGCAGCGGTTGGCCGTAACGCCCGCATATATGCCGAGGGAGACTTGGAAGAAGCGTCCCGGATGGTAAGGGCGCTCTCTCAAAGCGAAGGCCTGGTGGCTGTGGCCAGGAACCCGGTGACTGCCGGTTACCTCAAACACAACGGCGCACCTGGGGCGATTTCCATGTGCATAGACCTGGGATTGGCCATGGCAGATGCGATACAGCGCCGGCTAGGCTTTGACCCGCTTGTGGCAGAGTGCGTGGGCGATGTGAGCAAGTTCGATACAGAAGAGCGCCTGGCTGGATACTGTGCGGCTAATGCGGCAGCCACCTTCCTCAAAGGCGTGCTGCTGTCAGTTGGCACCGTGGGCCACGTGGACATCCAGGTCAAAGGCGGGTTTGACATAGGCGAAGTGAGCATCCTTTCCACCAACTCCCAGCAGGCCGGGCAGGAAGTAGTGCGGCTTACTTTTATGAACGAGTACCTTACGTGCGATGTCGGCACCCACACGGTGTTTTCCTTCCCCGACCTGATTTCAGTGATAGACGTGCATACAGCGTGGCCTGTGGCTTCAGCCAACATCCGGGAAGGCATGGAGGTAATGGTCATAGGCACGTCTTACGAGAACTTGATACTGGGCCAAGGCATGTACGACAGCGAGCTGTACAAACCCTTGGAAGAAGCCATAGGAAGGCGTTTTGAGGCACCAAAGCGGCAGTAGGCTGGGCAGGTTGTGGTGATAGGTGATATATGGGTGTAAAGCGCCTTAGGCGTCGTGGCACTTATGGCATCTTGATCGGCCGGTGTGCCGGACGCCGCTGTGTTGCTTCGATGTTATGGGTTGTACGCTGTTATGCCCATCATGTCGGGCCAATCGAAGCCAAGTGTTGCTTGGATGTTATGGGTTGTACGCAGAATTGTACGGTTAGTTGTAGTGAGTTGCAACAGTGAGTCGTACGGAGGCGTTTAGGTATGAAAATCGCAATTGCAAGCGACCATGCAGGTTACCGCCTCAAGACTGAAGTGGCGGCGCTGGTAAAACAGCTTGGGCACGAAGTGACGGACTTCGGGACCCACAGCGAAGAGTCGGTTGACTACCCTGATTTTGCCGTAAAGGTTGCAAGAGCCGTGAGCCAGGGGGAGTCCGACCGTGGGATCTTGGTGTGCGGCACAGGGCTGGGTATGTCCATTGCCGCCAATAAGGTCAAAGGTATCAGGGCTGTCACCTGCGGGGATACCTTTTCGGCCAGGGCGTCCCGGGAGCACAACGACGCCAACGTGCTGTGCCTGGGCGCCAGGGTGACCGGAAGCGGGCTTGCTTTGGATATAGTCAAGACGTGGTTGGAAACAGAGTTCCTCGGAGGCCGGCACGCAAGGCGGGTCCAGAAGATCTCAGAGCTTGAATCGTGCTGATAGGTTGGAACAGCGCAGGCCTGTGGACTCAGGCCGGCGTAGGCGCATGTCTTGAATAGGCGTGCCGGGGGAACGGGGCCGGCAATGTTTCAAATCAAGCAAATGCGGCCGGACTAGAGGCGATACGGAGAACAGAAACTACGCCGGTAATTTTTCAAATAAGGACGGTCGGAGGTAGAGGCAAGGTGATATCAGATCCTGAGAAAGACAGCATATGCCTTGAGACCATAAAGAACCAGTGTTTTGAGGTCACACAAGCCCTGCTTGAAGTGGGTAAACTCAAGCCGGGACAGATAATCGTGTTAGGGTGTTCCACCAGCGAGGTCCGGGGAGAGTCTATAGGCTCTGCAGGCAGCAAGGAGATCGCCCAAGCTATCCTGGATGGTATCAGAGAAGCCCTTGAAGGAACCGGTGTAGCCCTTGCCGTGCAGTGCTGCGAGCATCTCAACCGGTGCCTTGTAGTCGAGCGGCACGTGGCGGAAAGATACAACCTCACCGAAGTTACGGTTATCCCTGTGCCCAACGCAGGCGGGGCTGCTGCTGCCACAGCCATGGGCACATTTGATGATCCCATCGTGGTAGAGAGCATCCAGGCCCATGCCGGGATCGACATAGGCGATACCTTCATCGGTATGCATCTCAAGCCTGTGGTAGTGCCGGTAAGGCTGCCGATCAAGAGCATCGGACATGCCCACCTTACAGTTGCCAGGACCAGGCCCAAACTTGTAGGCGGCAAGCGGGCGGTGTACCCGTAACAGGATGGCAGGATGAGCCGGCACAAGTGTAAGCAGGGAAGACATGGTTGTTCAGTGGCTTTAGGCTGCGGGCCAGGCTGGAACTTGGAGGTGGGAATATGAGTCATATGGACAAGGGACCGCAAAACAGACGGGAGCGTCCCGCTTGGGACGAATACTTTATGGAGGTTGCGCAAGTTGTGTCCCGGCGGTCCACCTGCCTGAGGCGCAACGTGGGCGCGGTGATCGTCAAAGACAAGCGCATCCTTGCGACAGGCTACAACGGGGCCCCCAGCGGGTTGCCCCATTGCATAGAAGTAGGCTGCCTCAGGGAGCAGTTGGGCGTGCCGTCAGGACAAAGGCATGAGATGTGCCGGGGGCTTCACGCCGAGCAAAACGCGATTATCCAGGCGGCAAAATACGGTATCCCGGTGGAAGGGTCGACGATTTACTCAACCACCGAGCCGTGCAGCCTGTGCGCCAAGATGCTGATAAACGCCGGGATAAAGCGGATCGTTTACCAGAACGCCTATGCGGACGAGCTGTCAAGGCAGCTCCTATCCGAGGCCGGGATTATTGTGGAGCACTTGGAGCATTTGGAGGATTCGACCGGCAATTGACTTGTCCGAAAGCGGTTGGTTAGAATAGTCTGCGGGTGCGAATAACCGGGTAAGTGCCGGCAGATGTTGAAAGGGGCAGGGTAGCTTGCAGGCGCTGTATGCTTTTGTGGTTGCATTTGCATTAGCCTTAGGTTTAACTCCTATGTTTCGGGCTTTGGCCCGAAAGCTTGGGTTTATGGCGTATCCGGATGAACGCAGTGTCCATCGGAGACCCGTGCCCTATCTGGGCGGCGTTGCTATTTACCTGGCGTCAATTGCCGCGATATTAGTTACAGGGCCTCAGGATCGGGCCACAAGGCTGGCCCTTATCTTCGGAGGCCTTTTCATATTAGTCGTGGGGATCATAGACGACCTCTATAACCTCAAGCCATGGCAGAAAGTCTTGGGGCAGCTTGGTTCCGCCCTGATTGTAGTGGCCCTTGGGGTAGATATAACATTCCTCACTGATCCGTTTACGGGCAAGATCCGGTTTACCGGGCTTTTTGCCATCCCCCTGACAATCCTATGGGTTGTCTCTTTCGAAAACCTTATCAACCTGTCTGACGGGCTGGATGGCCTGGCGGCTGGGATTTCTGGGATTACGGCCCTGGTGACCGTGTTTGCATCTGTCCGGGCGGGCGTGCCATCTGTTGGCCTGGCTGCTGCAGCCGTAGCCGGCAGTGTGTTTGGCTTCTTGCCGTACAACTGGCATCCTGCGTCAATTTTCATGGGAGATGCGGGAGCCATGTACCTCGGGCTGGCGCTTTCAGTGCTATCGGTTCAGGGCGTGGTGAAGTCCACGTTAGCCATGGCTGTGCTTGCACCCATACTGGCGCTGTTTGTGCCGATATCAGATGCTGCTTTTGCCATCTTGAGGCGGCGCAGCCTTGGACGGCCTGTTGCCCGGCGCGACAACGATCACATCCACCATAGACTGCTTGAACTTGGGTTAGGGCAGAAGAAAGCCGTGATAACCATATATATCGTCACTGCGGTGTTTGGAGTGCTTGGTGTGTTCTCAACGTTTTTGCCCATATCAAGCAGCGGTACTCTTGCAGGCTTGGCAGTCTTGGGCGGGCTGTTGATCGCGCACAAAATGGGCATCTTAGCTTTGCCTAAGGAAAATGGCAAGCGCGATTCGGACAAGTAAGTCAGGACACGCTGAGCAAAGGTTCCTGCAGCAATTGAAAGGTGTGGAAACTGTTGCCCGGAAAGAGCATTAAGGTATTGTCGGTTTTCGGTACCCGGCCCGAAGCCATCAAGATGGCGCCGGTGGTCATAGAACTGGCCCGCCACTCCCCGAAAGTCACTTCCAAGGTTGCCGTTACCGCCCAACACCGGGAAATGCTCGATCAAGCCATGATGCATTTTGGGCTCGAAAAGCACTACGACCTGGACATAATGCAAGACAACCAGAGTTTGGCCGACATCACCTCCCGGGTGCTTACGCGGCTTACCCCGGTGCTCAGGCAAGAACGGCCTGATGTCGTGCTGGTTCACGGTGACACTACCACTACTGCTGCCAGCGCCTTGGCAGCCTACTACGAGAAGATCCCTTGCGGCCACGTAGAAGCCGGGCTCAGGACAGGCGACAAGTATGCCCCGTTTCCCGAAGAGATCAACCGTAAGCTGGCCGGTATCGTGTGCGACATCCACTTTGCTCCCACTCAGAAGGCAAGGCACAACCTGCTCCGCGAAGGCATTCCACAAGAGTCCATATTTGTCACAGGCAACACTGCCATAGACGCGTTGCTCATGACCGTAAAGGAGGACTATACCTTTACCGACAAGGCCCTCAGTTTGCTGTTTGATTCTGAACAAATGTGCTACAATAATGAGTATTCAGACGGGACTAAGAACATCGTTGTGGAAGTGCACAGACGGGAGAATTTTGGCAGGGGCATGGAGAACATATGCCAGGCACTTGCAGCTGTGGCCCGGCAGCGGGCGGGGGAGGTAAGGTTCCTGGTGTCCGTGCACAAGAACCCAAATGCCCGGGAACCTGTGCTGCGATACTTGAGCGGGATTGACAACGTGATCCTGTTTGACCCCTTGCCCTATCCCGATTACGTGAACCTGATCAGCCGCGCCTATTTTGTGGTATCGGATTCCGGTGGGATCCAGGAAGAAGCTCCTGCTGTGGGCGTGCCTGTGGTGCTCTGCCGGGAGAAGACCGAAAGGCCTGAAGCCGTGGAAGCCGGCACGGTGGCATTGGTCGGAACTGACAGGGCCTTGATAGTGGACACAATTACTGATTTGTTAGACAATGAGGACCGGTACAGGCAGATGGCTACCGCCAAGAATCCTTTTGGCGATGGGCGTGCAGCGGAAAGGATAGCCAAGGCTTTGCTATATTGGTTCGGATTGTCGGAGGAAAGGCCGGAAGACTTTGAAACATCTCGGTAAAGGGGGGAACCGCGCAAGTTTCAGGCGCGGGACTTAGTGGCCAAGAAAGAACTTGACCTAATACTTGAAGCTGAGCAAAAAGCGGAAGCTGAGATTGCCGAAGCCAGAGCCCAGGCAAGACAGATCCTGGATGAAGCGTCCAAGCAGGCTGAGCGGATACCTGCTGAAGCGGCGAACAGTGCCAAAGCCAGAGCTTCTGAAATTGTGGAAGCAGCCAAGAGGGACGCGGAAAAGGCACATGAAGCAGCAATGGAAGCAGTCAAGTCAGAAATTGAACACATAAGGGCACTAGCAGCCAAGAACTTTGACAAGGCAGTCGGGCTGGTTCTGGACCGGATCATGAAAGCGGTATAAAGGGGGGAAGCCGCAGGGTGCGTTTGGCCGTGCGGCGGGTGTATGGCTATTGCACGGATGCGTAAGGTAACCATACTGGCCTATCAAGAGCTTGAAACCCCTCTGTTTGAAAAGCTGAGGGATATCGGGCTCATGCATCTTACAAAGTCCACTGTGGCCGGCACGGTAGAGCCGCCGGAAGAGATGAGTCTGCACGCAGCGACTCCCGAATATGTAGAGAGGCTCTCCCAGCTGGCTGTGATTAGATCCTACTTTGAACGCTACAACACCATCGAAAAAGGTTTCTTCGATATGTTCACGGGCAAAAAGCCTGAGGTCTCGTATAGACAGTTCAAGAATGCAGTTGTTACCTACGATATCCCTGAAGTGTTTGCTAAAGTTCAGGAGCACGATGAGCGGCTCAGCCGAATAAATGAACAAATCACCGATTTAGAGCAGAAATTGCAGGTGCTTGAACCTTGGAAGCCCTTAGACATCCCCTTGGGTGAGGTCCGGGAAACCAGGACTTGTGACACATGTCTGGCCATAGTTCCTTCAGCTGCCTTAGGCTCCGATGTCCTCCATTCGTCAGGGGTTCATTACAAAGAGATCTGGCAGGATAAAGGACAGGCCGGGATTTGGCTGGCGGTGTTTGCAGGCGAAGCATCGCAGGAGCAAGCTGCAAACACACTGCTTACTGCACTTGGCGGCACACGGCTCAACCTGGCCAGGGAAGTTGAAGCTTACCTGGATGCAGGCTTGGTTAAAGATATCTGCCGTGCGATTGAGGCCCGACTAACTGAGCTCCGCAAGGAGCAGGAAACCATTTTGGCAAAAGACGCTGAGATGGCTGAAGGCCTCTTGGACATCCTCGCCCTCACCGACTATTACCTGGATAAGCAGAATCTAGACCTGATCCGGAAGGAAGCCGGCAGGACCAGGTTTACACTGGTGGTCGAGGGTTATGTGAAAGCCAAGGACATGGACTTGTTCCGCGACCGGCTCAGCGTGTTTACGGATATAGAAATAATCGATGAGGAGCCGGGAGAAGACGACGACGTCCCGGTGTATCTTGAAAACCATCCGATCATCAGGCCGTTTGAAGCTGTGACAGCCATATACGGTTACCCCAACTACCGTGAGCTGGATCCCACTCCTTGGCTGGCCCCGTTCTTCTGGATTTTCTTCGGCCTGTGCTTGGGTGATGCAGTGTACGGCATCATGCTGTCACTGTTTTCATGGTGGTTTATCAAGACTCAAAAACTGGAAGATGACAGGTTTATGAGACTGCTTATGTATTGCGGCTTTTCTACGATCCTCGCCGGTGCCCTCACCGGAAGCTGGTTTGGGGACTTCCCCGTATCGTTCCTGAAGGGCACTTTGATTGAAAGGATAACCTCAAGCATTGTGGTTTTGGATCCGATTAACGACCCCATGACCCTGCTCTTGGTATCTCTTGCATTTGGGATCGTCCACATTTGGGTAGGGATTATCGTAAAAATGGTAGGCACTATCCGGGCCGGTCAACTAGCCGACGGGATTATGGACCACGGATCTTGGGTTGTGTTCCTGCCAGGGATGGTTCTGTGGGGCTTGTCCAAAGTAGGCATCATCCAAAGCAATATTCCCCTTTACATCATGGCCGCAGGTGCTGTGTTGGTCATGATTTCGGGCGGCCGCAGCCAAAAGAATATCTTGCTCAAACCCATATCTGCTGTAGGCCGCTTCTATGACATCGTGGGCTATTTTTCAGACGTGCTTTCATATGCCCGTATTCTCGCGCTTATGCTCGCCAGCGCCATCATCGGTGTGGTGGTAAACACCATTTCCAGGCTGGTGGTGGACATGTTGCCGGGAGTGGGCTGGGTGGTTATCCCGGTAATTCTGGCGTTCGGGCACTTGCTGAACTTGGCAATCAACGCACTGGGTAGCTTTGTACACTCAGGGCGATTGCAATATGTTGAATTCTTCAGCAAATTCTTCGAGGGGGGTGGAACGCCGTTTAGGCCACTTAGAAGGGTGAGGGAAAACATATCGCTAACCGATTGAAAATTGTGTTCAGATATCATGAGATAACCACAGTAACGCAACAAAGACTGGGAGGGAACGTTTGTGTTTAAAGGAATGGTAGGAAGCTGGACTCTTGTGGGAATTGGCCTTCTCGTAGGGTGTCTGGTTTTGGGTGCGTTTTTCGGTGAGCAGTTGGGCGGTAACGTGCTGGCACTTATGGGCGCAGGACTTGCAGTAGTGCTTGGCGGTATCGGCTCAATCGTTGGTGTGGGCGTTGCAGGCGAAAAAGCTGCAGGAATCACTGCCGAAGACCCGGACAACTTCGGCCGTGTACTCCCCTTGCAAGCTCTTCCCGGAACCCAGGGCATTTACGGATTCTTGGTGGCGTTCCTTGCCTTGATTAAGATGAATGCTTTTGGCGGGGTTCTGTCTCTTACCCTCGAGCAAGGATGGCAAGTATTCTTTGCATGTCTTCCTGCAGGTGTATCCGGCCTCATCTCTGCGCTGTATCAGGCAAAGGTTTCCCTTGCAGGTATGGATATCGCAGCCCAGAAACCTGAAGAGTCAGGTAAAGGTATGATCCTGTCAGCTATGGTAGAGACCTACGCAGTGTTGGGACTGCTTACGTCCATCCTGCTGATCATGTTTGCAGTTAAGATCTAGGGGGAAACAACATGCCCTTGGAAGACATTTTGGAGAAAATTAGCGAAAGAGCGGCATCACTTAAGCAGGAAATCCTGGCTTCTGCAAAGGCCGATGCTGAATCCAGGATACAGGCGGCCAGGGAAGAAGCTTCCCGGATAGAGGCGGAAATCATAAGGGAAGCCCAGGTCGAGGCCGAGCAGATAAGGAGCATTGCCGCTTCCCGGAGCGATATGCAGCAAAAGCAGATGCTCCTCGGGGTAAAGCAAGAACTCATCTCTCAGGTATTCGACGAAGCTGTGAAACGTTTGGCTGACCTGCCGGGGGACGAGTACCGGGCGCTGCTCATCGACTTGATCGGGCGGAAAGCTGATGGTACGGAGGAACTCATTTTGAGCAAACACGACGAATCCAGGCTGGGCGCTGATTTTGGCGATGCAGTCAACGAGGCACTTAAGGCCCAAGGAAAGACAGCTAATCTCAGGCTTTCATACGTCCCTGACGGGCTAGGCGGCGGCTTTATAGTGAAAAAGGGCCTTGTGGCTGATAACGTGACATTCCCTGCAATCTTGAGACTGATAAGAGAAGACCTTGAAATAGAACTGGCCAGGATACTGTTTGAGGAGCCAGAGAGGGAGAGTGCGACTTGAGGGACTACCTTTGGGCAAGCCCTGTGGGCCGGATCAGGATAATCGAAAAGGGGCTCCTCACCAGGAGCGACCTGGCCAAGGTGTTGGATGCAGGGAATTTGGAAGGGGCCCTTCTGGCACTTAGGGATTCGTTTTACGGCCCATATGTCTCGAAACTTGAAAACCCAGACATGTTCGAAGTTGCCCTGCAGGAAGCGGTCAAGGCCGTCCACGACAAAGTAATGAAACTTGCGCCTGAGCCCTTGGTGATTGCTGCGTACAGGGCGCGCCACGATTTTCACAATCTCAAGGTGCTGCTTAAGGCCGAGATGCTCCGGGTTCCCCCTGAAGAAGGCGCGTTTTCAAGCTTGGGCAACCTTACGCCGGAGGAGCTCAAGGGAGCGCTTGAGCCGGTCCGACGGGGCGAGGCACCTGCGGCACCGCAAGAGCTTGAGCCTGATTCAGTTGCGGAAAGCGCTTACAAGGTAACTTGCGAGCTGGCAGCGGTGTACGCCCAGGTGTTGGAACAAGATCAAACCAGGCAGCTTACTTCGTTTGAAGTGGACAGCCTGATAGACAAGTCATATTATGCGTGGGCTGCATCGGTCTACAGCAAGTCCGGGTATGATGCACTTGTGGACATCATTAGGTCGGAGATTGACATCGTAAACCTCAAGATGGCAGTGAGGGCACGGCGCCTGGGGATTTCAAGCCCTGATTTTGAGGGCATCCTTATCCCCGGAGGCAGCATAGATACGGCTCGGCTGGCTGAAGGCTACAGCAAAGGCTATGCGGGGATAGCAAGTGCTTACAAAGATACCCGGCTAGAGCGCCTGGCAGCAAGGGGCGTGTCCTTGGCGCAGAAGGGACAACCGCTTACCGGATGGGAAAGGGAATGCGACAACGCAATGGTGAGGCTGGTTCGCCAGGCAAGGAAGATTAGCTTGGGGCCCGAGCCCGTGTTTGGATACATGTTCGGCCGGGAACTTGAGGTACGTAACTTGCGGATCATACTTGCCGGAAAGCAGTCCGAGATTTCTGAGCATGAGATATCAGAGAGGTTGCGTGAGAGCTATGCCTAAGGTAGCTGTGCTAGGCCAAAGAGACGCGGTGTTGGGGTTTAAGGCCAGCGGAGCGGTTGCGTTTCCCGCAGACAATCCTAATGAAGCCCGCGAGCACCTAAGAGCCATATTGCAGGGCGACTATGCGATCTTACTTGTGACCGAAGAGATGGCTGAGATCTTGGAAAAAGATCTTGAGCCTTTGTACGATATGCCGAAACCCGTGGTTACGATTTTGCCCGATGCACGTAAACCCAGGGGTGTGGGTATGGAACTTTTGCGTAAACGCGTGGAAAGAGCGGTTGGGGCAGACATTTTGTTCAAGGGAGAGGAATGATGCGGCGTGGCACACAACCAGGTTACAGGACGGATTGTTAAAGTATCCGGGCCTTTGGTGGTAGCTTCCGGCATGGCCGGCTGCCGCATGTTCGACGTTGTAAGGGTTGGTAATGACAGGCTTATCGGCGAAGTCATAGAACTTAAAGGCGATACAGCTTCAATCCAGGTATACGAGGAAACGTCAGGGGTGGGGCCTGGCGAACCTGTGGTCTCAACGGGAGTTCCTCTAAGCGTCGAACTGGGGCCGGGACTTATAGGATCCTTCTTTGACGGAATTCAGAGGCCTCTTAACGTTCTGGCGGAAATGGCAGGAGATTTCATCACCCGCGGGCTTGAGGCCCCCGGGCTTGACAGGGAAAAGAAGTGGCATTTTGTGCCGGCTGTCGAGGTAGGCCAGGCCGTAAGTCCCGGTGACATCATTGGAACCGTCCAGGAATCCCCCATTATAGTCCACAAAGTAATGGTGCCCCCTGATGTGGGCCAAGGCACTGTGAAGTCTATAAACGAAGGTGATTTCACGGTCACCGAGACTGTCTGCGTGGTTGAGACCGAACAAGGCGAACAACCCATCACCATGCTTCAAAGATGGCCGGTGCGCCGTCCCAGGCCCGTGAAGGAAAAGCTGCCTCCTTCAGAGCCGCTTATCACAGGACAGAGGGTGATAGATACCTTCTTCCCCATTGCTAAAGGGGGCACCGCATGTGTTCCCGGGCCTTTCGGAAGCGGGAAGACGGTTATCCAGCACCAGCTGGCCAAATGGTCCAACGCCGAAATTATCGTCTACATCGGTTGCGGCGAACGGGGCAATGAGATGACCGACGTGCTTATGGAGTTCCCTGAACTCATCGACCCCAACACAGGCAGGCCCCTGATGGAACGCACTATTCTGGTGGCCAACACATCCAACATGCCTGTGGCCGCCCGTGAAGCGTCGATATATACCGGTATTACCATCGCTGAATACTACAGGGATATGGGTTACGATGTAGCGCTTATGGCAGACTCCACATCCAGGTGGGCTGAGGCGCTAAGGGAAATTTCAGGCCGCCTTGAGGAGATGCCAGGTGAAGAAGGGTATCCTGCATATCTGGGCTCAAGGCTTGCAGAGTTCTACGAGAGGGCAGGCAAGGCCAGGCTTTTGAGTTCTGATGACCGTATCGGTGCGGTAAGCGTAATCGGTGCCGTATCTCCTCCCGGTGGCGACCTGTCTGAGCCTGTAACCCAGTCTACTCTGCGCATTGTGAAGGTGTTCTGGGGACTGGATGACCGGCTGGCTGCCAGGAAACACTTCCCGGCGATTAACTGGCTTAACAGCTACTCCCTTTATACTGACAGGCTTGACCCTTACTACAGGGAAGCTCTGGGAGGGGATTTCCCCGACATGCGCGACCAAGCCATGGCTCTGCTTCAGGAAGAAGACGAGCTTATGGAAATCGTAAGGCTGGTCGGCGTGGATTCCTTGTCTGACAGGCAGAGGATGGTGCTTGAGACGGCTAAGTCCTTGCGCGAAGACTTCTTGTACCAGAGCGCGTTTCATGAGATCGACACCTATTGTTCCCAGTCCAAGCAGTACGGGCTGCTTAAGATCGTCCTTGAATTCCACCGGGTAGGGATGGAACTTCTCCAAAAGGGCGTAAGGCTTGACACCATCCTTGGGATGAAGGTAAGGGAGCGTATTGCCAGGGCCAGGACGGTGCCTGAAGCAGAGTGGCCCAAGGAGTACGAGGCGATTATGGCCGCAATACGCGAAGAATCACAAAGTTTTTAGCATGGGGGAATAAGTATGCCGCTGGAATATACGACCATCACCCAGGTATCAGGGCCGCTGATTGTGGTAGAGCAGGTAGCGGAAGTTCATTACGATGAACTTGTTGAGATAGAGTCAGGCCAAGGGGAGATCCGCAGGGGCCGGGTGCTTGAAGCCGAACAGGGCAGGGCGCTTGTGCAGCTGTTTGAAGGCACTTCGGGCCTGGACGTGAGATCTTCTAAGGTAAGGTTTCTCGGACGGGTGCTGGAGATTCCCGTGTCCCCCGATATCCTCGGGCGTGTTTTCGACGGGGCGGGCAACCCCATTGACGGCGGCCCCAGGATTATACCCGATAAACGGTTGGACATTAACGGCAACCCGATAAATCCGTATGCCCGGGCGTATCCTTCAGAGTTCATCCAGACGGGTATCTCGTCTATCGACTGCATGAACCCGTTGGTGAGGGGCCAGAAGCTGCCCATTTTCTCAGGCGCAGGCTTGCCCCACGCCCAACTTGCCGCGCAGATTGCAAGGCAGGCGACGGTACTTGGGACACAGGACCCGTTTGCCGTTGTGTTTGCAGCTATGGGCATTACCTTTGAAGAAGCTGACTTCTTCATCTCAAGTTTCAGGTCTACAGGCGCCCTGGACAGGGCGGTGGTGTTTACCAACCTGGCCAATGACCCTGTAATTGAAAGGATCGCAACCCCGCGTATGGCGCTTACGGTGGCTGAGTACCTGGCGTTTGAGCTGGGCATGCACGTGTTGGTAATTATGACCGACATGACTAACTATGCGGAAGCCCTGCGTGAGATCTCGGCGGCCAGGAAAGAGGTCCCTGGGCGCAGAGGATATCCCGGGTACATGTACACCGACCTTGCTTCCATATACGAAAGGGCAGGGCGGATCCAGGGTAAGCCCGGTTCGATCACCCAGATTCCCATCCTTACCATGCCTGAAGACGACAAGACCCATCCCATCCCTGACCTGACCGGATATATCACCGAGGGGCAGATAATCCTGTCACGGGAACTTCACAGGGCAGGGATTTACCCGCCGGTGGATATATCGGTGTCGCTGTCAAGGCTTAAGGACAAGGGTATCGGCGAAGGCAAGACCCGGGAAGACCATGCCGACGTGCTAAACCAGCTGTCTGACCTCTACGACCGGGGTAAAGAAGCCAGGGAATTGGCTGTAATCCTCGGCGAGGCAGCGCTTTCTGAGAACGACAAGATCTTCTTGAGGTTTGCCGAGGAGTTCGAGAGGGAATTTGTCAACCAGGGCGTGAATGAAAACCGCAGCATTGAGCAAACCCTGGACCTCGGCTGGAAGCTCATGTCGCGGCTGCCCAGGATCGAGCTCAAGCGCTTGTCAGAGAAGAACATCGAGAAGTATATGCCCGGCGCTGAAGTGTCCGGCTGAGGGGGTGGCGCAGAGTGAGGATCAGGGCCAATGCCACGCGGCAGGAACTTACCCGGCTCAAGAACAGAATACGTATGGCGCAGCGTGGGCATAGGCTGCTCAAGGACAAGCGGGACCAGCTCATGAGGGAGTTCTTGTCCATTGTCCACGAGAGCCGGAAGTTGAGGCAGGAACTTGAAGAGCGGCTCAATGCCGCTTACAAGAGTTTTTCCCTGGCCCGGGCAGTGTTGTCCCCTTCGATCCTGGAAGAAGCCCTGATGGTCCCGGGCGGCGCAGAAGAGATAGCCGTATCGTACCGGCACATTATGAACGTGGTGGTACCAGAGATGGAAATCGTAGGCCGTGAGGACGGCGAGGAAGCGGACCACGGTGCCAAGGATGATAGGGGCGGCGACAGAAGTGACGCAGGGAGACTCCCAAACTATGGTTTGGCCACCACGTCGTCGGACCTGGATGATGCCATAGCTAAGTTCCAGGGGATATTGCCTCTGCTGGTTAGGCTATCCTACATTGAACGCACCATACATTTATTGGCAGACGAAATAGAGAGTACCAGACGGAGGGTAAATGCCCTGGAACACGTGTTAATCCCGGAATTGGAGCAAGCTGTCAAGAGCGTGGAGATGAGGCTTGAGGAAATTGAAAGAGGCAACATATCCAGGCTCATGAAAATCAAGGAAATAGTCAGGGCCCATTGATTTAACAGAAAATTGCTTAACATACCAGCATTACCGGGGATATTGCCGTGCTTTAGACGGACACTAAATGCAGCAAAGATTTAGGAGCGTGGATATGAGAAATCTTGCCATTTGGGGTGGAAAGCCCCTTCGGGGAAAAGTACGTTGTGACGGTGCCAAGAATGCTGCCCTGCCGGTATTGGCAGGCGCACTTCTTATGGATAAAGCTACGATTTTCGAAGTGCCGGACTTGGCTGACGTAAGGACCATGGTCGCCCTTTTGAGGGCAGTGGGCGCTGATGCAAGACAAAACCACAATGAGATAACTGTAAGCACTTCCGGCCGCCTTACCCACGAAGCGCCTTATGAGCTTGTGCGCAAGATGAGGGCGTCTTTCCTGGTCATGGGGCCGCTTTTGGTGCGCTGCGGCCAGGCTTCCATACCCCTGCCGGGCGGGTGTGCCATCGGCCAAAGGCCTGTGGATCTTCACCTCAAGGGATTTGAAGCCATGGGAGCCAAGATCACGATAGAAAAAGGTTTTGTTCACGCGGTCGCCCCCAAGCTCCACGGCGCCCAGATCTATTTGGACGTGCCGTCGGTGGGTGCCACCGAAAACATCATGATGGCAGCTTGTCTGGCCCAGGGCGAAACCGTCATAGACAACGCCGCCCAAGAGCCCGAAGTGGTAGATTTGGCCAATTTTTTGAATTCAGCAGGTGCCAGGATAAAAGGAGCGGGCACATCCAGGATACGGATTGACGGGGTAAAGCGCCTCCGGGCTACCACATACACGATCATCCCCGACAGGATCGAGGCTGCCACCTACCTAATTGCCGGGGCGATTACCCAGGGCAATGTAACCGTGGAGAACGTGATCCCTTTGCACCTAAAATCGGTGTTGGCCAAACTGCAGGAGTGCGGGTTTGCCGTAAATGAATGGAACAAGAGCATTCAAATAGTCGCACCGGGCAGGCCTAGACCGGTGAATATCAAGACCCTTCCGTATCCAGGGTTTCCTACCGACGTCCAAGCTCCCTTTATGAGTTTACTCAGCCTGGGGGAGGGTACCAGCATCATCTCTGAAACCATATTTGAGAACCGGTTTGCCCATGCTGAAGAGCTCAAGCGTATGGGCGCCAAAATCCGCATTGAAGGCTCCAATGCAGTGGTTGAAGGGGTAGCCCAGCTCACAGGTGCCACTGTTCAAGCCACAGACCTCAGGGCCGGTGCAGCCTTGTGTCTGGCGGCTCTTGCAGCCCAGGGCGTGAGCTATATCACCGGGCTGGAGCATCTGGAAAGGGGCTACGCCAACTTGCCCGCGAAGCTCCGTACCTTGGGCGCCAGGGTTGCGGTTTTCGATGAGGCCATAGAACAGGCTTCGGGGTTTATCCCTTGAATGTGCCGGCGCACTTAACCGCTCATCTTATGTAATAAATGCCTCCGTTTCTCAATATTAATCAACAAAGGGTCTTCGGAGGCATTCAACATGAAAAAGGCCTTCTTGTTCTTGCTATTCCTTTTTGGCCTGCTGGCCGGGCTTGCAAGCTCCGGGCCGGCTCAAGAGGCTCCGCCTCAATCGCCGGCACCTGCCACAGGCTACCCCCTTCTCAGGATAGATGTGTATTACGAGCCTGAAGACAAGGTAGTGAGCATGGATCTAGAGGATTATGTTAAGTATGTGGTTGCCTCTGAAATGCCCGCTTCGTTTCATCTTGAAGCCCTCAAAGCCCAGGCGGTGATCGCTAGGACATATGCACTGCGGAAGATGAAGATTTTCGGTGGTACCCCGTCGGTTCCGGGTAAAGCCGATGTCACCTCCAACCCCGCCAAAGACCAAGCCTGGAATCCTGAACACGTGCTCAAAGAACGCTGGGGGTTGATTGGATGGTGGATTAACTGGCCCAAGATCGAAAAAGCGGTGAGAGAAACCCAGGGATTGATTTTGACCTATAAGGGGTTGCCGGCCGAATCTGTGTACCACTCTACCTGCGGTGGGCAAACCGAAGCCGCACAAGACGTGTGGGGCAACCACGTGGACTACCTCCAAAGTGTACCCTGCAATTATTGCGCTTCATCTCCACACTACAAACCAACCCAGGTAGTGCTGTCTTCCAAGCAAGTGTCGGATTCCGTAAGCAAGCTGGGGATAAGCGTCCCCGCCTCCAAGATCCCGCAAACAGGCGTAATTGCGGTTAGTTCTTTATCTCCTACAGGCCGGGTGAAGCAGGTCTCGGTAGACGGGAAAACAGTGAGAGGACTTGAGTTCAGGTCTGCCCTCAACCTGAAGTCCACAAAGTTCACCTGGTCGGTACAGGGGGACAATATCGTGTTCCAAGTTGCAGGCTACGGGCATGGGGTGGGCTTATGCCAGTACGGTGCCGACGGCGCCGCCAGGGCCGGCATGAACTACCTGGAGATCCTCGCCTACTATTATCCCGGTACCCAGGTGGCCCATATCTTCGAAGAATAACCGGCTCAAAAGCAGCAGGCATCAGGCCGAGCCCGATCATGAATAAGAAGCCGCGTTTCCTGCTATAGGCCACGAATGATTCCGGCAAATTATGTCAATAATACTTGCCGGAGGTGGTCTTATGCAGGCCGGTGAGATGCGACGGCGTAGTGGCGGCAAGTTTCTTGAAAGGGTTCGCAAATTATGGGAACATCTGAGGTCTAGGCGTTTTAGGAGCCACGCCAAAGGCGTTCTGATTGTGTTGGGCTGCATGCTCCTATTCAGCGCGGGCATTTTCCTAGGGATGCGGACAAGTTTCAAAGGGGCGCCGGCTTCCGGCATAAACACCCCGGATTTGAGCGCGTTTTCTACTTCTGGCAACGATCCTTCAGTGCAGGAACCCTCAGCGGGCGAGCCTTCAAATGGTGGTCCGGCCGCCGGGCTTGGTGGGCAGCCAGGTTTGGGTGAACCTGTGTTCAATCAAGGCGGCGCGGATCCTGGCAACACAGGTGCCGGTGGGACAAACGACGAACAGGAGCCCTTCACAGAT
Organism: Candidatus Fermentithermobacillaceae bacterium DTU015; assembly: GCA_001513185.1. Taxonomy (GTDB): domain Bacteria; phylum Bacillota; class Sulfobacillia; order Fermentithermobacillales; family Fermentithermobacillaceae; genus DTU015. The sequence continues at coordinate 35,954 of LFST01000046.1, forward strand.
CCTTCAAGCCAAGGGCCTGAAACCCCGGCTACCGGCGATATTGGCTCTCCCGGGCAACAAGGCCCGGCCGGTGACCCTCTGTCCCCGGATGAAGAACCTTTCGCCTTGGATGGAATCATAATGCCGGCTTCCGGGCAAATTATAAAACGGCCCGGCTGGTTCTACTCAGAACAACTGGGAGACTGGCGTTACTACCCCGGGGTGGCCATCTCAACCACACCAGGGGTGGAAGTCAAAGCTGCCGGTGCAGGGGTAATCAAGCAGATTTACCGGGATGATGCCCTTGGCTCGGTGATCGTGATAGGCCACGGAGACAGATATGAATCCCGCTATGCAGGGGTGTCCGCTTCAGGCTTGGTTCCGGGGCAACGTATTTCCAAAGGACAGACCATTGGGATCACAGAAGCAGACGTGCTTCATTTTGAGCTGCTCCATGACGGGGAAGCGGTAGATCTCTCACAACTGCCAAGCCAGGGCAATTAACAGGTGAGCGGGCTCTTGGTTCATGATTTCCCCGCACACGCATATATATTAGCGTAACATCCCACCAAGGGGGACACTTGTATGAATGAAGTGATATGGAAGCGCGCCATCGAGATTGGCCAATACATCAGGGACACACACTCTACTGTCCGTGAGGCTGCCCGCGTCTTCGGGGTTTCCAAGAGTACTGTGCACAAGGATGTTACAGAACGGTTGCCCAAGATCCGCCCGCAGCTGGCAAAACTTGTGCGTGAAATATTGGACGTGAACAAAGCTGAAAGACACATCAGAGGGGGAGAAGCTACCAGAAGGAAATACAAAAAAGCCACCTAAGCCGCGCCGCCTGACCCAATTTGCCACTTTTAGAAGGATCTTAGCACCAGCTGTAGAACTAACCCGTAGAAACACAGTCGGGGTGGCAAATTGTGATAGGTGGCAAAAAAGTAGGCATTGACCTCGGAACTTGCTCCGTGTTGGTGATCGTATCAGGCAAAGGCATCGTGTTGAGGGAGCCCTCGGTGATCGCCAGGCATGTAGAAACCAAGGAGGTCCTGGCAGTAGGTACAGAGGCCAGGAAGATGGTTGGCAGGACGCCTGGCAGCATTGTGACTGTAAGCCCGCTTGTGGAAGGCGTCATCAACGATTTTGAGGTCACGGAGATAATGCTCCGATACTTCTTGCGCAAAAGCCTTGGGCAGGCCCTGGTGTTCAAACCTACCCTCCTGCTTTGCGTGCCTGCCGTAGTTACCTCAGTGGAGCGGAGGGCTGTGCTCCATGCAGGCTTGGCAGCAGGAGGCAGGAAGGTTTACCTGATTGAGGAGCCTCTGGCTGCTGCCCTGGGCGCGGGCATAGACATTACGGCCCCCAAAGGCCACATGGTAGTCGATATCGGAGGGGGCACTACAGACATCGCCGTGCTTTCGCTCAACGGGATAGTCACGGGCCTGTCTACCCGGGTAGGAGGCAACGCGTTTGACGATGCCATCATAAGGTACATGCGGAGGGAATATACCCTCTACATCGGCGAATCCACCGCTGAGCAAGTCAAGATTGCCGTGGGGTCAGCCCATCCTGAAGCAAACGAAGATACCAGGTTTGAAGTGAGGGGCAGGGATGCGATTACAGGGCTTCCTAGGAGCGTAACCGTAAGTTCCGCCGACATCCGGGCCGCGCTGAGGGAATCGCTTGAACTGATTACCCATGCCATAAGGCAGGTACTGGACCGTACCCCTCCCGAGCTTTTAGGTGACATCATCGACAAGGGTATCGTGCTTACAGGCGGAGGTGCCCTGCTTAAAGGCATAACTCAGCTCATACGGGATGATACCGGATTGCCTGTCCACGTGGCAGAAGACCCTGTGTCATGCGTGGCCAGGGGTACCATGGTAGCCCTGGAGAACTTCGACCTTTACAGGGAGCATATCGAGAGCCTCACTGGTTAACCGGACAAGTTGGCAAGTTGCGGGTATCGAGCCGATAAGCCCCGCCCAACGGGCGTCCTCACGGTACAAGTTTCTTTCAAGAAAATCTAATTCGTTTTCCCTCTTGACCGATAAATGTTCAAGGGGGAATTTTACTTGATCAAAGGTATCTTGTCTGCGGCTACGGCAATGAGGGCCCAGGTGCTTAACCAGGAAGTGATCGCCAACAACCTGGCCAACGTCGACACCGTAGCGTATCAAAAGGACAAAGTGGTATTCCGGAGTTTCCACGATGTGCTGATGTACAGGTTTGATAACCTATCTCAGACTGCCATCGGCGGATTTTCAAGCGGAACCATACTTCACGACATTGCCACCATGGACACTGTAGGCGGGCTGGAAACCACCGGCAGGCCTCTGGATATCGCCCTGCCTCAAGGCACCTACCTGGCGGTTGAAACGCCGGCAGGCACCAGGTACACCCGCATGGGCAACCTCAGGTACGAAGACGGCTTCTTGAGCGTGGGCGGGTATAGGATATTGGGGGTGGCCGGCGTTATTGCCCTCGAAGCCGGCAGGGAATATAGCATTTCAGACGACGGGCGCGTGCTTGCCGACGGAGAAGTGGTAGACCGGTTGTCAGTTGTCACCTTTACAGGCGATTATGAGCTCCACAAAGAAGGCAACAGCCTGTTCAGGCTCGAGGGAGGATATGCCAATCCTATCGAGTCTCCCAGGGTGCTGGTGGGAGTGCTTGAGAAGTCTACAGTAGATCCCGTGTCGGAAATGGTAGCCCTTATTACTTCTATGAGGGTTTATGAAGCTGCCCAGAGAGCCCTCCATTCCCACGATGAGACTTTGGAACAAGCAGTGAACCGGGTGGGCAGGGTGTAGCGGCAGCCTAGGATACACGCACACGAAGGGGGTAACTTAGGATGATAAGAGCTCTGTGGTCCGGGGCAACAGGCATGACGGCCCAGCAGTTTAACATAGATAACATTGCCAACAACCTGGCAAACGTGAACACTACGGGATTTAAGCGGCAGCGGGTGGATTTTCAGGACCTTTACTATCAGAACATCCTGGTTGGCAGGAACACTACCGCTTCTGTGGGAAGCGGGGTGCGTGCGGCAGGTACATACAGGGACTTCCAGCAGGGTGCCCTTGAAAAGGCCGACGATCCCCTGTTCATGGCCATCCAGGGCAAGGGGTTTTTCACCATCATAGGCCCCGACGGCAACGACTATTACACCCGTGACGGCTCCTTCAGGCTGGACGGCCAGGGCAGGCTGGTCACCGCCACAGGGCATTTTGTGAGGCTGCGGAACGCACGTCCGGTTCCCAGGGATGCCCAGGAGATAAGCGTGGATGAAAATGGCGTCATCTGGGCTAAGGTAGACGGTGAATTCCAAGCCATAGGACAGATCGTGCTCACCGTGTTCCCCAACCCTCAAGGCTTGCACGCCATAGGTTCTAACCTTTATATGGAAACCCCCCAGTCAGGAGAAGGGGACGAGGTGCTACCGGGACAAGATGGTGCCGGTACTGTGCTGTCAGGCTACATAGAGAAGTCTAACGTGGAAATTGTAACTGAGATGGTAAATCTCATCGTTGCACAAAGGGCGTTTGAACTTAATTCCAAGTCGGTGGAAACTGCCGACCAGATGTGGGCAATTGCCAACAACATAAGGCGCTAAGCGGGGAGAGGAACTAGAGCATGGGCAATAACATAAGCGGCATAGTACCTTACGCAACCTTAAGCGGGGCCCAAAGCGCCAGGCAAGACCAGAAGCTGGCTGAAGCTTGCCGGGAGTTTGAGTCGTTGTTCCTCACCACCTTATGGCGCAATATGGCCAAGAACGCCGGCATGGATCTCGGCCCGTGGGATGTGCTGCTGTCCCAATCTATGGGCAAAGTGTGGGCCCAGGGCGGAGGCATAGGGCTGGCGAAGGTGCTTTACGACCAGCTGTCGAAGTCATCTCCCGATGTCTTGCAGGGAGATGATGCCGATGAACCAAGATCTTGACGCGAGGCACAAAACCTCAAAGGATAACGCCTGTGAAGAGTCTTCCCGGATCACTGATATCCTTCCTCACAGGCCTCCTTTTTTGTTTGTAACCCGCGCAATCTCAATCGAGCCCGGACGCCTTGCGGTAGCTGAGTATGATATCCCCCAGGATCACGTGTTTTTCCAAGGCCATTTTCCCAAGGAGCCTGTATTTCCCGGTGTGATCACCCTGGAGATGATGGCTCAAACTGCGGCTTTAGCCGTGCTTTGCGATGGGGAACGCAGGGGGCAGGTAGCTTACCTGGCAGGTGTCGAAAGCGCCAGGTTCAGGCGGCCTGTCAGGCCAGGTGATACCCTCCGCGCACAGATGGAGATCGAGTCTATGCGTTTGGGTATTTGCAAGGCCCGGGGCAAAGCTTTTGCCGGTGGCCAAGAGGTAGCTTCTGCGCGGCTTATCTTCTCTCTGGGTGTTTGACTATAATTTGACTGAGTGCTAAGATGTTTTAAACCCCAGCCTAAGGGCCTGGTTAGATTTGATATTACCTCCTGGAGGTGGGCCTGGTAATGCCGACTATAGGCAGAGGAAGACAGCTCTTTACTTCAGAATCCGTGACCGAAGGCCACCCAGACAAAGTCGCCGATCAGATCGTCGATGCCATCCTCGACGCTATCCTCGAGAAGGACAAGATGGCGCGGGTTGCCTGCGAATGCCTTGTGAAGACAGGGTTTGTGCTGGTGGCAGGTGAGATATCCACCGAGTGCTACGTAGAGATGCCCGATATCGTCAGGGACACCTTACGTCGCATAGGTTACACCCGGGCGAAGTTCGGTTTTGATGCCGACACATGCGCCGTGCTCACTGCCATCGAAGACCAGTCCCCTGACATAGCCCTTGGCGTGGATCGCTCGCTTGAATCCAAACTAGGTGAAATGCCCGAGACTTTGGGTGCCGGAGACCAGGGCTTGATGTTTGGTTACGCTTGTGATGAAACCGACGTCTACATGCCCATTTCTATTCACCTGGCACATCGCCTCGCGAGACGGCTGTCCCACGTGAGGCACCAAAAGATCCTGCCTTACCTCAGGCCTGACGGGAAGACCCAGGTTACCATCGAATACCATGACGGGGAGCCTGTAAGGGTTCACACTGTGGTGGTTTCCGCTCAACACGCAAGCGATGTTCCCCTATCTCAAATCCGTGAAGACATCATTGAGCACGTGATCAAGCAAACCATCCCGTCCCACCTTATGGATGATAATACCCGCATCCTGGTCAATGCCACCGGAAGGTTTGTGGTAGGGGGCCCCCAAGGTGACAGCGGGCTTTCAGGACGCAAGATCATTGTGGATACATACGGGGGATTTGCCAGGCACGGAGGCGGGAGCTTCTCAGGCAAAGATCCCACCAAAGTCGACCGTTCAGGTTGTTATGCCGCCCGTTATGTAGCAAAGAATGTGGTGGCAGCAGGTCTGGCCCGGGAATGCGAGGTACAAGTGGCGTATGTAATAGGAGTGGCCCAGCCTGTGTCAATCCACATTGACACCAAAGGCACAGCTGAAGTATTCGATGAGGCTATTTTGGAAGCAGTAAAGCAGACCTTCGATTTCAGGCCAGGAGCGATTATCGAACGGTTCGACCTGAGGAGGCCTATATACTCCCAGGTATCATGTTACGGCCACTTTGGACGGGAGGACCTAGATCTTCCTTGGGAACAGCTGGACCTAAAGGACGACCTCCTCAAACACATCTAACTGCCATGTACTTCCCCCGCTGCATATATTGCTTCAGGGGGAAGTTACTTTGGCCTGCTTCAGCAAGCTGCTCTTGTTATCTGTCTCCTTTTGGTGTATCCTGGAAATACTTCAAGGTGTATTGCTCAGACGCAGCCTTGATACGTTGAACATTGTCATATCCTTGGGTAATTGTCCGTGCCTTGAAGAAGTGATTGAGCCCATGGTGCGGTGGGAAAAGCTTAGCTGGCAAGTGGCTGGTATTGAGCCTCAAATCGCAGTGAGACTGTGTGGGTCCTGCGAGGAATCCACGGCTATCGTGCGAAAACTCATTCATGACAGAGTTGTGGTGCCGCATCTCACCGGGACTCCTGACCTGGTACTCAATCCAAGCCGCAACCCTAGGAACGCTAGTGATTAATGGATTTGGCCCGGTACAGAGAGTCAAAGGGGTGTTAGATGGCCAAGCTTCGGATAATCGGCGGAGTATCGCGTGTGCTTTTCGGGGAGCCGGCATATTGCTGCTTATGCGGAGCACCTGCCTCAGCCGGTGTAGGCATATGCGGCCATTGCCTGGAGGTCTTGGCGCAGGAGATGGCATGGGTGTGCAAAGTGTGCGGCATACCCCTGCGGCCGCCTCTGGAGCTTTGTAACGGGTGCCGCCTCAACATGTACTGGTTTGATGTCCAGCGGTCTTTGGGGATATACCATGGTAAGCTCATGTCGGCTATCCGGAGGATGAAATACGGCGGGGAAAGGTGGTTGTCCAGGCCACTGGGCCGGATGCTCAGCCGGCTGGCAGAACCCTTCAGCTACGTCGACCTGGTGGTGCCTGTACCCCTTGTGGGTTCAACTCGTAGAGCCCGGGGTTACAACCAGGCTAAAGACCTGGCTCAGGAAGTGTCAGCTAATATTTGCGTGCCTCTGGCCGATATTCTGGAAAGAGAGGAAGCAAGAGGGCCGCAGGCCCGGCTTAACCGCAGTGACCGGTTGCGGAACCTAAGGGGTACCATGAGGGCCGCTCATGGGTTCGATCTGGACGGTGCCCGGGTCTTGTTGGTGGATGACGTAGCTACCACAGGTGCAACTCTCGATGAGGCAGCAAGGGTCCTGAAATCTGCAGGAGCCGCCCGGGTGTGCTGCGTGACATTGGCACGCACTTTGCAGTATCTCCTTGCTGAAGAGGAGGGTTGATACAGTTGCAGATGAAAAACTGTGACAGGTGTGGTAAAGTTTTCGTAAGTTCCGGCCCGTCGATTTGCCCCGAGTGTTATGCTAAGGAAGAAGAGCAGTTTCAGATCGTGAAAAAGTACTTGTTGGAACACAAGAGGGCTTCGGCGAAAAAGGTAAGCGAGGACACAGGTGTCCCCGTAGAGGTGGTCACCGAATTTGTGCGTCGCGGCCACTTGGTTGGGATAGATGTGGATATAGACGAAGTCAACCGATGCGCCATATGCAAGACCCCCCTTTCCAAAGGCCGGATATGCGTTGACTGCCAGAAAGCCCTGTCAGGTTCCAGGCTTGCGAGCCTCAGCTTAGATGAGGCGGCCGGCCGTGAAGGGCCCGAGGTAAGCATGCAGACTGATAGGCCCGACAACGGGACCAGGGTGTACACTATTGATTCCATCCGCAGCCGCAGAAGGCGCATATAGGTTTTGGCTAATAAAGCTAAACGTCCTGACACTCATGCACGATGAGTAAGATGGACGGTGGCATTGAAAGAGGCGATGTCAAGTTGATGATATCCAGAACACAGATAGATCAGGTAATTAAGGTATACAGAGCAAGCAAAGCGTCTAAGCCGGTTCCCAGGGACACCGGTGTTGCTCGGACTGCCCAGCAGGACAAAATCAGGCTCTCTTTTAGTATGGAAGACATCGAAAAGGTGAAGCGGTTGGCCCACGCTTCCCCTGATATCCGCCAGGAAATCGTTGAGCCGCTTGCCAAGGCAGTTGAGTCCGGTGAGTATTCTGTAGATCCTGAGTCTGTGGCAGAGAAAATGCTGGGAAGACTCCTGGCAGACCGGATCAGATAACGACCCGCCTCAAGATCGGCTTACTTTAGCTTGCTGCCGTCCCTGTGAAAGGGGCGATTTTATTTGGAACGGCAAACCTCCATCCTTTTTTTATTATCTAACTTAAGTTCTGCACTGGATGCGTTATTAGAGACAGCTGAGCAGAAGCAACGCCTGGTGGTTGCCGGCGATTGCATAGGGCTTGAACAGCTCATCCGTAAAGAAGAAAAAATACTCCAAGACATTCAAAAACTTCAAGCAAGGATGGGCGATGAGCCCGTTTCGTCGCCTGATGAACCTCAAGACAGCGAAGCGGTGAAACTCAAACAGGAACTAGCGCAAAAAATGAGGCGGCTTCAGGTACTTAACGAGCAAAACCAGAAACTCTTGTCCAAGAGCCTGGAGATGGTGAGATATGAGTTAGGGCTTTTCATCCCCCAGGACGATTACTCTAAGGCTTCTAAGACCCCGCCTATTGCATTCGACCAAAAAGCTTAGCTCCGGAGGTGATCTAATTGTCGTCCACGTTTACCACCCTTGAAATTGGTAAGTCGGCCCTGATTGCCGCCAGGCATGCCATGGACGTCACAGGGCACAACATAGCCAACGCTGCGACCCCTGGGTATTCCCTGCAGCGGGTTGCTTTGGAGCCGATTATCCAACGGATCCCGCTAGGGATGGGCGTATCAGGCATGGGGGTTAAGGTTACCGACATAACCAGAATACGGGACAGGTTTGTCGATGCAGTGCTCAGGAGCGAAAAGGAGAAAAAAGCTGCACTTGCCATCCAAAAAGAAGTGTTTGAGCACATGCAGATCGTGTTTGCAGAGCCGTCTGATTCAAGCATCAGGGATTCAATGGACTTCTTCTGGGCAGCGTGGCATGACCTGTCTTCTGAGCCTGACTCCGCTTCAGCCAAAGCCCAATTGCTTGAAGCAGGCCGGTCCCTGTGCGACCTGCTAAGGCACTTGGGGAGCCAGCTAGATTCCCTTCTAGTAGACATTGACTCGGGGATTGACGCGATAGTAGCCCAAGTGAACATGCTGGCACAGCGGATAAGCTCTCTCAACATTGAAATTTCCAGGGCGCTTGCCAGGAAGGAGCCTGTAGGGGATCTGTTGGACAAGCGGGATCTGCTGCTTGACGAGCTTACCGAGCTTACCGGCGCCACAGTGAATTACCTTGATGATGGCACGGTCCAGGTTAACCTCGGCGGGGTCCGGTTGGTGGACGGGGCCAAACACTACGGGCTGGGATATGCCCGCACACCTGAGGGTGTGAAGTTCCACGTGATTACCGGTCCCGAAGACAATGACAGGATCCAACTGGATTTCATAGGCGGAAGCCTGGGCGGCCACAAGATCGCCAGGGAAGACGTGGTGCTTAGGTTCAGGCAGCAGCTGAGCGAGTCAGTGCGCAAGGTGATAGAAGGGATAAACACCATTTATGAGTCAAGTTATGAGACAGATTCGGGGATTGCTTTCTTCGATTTTGACAAAGACGGAGATATCCTGACGACTATCAGGGTCAACGACTTCCTGGTCCAGAACCCCGGGGAGATCAAGGCCGGCACGGGCCCTCTGGATGGCAGCATAGCACTGGCCATTGCCGACTTCATAGAAGGTACCTACGACGGAAGCCTGGTGGATCCCTCGGACGGGAATTTCGCCGAGAAATGGGTAGCTATCGTGGGCAGCTTGGGAATTGATGCCCAAAAAGTCGAAAGCGCCTTCGATACCCAGGAACTCCTGGTCAAAGAGCTTGAAAACAGGAAGGATTCAATCAGCGGAGTGTCCCTGGATGAGGAGATCACCAACCTGATACGGGAACAGCACGCTTTCAACGCTGCCAGCAGGGTGATTACCGTAGCAGACGAAATGCTTGATACTATCATTAACAGGATGGGACTTGGAGGCCGCTAAGAGAAGCGCCTAGGAACTGGAGGTAGCTGGGTGTGCGTGTGACTGATCTGTCTATTGAGAGGAATTTTCTGCACAACATCTTTAAATTGGAAAAGAGGCTTGCCAGGCTGCAAGACCAGGCTTCTTCCGGCAGGAGGATTCTAAGGCCTCAAGATGACCCCATTGGGACAGGCAGGGCAGTATACCTGCGCCATGACATGGCTGTAAACAACCAATACCAGCGCAACATAGACAAAGCTAAGAACTGGATGGAGCAGACAGAATCGGCGTTGGCCCACCTGACCAATGTGATTACCAGGGCCAGGGAGCTTGCCCTGACCGGGGCTACAGGAACTACCCCTCCTGATGCCAAGAAGGCCATTGCCGTTGAAATAGAGCAACTTTGGGAAGAGGCTATTAGCGTGCTGGAGACCACCGTGGACAAGCGGAATCTGCTTACCGGAGCCATGCCGGTGTGGAAGGTGGCCCGGGACGTAACCATCACTTCCGATGATTTGACCCAGCTTGAGGATGGTGATTTGAAGGAATACATTAATGTCACCTTCCAACAGCTTAAGTATGCGCTTGACCCAGAGGATCCTTCCCAGGAACCTGATGAAGATGCCATCCAGCAGCTTATAGGCGACTTAGACGACTGCCTGGATAAGATACTGTCTCAACGGGCAAAGAACGGGGCGCGGCTCAGGAGGCTGGATATCCTGAGCGAGAAGGCACTGAACATGGATATCGAATACGAACGGCTCTTGTCTAATGTTGAGGAAGTGGACCTGGTAGAAGTCGTTGTAAGACTTAAGTCCCAGGAAGCAGCTTACCAGGCTGCATTGGCGGTTGGCGCAAGGCTAATCCAGCCCAGCTTGCTTGACCATTTGAGGTAACGGCCGGCCGGTAATAGCCGGCACAGGAGGGATATATGTGGAAGTTCCCACCAAGCGTTTTGGGACCATCAATGTAGACGAACACAAAATACTGCGTTTTCCCGAGGGACTCATCGGGTTTCCCGAATACCGGCGATATATCGTGCTGGACCTGGATAAAGGCGGGTTTCTCCAGTGGCTTCAGTGCGTAGATGAAGCGTCTTTAGGGTTCGTGATCCTTGACCCCAGGGTACCTTTTGTAGACTATGACCCGGTGTTTACCCCTGAAGACCTTGAAGGGCTGGAAGCTTCAAGTGCCGATGAGCTGGTGCTTTTGTGTGTGGTTACAGTGCCCCAGGACGTAAAGCAGATGACGGCCAATCTCTTGGCCCCTCTTGTGATAAATCCTGCAAAACGCCTTGGCAAACAGGTGATTATCAGCGATCCCAAGTACACCACCAAACATCAAGTGTTTTCAGCACTTAGGAACCTGATGAAAAGGACGGGCTGACATGCTTGTTTTGTCCAGACGGGTAGGCGAGGCAATACTAATCGGCGATGATATCGTGGTCCGGGTGATAGAGGTAAGAGGCAGAGGACCCCGGGCTGCGGTGAAGCTGGGCATAGAAGCCCCCCTGGGCACCAAGGTTTTGCGGGAAGAAGTGGAAATCGAAGTCAGAAAAGAGATGATGGAGGCCAAAGACCCGGTGCTGGATGTTTTGGACGGCTTGGAGAGGGAACTGTCAAACGGGGTTGGCTAAATCGCAAGAATTGGCAGCGGAGGTTGAACACGGTTTGGCGAGGTGGTCTATGTGAGCTCCCCTATTAGTTTCAATGTGACGGGGCTGGATACTGAAACTTTGATCCAGGAGCTTATGCGAATCGAGCGGCAGCCTGTAGTCGCCCTGGAGAACAAGCAGAAACTCATATCCGAAAAGAAGGCTGCGTGGAATGCCCTAAAGTCGAAAATAGAGTCGCTTATGTCGAAGCTCAAGCCTCTTTTGGAACGGCAGGTGTTTAAAGCAAAAGCGGCCAAATCGGGCGATGCAGAAGTAGTTGCAGCCAAAGCCACAGAGGCTGCCATACCCGGCACCTATGAGATTGAAGTGATTAGCCTGGCCAGGGCTCATGTGCTGCAGTCCGGCGCCTTTACTTTGCCCCAAGGCCCTGACGAAGCGTTAGGGCGTTCAGGCACACTGGTGCTGACTGTAGGCGGGATTACCCGGGAGATCATCATAGGGGCGGACAGTACCCTAAACTCCATCGCGGCGCAGATCAACAGCCTGGAAGACCTCGGGATCAGCGCATCTGTGCTTGAGGTTGAGCCTTCGATCTACCGGCTGGTGCTGGTGGCCAAGTCCACAGGACAACCGATTACGTTCCAAGAGCAAGGTTTTGAACAGGGGCAGGGGTTGGCTATTGAGGAAGTGCAGGCAGCTGCCGAAGCTACGTTCAAGATAAACGGCATTACCTTTAAGAGGGATTCCAATGAAATCACCGATGCCATCCCTGGAGTGACCCTAACCCTCCACAAGACCGGGGTTACTTCGGTTTCAGTCAGCTATGACGATGATGCCTTGGTAAGTGCCGTGCGGGATCTTGTAAATGAATATAACAGCCTTCTGGATTTGGCGGCAAAGTACAATGTTTACAATAGCGAAACGCGCACGGCGGGCTTGCTGTTTGGCGATCCCCTGCTTCAAAGGCTGCTTAGCCAGATCAGGCAAGCCCTTTTCAGGGAGATGCCTGACAATGTCCAGAGATTTAGGTTTGTGGGGGAAATTGGGATAAGCACCGGCAGCATCGGGTCATATTCAAAGGACGGCAAGCTTTCACTGGACGAATCGAAACTCCGGGAAGCCCTTGCCGAAAACCGGGAGGCAGTTGCATTCCTTCTGGCAGGAGACCAAACTGACTCAGAAGGGATACTGGATGGTTTCAGACAGGTGCTGCAAATGTATGTTGCCCACGACGGTTTCTTGCCTCTGAGAGAAGCCACCTTGGACTCTCAGAATAAGGACATATCCCGCCAGATTGAGAACCTTGAGAGGCGGCTGGAAGTGAGGCTCATGAACTTAAGGCGGCAGTTTACCGCCCTGGAAGCCCTGCTGATGCAGATGAATACCCAGAGCATTTTCATAGCCCAGCAAATACAGGGGCTGTTTATGTGACACGACTGAAAGACCGGGTGATCGGATTTGACGTACCCAGCTAATGCAGGAAACAGGCAAAAGGCACTAAACGCTTACAGGCAATCAAGTGTGGAGACGGCTTCCCCGGCTGAACTTGTGACCATGCTGTTCAATGTATGCCTGAGGAACATGCGGGAAGCCATAAAGTGCATCGAAGCCAAAGATTATGCCGGGGCCAATGAAAAACTGGTGCGGGCCCAGGAAATCGTAGATGAACTACGGGCCGCTCTGGACCTGTCAGTAGGCGACCTGGCGGGAAGGCTGTATTCCCTCTACAATTTCGTGTATTCGTGCCTGATAAAGGCCAACATACGCAAGCAAACCGGCCCTGTAAGAGACGCCATGGAAGTGATCACCCAGATCAGGGATGCTTGGCAGGAGGCGATGAAGGGCTATGGTTGAGAGGCTTAAGGATCTCTTGGCGATCACAGCTCAAGCCAGGGATGCAGCCAGGGCCGGCAACTTCCGTAAGGTACAGGAACTCATAGATCAACGGGAAACGGTGCTTGAGCGGTTTAGCGCCAAGTCCCTGGCCGGCCTTACCGATACTCAGAAAGTGTTGGCGAAAGAAGTTGCCATGTGTCTCACCCAGTTGGACGAGGAGATCCAGGAAGTTGTAAAACAGCAAATGGAACAGGATAACCAAGAGATGCTTGAGATCACCAACAAACTCAGGGTGCTCATGGCGTATTCCAGGGGACTTAGGTCAAAGCGCCGGTTTGACAGCATCCGTTAGAAAACCTGCAGAAAACATAAAAGCCCCGGCACTGCTGCCGGGGCTTGTTGGCCAGGTCTACACAACAATCTTCATTACATTGGCAGCTTGAAGCCCTTTAGGTCCTTCAATGATGTTAAATTCTACAAGATCGCCTTCATTCAGAGTACGGAACCCTTCTTCTTGGATTGCCGTGTAATGGACGAACACGTCAGGTCCGTCTTCCCTTTGGATAAAACCGTAGCCTTTTTGCGCGTTGAACCATTTTACTCTACCTTGCATTTCGGGACATTCCTCCTAATTCCCGACGACGGGTCCCCGGCCACGTCGTCTTTTGGAGCTTTTAGCTCGTGCTCGGACTATAGCATTCCCATGGCCAAGAGTCAACACACTGTTATCTATATCCTGTGGATAATGTGGGTAATTTTGTTGATAACCAGTTAGACCGCGGTTTCCGGTTGGGGATATGTCTGTGGATTGTCAATGCGTGTCGATTAGGCGTATTGACTAGGGCCAGAATATGTCGAACACTAGAATAAAGGGTAAGATTACCATAGAACGCTTATGAAGGTGTCTACGCCCTTCATAGGGAATAACTATTAGGCAAATACTTTCCATGGAGTGGAGGTATGCGGGATGGAGATCAATATCCGAGGCAAGAACGTAGACGTACCCGTTGCACTCCGGCAGTACGCAGAGAAAAGGCTTAGCAAACTGGAAAAATACGTTAGGCAAGATCCTGTCGTGTGCCAGGTTACCTTTTCAACTGTACGGGGCCGTTATGTAGTTGAAGTCACCATTCCCCTTAACAACATGATCGTCAGGGCTGAAGAATCTGCGCAAGACGCATTTTCTTCTGTTGACTTGGTAGTTGAGAAACTTGAGCGTCAGCTTGAAAAATACAAGACCAGGCTGCTGAGGCGCGACAAGCCTGAAGTCAAGGTTGACCAGGAAAAGCCAGGTACTGAACCAGAGCCTGAGACTGGCAGGATCGTCAGGGTCAAACGGTTTGCCATGAAACCTATGATGCCCGAAGAAGCTGCCCTCCAGATGGAGCTTTTGGGCCACGACTTTTTTGTGTTCGTCAACGGTGAAACAGAGGTTGTAAATGTAATCTACAAGCGTAAAGACGGCAACTTCGGGCTCATCGAGCCTGAGAATATCTAGCTCCGAGGGCTGAGGCGTTAAATGGACCGGCCGGTAACCGTGGTTATCTTCGAAGGAGGACAGGCTCAAACATCCCTCGACAAGACGATTAGTTACGTCCGCAGCCAGGTGGTGCTCGATACCCTGTCCAAATTGGCACTGGCTTCAGAAATCGACAGGGTGATCCTGGTTACGAACAATGCTGAGCTTGCCGGCCAAGCTTCCGGCCTAGCGGAGGTAGACTTTGATTCGGACACGCGGCCGTTTCATTTTGGCGCGCGGCTGAGAGAGCTGATCGTAAGCCACAAACTGGACAATGTGATTTACATGGGTGGAGCTGCTGCTCCACTCATGACTTGGGAAGAGTTTAACGAAATCGCCCTTACTCTTAAGGCAAACAGGAACGTTGTGGTTGTAAACAACGTCCAGTCTGCAGATCTAGTGGCATTTACCCCTGCCCGGGCTATCGATGAAATTGAGCTTCCTGAATCAGACAATGCTTTGGGCAACTTACTGCGCGGTATCGGCATGCGCCGGATACTCATTCCTAACTCAGGCCGGGTAAATTTCGACCTTGACACACCGGTGGATATCCAGATCCTTGGGATGCACCCGGATTGCGGCCCCAGGGCGCTTGAAGCCATCCAGTCCCTTGATTGGCCCGCCCACAAATTGGAGCAAGCCCTAAGGATATTGAGGCAGGATTCCAAGGAGATCGCCGTGTTTGGGAGAGTGGGTCCTGCTGTAATCCAATACATAAACACAAATATGGTTCACAGAATGAGAGTATATTCCGAAGAAAGAGGTATGAAGGCACTTGGCCGGGATGAACGTGGCGAAGTTGTTTCCCTCATAGGCTACATGATCCAAGAACTAGGTCCCGCCAAGTTCTTTGAATACCTTGCAAAGGTATGTGACCTTGCCTTCATTGACAGCAGGGTAATTTTTGCTCACCTGAACAAGCAGGTTTCAGATTGGGACAGGTTCCAGTCCGATTTGGGCAGGTACGACCTGGTCGGCGATGAGTGGGTAAGGGAGTTCACACGATGTGCTTGGGAAGCACCTATTCCCGTTATTCTGGGAGGCCATAGTCTTGTGGCTGCAGGATTGTGGCTCCTGGCTGAGATGGTGGTAAGGGAAAGGGAAGGTCTCTCATAGCACCGCTGTAACTCCCCTATACCATGCTTGCAGTCCGGCCATGCCATTAAGGATTCGAGGTGTGAGTCATGCCTGATGAGTTAGCTAGAGCAAGAGAACTTGAGAGCACTGTCGAGAAAATCAAAGACGTTATAGCCTGCAGGGTAGTGTTTAGCGATGAAGGAGAAATCGAAGAAATCCACGTACTGGCGCGTTCAGGGCGCTCGCCCAGGTACATAGTACGGGACATTGAATCGGCAATCTTGGCGGCTTGTGGCGTCACGGTAGACAGGCGGAAGATTTCCATAGCCCAGTTGGGCCAGGAAGATGACGTACAGGACAAAGGCCGGCCGGTGCTTACGCGGGTATCCCTCACCTCGAGCCAAGACGAGGCCGAAATGATGGTGGATCTTAGCGTAGGCAAGACCCTGGTTTCAGGAAACGCCAAAGGGATCCCTACACCCAACCGGTGGCTCAAACTTGCCGCAGAAGCTACCCTGGATGCCTTGTCCAAACTTCTGTCGCCCAGGGTAAAGATTACGTTGCATGACGTTACCGTGGCCCAGTCTAAGTCGGCCAGGATAGCCCTAGTGACGCTCACCCTTGTGGACAATGGGCAGCAGGTAATGCTCAGCGGTTCTTGTCCGGTTACCTACGATGAGAGAGAGTCTGTGGTAAGAGCAACCTTAGATGCAATTAACAGGAAGTTTCCCATGTTGTTAGACAAATAGACAAATGCCGTCACACTTTTGGGTGGTTTGTAAAAGGAAACTAGATTCAGATGTAGAACAGATCCATAGTGCCGACAGCCCGGAAATTTTCCAGCGGAGCTAGTGAGGATCTGGATTAGCGGTTCGGATACAAGCAGGTAACGGGGGGTTTTTCTGTGAACAAGATTCTTAAGGCCATTCTAGCAATTCTTACACTCCTTTTGGCTGGAGCTGCTTGTTTCCAGTTGGGCTAATAACTGGATAGGGCTGTCGGCTTTACTATGAGGTGTCCGGCATTGGAAAAACGATACAGTCTGTTTAACGCATATGTATGGGGCATCGCCGGCCTGGGTTTAATCCTTCTTGCAACCCACATCCCTAAGTTTCAGGACGGCTACTGTTTGCTCGATGTGCTGTTCATAGGTGTGATGGTTGCGTGTGGCGAAGCGGTGGCGGTACCGTTCCCCAGGGGAAAGGGTACTGCCTCCATGGCTACCCCGCTGATGTTCACTGCAATCGTCTTGTACGGGCCTGCAATAGGCATGTGGATGGCTGCACTTGCCACTTTACGTAAGAGAGACTTGTCAGGCGAGGTACCTCTGGGCGTGGTGTTGTTCAACAGAGGTATGTTGACACTCTGCGCCTACGTGTTTGCCAAGGTATATCAATTTGTGTACGGCGAATTTGGGAGTATCGAGTTCCCCAGAGGGCTGTTTGCCTTTATATTAGCAGCATCGGCGTTTACCCTGCTCAATGCCATCCTCATCGGGAAGGGGCTTGCGTTCCAGCTCAGGACTTCGTTTGCCAGCATATGGCGGCGCAACATTGCCTGGATGCTCCCGAATATGTTTGCCCTGTTTCCTGTGGGTGCGCTTATGGTGCTGGTGGTCCAGCAAACAAGCCCATTGGTGCTGGTGTTTTTCTACTTGCCCCTCCTGGTTACAAGAGTTTCTTTGCAAAAATACATAGACCTCTGGGACACTTACAGCGAAATGGCTGCCGCCTTGAGCATCGCTTTAGACGCCAGGGATTCATACACCCACGGGCATTCGGTAAGGGTGTCAGAATACTCATATAAACTTGCCAAGCGGCTGGGGCTTAGCGATGACGAAGCAGAACTCATAAAATACGTGGGGCTCCTCCATGACGTGGGCAAAGTTGGCATGTCAGACAGCTTGCTGAAGAAGGAAGGGCCGTTTACATACGACGAGTACGAAATGATGAAAAAGCACAGCGAAATCGGTGCCGACATAATCAAAGTGATGAAGTTCCTGGGCAAAGGAGAACAGTGGGTAAGGCATCACCATGAGAGATGGGACGGTACAGGTTTTCCCGCCGGGCTCAAAGGGGAGGAAATTCCTTTAGGCGCCCGTATAATAGCATGTGCTGATGCGTTCGATGCCATGACCACAGACAGGCCCTACAAAGAAAAGATGTCCTTTGAAGAAGCCAAGCGGGAACTTCTGGAATGTTCAGGCACTCAGTTTGATCCCAAAGTGGTGGAAGCCATGATCCAGATTATCGACGAAGATCTCCTGAGGAAGTGATGGAGTGTTTAGGTTTGTGGTAGTGTTGTCCCTCGTGCTCGGCGTGTTGACAGGGGGGAAACTCTCAAGGCTCGGCGAACTCAAACTTGAGCGTTTCGGTTGGATTCTGGCTTCGTTTGCAGTAAAGTTCGGTTCCGTGCTGTTGCTGCAAGGCAAGGTTGAACCTTCCCCGGCGCTGTGCACTGCCATATCTCTGGCCACTTACCTAATGCTTTTCTACGGGCTTTACCCCAACCTCAAGCTTCCGGGGTTTGCCCCCATGACGTTGGGGATGTTCCTCAACTTCTTGGTGATAATTGTCAACGGGGGCAGGATGCCGGTTGATCCCAACGGTATCGGGATGAGCTTGCTTGAGAGCCAGGTACAAGATTTGGGCGTAAGCCTTACCCACCAGGTGATTTCAGACGACGTAAGACTCAGGCCGTTTGCAGATATCTTCGGATGGAAGTTCCTTTCTAAGACCCCTACCACTTTCAGCGTCGGCGACATCTTGATGGCCGCCGGCGTGCTGTGGTTTATCCTCCACACCTTGCACCGCGGTTTTCCTGAAGCCCAAAAGGATGCTAGAATTAGCTGAACATAGCCGAAGCTATATCTAATGGGCATATACGAGGCCAAGAGCGTACATGCAGCACAGAGATTAGCCGGTACCTGGAAAAGGGGATATGTGTGTCTATGTTGAGAAAACTGTTTGACCCTAATGAGCGAGAACTACGAAAACTGTCCCGTACCGTTGCTGCGGTATCAGCCCTGGAGCCTCAATTGAGGCGCCTTTCAGACCAGGAACTCCAGGCTAAGACCGGGGAGTTCCGGCAGCGGGCTTCCAATGGAGAATCCCTCGACGCTTTGCTCCCTGAAACCTTTGCAGTGGTGCGGGAAGTGGCCAGGCGGGTCTTGGATATGAGGCATTTTGATGTGCAGATAATGGGCGGCATCGTGTTGCACCAGGGCAGGATTGCCGAAATGCAGACCGGTGAAGGCAAGACCCTGGTTGCTACCTTGCCTGCATATCTCAATGCCATAGGCGGCCGCACCGTCCACGTGGTCACGGTTAACGACTATCTGGCGTCAAGGGACAGGGAGTGGATGGGGCAGATTTACAGGTTCCTGGGCCTGGAAGTGGGCTTGGTGGTCTCGGGCATGGACCCTGGAGCGAAACAGCGGTCATATTCATGCCCGATCATATACGGGACCAACACCGAGTTCGGATTTGATTACTTAAGGGACAACATGGCTTTACGCAAGCAGGATTTGGTCCAGGGGCCCCTTGATTACGCCATCATCGACGAGGTTGACTCTATCCTCATCGACGAGGCAAGAACCCCGCTTATCATTTCAGGCCAGGTCGAGGGCTCCACAGACAGGTACCGCAAATTTAAGCTCTTAGCCGACCGCTTGGCCAGGGATAAACATTACACCGTTGACGAAAAGGCCAGGACGGTTGCGTTTACTGAAGAAGGGATTGCCCTGATCGAGGATTTCCTGGGTATCGGCGACATCTCATCGGAAGAAAATATCGGTATCGAACATTATGTCAAGCAGGCGGTAAAGGCCAAGGAACTCATGCGCCGCGATGTGGACTACGTGGTAAAAGATGGGCAGGTGCTGATTGTCGACGAGTTCACAGGCCGGATTTTGCCAGGCAGGCGTTTTTCCGACGGGCTTCACCAGGCCATAGAAGCCAAAGAAGGGGTGGAGGTGCGGGAAGAGTCTGACACCCTTGCCACCATCACCGTCCAGAACTTCTTCAGGATGTACAAAAAGCTGGCCGGTATGACAGGTACTGCCGCCACCGAAGAGTCGGAGTTCATCGAGATTTACGGTATGGACGTGGTGTCCATACCGCCCAACAAGCCGCTTATAAGAACCGCTATGCCAGATTCCATCTGGGCTACGGAAAAGGCCAAGTTCGAGGCGGTCGTGGAAGAAATAGTCGAGCTTCATAGGACCGGGCGGCCTGTGCTTGTGGGTACCAGGTCGGTGGAAAAATCCGAGACCCTGTCCCGGATGCTTAAGGCCAGGGGGATTCCCCACGAGGTGCTCAACGCTAAGCACCACGAAAGGGAAGCTGAGATAGTGGCTCAGGCGGGACGGAAAGGCGCTGTAACCATAGCTACCAACATGGCCGGACGGGGTACGGATATACTCTTGGGCGGCAACCCTGAGTTCATGGCACGTACTGCCCTGCGGAAAGAAGGATTTGAGCCCGACGTAATTGCCGTAGCCTGCGAAAAGGTGCTTCCTCAGGCAATGGTTGAAAGGTTAAACTCCGGGGACACAGATGAGTTCTTGGAAAACGTAATCAAGGCGCGCGAGCGGTACAAACAGCTCTATGAAGAAGCCAAAAAGATAACGGACAGAGAACACCAGGAAGTAGTGGCTTTAGGCGGGCTCCATGTGATCGGCACAGAAAGGCATGAATCCAGGCGGATCGACAACCAGCTCAGGGGACGGGCTGGCAGGCAAGGTGACCCTGGTTCTTCAAGGTTCTATTTGTCTTTGGAAGATGAGCTCATGAGGCTGTTCGGCGGCGACCTTATCGGCAACGTAATGGGCAAAATCGGGTTCCCCGAAGATGAGCCCATAGAACATCCCCTCGTCACCAAGTCGGTTGAAACCGCCCAGAAGCGGATTGAGGCGCACAATTTTTCAATCAGGAAGAGTGTGCTTGAATACGACAACGTCTTGAATAAACAACGGGAAGTGATCTACGCCCAGAGACGTGAGGTACTCGAAAGCCATGAGGTTTCAGGCATAGTCCAGGACATGATGCACAGGGCGATCGGTTTAGGGTTTGACTTGCACTGGGCGCCTGGGTTGTCCCAGGCAGAAGCTGATTTTCCAGGGCTTGAGAATTACTTCAAGCAACTGCTGCCGGGCGTGGATTTCGGGCAAGTGCTCCAAGAGGCTGGATCCAGGGATGATGCCTTAGAAGCCGTGCAGCGGATTTTTGATGAGGCATACAAACAAAAGGCTGAGGAACTGGGCGAACACTTCCAGACAGTCCAGCGCCTGATACTCTTGAGGGTAGTTGACCAAAAATGGATAGCCCATCTTCAGGCAATGGATAGCTTAAGGCAAGGTATAGGCCTGCGGGCCTATGGCCAAAGAGATCCCCTCCTTGAGTACCAAAAGGAGGGTTATGAGATGTTCCAGGCCATGGTCCAAAGCATCGAACAAGATACTGTAAGCTATGTGTTCCGGGTAACCTTGTCCCGGGGTGAACCTGCCGGCCGTCGCCGGGCCCCCATTGTTTCTGCAGCCGGTGCCGGAGGGGGCGGGACAAAGCCGGCAGGCACTGCCAGAGCGCCGGCCGGGACATCCGGATCTGCACGTAAGGTGGGACGCAATGCCCCCTGCCCGTGCGGGAGCGGCAAGAAATATAAGAATTGCTGTGGTAAACTTGCATAGTGTGACTGAATACACAACTACATGAGGTTTAGGGGGAATTTTCATGTACGAACAGGTGATCAGTGAATTTGAGTCGCTCAAGGAAAGATTAAGCAATATCGGGAGGTCTCTTTGACTTCCCTAAACTCCAGCAGCAACTTGAAGAGCTAAAGAAGCAAATGGAGGATCCGTCAATTTGGCAGGACCAGCAGCGGGCCAAGAAAGTTGGTACCGACATCAGCCGGATTGAAGGCAAGATCCAGCGGTATCAGGAACTTGAGGCCCTCATAAGGGACAGCATTGAGATCGCCCAATTGGCAGAACTCGAAGGGGATATGGGGCTTCTGGACGATCTTACCGGGTCTGCCAGAGAAGCTGCTGCTAAAGTGCGGCAACTTGAACTTGAGACTCTGCTTTCAGGGGAATATGACTCAAGGGATGCAATTGTAAC
Source organism: Candidatus Fermentithermobacillaceae bacterium DTU015 (assembly GCA_001513185.1). Lineage (GTDB taxonomy): Bacteria > Bacillota > Sulfobacillia > Fermentithermobacillales > Fermentithermobacillaceae > DTU015. Next base: position 57,675 of record LFST01000046.1, read on the forward strand.
CCTCCATGCAGGTGCCGGCGGTACCGAAGCCATGGACTGGGTGAGCATGCTTTACCGGATGTACTCCCGTTGGGCTGAGCGCAAGGGCTTCAAGGTCGAAACCCTCGACATTCTCCCCGGCGAAGAAGCCGGGCTTAAGAGCGTAAGCTTTTCTGTGAGGGGGGATTATGCCTACGGTTTCTTGCGCACAGAAAAAGGGGTTCACAGGCTTGTGAGGATATCGCCTTTTGACGCGAACCAACGCCGCCACACCTCGTTTGCGTCAGTGGATGTGCTGCCTGAGATCGAGGAAGACACCGAGATCGATATAAAACCCGAAGAACTCAAGATCGATACCTTCAGGTCATCAGGCGCAGGCGGGCAGCATGTCAACAAGACCGATTCGGCAGTGAGGATCACCCATATTCCCACCGGGATAGTAGTAACGTGTCAAAACGAGCGGTCCCAGCACTCCAACAGGCTGGTGGCCATGAGGATGCTCAAGGCTAAGCTGCTGGCCCTCAAGGAAGAGGAGAGGCAGAAGCAAATCGAAGCCCTCAGAGGGCCCCACAAGGAGATCGCATGGGGCAGCCAGATAAGGTCATATGTGTTCCAGCCGTATACCTTGGTCAAAGACCACCGCACCGGGGTTGAGGCCGGCAACGTGGAAAGGGTTATGGATGGCGACATAGACGATTTCATCTATGCCAAGCTGAGGCAGGACGCTTCAGGTTAAGCAGGCGGGAAAGGAGAGCCCGGAATGGCAAACAAGCAGAAAGCAATGGTTTATGCAGTGTTGCTTTTGGCGGCTGGGGCCGTGCTTGGGTGGCTGGGTAAAGGATTTGCCGCTTCGGACATGCCCCTGCCGGGCAGCGAAGGCGACCCGTTGGTTACCCGGGCGTATGTTGAGTCCAGGCTGAAAATGCATGTGGTTGAACTGGCCCCAGGGCAAGCCCTGAAAGGGTTTTCAGGCACTGAAATCATCCTCAGAGGAGGACAAGCTACCATAATCGACTCGGAACTTGGAGGGATATGCGATGCCACCGCGGGCATAGATCTCAGGGGTGGCGAAGCGGTCCCAAGCAACCACCTGCTAATCGTGCCTAGGGATGACGGCAGGGGGATCAGGGCTCAAAGCTCTGTAATAGTCATGGTTAGAGGAGATTTTGTAATAGAATAAGGCCCACTCAAGATACTTACCCGAGGTAGCTCAAGACCATATCTATGTTTTCCTGGGCCAGTGAGCGGAACTGTGGCAACTGCCTGCACAGCACCTGGCTCAGCTTGTGTTTGTCTTGCATAAGGCGCTCAAATTCTGGTTTGACATCGAAGTTGGGACTCCCAGGATCGGGGTTTGGCAGTACCGGGCACCCGGCGCTCCTGCAGAACGCTCCGATCTTGGGATCTATCTCTATTCCCATAAAGGGCACCCCGGCCCTGGCCGAGAGTATCAGGGTGTGCAAGCGCATCCCAAGGCAGTACTCTGCCTTGCCCAGGAGGCTCAAGGCATCTTCAGGGGAGATGCCCCACACGGTGCCCAGGGGTCCGGCATTGGCTGAAACTAGCCGGCGGTTAAGGTCATGGGCTACCGCCAAATCACGCTCTTGCATGGCCAGAAAGCCCGGTTCATAACCTTCTTGCCTTAACCAGACCACCAGGTCAGCCAGGTGGTCCATGAGCCATGGCGGCAGGTTCATCTGGCGCAAAGCCAGCCACACAATGGACTTGGCCGGATCAATGCCGTGCTGTTTGAGGATTGAATCAGCTAGTTCTTCAGGCGAAGGGTCCAACAAGAACGCCGGATCTGCAGTGACCTTTATTTCCAAGGGTACCCCCAGCCTTTGGAGTTCGGCTTTGGATTCCGCATCCCTGACGGTTATGGCTTTGGCTTTGGACAAGGTATGCCTGGTGAGGGTCCTGCCGATTCTGGAACTTATCGGGCCAATCCCGTTGGCATACACTACCACCGGCTTTCCAAGCAAATGGGACAGCTGGATGATGGATAGGTAGTAGATTAGGGACCTCAGGGAGGTGACGTCCTGGAGCAAGCTGCCTCCGCCAAACACCACCAGGTCTGCCTGGTTAATAGCTTTTCCCACCTGGAAGATGTCCATCCTCTGGAATGCCTTTACACCGTAGCTTGTACAGGTTTGCTCCGGGTCTTTGGACAACACCATGATATCCAAGCCGGGGCGTGCTTTCCTAAGCGCTTTGACCGTGGAAGCGAGGATTGCTTCATCTCCTGTATTGCCAAAACCGTAGTATCCGGATAGGAGGATACGCTTCACATCACAGCACTCCGTTTCCTTAACACAACCGGCGTTTTCCCCTTGTTAGCTTCTGAGGGGATCATAACAGAAAAACCCTGTCGTCCCAAGCGGCAATAACTCGGTGCGAAAACAAAGGATTGGATGGACTTGTTGTAGAAATGTGGCGTAAGATACTCATGGTGCATTAGAAAAGGGTGAATGTTGACTTGAGTGTAAGAATCTTGGGTGTGGAATTTTATCCCATAACCTTTCAGGGTGCACTTAATGCCTTGGATTGGATGATCACGCGGGATGACAACTGCACCAGGCTTGTGGTGACCGCAAATCCAATCATGGTGATGGCTGCTCAGAGAGACCAGGCTTTCATGGAGATCTTAGAAAATGCCCATCTAATTGTACCCGACGGGGTGGGCATCCTTTGGGCTGCCAGAAAGCAAGGAGTAGAACTCCCTGAAAGGGTTACGGGAGTAGATCTTGCCTATGCCCTTCTGAGGAAGCAACCTTCCCCCAGGTTCTTCTTGCTCGGCGGCAAGCCCGGGGTGGCACAACAGGCTGCCGAAAACGTGACCCATTCCATACCCGGTGTCAGTATATGCGGCACCTACCACGGTTATTTTAGGCCGGAAGAAGAGGAAAAAGTGGTGGAGCAAATCGCTGCTGCCCGGCCTGATGTGATTTTCTGCGCCATGGGTTCTCCCAAACAGGAGAAGTTCATCTGGAAATACAGGAACCGTCTGGGAGCTAAAGTGGGGATCGGGCTGGGAGGAGTGCTGGACATACTGTCAGGGACCAAGAAGCGGGCCCCTGAACCTATACAACAAGCAGGCTTGGAATGGCTCTGGAGGATGCTCCTGGAGCCTAAGCGTATCGTGCGCAACCTAGCTCTCTTGGAGTTTGCCTTACGGGTTCAACTACAAAGCTGGTTTGACCGAACAAGCAACAAAGGGGAGTCACATGATGCACAAGCTCGGGAACAACGAGAGTCAGATACGATTTATTGAACAAAAGGCCCGGGAGATCAGGATAGATATTGTGAAGATGACCGGCAAGGCCGGGTCGGGGCACCCTGGCGGGTCTCTTTCCGCTGCAGATATAGTTGCAGCCTTATACTTCGGAGACGTACTGCGGGTAAGACCTGGGGAACCTGACTGGCCCGACAGGGACAGGTTTGTGTTGAGCAAAGGCCATGCCGCGCCGGTGCTCTATGCGGCTTTAGCCAGGAAGGGATTTTTCCCCGTGGAGTGGCTGGATACCCTCAGGCAGCTTGGTTCGCCTCTCCAGGGGCACCCAGACTGTAAGCAAGTGCCGGGTGTGGAAGTGTCTACAGGCTCTTTAGGCCAGGGGCTTTCAATGGCTGTAGGGATGGCCTTAGCCGGTAAACTCGGCCGGAAGGATTACAAGGTGTGGGTGCTCCTAGGTGACGGGGAATGCCAGGAAGGCCAGGTATGGGAAGCTGCCATGGCTGCCAGCCACTACAAGCTGGATAACCTGATTGCCATCGTTGACCACAACGGGCTTCAGATAGACGGCAAGACAGAAGACGTAATGAGCGTGGATCCGCTCGGAGACAAATTCAAGGCATTTGGCTGGCAGGTGCTTTCAGTGGACGGCCACAACATCCCGAGCCTCATGGAAGTGTTCGGGCAGGCCATGGGCGTCAAGGATAAACCTACGGTAATAGTGGCTGAGACTGTCAAGGGCAAAGGGGTCAGCTTTATGGAAAACCAGAAAGACTGGCACGGAAAAGCCCCCGACGCCGCCCAACTGGAGCAGGCACTGAAGGAGTTAACGGCTGTTTAAGCGAGATAGATAACCACGTACGCAATACTTGGAAAAGGTGATATGGAATGGCTGAGATGAAGGCAACACGAGACGCTTACGGAGAGACCTTGGTAGAACTGGGCAGGGAAAATCCTGATATAGTAGTACTTGACGCAGACCTGTCGTCGTCAACCAGGACCTCTCTTTTTGCCAAAGAGTTTCCTGAAAGGTTTTTCAACGTCGGCATAGCTGAAGCCAATATGATGGGGATAGCTGCAGGCCTGGCCCATTCTGGCAAGATTGTTTTTGCATCTACCTTTGCAGTGTTCGCCACAGGCAGGGCGTACGACCAGATCCGCCAGTCCATTGTGTACCCTGGGTTTAACGTGAAGATCGCAGCTTCCCACGCGGGGATCACCGTGGGCGAAGACGGAGCCACCCACCAAGCCTTGGAAGATATCGCCCTTATGCGGGCACTGCCGGGGATGACGGTGCTGGTGCCGTGTGATGCCAGGCAAACCCGGCTGGCTGTAAGGGCTGCTGCTGCCTACCAAGGACCGGTGTACATACGGCTGGGCAGGGCCAAAGTGCCCCAGGTGTACCCTGATGATGCCGGGTTCGAGATTGGCAAAGGGTTGGTGCTATGGCCAGAGCCCGAGGTCCCGGGAGGGTACAAAACCGTTTTGGCTGAGAACCGCCGGTTTGATGTTGCTTTTGTGGGGTGCGGGATCACCGTGGGGCTAGCCCTGGAAGCAGCCCGTACCCTTGAACAAGATGGAATATCGTGCCTGGTTGCAGATATGGCGTCGGTAAAGCCCATCGATGAAGAGCTGCTGGCTAAGATCGCAAGGAGCAGCGGTGCCATAATTGCGTGCGAAGAGCACAGTGTGATCGGCGGTTTGGGCAGTGCCGTGTGCGAGGTTACCGCCCGCAGCCATCCTGTAAGGGTGGTAAGGTTGGGGGTGAACGACCAGTTCGGCGAATCCGGACCGGCAGGAGCGCTCCTTGAAAAATACGGGTTTACTAGTGAGCGGTACTGCCAAGTGGCGCGGGGGCTGGTGGGCAGATAGATACAGGCGCCCATCACCCTTTTCCAGTTTTTTCGGGAACAGGATTGAGTCATATTATGTCGAATAATATGTAAGCGCAGGTGTTGGTAGTTCGGTAGGTGACATTTTCATTGATTAGCTTTAGAAACGTTTCCAAGGTCTACAATGGCAACGTGAAGGCGCTCGACAGGGTGTCTTTGCAGATAGATAAAGGTGAATTTGTTTTCATCGTGGGTGCAAGCGGCGCAGGCAAATCCACCCTGATAAAGATGATGTACAGGGAGGAGACGCCTTCCAGCGGGCAAGTTTTTGTTTTAGGGAAGGATTTGGCCAAGATGCGGAAGCGTGAGGTCCCGTACTTAAGGCGCAGGATTGGAGTGGTGTTTCAGGACTTCAAGCTCTTGAAGGATAAGAATGCTTGGGAAAACGTAGCTTTTGCGCTTGAGGTTACAGGTACCCCCAGACGCGAAGTGAACCGGAGGGTCACCCAAGTGCTCAACATGGTGGGGCTGTTGGACAGGCGGAATGCCTTCCCCAACGAGCTCTCAGGAGGGGAACAACAGCGGATAGCGATAGCACGGGCGCTTGTACGGAACCCTGATATCCTGCTTGCGGACGAGCCTTCAGGCAACCTTGACCCCGAGACAGCCATGGAAATCTTCGCCATCCTGGAACGTGTCAACCTTTACGGGACCACGGTGGTTGTAGCCACCCATGCCCACGATATCGTAGACAACCTGAGAAAGAGGGTAGTGGAACTCAGGGACGGTGCCATCGTACGAGATGAAAGAAGAGGGGCGTATCACTATTGAGGCTCTTAGGATACATATTTTCTCAGACCTTCCGCAGTATATGGCGGAATAAGCTTTCGTCGTTCCTTTCCTCCCTTACCACGGGTTTTGCCCTCTTTCTGCTTGGGATCAGTTTCTTGGTCAGCATAAATCTGGGTTTCATGTACGAGATGGCTGAGACCCAGATGGAGATCCAGGCTTACATGGATAAAGAAGCTACGCAAACCCAGCTGGCAAGCGCCGTGAGCCAGATACGGGAAATACCGGGAGTCGCGGAAGTCAAGTTTGTGAGCAAAGAGGATGCTCTTGAAGAACTCAAGGAGATGTTCAAAGACAAAGCGTCAGTGCTGGACTCCCTGGAAGAGGACAATCCATTGCCTCCCAGCGTCAGGATAAAGACTGCTGGTGCGGAACACATCCCGGCAGTGGTGGAAGCCCTTCAAGCCTTTGATATTGTGGACGATGTAATGTATCAGGAAGAAGTCTCAAGGCGGCTTGTGCAAATCGGCAAGGCTGTGCAATACCTGTCCCTTGGCGGGATGTTGGTTGTAGGGCTCGTGTCGGTGATGGTCATCGCCAATTCAATAAGGCTGACCATCGACGCCAGGAGGCAGGAAATCGGGATAATGAAACTGGTAGGGGCTACTGACGGCTTTGTCATGACGCCTTTTCTGTTTGAAGGGGTGTTGCTCGGATTTCTGGGCAGCGCAATAGGCACGGGATTTGCGGTCTGGGTCTATAACTGGGTTGCCATGAAGATCGCCGAGTTTATCCCGTTCATGCCTATCGTGGGCCTGGATCCGGACGCCCTATGGCAAATGTTCGGCATTATGGCCTTGACAGGTGTCATGGTTGGCCTGGCAGGTTCAGCGTTTTCAGTGAGGCGGCATCTTAGAGTCTAGACCACCGGAGGTACATACCATGAGGAGAGGAAAAACCGCTTACTATTTGTGCGCGTTTGCCCTGGTTGTGGTATTGGCCATGCATACCCTTCCTGTGGCCAGGGCCGGCGTACTTGACGAGAAGTATGCCGAATTGCAGCAAATGCAGAAACAGATTGAAGAAACCAGAAAACAAATCGAAGCCAAACGACAATCAGAAAATTCTGTACTCAAAGAACTGGAACAGCTTGAACTTGAACTGGAACTTGCCCAACGGGAACTCGACTATCTCATGGCAAGGATGCAGTACCTCTCTGACAGGATAGCTGAGACCGAGAAAGAAATTGCTGAGGTCGAAAAGAAGACACAAGAAACAAAGGACCTGTTTTGCGATAGGCTGGTATGCATGTATAAGGCAGGAAGGATCTCCTACCTTGAAGTGCTTTTGGACTCAAAGAGCGTGTCCGAATTCATGGCCCGGCTGTATTACCTACGTGAGATCGCCCAGGAGGACGCGCGCCTTATAGAAGAATACAAGGCACTTAGGCAAGAACTTGCCGAAAAGAAGGCTTTGCTCGAACAAGATGTACAAGCCCTTTCCCTAGCCAAGGCCGAACAGGAGCAAAGAAGGGCTGCAGTGGCTTCCCGCAGCGCTGACAGGGAGCGGTATCTGGCCCAGATCCAACAGGATCGCAAGCAATTAGAAGCAGCCTTAGACGAGTTCGAACGGCAATCCAAGGCCCTGGAGCAGGTCATCAGGGAACTCCAGGCCCAAGGCCATCAGCGGGAGAAAAAAGAAGGGCTTGCCATGATACGGCCTGTGTCAGGCGGATGGGTAAGCTCTGAATACGGCAACAGGTGGCACCCTGTGTTACAGTACTACAGGTTCCATTCAGGTATCGACATCGCCGTCAACAGCGGTACGCCTATTATGGCTGCAGAAGACGGTACCGTGATTGTGGCCACTTTTGATTCTGGTTACGGCAATTACGTGGTGATAGACCACGGCGGAGGTATATCTACGCTGTACGCCCATTGTTCAAAACTGCTTGTAAGTGTGGGCGACGTAGTGACCAGGGGACAGACCATCGCCCTTGTGGGGAGCACGGGGCTGTCTACAGGACCTCACCTCCACTTTGAGGTCCGGGTCAACGGGGCTACCGACAACCCCAGGAACTGGGTAAGCTTCTAGGACAAAATTTTCTAGGCAGATTCCAGGCTGCCGGCGGGAAGTGGGCGCCGGCAGCCTGGTTTGTTATTTGGCACAAGGCGGACAGTTTGAATGTGTGCTAGGTTCCGTCTGGTGTAGAGGGAATCATGCAGTTGTGCTAGACTGAAATAAACTAATGCGATTCGGTAGTTTCAGACTAATCTGTCAGTTACCGTGTAAACGTATGTAAGGTATGTGAGGAAACCAAGAAAGACGGTGATGTAAGTGGATATGATACCCAGGTCCAAGGCCATTAGATTATGCATCGTCTCCGCCCTGGCGGCAGCCCTGGTGGCAGTGGGATTGGGAGGATATGCGCTCACACAGTTTACTCCTGTCGGCAAGGTCATCAGCATTATCCGCCTGTTGGACCAGACCTATTACCAAGACTTTGACCATGCAGAGATCTTAGAAGGCGCCGCAAGGGGCGTTGTGGCGGCTTTGGGCGACCCATATACCGTATACATGACCCAGGAAGAATGGTATGAGTTTTACATACGTACCAGCGGCGAGTATTCGGGCATCGGGGTGACTATAACCGAGAAAGACGGCGGGGTATGTATCGTATCGCCTATGAAGGGCACTCCTGCTGAAGCCGCGGGACTCCAGGTCAACGACTTCATCCTGAAAGTTGATGGCAAGCCGGTATCCAGCGGCGACGAAGCCGCAGCCCTCATAAGGGGGCCTGCCGGTACCGAGGTTGTGCTTACCATCTACAGGGACGGAGACACCTTCGACGTGACCATAGTGAGAGAAGACATAACCATCCCTGCCGTGGATTACTCCATGATGGACGACGGAATAGGCTATATTGAACTCATAACCTTCAATGAAAGGTCTGCCCTGGCTATGACCGAAGCCATGCTTGCACTTGATTCCCAGGGGGCAAAGGCGATCATCCTGGATCTGCGCTACAACGGCGGCGGGCTTTTGGACCGGTGCATCGACATCGCCAGGCTGTTTGTACCTGAAGGCACCGTGGTAACCATAAAGGGGAAGTCTTTTGAGGAGACCACTTACGTGTCTCAGGGGCCGGGGATAGATAAGCCTTTGTTCGTTTTGGTCAACGGAGGTACTGCCAGCGCTTCTGAAATCCTGGCCGGAGCCATACAAGACTACCAGGTGGGGACTTTGATCGGCACCACCACCTTCGGCAAAGGCCTGGTGCAGAATTCGTTCAAGTTAAAAGATGGTTCTGTTGTAAAAGTGACCATAGCTGAGTATTTTACTCCTAGCGGGCGTTCGATCAATGGCGTTGGAATTGAGCCTGACATAATTGTGGAAGGAGATGACGCGCAGCTGGCCAAGGCAGTTGAGTTAGCCAGGGCTGCCATCTCAGACACTTAGCGATATAGACACCTAGTGACATAGACACATAGTGACTCGGTCACGTACATGAAAGGGGCAATGGGCGTGGGCCCACTGTTAGAATTGGTAAAATCGGTGATACGGTCCTATCCGGGGATATTCTCTAACCCCGTTGTAGACCTGCTTTACCTGGTGGTCCTGGGGCTTATAGCCAGTCAGTATTCGAGGATCCAGCGCACCGAGGAACAACTGTATGGTACTGCGTCCAACAAGGCGTTTTACCAGACCCTTACTGCAGTAGGGTTAGGGCTCCTGGGAGGGCTGCTTGCCAGCATACTGCTGGTGTTCATAGGTGTATCCGTGACAGACAGCGGTATTACCTACCTCATGCCTATCGCCCTGGTGTTGTACCTGTTCAGCCCTAGGTTGCTTTGCTTTTCCTACGCCGGCGGGTTGGCCGCGTTAAGCCACCTCATATTCGGATGGCCTCAGGTGAACGTGCCGGCCCTGATGGCCCTGGTAGCCTGCCTCCATGCTGCAGAAGCTTTCCTCATCCTGCTTTCAGGGCATACCTGTTCCACGCCCCTTTACGTGTCCCACGAGAACGGCGACGTGGTAGGCGGCTTCGCCTTGCAACGATTTTGGCCTATCCCTTTGATAGTGCTGTTTCTCATCAAGGTACCCGATCTGTCCCAGGTGCCTGATTTGATATACTTGCCAGATTGGTGGCCCCTGATCAAGGCGCCTGAAATCCCCGGCCCGGGCGAGCCTGTGTTCGCCATGATGCCGCTCATAGCAGCCCTGGGCTACGGGGACATCGCCGTGGCCAGGAACCCAAGGGATAAGGCGAGGATTACCGCGAGAAACCTCATGTGGTTCAGCGTGGTGCTGCTGCTCTTGTCGATTGCTGCGTCCAGGTGGCAACCGTTTGTGTGGGTAGCAACCCTGTTTGCCCCCATCGGGCATGAGATAGTGATAAAGGCCGGGCTCCGTGAGGAATACGGGCAAAAGCCCATCTATACTCCGGTGGAGCAAGGGGTGTTGCTGCTTGACGTGGCAGAAGGCAGCCCCGCCAAGCAAGCAGGGCTTAGAAGCGGCAACATTATCCGCCTGGTGGACGACGTGCAGGTAAGCGACAAGGCGTCGCTGGAAGCTGCGCTTTCAACTATTTCCGGGCCGGTATCCCTGTGGATCCTTGAATCCCGGGACAGCCAGGAGCTGCGCCAAGTGACCGTGGACAGGGAAGCCGGCCAAGAATTGGGCCTCATCCCCGTACCTCAACCTGACGACCAAGCTATGGCTGCGTCCAACTCTGACGGAGTGCTGCTTAGGTTCTTCAAGAACCTTCTTAGAGGCAAGCAGGCTGATAATTAGCAAAGGCTGCCTAACCTCTGGCTCTGTTCGCTACGTGTGAAATATAGAACATTTGATCGCATTGCCCTGTGAAGTTATAATGATAGAACGGAGGAATCGGCAATGCGTACATTTGAGCTGGTATCAGAGTTTACGCCCAGAGGGGACCAACCTGAAGCCATCGATGCCCTGGTGTCAGGGGTCGAGCGAGGCTACAGGCATCAGGTCTTGCTTGGGGTGACAGGATCGGGCAAGACATTTACCATCGCCAACGTTGTGGCCAGGCTCAACCGGCCCACTTTGGTGATTTCACACAACAAGATCCTGGCTGCACAGCTTGCCAGCGAGTTCAAACATTTTTTCCCCAATAATGCAGTTGAGTATTTCGTTAGCTACTACGACTATTACCAGCCGGAGGCCTATATCCCCCACACTGACACCTACATAGAAAAAGATGCGCTGATAAACGAAGAGATCGACAAACTCAGGCACTCGGCGACGTGCGCCCTGTTTGAGCGGCGGGATGTACTGGTTGTGGCTAGCGTGTCATGCATATATGGCCTGGGTTCCCCTGGGGACTACAGGGACCTGGGGCTGTCTCTGCGTGCAGGGATGATAAGGGACCGGGACGCGATCCTCAGGCGCCTTGTTGACATCCAGTACGTCAGAAACGACGTTGATTTCCAGCGGGGTACGTTCAGGGCACGGGGGGATACCATTGAGATCTTCCCGGCAGGTTATTCCGACAAAGCCGTAAGGGTTGAGATGTTTGGCGACGAGATCGAAAGGATCCTGGAGTTTGACGTGCTCACAGGCAAGGCGCTTGCAGAACTAAACCACATTATGATTTACCCGGCCAAGCACCATGTGGTCAAAGACGAGAAGATGCAAGCTGCCATAAGGTCTATTGAGGAGGAATTGGACCAGAGGCTCAAAGAGCTTAGAGACCAAGGCAAGATCCTTGAAGCATACCGCCTGGAGCAGCGTACCCGGTTCGACCTGGAAATGCTTGAGGAAATGGGGTACTGCCCGGGCATTGAAAACTATTCCCGCCACCTTACAGGACGGTCCCCGGGCCAGCCTCCGTATACGCTGCTGGACTTCTTCCCTGAAGATTTCCTGGTGGTAATAGACGAATCCCACGTGACCCTCCCGCAAATCCGGGCAATGTATGCAGGGGATCGTTCCAGGAAAGAATCCCTGGTGAACTACGGGTTCAGGTTGCCATCGGCTTTTGACAACCGTCCCCTTACTTTTGAGGAGTTCATGGACAAGGTGGGCCAGGTGATATACGTATCTGCTACCCCAGGGGATTTTGAACTTGAGATGGCCTCTCAAGTGGTTGAGCAGGTAGTCAGGCCCACAGGGCTGGTTGACCCTGTGGTGGAAGTACGGCCTGTCAAGAACCAGATAGACGACCTAATCGGCGAAATACGAAAAGTGGTGGCGCGCAACGAACGGGTGCTCATAACCACTTTGACCAAACGGATGGCCGAAGACCTTACCGAGTACCTGCGGGAAGTAGGTATAAAAGTAAGGTACATGCACTCTGATGTGGAAACCATAGAACGGATGGAGATTATACGGGACTTGCGCCTGGGGGTATTTGATGTCTTGGTAGGCATCAACTTGCTCAGAGAAGGGTTGGACCTGCCCGAAGTGTCTTTGGTGTGCATACTTGACGCTGACAAGGAAGGTTTCCTAAGATCAGAGACATCCTTGATACAGACAATTGGCCGGGCTGCCCGGAATGTCAACGGTAAAGTTATAATGTACGCTGATACAATAACCGGCTCGATGGAACGGGCCATCAAAGAGACTGAAAGACGCAGGGCCAAGCAAACTTTGTACAACAAAAAGCACGGGATTACCCCAAAAACCGTCCAGAAGCAAGTTCACGATGTAATCCAGCACGGCAAACCTCTGGAAGAGCCGGAAACCCTGCTCAGGGACAAGAGTTTTGATGAGCTTCCCAAGCAGGCCGTGCCTGAACTTATCGACAAGCTCATGGCGGAGATGAAGGAAGCGTCAGCCAACCTTGAGTTTGAAAGGGCGGCAATACTGAGAGATATGATATTTGAGCTGGAAAAGCAGCTAGACAAGCCCAGAAGGCAGCTTAAGCGGCGCAAATAACGAGACACAAACAAGGGAGACGCGGAGATGCCTGACGACAAGCTGATTATAGAAGGCGCACGCCAGCATAACCTGAAAAACATAAACCTGGAGATCCCCCGGAACACTTTGACGGTAATTACCGGGCTGTCAGGTTCCGGTAAGAGTTCTTTGGCTTTTGACACCATATATGCTGAGGGGCAGAGGCGGTACGTCGAGTCCCTGTCTGCATACGCCAGGCAGTTCTTGGGGCTCATGAACAAGCCTGACGTGGACCGCATAGAAGGGCTGTCCCCTGCGATTTCCATAGACCAGAAGGCAGGCAGCCGTAACCCCCGTTCTACTGTGGCTACAGTGACGGAAATATATGACTACTTGAGGCTGCTGTATGCCAGGATTGGCCACCCTCATTGCCCTGAATGCGGCAAGCCTGTGTCCCAGCAGACTGTGGACCAGATCGCAGATCAGGTGTTGTCCCTGCCTGAAGGCACAAGGTTCAGTGTGTTGGCACCCCTGGTGGTAGGGAGAAAAGGCGAATATACCAAGGTGTTTGAGGATATCCAAAAGGCAGGCTTCGTCCGGGCAAGGGTGGACGGGGTCACTGCAGAGATCTCAGAGTTTATCGGCAAAAGGCTGTCCAAACACCAGAAGCACACCATAGAAGCAGTGGTCGACAGGCTCATAATCAGGGAGGGCATCAGGCCACGCCTGATCGATTCTATCGAGACCGCGCTTCAGTTTTCGGGCAACCTGGTGATTATCGAAGTTATGGGTGACGAAAAGCACGACCTCATCTTCAGCCAAACCCTGGCATGTCCCGAATGTGGCATATCTATTCCAGAACTTGAACCCAGGCTGTTTTCGTTTAACAGCCCCTTTGGGGCGTGTCCGGCGTGCAACGGTTTGGGCGTCAATATGGAACTGGATCCGGATCTTATCATCCCGGATAAGCGGAAGTCCATTGCCGACGGCGCCGTGGCACCCTGGAACGGTAGTCCTGACGGTTACTACATGCAGCTTTTGGAAGCCGTGGCTGACTACTTCGGGTTTTCCACCGACACCCCCGTGGAGGAACTTGACCCTAAATACGTGGACATCATATTGTACGGCGCCCCGGACCACCAAATCCCGTTCCGGTACGAAAACAAGTACGGCAGAGTTTACGACCGTGCCATCACCTTTAACGGGGTGGTGGCCAACCTTGAAAGGCGATACAAGCAGACGTCTAGCAATTACGTGCGCCAGTGGATCGAAGGGTTCATGGCCACCGTGCCGTGCAATGTGTGCCAGGGGAAGCGGCTGAAGCCTGAAGCCCTGGCAGTTACCGTAGGTGGGCTTAACATAGCTGAGCTCACCAGCATGTCGTGTGAAAAGGCCCTTGAATTCATCCGGGGGCTTGAACTTACTGAAAGGGAAAGGCTCATCGCCCGGCAGGTGATCAAGGAGCTTTGCGCGCGGCTGGAATTCCTCCACAATGTAGGCCTGGGTTACCTCACCCTGGACAGGCGGGCGGGCACCCTGTCAGGCGGAGAAGCCCAGCGGATCCGGCTTGCAACCCAGATTGGCTCGGGATTGGTTGGCGTGTTGTATGTGCTGGACGAGCCCAGCATAGGACTCCACGCTAGGGACAACGGGAAACTCTTGGATACCTTGAAGCGGCTCAGGGATTTGGGCAATACGGTGATCGTGGTAGAGCACGACGAAGAAACCATCAGGGCTGCCGATTACGTAGTGGACATCGGGCCAGGGGCCGGCAAGGACGGGGGCCAGGTTGTGGTGGCGGGCACCATGGCCGATGTGATGGACTGCAAGGATTCCCTTACCGGGGCGTACCTTTCAGGCAGGAAGCAGATCCCAGTGCCCGCGCAGCGGCGCACTTCGGACAGGTTCATAAAGATTGTGGGGGCGCGGGAGCATAACCTCAAAAACATCGACGTGAAGATCCCCTTGGGTGTGTTTACCTGTGTGACAGGGGTGTCAGGCTCGGGCAAGAGCACTCTGGTAGATGATATCCTCCACAAAAAACTGGCTTCAGTGTTGCACGGTGCCAGGGAACGGGCGGGCGCTCATGACCGGATTGAAGGCATTGAGCAGCTTGATAAAGTAATCAACATAGATCAATCGCCTATCGGCCGTACCCCGAGATCCAACCCTGCCACATATACCGGGGTGTTCACCGACATCAGGCAGCTTTACGCCATGACCCCCGAAGCCAAGATGAGGGGTTACAAGCCCGGCAGGTTCAGCTTCAACGTACGGGGCGGCAGGTGTGAGGCGTGCAAGGGCGACGGTATTATCCGCATTGAGATGCAATTTCTCCCCGATGTGTACGTGCCGTGCGAGGTATGCAATGGCAAGCGATACAACAGCCAGACTCTTGAGGTGAAATACCGGGGCAAGACCATAGCTGACGTGCTGGATATGACGGTTGCAGAAGCGCTTGAATTTTTCCAGAACGTGCCCGTGATCCGCCGGAAACTCCAGACTCTTTATGACGTAGGCCTGGGGTACATTAGGCTGGGCCAGCCTGCGACTACCTTGTCAGGTGGCGAAGCCCAGCGGGTGAAGCTGGCTACAGAGCTCTCCAGGCGGGGCAATGAAAAAACCTTGTATATCTTGGATGAGCCCACCACGGGGCTCCATTTTGAAGATGTGCGTAAGCTCCTGGATATCTTGCACCGGCTGGTAGAAGGGGGCAGCACCGTGGTGGTCATCGAACACAACCTGGATGTGATAAAAACTGCCGATTACATCATTGACCTAGGGCCTGAAGGCGGAGAACACGGCGGGTATATAGTGGCAGAGGGTACCCCTGAAGAGGTGGCTGCGTGTCCCGCTTCGTACACAGGCCAATTCCTCAAGAAAGTGCTTAACCTCCCGTCTAGGGTCCAGCTTGCCGCAGGGGATGGTGGGATGACGGAGGCCGGTGGAGATGGAAGCTAATTCCCTGAACCGGGCGTGGGCAGGGTTTAGAGGCAATAGGGATGAGCTGGCCGCCTGTGTAGGCGAGCTTCCGGCTTCCCCAGGAGTATATGTGTTCCGAGGGGAAGGCGGGGAAGTGCTCTACGTAGGCAAAGCCATAAACCTCCGTAACAGGGTACGCTCATATTTCGGGTCAAATCTGTCCGCCAAGACCGAGGCGCTTATGTCCAGGGTTGAAGGGCTTGAAATTATCGTGGTGGACTCAGAGTCAGAAGCCTTCATCTTGGAGTCCAACCTGATCAAGAAGCACAGGCCCCGGTACAACATCCTACTACGGGACGATAAGCAATACCCCTATCTGAGGATCGACCTCAACCAGGAGTGGCCCACTGTATCGGTGGTAAGGCGGATGAGCAAAGACGGGGCCAGGTATTTTGGGCCATTTACCAGGCCAGGGTCTGTACGGGAGACATTGGCTTTCCTGCGCAGGATCTTCCCCTACAGGACGTGTTCAGACAAGAGTCTTGCCCAAGCCACCAGGCCCTGCCTCAACTACCACATAGGGCGGTGTTTAGGCCCGTGTACCGGTCAAGTCACCCGGGAGGAGTATATGGAGACCATCAATGAGGTGGTCAAGTTCCTGGAAGGCCGGCATAAGGATGTGAGGGATCGGCTGGAAAAGCGCATGCAGGAACTTGCAGCCAAGCTGGATTTCGAAAATGCCGCAAGGGTGAGGGACAGGATCAGGGCGCTTGATGATGTGACTGAACGCCAAAAAGTTGTGCTCACCGACATGAAACACAGGGATGTGCTTGGGCTGGCGCGTTCAGGCAAATACGCGTTTGTGGCGCTGCTGCCGGTACGTGAAGGCAAACTCATGGGCAGGGAAGGGTTTGTGCTTACAGGAAGCGAGCTGGACGACGACGGTGAAGTGCTGAGAGCTTTCATCCTCCAGTACTACCCCAATGCGCCTTTTGTGCCCAAGGAAATAGTCATTCCTTCAGACCTGCCTGATGCAGAGGAAATCAGCGGGTACATCGGGGCGAAAGTGAGGGTCCCCAAGCGGGGCGTGTTCAAGCAGCTTGTGGAGATGGCGTGCGACAACGCCAGGGCCATGATGGACACCAGCATTCCCAGATACAAGCGAGAGGCCGATGAAAACTTGCAAGCCATGGAGGAACTGGCCCAAGCCTTAGGGTTGCCCGGCTTGCCCATGAGGATTGAAGGGTATGACATCTCCAACATTTCGGGCAAAGAGGCGGTAGCTTCAATGGTGGTGCTCTACAATGGCAAAGCCGACAAGTCCTCATACCGCCGCTTCCGCATAAAGACGGGGGATACACCCAACGACGTAGCCATGATGCAGGAAGTGCTGTGGAGGCGGTTTAGAAGGGGCCTGGACGACCGGGCAAAGCTTCAGAAGCCGGGCAGTACCCTGACGCGCAAGAGCAAGTTTGCCGTATTTCCTGACCTTGTGATTGTCGATGGGGGAAAAGGCCAGGTTAACGCCGCAAAGCAGGTGTTGGACGAACTTGGGCTCGATATCCCTGTGGCAGCACTGGCTGAGAAAAATGAAGAATTGTTTCTCCCCGGCGTCAAGGACCCGGTAATCCTGCCCAGGGATTCAGGAGCTTTGTTCCTCGTCATGCGCTTAAGGGACGAAGCCCACAGGTTTGCCTTGGCGTACCACCGGAAACTCAGGCAGAAGAAGGCCTTGGATACGGTGTTGTCCGAGATCCCAGGATTAGGGCCGGTCAGGATCAAGCAGCTCCTCAAAGTTTTTGGCAGTGTGGATGCTATACGCAAAGCTTCCCTACAAGACCTGCAACAAATCGAAGGTATAGGCCCCAAACTAGCCCAAACCATCTATGAATATTTTCACCAACCGCACTGATCCCGAATAAACTTAAACCGGATGCTTAAAAATATTGATATAGCTATTGACATTTTCAAGGTCGCCTTGTACTATTATTGCCAGAAGGTGGGGATCAAAATGGCGAGAGAAGTAATCGGACGTTGCCCGGTATGCTCTGAAGCCTTGGAAGTGACAGAACTTACGTGTCCCGCGTGCAACACCAGGATATCCGGGAATTTCAAGATGTGTAAGTTCTGTAGCTTAAGTGATGAGCATAAGTACTTCGCAGAGGTCTTCATCAAGAACCGGGGCAACATCAAGGAAGTCGAGAAGGAACTGGGGATTTCCTATCCTACCGTCCGCGGGCGACTTGATGCGTTGATAAGGGCCCTCGGATACCCCGTAGATTCAGCTGCAGACCAAGCCGATGCTAAAGAGTATGCTGAGAAACGCATGGAAGTACTGGATAAGCTCGCCCGGGGTGAAATCAGCGCCACAGAAGCTGCCAGGTTGATAAGGAATCTTGGTTCCAGGTAGGCAAGAGGGACGTGTTCCGCTTATGCCGCGGAACCATACCCTAAGTGTTAGTTCTAAGGAGGAACTTTCATGTCCAAACAAGAGAAACTGCTGATTTTGCAGATGGTGGCCGATGGGCAGATTACGCCGGAGCAGGGTGTGGAGTTGCTCAATGCATTGGAACCGGGAAAGCCCCGTTGGGAACCATCCAGCACCGGCGGACAGCATGCCCTGGAGCAAGGGGTTGAACATGTTGTCGAGAGGGCGGAAGTTGTAGCCGAAAGCGTGGCGAGCAACATCGGCAGGATGCTGTCAGGGCTGTTCGGTGGCGGGTTTATAGGCGGCCCCACATTTGAGTTCAGGGAAGAAATCAAAGGCCAGTTCCCGGAAGAGGGCGAACTTGACTTGCGCCTGAGCAGTTCCAACGGGAGGATTAGCGTTGAAACTTGGGATCAGCCGGGTTACTTGCTTACGGTGATCAAGAAGGGCAGGGGCCGGGATGAAGCTGATGCCAGGCAGATGCTGGAGAACTGCTACGAGTTTAGCCAAGAAGGGCTGTGCCTGACAGCTAAGAGCACCGAAACGGCCGGCATAGACCTGAGGGGGCTGTCCGTAGGTTTTGCCTTGAAAATCCCTGCATCGAGAAAGGCCTCTGTGACCTTGCGTTCTGGCAACGGCCGGATAACTTTAGACGGAGTGACAGGAAGTAGCTGTACAGCAAGTACGGGCAACGGACGGGTTGAGGTTACCAGGTGCGGATTTGACAGGGCCAAGCTCACTACGGGCAACGGCAGGGTTGAATATGAGGGTAGCGCCGGCGAGCTCAAGGCCTCAAGCGGCAACGGGGCTATCAACGTAGAGATGAAAGGTGCAGGTGACTGGGAGTTTAGTACTGGCAACGGACGCATAAGCATCGGCGTTGTCAGAGATGGTGACACAGGGTATGAGATGGATCTGACTGCCAGGGCCGGCGGCATCACAGTTGAAGGTCTGGATGATGCTGATGTGATTGAGGATGTGGCTATATCCAGAAGTAGGTGGCGTTACAAGGCCCGCACTCCTGGGTTTGAACAGGCTGGTGCAAAAGGACGGATAAAAGCTACAACCGGGAATGGCAAGATTCGGGTGTGGTTTTGAAAGGAGAGCCTGGTATGGAACAAGAACGCCTTCGGATTTTGCAGATGCTAAAAGACGGAAAGGTAACTGTAGATGAAGCGCTAAAGCTGCTGGAAGCTTTGGAAGCCGGAGCCGTGGAAGCTGAACCGGTGGAGCGGCCTAGGGCTAGATGGTTCAAAATACGGATTACCGAACGTGGGCAAGACAAACCTAAGGTGATGGTAAACCTGCCTGTGGGGCTTGTGGACTGGGCGCTGAAGACGGGCAACAAATTTATGGCTCTGGGCGGCGCAGAAATGGAAAATATAGATCTCAACCAGCTGAGACTGGCGTTGCTCCATGGCGGTACCGGCAAAATCATCGACGTGGTAGATGACGAGGATGGCACCCACGTAGAGATAAGCCTGGAATGACACGGTCCGGCGGCCCTGCTTTACCGGCTGGGGCGGGATTTACACCAGGGAGCGGTTTACTGCTCCCGCTTTTGTTTGGCCCGCAAGGCGTCGGCTTTTTGGGCAATCCGTCTCAGCCGGTGGTTTACCGCCGATTTCGATATAGGTGGATTTAGGACCTGTCCCAGCTCCTCCATGGTAAGCGCCTGGTTATTGAGCCTGGCCTCAGCGATCTCCCTTAAGGCTTTGGGTAGCCGGTGCAATCCGATTTCCCTTTCTATGAGCAGGATGTCTTCAATCTGCTTGAGGCACGATTCGACGGATCTCGACAAATTGGCTTTGTCCATGTTCATCTGCCTCAGCACGGAGCTCTTGACCGTTTTCTGCACCCTGATGTCTTCGTACTGCAACATGGACCGGGTTGCGCCCAGCAAGGCGAGGAACTGGGAGATATTATCGGCATCTTTGATGTAAACCACCCACGCAGAACGCCGCCTTACAATCCCGCTTTTTAGCCCCTCATCGGCGATGAGCTTTTGCACAAGCAAAGCTTGGTCCTGGGTGGGTAAAGCCATCTCAAGATGGTGCCCCCGGACAGGTGATATGAGGGAGCCTTTGGTGAGGAATACTCCCCGCAGGAAACTGCGCCTGTTGTAGGCGTCATCCAGGCTGCCTTGCTTGGCGGGTTCGCTTCCCGAGAGTCTCTTCTTGAGGTAAAACAGCCTGCGCATGAGGTACGGCTTTATATGTGATCTGTGTATCGGAGGCTGCTTGCCGGCTGCCTGGAGCTTGGCGGCCTTAGCCTTGCTCTTGCCTTCCATAAGGCCGGTAATGGCACGGTACTCCCAGTAGGCTTGAGCAGTACCTGTGATCTCAACCCTTGATAATTCTTCTTTAAGCGTTCTTGAAAATGTATCCCTTTCGCTTTTCAACTCAAAATGCACCTGTCTTTATGTTGCCGCCCCTGGCTTCCTGAGACGGGAGCCTACAAACTCCATTATGGTCGTTGCTACCTTGAAGGAATCGTGCCGTGCCAGGTCGCCTCTTGCGAGGAAATCCCCTGATATCACTTGGTAACCTGCCTGTTTAAGTTGTTCCAGATCGGCGGCTACCTGATACTTGCCTTCTTCTGCATATTTCTCAAGCACATCCTGAGGGGCGCCGGCTGTGTTGACCAATACATGGGAAAACAGCGGCCCTGCATGGTCTTGAATTGCCTGTATGTGGTCCAGCACGTCAAAGCCGTCAGTTTCCCCGGGCTGGGTCATCACGTTGCATATATAAAGCTTGCACCCGGCAGCCTCAGCCACGGCTTGCCTGATTCCTCTTACCAAAAGGTTTGGGATGATGGACGTGAAAAGGCTTCCCGGGCCTATGATAATCCCGTCTGCGGCGCGGATCTCGTCTACGGCGTCGTCTAGGGCGGGGGGATCTTCAGGTTGCAACCTAAGCTGCTTGATCTTCCCCTTGGCCAAGGGAATCGCCGTTTCTCCAAATACCACTGAACCGTCGTCCATTTCAGCCACCAAGGATACATCGCTCAAGGTTGCCGGCAGCACCTTGCCTTTGACTGCAAGGATCCGGGACATGGCCCTGATGGCTTCTTGAAAGTCCCCTGTCATCTCGGTCATGGCCGCCAAAAACAGGTTCCCAAAACAGTGTCCTTTCAGCTTACCCTTGGAAAACCTGTGGTTGAACAGCGCCGTCATTTCAGGCTCGGCTTCGGCCAAGGCCAAAAGGCAGTTCCTGATGTCCCCGGGAGGAAGGATCCCCATGTCTTTCCGGAGCAGCCCAGAACTGCCTCCGTCATCCGCCACCGTCACAATTGCGGTGATATTACAGTCAAATGCCTTGAGCCCCCTCAAGACGGTAGCCAGTCCTGTGCCTCCGCCTATTACCACAAGCTTGGGACACGGTTGATTCACTGGGCAGGACCTCCGGACTCTCCGATGTTGATATCCCTGTGTTCTACAACAACCATATGTTCTTTAGACTCAAAATAGGATTTTAAGTTCTCGGCGATTGCAACTGACCTGTGCTGCCCGCCGGTGCATCCTATGGCAACCGTAAGGTGAGTCTTGCCTTCTTCGATGAAATTGGGCAGCAGAAAATCCAAGAAAGCGGTAAGGTGCCTCAGGAATCTCTTGGTTAAGGCGGAATCCAGGACGAACCTTGATACTTCCGGTTCGAGCCCGGTAAGGGGCCTAAGGTCAGGCACGTAATGGGGGTTGGGCAAGAACCGCACGTCAAACACAAGATCTGCATCTTTGGGCAGGCCGTGCTTGAACCCGAAGCTCACCAGTGTGATGACGAGTTTCTTTATGTTGGTGTGGCGGGCAATTATCTCGTAAAGCTCTTTCCTAAGGTCTGCCGGGCTGAGCTGGGATGTGTCCACTATGGTAGTAGCTTGTTCCCTGATAGATTGAAGGCGGTTGCGTTCTTCCTTGATGGCTTCCAGGATGCCTCCCTGATAAGACAGGGGGTGCCTTCTCCGTGTGAGCTTGTAGCGTTTGATCAAAGTGTTGTCGTCTGCTTCCAGGAACAGTATCAGCGGGTTTATCCCTTGGGCTTTGATTTCCGCCAAGGCGTCGGTGAGATCCTGGAAGAACTCCCCGCCCCTGATATCCACTACTAGGGCGATCTTTTCTTTAGGTTCTACTCCCTGGGAGCAAAGCTCCAGGAACTTAGGGATCAGCGACGGGGGGAGGTTGTCCACACAGAAGTAGCCCAGATCTTCCAGGGTTTTTAGGGCGTGTGATTTTCCGGCGCCTGACAAACCAGTGATTATGGCAATGCTGGCATTTGGTTTCAAATATACATCAACCTCGTCTCATCCGGGATCAGTCTCCGGCCGGATTAACTTCCGGCAGTGCCTACCCCCATTGACTCCCAGAGTTTGGCGTAGAGGTGCGGTTTTACCAGGAACTCCAAGTCCGCGCCTTCCTGCCATGACCTATACATGCTTTTTCCCCTATGCAGGCCCAGCTCAGGCAAATCCCCGGGTTTCTGGAGCCGGGGCTTGGGATGCGTTCCGTAACTGTCATTGGGCATGAAGATACTCTGGCCCCTATATTCAACATTATAATACGCCATACCTTTCCTGGCTTTGATAGGCTCGTATATTGACGAAAAATCCTTGGCAACCCAGTTGGCCATGACCAAAGGCTCGCTTCCGGGATTGACGGTTACGTGGCCGTAAAACGGCGGGATTACCAAGATGTCTCCCTTTTCGAAGTCGGCGATCACAAAGTCCTCGATTTCTCCGGTCACGTCGCCGCCTTTTTGCATGAGGAAGTGGGCCTTGCCGTGTAGCACCTGATATACCTCGGGATATGTATACAGTTGTCCCGGGGCCATCGGGTGGTAGTGGCCGAATGTTTTTATGTATTCAGAACCGATCTTGCCCGGGTGGATTACGGTAATGTCGTAACGCAGCCCGGCATTCATCATGGGTATCCTGTCTTTTTCCAGTCCTGTGGCCCTGTACATATGGTAGAGCACATCTGGCCCGCTTTGCTCCGGGTACAGCAACACTTCCAGCATATCGCTGCGTGTCCTGGCTTCAGGTTGAGGCGCAATCACACCCTCGCCGAATTCAAGGTAACCGTCATCCGTTAGCGCAAGCTGAAATCCTGCAATGTCGGAAAGATCTATCATGTCTTGGCTCACCTCTTGGTTAGTTTGGGTTCTTGGGCCGTCTGGGCTTGCACACTATTTCGAGAATCTGTGTGTCGAATATTGCGTTGGCGTGGGCCGGAATCAGTACCAGGGCTGTATCTGCACCCCTGCTGGTGCCACCAACAGCAATCACCGGCTCCCCGTAAGGGATCAGGCCTGCATCCAGTGCCATGGTTGCAATTTCAACTGCCACTTTGGTGCCCTGGCCAAACATCCTTAGCGTATGGGAAATCAGCCCTCCTGGGTAGAGCCCACCAAACTGTTTGGTTACAGCTCTTTCCACGTTGGCAAACAGATGAGTAGTGGTCAAGACCTCAGCACCTTGCTGCTTGAGGGACTCCCTGGCCTCGGGGCTCATCTCATCAAACCCGGGTTCACGGAAGCCTACATGGTGGGTCACCACCACCAGCTTGGGTCCCTTTCCTACAAAAAAGTTTGCCGTATACCCTGTATTTGATGCTACCACTATGTGGTTTATGCCCAATTCTTCAGCCCTCTTAAGCGCCAGCTCCGCCACTTGCCCGGTGTTGTGCTTGCCTGGGCTTTCGAAATACACTGCCACTTCAATCATCTCCCTTCTGAGGTGTTCCAAAGTGGATCACTACCAATAATACACAATATCCACAAGTCATACATACAAACCGCGGGACAAACAAGCTTCGGGCACCAAGTAGCGGCGCGACCGCTTGCGCCTGTCTGGCCGGTTTTGGCATCTTTGCTTACAATTGTCATTGTCCGAAAACACTTAAAAGGAGGTTTCCTTGAGCAGCAAACGAATGATATCCTATAGACATACAGAAAGGTGGGCAGTCAGTTGCTTGAACAGCTTCGTTTCTTTACCTGGCAGGATGTGTTGCTTGCCGTAGTGGATATCGCCGTGGTGGCGTACTTGTTCTACAAGATTTTCACGCTTATCCGTGGCACTAGGGCTGTTCAGCTCCTTAAGGGAGTGGCGTTTCTGTATGTGCTCGTGTCACTCACCCAGTGGGCAAGGCTTTACACCATCAACTGGATACTAGTCCAAGTGAGGACCATGCTCCTTGTGGCGCTGCCCATCGTGTTTCATCCTGAGCTGCGGCGGGGGCTTGAGCAGATAGGGCGGGGCAGATGGTTTACCCGGTCTTTGTTCCGCTTTCAGGATGATGATGTAGAGAAAACCGTGGACGAGCTGGTCACCGCGTGTTTTAACCTGTCCGCCCAGAAAACCGGCGGGCTTATCGTTTTGGAACGGGAGACGGGGCTGGAGGAATACATGGAAGATGCCGTGCGTATTGACGGGCTTGTATCGAGCCAGCTTATCGAGAATATTTTCGTGTTTGGGAGCCCTCTTCACGACGGAGCCGTCATTGTAAGAGGAGACAGGATTGCCGCAGCTGCAAGCTTCCTTCCGCCGACCCAGGACCCCGTAACGGTGGAGCTGGGTTCCAGGCACAGGGCAGCCTTGGGCATCACCCAGGTGTCTGACGCTGTGGCAATAGTAATATCCGAGGAGACAGGTACGGTTTCCTTGGCATCAGGGGGACGGCTTATCAGGGGCCTCGACGCCAAGACGCTGAGGGAAAAACTCCTGGAGGCCCTTGGGGCTCAGACCAATAATCAGACCGGCAGCCGGAGGCCTGGCAAATGATTCGGAAAATGCTTACTGACGATTACGCAGCTAAAATAATATCGGTGATCCTGGCTATCATCGTATGGGTTCAGGTGTTTAACGATAAGAATCCCCTTGAGAGGCGGGTTTTCTCTGTTGATGTGGTGCCCAATGAGGCCGCCGGGGAGCTGATCATAGTCTCAGTTGACCCGCCTAAAGTCAATATCACAATGGAAGGCCGCGCCAGGACTCTCGATGAGATAGACGAAGAGCGCCTAAAAGCGGTGGCTGATCTGTCGGATGCCGGAGAAGGCGTATTCACTGCCCAATTGTCGGTGGATGTACCTTATGGCGTGAAAGTGATCGAGATAAGCCCTTCGACAGCCAGTTTCCACCTGGACGTGATGTATTCGGCTAACGTGGATGTGGCGATTGAAACGGTGGGGATGCCCCACGAAGACTTTGAAACGGGCGAACCTGTGCCTTCAGCGGGCACTGTAAGGGTCACAGGGCCTAAGCGGCTGGTGGAAAGGGTTAGATACGTCCAGGGTTCAGTGGATATCACAGACGCCAGAGAAGCCGTATCCACACTGGTCAATTTGTCAGCCCGGGACGGGGCCGGCAACGAAGTGGCAGGGGTCAATCTTGAACCCAGCCAGGTCCAAGTGACTGTACCCCTAAATCCGCTTCCGCCTTCGAAAATCGTGCCGGTACAAGCGGTGGTCACAGGCAAGCCAAAGGCGGGATTTGCCGTGGGGCCGATTACAGCCAGCCCGGCTCAGGTCAAGATCCGCGCCGATGAGCAGGTGCTGAGGACCATCGGGCATATATCTACCAGGCCGATCGATGTGTCTGAGAAGAGCAGTACTTTCTTGCACCAGGCCACTCTAGACCTTCCGCCTGGGGTGACGGTCCAGGACGGGCGGGTGCTCATTACAGTTGAAATCATCGAGGATATCACGACCAAGACCTACGAAGGCGTAATCGTTCAGCTGGAATCCCCGCCTGTGGGCTATGCGTGGGAGATCGATCCGGCCATTGTCAATGTGGACATCACAGGGCGGAGCGATATTTTGGATAAGATTGACAAGGACGACATAACAGTTTATATAGACGCCTACGGCAGGACAGAGGGTGCTTGGGATTTAGTGGTGGCTTACAAGATAAGCACCCCTGAAGGGGTGGATGCAGATGCGCTGCAGGTTGATATCAAGCCTGCCCGGGTGAAGCTCACTTTGACCCAGCGATAGGCCGGCCGGCTTCCGGCAACGCACCTTACGCATCTTACGCGCCTGATATATCCGATGCGCCTATAACAGCCGGTATATCACATATCCCATGGGAGTTGTGCGTGCCGTAGGCAACGATGCACTGGATGAAACCGGAGGGTACTCAGATGAATTTGTTTGGGACTGATGGCATTCGTGGTATTGCCAACGCGGATTTGACGTGTGAAATCGCGTTTAAGTTGGGCCAGGCTGTAGGCTTGCGCCTCACTCCACCTAGACAAGTATGTGTAGGAAGGGACACCAGAGTTTCCGGCAACATGCTGGAAGCTGCCTTGATTGCGGGGATCACCTCTACAGGCAGGGATGTAATCCGCCTGGGAGTGATCACCACTCCGGGGCTCTCCTTTATCGTGAGACATTTCAACTTAGGCGGCGGGGTGATGATCTCCGCTTCCCACAATCCCTTTGAATACAACGGGCTCAAAGTGTTCGGCCCTGACGGGAAGAAGATTTCAGAAGACACCGAGCTAGAGTTTTCCCGGATGATCCTCGGTGAGACCCGGCTTGCTTTGCCTACCGGAGACGCTGTCGGCCGGGTGTTTGAAGGCGCCGGGATGGTTGACGCCTACGTCCAATTCCTCAGAGGGTTTGTCCAAGCTGAGATGTCACGGTTAAGGATCGTGGTGGATACCGCCAACGGTTCCGCGTCCTACCTTGCCCGTCAAGTATGGGGTGCCCTGGGTGCAAACGTGAAGTTCATCCACTGCGAGCCCGACGGGGTTAATATCAACAGAAACTGCGGTTCGACCAGCCCGTCGTGTTTGGCAGCAGAGGTGGTCCGGGGCGGGTTCCACGCGGGGTTTGCTTACGATGGGGATGGCGACAGGTGCATAGCCGTGGATGAGCAGGGCAATGTGCTAAGCGGCGACCACATAATGGCGATCATGGCTTCCCACATGGCCCAAAACCAGCGGCTCCGGGGCAATACCGTGGTTGGTACGGTGATGGCCAATTTCGGGCTGGAGAAATACCTGTCTTCGTGCGGGATCAGGCTGATCCGGACGCCTGTGGGAGACCGTTTCGTGATGGAAGAGATGGACCGGGGCGGGTATACCCTGGGCGGAGAGCAGTCAGGCCATATCATCTTCGGAGATATTTTGCCTGCCGGCGACGGCATGCTTACATCCCTTTGCCTTGCAGGGGTGTTTGCCCGGTCAGGCCGCAAGCTGTCGGACCTTGCTTCGGTGATTGAACCGGTACCCCAAGTGCTGGTGAACGTTGAGTCTGCTTGCCCAGGCCAGGTGGTACAGCTGCCCCGGGTGCAGCAAGCTATAAAGCAGGTAAGCGAACGGCTTGAAGGTGTGGGCCGGGTTGTAGTACGCCCATCGGGTACCGAACCTTTGGTCAGGATAATGGTTGAATCCCTGGATGCCGGCTTGGTCCAAGAGTGCATTGACTACTTAAAGGCCGTGATTACCGAGGAAGCGCAGTCAGGGGCTTCCAGCCGGAAACCCCCGACCGTTTAGGGCTTCATCAATTCATCAAACAATGCCCTCCAGCGAAGCCATGCCTTCCTGGCTTGGGTATGGGTGTAGTGTGTGAGCATTGCCCTGGCCTTGTCCGGATCGTGCTTGAAAACCTCGTACACTTGCTGTTCAAACCGGGCCTGCGAGTCAGCCCACTCCTTTTCCAGGGCGTCCCTTGCCTCTGATATCCTGGGGAACACTTGGGCGTATGCAGCGTCGGCCAGATCTTGCACCGACTGAAAGGCCCACCATGCCCGGCTGGGACGGTATGACAGGTCAGCGGGTGGCACGTCAAAGTGGCTGGCCAAGGCTGCTTCCGGGGACATCCAGGTGTAGCCCGGCGGTATGCTGGTAATTCCCAGGTACCAGGGGACATATGGGCTGGTGCACGGGTTGAGCAGCGTCCGCCATATGCATGTGAATTCAGGTTGCTCCCTAAACTGGATCACAAAACTCTCCAGGGTGGTTGACGTGCAAATGGTCCGCTTGCCGGTGGTGTGGGGGTTGATGAGATAGCCTTTGGACAAATCATCGTCGGTGCCCTCGTAGTGGGTGCGGAGGATTGCCTTTACATCCTCTACTCCCAGCTTATGAGGGGGTCTTACTGAAAACGCCCGCACATCTTGTGGCTCAGCCTTGAGGATAAGCCTCAGTGCGTTTTTGTGGCGCACGATGTTGCCGTCCTGGTTCTTTTCGGGATCCTGGTAAGCCAGGGCGAAACTGAAGTCGCTGTAGTCTCCTGGACGTTTGGGGGTGTACCAGCCGCGGTCTATAGCATATGTAATTATGTCCGGTGATGCGATGTAATTGGCTTTGTCCGACAGGTCCACTTGGTGGATGGTGTACCAATTGGGTATGAACATTACTTCATCATCTGGGACCCTTTTTGCCACATAGTGCTTGCCTTGTACTACTTGGAGCACCCAACCTTCGTGTTTGTCCACGATCTGGTATGCCCGCCCCGATGCGGTATACCCATATTTCTCTATGAGGGACACTGCGATTTCCACGCCTTCCCTGGCCGTCCGGGCCCTTTGGGCGATGATGTGCCCCAAGCCGTAGCCGATTCCCCCATTGGTGAGTTCAGGCATATCTTCCCTGGAGGGAGAGCAGTTGTCGGTAGCTACGGCCACGCCCCATTCGTTGATGAAGGTATCGCTAAATGATGGTTTCCAGCTGGCCCTGGTTTCAGACCAAAGATATGCCCAGGTTTGTTCAACCTGCGGGATTTTGGCGCATTCAGCTTCAAACTCAAGCAGTTTACCTGGCTCGTGAGTTGCCCTGGGTACCAAATGCTGTATCATCACGTTATTGCCTGAATCGTCTTCATTATGGCCAAACAGCACTTCGCCTGTTGCAGAGGCTTCTTTACCTACCAAGATTGCGCTGCAGGCTTCAAGATTGCCCATGGCTGTGCACCCTCCAGTCTATGTGGCTTGATGCTAATGAGCTGAATCCGGATGTTGTTTTCAATACCCGGCCGGGGGTCTCCTGCTCGCAAATGCCGATACTTAATTGACAAAGGGGTCCGGTTTGTCTGCAATATATATGAAAGCGAAAGGCGTGATGGATGTGCTTAAGCCCGAACCTCTCCGTGTAGGCCTGGATGTGGTGCTCGTATCCCGGGTGGAGCAGATGTATAACAAACGGCCCCGGCAATTCGTCCAAAGGTTTTTCGGGGAAGATGAAAGGGAATATTGTCTCGCCCCGTCCCGGCCTGCCTGCCGGTTTCAGCGGTTTGCAGGACGGATCGCTGCCAAAGAGGCGGTGATGAAGGTGTTGGGGCAGGGATGGCCCCGCCTGTCGTGGACTGACATCCAGATAGTCAGTGACGGGTCAGGCCGGCCGGTAGTGGAGCTCCGGGGCAAAGCTCTTGAGATCATGGACCGGCTGGGGCTGGCATCCATACAGGTGTCCATCACCCATGACGGGGACATAGCTGCCGCCGTAGCGGTTGGGATATCTAGAATGGTTGACAGCGATGGGTTGAACTAATGGCCTAAAGGGGTTGGTTTCATGTTGATCGTTTCCGCCGAAGAGATGCGCAGGCTGGACAACATGGCGCAACAACTGGGGGTACCCGCCCTCCTGCTCATGGAAAACGCAGGCAGGGCATTGGCTGATCATGCTGAGCGATTGTTGGCAGGGCTCCCCTTTGAAGGCCTCACAAGCTGCCAAGCTCAGGCCGGTGACGCGGTGTTGCCCGCACGGCTACCCAAGAAGCAGATTGCCATCTTGGCGGGACCGGGCCAGAACGGCGGAGACGGGTTTTGCGCCGCCAGGCATCTGGCTGCAAGGGGGCATGAAGTAAAGGTAGGTTTCTTTGGGAAGCAGGCGAAGCTGCCTGAGGAAGCCCACATGAACTACCAGATGCTTGCCTCATACCCCGTGGAAGTGTATCCGGTTGAGACTATGTCGCCGCAAGAGGTGCTGGATGCCTTGGGCCATCCCGACCTGATAATCGATGCGCTCTTGGGGATCGGGGGCCAAGGGGACCCCAGGTCGCCTATGGACATGGCAATAAGGTGGGCTAATTCCCAGGATGCGCCTGTGGTGGCGTGTGACATACCCTCAGGGTTGTCGGCGGATACAGGTTACGCCTATTCTCCTTGCATCCAGGCGGATCTCACCATCACCATGGGGTTTGCCAAGATCGGGCTCTTAAGCTATCCGGGCAGGATGTACACAGGTCACCTGATTGTTGAGAAACTGAGTTTTCCTCCAGGCATGGTAGTGGATTACCATCGTGAAGGCGGACAGACCCAAGCAGGCCTTCCAAGCCAGGCACAGGCTGACGGGCCCATTACCATCCTCGCTAAAGCGGCCACTATGGAACAAGCGGCAAGGTTGATGCCGGTAAGGCGCGGAGATCACCACAAAGGAGTTTCGGGGCATGTGGTGGTAGTTGCAGGTTGTGTGGGCATGGCAGGCGCCGGGGTTCTGGCTGCCAAGAGCGCGCTTAGGGCAGGGGCCGGGACAGTCACCCTCATCTGCCCCGGTGGGGCGTACAATGCATGTGCAGGAGCGGTGCCTGAGGTCATGGTGGTACCTTGCGGCGAGTCGGGCGTGTTCTGCCCGAGTAAAGACTGCATTGAAGTGGTGCGCACAAATCTTGAGAGAGCAGCCGCGGTGGTCTTAGGGCCGGGATGGGGACGGGGGGATTTTCAGACACAGTTTTTGAAGGAGATCCTCCCTATTGCGTCGAAAAAAACCTGTGTGATAGACGCAGACGCGCTGTTTGCCCTAAGACAGCTGGGCGGATTCTCATATCTGGCCGGCCTCCAGGGAAACTTTATTCTGACACCCCATCCAGGGGAGATGTCAGTGCTTACCGGGCTAAGCACCGGACAGATCCAAAAGGATAGGCCCGGTTACGCCAGGCAAGGGGCGCATGAATCAAACAGCGTGGTGTGCCTGAAAGGTGCCGGAACGTGTACTGCCGGGCCTTCAGGGCAGCTATGTGTGAATACATCAGGCGGGCCTTACATGGCAACTGCAGGTTCAGGTGATGTCCTCACCGGCGTTATCGCCGCGTTGGCTGCCCAGGGGCTTCCACCATATGAAAGCGCCTGGTTAGGTGTGTTCTGGCACGGGCTGGCAGGAGAAGCAGCCTTTAGGCGGAAAGGAGCGTACGGCATATTGGCCGGCGATATAATAGAATGTTTGCCTGAGGCCAGGGCGCTTATAGGAGCACCCGAGACTAATTGACCGGTTTCAGACACTGACTAAGGGCCGGCTTATAAGGAGGCCGAACCTATCTTGGCTAGAATGAAACGAGTGGTTGTAGCATTTCCTGAAGACATATTGGCAGGCATCGATGACATAGTAGTAGAAACAAACAAGACCCGTTCTGTATTTATACGCGAGGCTTGCTGCTTTTACATGGAAAAGGTGAAGAGGGAAACCATGCGGGAACAGATGAAAGCAGGCTATTTGGAGATGGCCGAGATTAACAGGCTCTTAGCTGAAGAGATAGCGTGCGATTTCGATTGTTATCCCAGACTTGGTCCCGTGGAAGAGTATCGCGCGTATATGGCTGAAATTTCCCAGCATGATGTTTCCGCCAAATGGAGGAAGTCTTGATTGGAGCCTTCCAGAGGTGAGATTTACTTTGCCGATCTAAACCCTGTTCTCGGTTCGGAACAAGGGGGATTTAGGCCGGTCTTAATCATCCAGAACGACATCGGCAACAAGTACAGTCCTACCGTGATCATTTCTGCGATTACTTCCCAGATCCAAAAGGCGAGGCTCCCGACCCATGTAGAACTCCCTGCACGGATTTCCAATCTTGAGAAGGACTCGGTAATATTGCTTGAGCAGATAAGGACCATAGACAAAAGACGGCTTAAGAAAAGGGTAGCTAAGCTGGACAGCGACATAATGGCGCAGGTGGATGAAGGCTTGGCCATATCCTTGGGACTAAAGCCTTTGTAGCAGTAAGGCCGGTTGCGGCAGTAAATCTCAAAGGGGAGGATATATGATGAAACCGGTAATCGGCATCGTAGCCAGTTGGAACGAGGAAAACGAGTCTTCTGTGCTGCCCCACACCTATGTTTCCGCTGTGCTGGAAGCGGGCGGAATCCCTCTGGCTATACCCATGGTGGGCAAGGAAGAAGCTGACCAGATTCTGCCCAAACTGGACGGGATGGTATTCCCAGGTGGCGCGGACGTGGATCCGGCCAGGTACGGAGAGCGGCCCCATTTGAAACTGGGCAAGGTAAACCCGAGGCTGGATGAGCTGGAATTGTATCTGGCCAGAAGGGTATTGGATATGGGGCTTCCGGTTGTCGGGATTTGCCGAGGATGTCAGGTGGTTAACGTTGCAGCCGGCGGTACTTTGGTCCAGGATATCCCGTCCCAGGTGGGAGGGGCCATGAAACACCAGCAACAGGCGCCTAGATGGCATGGTACTCACGAAGTAATCATAGATGAAGATTCCTTGGCGTTTGACGTGTTTGGCGTCAGGCGGCTGATGGTTAACTCATATCACCATCAGGCAGTCAGGGACCCGGGGGAGGGCTTGGTCGTGTCAGGGCGGGCTCTCGACGGTGTTACCGAGGTGGTCGAAGGGCGGAAGAATTTCGTACTTCTGATCCAATGGCATCCTGAATGTATGTTTAAGCACAACCGGGTGTTCCTCAGGCCCTTTGAGGCACTGGTGGAGGCCGCCAGGAATTACCGTGATTGAGTGGAGGTATCAAGGGATGAACGGTTCCAGGCCCACCTTAAGGGAATTAGGGATTTCTATCGGAACCCTGCCCACGGGGCGCTACAACGGGATTACTGATGTTCCCGGGGTGCTGGTGGGGCACTCTACGATCATAGAAGGTGAAGGCCCTCTGGTGCCGGGCATAGGGCCGGTAAGGACCGGGGTCACTGCAATCAAGCCTCATCCTGGCAACTTGTTTCAGTCAAAAGTCCCGGGCGCCGTGTACGTTATAAACGGTTTCGGGAAAGCCACAGGTATTGCCCAGGTCCAGGAGTTGGGGGTAATTGAAACCCCTATAGTGCTCACTAATACCTTGAGCGTAGGCCAGGCCTGGGATGCGCTTTGCGAGTACATGCTGGAACAAAACCCTGATATCGGGGTAACCACAGGCACCGTGAATCCCTTGGTACTTGAATGCAACGACGGTTATCTTAACGACATAAGGGGCAGGCACGTGAAGCCTCATCATGTATTTGAGGCGCTCAACGGGGCGTCTTCGGGGCCTGTGGCTCAAGGTAACGTGGGAGGCGGTACCGGAATGTCCTGTTTTGGGTTCAAAGGGGGCATAGGTACGGCTTCCAGGTGCGTAGAGCTTGGTGAAAACCAATGGATTGTGGGCGTATTGGTAATGTCCAACTTCGGTAGCATGAAGGAACTAAGGATCTCAGGAGTCCCGGTGGGTTTGGAGCTGGAGCGGCGGTTGGGTACACAAGCCAAAGCTCCCCCTGGGTCCATAGTGATCGTGTTGGGAACCGATGCGCCTGTGTGCCATAGGCAGCTCATGAGGATCGCCAAGAGGTGCCAGGGCGGGTTGGCCCGGGTAGGGTCTACCTTCCAAAACGGAAGCGGCGATTTTGTCGTGGCGTTTTCCACGGCCAACCAGGTGAGTCACAAAGATCCGTCACCTTTTGTAGAGGGGAAATGGTTGCGGGATGATTCCCGTGAACTCGGCCGGCTTTTCGTGGCTGCGGTTGAAGCCACTGAAGAGGCGATCCTGAATTCCCTGTTTGCCGCAGAAACCATGGTAGGCCGGGATGGCAATACCAGGATGGGCCTGCCTGCAGATATGGTACTTGACATTCTTAAAAGCTGGAAACCTTGACATAGGGTGCCATATTTTTCAGCAGGATTAATCGAACAATCGTCGAATGGTGTAAGAAGCAATTGTTGGGGAGGTTTGTAATGCCGCGGAAGAACAAGGATAGCCAAGCGGAGCAAAGCCGGCCTGGTCAAACGGCCGGGAGGCCCGCTTATCTCAGGGGCTTAAGGCCCCGGGAAAAGCCCCCGGGTGAGGTCAAGGAGGCTGCTCCTGTTGAAACTCATGAGGAACAAGAACCTAAGGAAGACGTGGAACTGTACAGGTGGACAAACTGGCTTCTTCCTAGGCGTCCTCTGGTTGCCGTTTTCGTGATTGCCTCGCTCATCGGATGCATAGTGCTTGCATATTGGGCGGTACCTCAGCCGTTTTTTGTCGCTGTCATCACCATTATATTCCTTAATCGTTTGGCTCCGTATCTGTTTCCCGTCACATTTATCCTTACTGAGGAAACGGTAGGTTACAGGACCTTCTTGGCCAGGGATATCCGCAATTGGGATGTGTTTTTGGCCTACAGGGAGTTTCCCGACGGAGTGTTCCTTACCCACGACATAAGGACTTTCAGGGGGCGTTTGAAGGAGGGGATCTTTCTCTATTATTACGAAGACTGTTCCAACAAAGATGAAATCCTTCGCATAGTCAGCACCAAGTTGAAACCTCTCGACGAAGCACTATCTGCACCGCAAGAGAAGAAGGAAAACAAGGGCGGGCTGCGATCGGCTTTTGATCGGATTCGCAGGTTACGCTCAAAAAAATAACTCAGGACTACTCATCCTCCATCATAGCTTTATCTGAGCTTGTTTTTTCCATCGTTCATTAGCCGCTCTTATTAGTCACAGGGGGAGCAAGGAGGGATCTGGTATGGGAGAGAGAAAAGTTGAGTCTATTTTAGCCACGGACGTTGGCTCTACTACCACTAAAGCCATTCTGATCGAGAAAGTTGGGGATGAGTACAGGCTGGTTACCCGCGGAGAGATGCCCACCACAGTAGAAGCCCCTTGGGAGAACGTGATGATCGGTGTAAGGAAAGCCATAAGACGGGTGGAAGAGCTCATAGACAGGCCCCTGCTCGATGAGGATGGCAACCTGATTAGGCCAAAAGACGGTAACAAGGGTGTGGACATGTACGTGTCTACATCTTCAGCCGGAGGCGGGCTCCAGATGATGGTGGCCGGCCTGGTCAAGTCGATTAGTGCCAGCTCAGCCCACAGGGCGGCCCTGGGTGCCGGGGCGGTGGTGCTTGATGTGATATCAGTGGACGACGGAAGGTCCCAGTCAGAGCAAATCACCAGGATCACCGAGTTGCGCCCAGACATAATCCTGGTATCAGGCGGCGTAGATGGAGGCTCAGTTGCGTACCTGGCGCTGATTGCAGAGATTATCAAACAGGCCAACCCCCAGCCGCGCTTCGGAGCTACTTACAAATTGCCCCTGATTTATGCAGGCAACAAGGATGCCCAGGACCTTGTGATGCAGATTTGTGGCGATACCATGGACGTGCACCTCGTGCCCAACCTCAGGCCGCGTCACGACATTGAGAATCTGGGTCCTGCCAGGGAGGCCATACACGATCTGTTCATGAACCACGTGATGGCCCAAGCTCCGGGATACGGTGAACTCATGGAATGGGTAGATACCACCATTATGCCTACGCCCGGTGCCGTAGGCAAACTGATTATGGTGCTCGGAGAACAAAATAACCAGAGCATTATAGGTGTGGATATCGGCGGGGCTACCACTGACGTGTTCTCCAACTTCGAAGATACCTTCACCAGGACCGTGTCTGCTAACCTGGGCATGAGTTATTCGATATGTAACGTGCTTGAAGAGGCAGGTTTTGACAATATTTTGCGCTGGGTGCCCTTTGGTATGGAGCAGTCCCAGATTTCAGACTGGATTGCAAACAAGATGGTAAGGCCTACTACCATACCCCAAACCGTCTTCCACCTGGTAGTTGAGCATGCCCTGGCCAGGGAAGCGCTCAGGTTAAGCTTTGAGCACCATAAGAGCCTTGCGAAAAAAGTGGAAGAAGAAAAAGTGGGATTTGGCCGGGAAACCGGGGTTGCCAAAGCTTCCGGCAGGGACATTATCAACATGATGGAACTTGATATGCTGGTAGGCTCAGGTGGGGTGTTGTGCCATGCCCCAAGGCGGCAGCAAGCAGCCCTCATGCTCATCGATGCTTTCCAACCGGAAGGGGTTACCCAGCTGGCGGTAGACTCTATCTTCATGATGCCCCACTTGGGAGTGCTTTCGTCTGTATATCCGGAAATCGCCGCTGAAGTATTCGAGAAAGACTGTTTGGTGAGGCTGGGTACAGTGGTGGCGCCTGTGGGCCCTGCCCCCAGGAGCGGTGTGTTGGCCACGGTTCACATCACCATGCCCGATGGCCAGCTTGTGGAACGCCAGATCACCAGCGGCGACCTCCAGGTAATTCCTTTGGGGGTAGGCGAGGTTGCCTCGTGTAAGATCCAGCCCAACGGCGGCCGCATAGATGTAGGTGCCGGCAAGGGCAGGACCTACGAAACCCAGCTCCACGGTGGCGTTGTGGGACTCATCCTGGATGGCCGGGGCCGTCCCATAGAGCTGCCCGAGAGCGGTGCCGAGCGGGTAAAGAAACTAACCCAGTGGATTGAGTCTATGAACGCCTATCCCATGGATCCCATTTACGAGCTTCAGGAGCGGTTCCCGGTTAAAGGGGAAGACACAAAAGGAGGGAAGAAGCGTGGCGGTCTCTTCAGTCTATTCAGAAGATAAGCAGGTCGGCCGGGTTGAACTTATAAGAAAAATGAGGCGGCTGCCCCTGCCAGGGGAGGTCCTGGTTAAGAAGGGAGATAAGGTGCTGCCTGACACCCCTGTGGCCAAGATAGCCCTCAGGCCCGGCATCCCCTGGGTCATTCCGGCTGCCAGGTTGCTGGGTATAGAACCTTCGGAACTAGGTAAATCCATGCTGAAGAAGGTAGGCGACAGTGTCAAGACCCAGGAGGTCATCGCCAGGGCCGAACAGGGGCTGTACGGCAGGAAGGAGATTACCTCGCCCACAGACGGTGTAATCGAGGATGTATCCGATCGCTCCGGAAGGATTACCATCCGTGAGGAATTTGGAAAAGAAGAGCCGCCCATAAGCTTCGACGTAGCCTTTGAAATCGGCTGCAGGCCCGAGGAACTTCCCAAACACATGTTGAGGCAGGTAGGGCAGGAAGTCAAGAAGGGCCAGATGATCGCCAAAAAGGGCGAAGCTCAGGCGTTTTTCACCAAGACCGCGCTGGCTCCTGTGTCCGGCATTATATCCAAAATCGATACCGAGACAGGTAAGGTCACTATTGCCAGGCCTTTCAAAGAGGTCGTGGTAAGTGCGTACGTAGAAGGCACCGTGTCTGAAATCATCGAGAGCCGCGGGTGCATAGTCGATACTGTCGGAATCAGGCTCAACGGGGTGTTTGGGCTTGGCAGGGAGACCCACGGCGAACTCAAACTGCTTTGTAACAGTCCGGATCAGGTGCTCGAAGCCGACATGATTACCGAAGACTGCAAGGATAAGATCATCGTGGGCGGCTCCTTCGCCACCAACGAAGCGCTTTCCCGGGCGCTAGATGTGGGAGTAAAGGGTGTAATCACAGGTACGGTCAACTACTTCAACCTCACCCAATCCCTTGGAGTGAAGCTTGGCGTAGGCATAACCGGCCAGGAGGATATCGATATTACCGTCATCCTGATGGAAGGGTTCGGCCACCTGTCCATGCGCAAGGAAGTATGGGAGACCTTGGCATCCCTTGAGGGCAAGAGGGCTTCGATAAACGGTGCCACCCAAATCAGGGCAGGGGCAATCAGGCCTGAAATCATCGTACCCTTCCTGGACTATGAAGGAGAGCCGGCCAAACCTGCGGTGTTTGACCCTGACCTGCGGGTGGGCATGCATGTGAGGATCGTCAACGAACCCTATTTTGGGGCCACCGGGAGGATCTGCGAGATCATCAGGGAGCCTGTGTCAATCGAAACCGAAGCAAGAGTGCCTGTGGTCAAGGTTGAGCTGTTCTCAGACGGGTCCCATGTGGTGGTTCCCAGGGCTAACGTAGAGCTGTTGTAGAATGAGAGGGCAGCTTAGACGCCTGATTTCGTGTTTGCCGGGTGTCTAAGCTGCTTGTTCTCTCTGGTGGCATTATTAGGTTGCAATGACTTGGTTGAAATATTGTAAAATAGAGACAATGCTATCCGCTGGGAGGTGAATAGATGCTTAATTTCCGTGAACCCATTGATGAGAAGCGGCGGGACGAGTTGCTGGATGCGATAGCGAAGAAGATTCAACAATTCGGGATGACGGTACCTGCGATTTTCTTTTTGGAGATGCACAAGCCCTTTAGCTATATTGGCGGACAGATTATGCACTTTTTCTCTCCGATTGTCGGGGTGTTCTTTGAGACTTTCGAAGATTACGCTTACTTCTTTGATGACAGGAAAAACGTAGAACTCTTGATCCAGAGGCTTGAAGCGATTGCCATGGAAGAAGAGGAAGAAAGACGCAAGCAGAAAGAGATGAAGAAAGCCGGAAAACAGAAGAAAGCACAGACGACCATGCTGGATGAAGCACTTAAGATGGGGTCGCAAGACACCAAGTCAGAAAAATGATACTAATGTAAGAGGATTTTTGACGGCAGATGTCGTAATTGAACCAAGTAGTCTTATTGTGTCTTGATGGTGCCAGTGAGGGAGGGGAAGACTTAGTGCAGGAGCAAAAATTTGAGCTGGACAGAGAGATAAACTCTGTATTGGCTACTGACTGTGGTTCCACAACGACCAAAGCTATCCTTATCGAAAAGATCAATGGTGAATACCGCCTGGTCGTGCGAGGAGAAGCTCCGACAACGGTTGAGGCACCTTTTGAGGACGTTACCATGGGTGCAAGGAACGCTATCAGAGAAATCGAGGAGCTTACCGGCAGGAGATTTCTCAGCGATCAGGGTGTAATCACCCCGAGGCAACCTGACGGTTCCGGGGTGGACATTTACATGTCGACTTCGTCGGCAGGCGGCGGCCTCCAGATGATGGTGGCAGGCGTGGTTAAGACCATGACTGCCGAATCTGCCGCGAGGGCTGCATTGGGAGCCGGGGCTATCGTAATGGACGTCATTTCAGTGGATGACGGCCGGAAGCCCCACGAGAAGATCCAGCGGATCAGACAACTTAGGCCGGACATGATCTTGCTCTCCGGCGGAATTGACGGAGGTACTATCACACACGTAGCTGAGATCGGAGAGCTCATTGCAGCCGCAGAGCCCAAACCCAGGCTGGGTATCGGGTACAAGCTGCCGATTATCTACGCAGGTAACAAAGATGCACGCAAACACATTACTGACATCCTCGGTGAAAAGACCGACCTAAGGATCGTGGACAACCTCAGGCCTGTGCTTGAAACCGAAGTGCTTGGACCGGCCAGGGAAGAGATCCACAACCTGTTTATGGAACACGTTATGGCTCAGGCGCCTGGGTACAACAAGCTTATGCAGTGGACTCCGGTACCCATTATGCCCACCCCAGGTGCAGTAGGTGCTTGTATGCAGACGGCTGCCAAAGAATACGACATGAGCGTCATTGGGGTTGACATCGGCGGTGCTACCACCGACGTATTCTCAGTGTTCGGTGAGTACTTCAACAGGACCGTGTCTGCCAACCTGGGTATGAGCTACTCCATCTGCAACGTGCTTCTGGAAGCAGGTATCAGCAATATCATGAGATGGATTCCGTTCAGCATCGATGAAGGAGAGCTCAGGAACAGGATCAGGAACAAGATGATCCGTCCTACCACCATTCCTCAAACCTTGGAAGAGCTGATCATCGAGCAATCCATCGCGCGGGAAGCTTTGCGCCTTGCGTTTGAACACCACAAGAGCCTGGCAGTGGGGCTCAGGGGTGTACACAGGCAGAGGACGATCGGTGACACCTTCGAACAGACCGGAAGCGACGAGACGTACATTGACATGACCGAATTGGGTATGCTCATAGGGTCAGGTGGATGCCTGTCCCACGCACCTAGGCGGGCACAGTCAGCCATGATGCTGATCGACGCATTCCAGCCAGAATCCACAACCATGCTGGCTGTTGACTCAATCTTCATGATGCCCCAGCTGGGTATCCTGTCATCTATCCATCCCAAGGCCGCAATGCAGGTATTTGACAGGGACTGCCTGGTAAAGCTCGGGACGGCAATTGCCCCTGTAGGACCCAGCGGCAAGGCTGAGTTCGGTGCCCCGTGTCTCGAGGTAACTCTCACTGTCAATGGACAGACCTTTGAGGAATCAGTGCCTTTCGGTTCCATGAAGGTGATTCCGGTTCCTCAAGATACCACTGCCGAAGCAGTTATCCATCCGACAAGGCAGTTTGACGTCGGTGCAGGCTACGGCCGTGAACTCAAGACCACCGTCAACGGCGGTGTGGTCGGAGTGATCATAGACTGCAGGGGACGCCCGATTGTACTGCCGGAAGATGTGAAGACACGCAACGCGAAACTGGTGGAATGGTTCCTTGCGATGAACATGTATCCCGAGGAATCACTCAAGAAATATGCTGAGGTTTAAGAGGAGGGAAGGTATAGATGGCACACGCATACACACCCGGACTTAAAGTTACCGAAAGAGCGATGATTACCAAGACGCGCCGCCTTCCTATCCTCGGCGAAGTGCTGGTTGAGAAAGGACAGGCGGTTTCGCCGGACACCATTGTGGCTAGGACGAATATCCCGGGCAACCCACAGACGGTTAACGTAGCTAACATCCTGGGCGTCGACCCTGATGACATTGCTGACTTCATGAAGAAGAAGGAAGGCGACTCTGTCAAGAAGGGCGAGCTATTGGCCGAGTATAAGTCATTTTTCGGGCTTATCAGGCACCATGTGGAATCACCTACTGACGGGACCATCGAGATGATTTCGACAGTTACAGGGCAGGTCACGCTGCGTGAACCACCGGTACCCATTGAGATAGACGCCTATATCGAGGGTGTTGTCGAGGAGATCCTCCCCAGGGAAGGCGTAGTTGTGAAAACCGAAGGCGCCTTTATCCAGGGTATTTTCGGTGTGGGAGGCGAAGCCCAGGGAGTTATCAGGGTTGCAGTTGAGGGTCCCAACGACGTGTTGGATGCCGACGCCGTCAGGCCTGATGACAAGGGCAAGATCCTCGTGGGCGGCTCCCTGGTTACTGCCGAGGCCATTAAGAGAGCCGGCCAGGTAGGCGCCACGGGAATTGTGGCCGGCGGTATCATCGACACCGAACTAATCGAATATCTCGGGTTCGACATCGGTGTGGCGATTACAGGGCATGAGGATATCCCGGTCACTGTGATCATCACCGAAGGCTTCGGTAGGATGAGAATGGCAGACCGTACTTTCAACCTGCTTAAGAAACTGGACGGCTTTAAGGCTTCAATCAACGGTGCAACCCAGATCCGCGCAGGGGTCATGCGCCCTGAGATCATTGTGCCCGGCTATGAGGCAGAGTCCACAGATGAGGGCTTGGACATCACTGCGGGGCTTGTACCAGGCACACCCATCAGGATCATCAGGGAGCCTTACTTCGGTATGCTGGCTGAGATAGTCGAACTGCCGCCGGAGCTTGAGGTCATCGAGTCTGAAGCTAAGGTAAGGA
Source organism: Candidatus Fermentithermobacillaceae bacterium DTU015 (assembly GCA_001513185.1). Taxonomy (GTDB): domain Bacteria; phylum Bacillota; class Sulfobacillia; order Fermentithermobacillales; family Fermentithermobacillaceae; genus DTU015. The sequence continues at coordinate 99,153 of LFST01000046.1, forward strand.
TCCTTAGGGCCAGACTGGAAGACGGCAGAGTGGTGACCGTACCCAGGGCCAACGTTGAGATAATCGAAAGCTAAACATCACATACCTAAGCCGGATGAGGAGGAGAGGGTTTTCCTCTCCTTTTGTTTTTGGCACACAATGGCAATACTGAGTTATGTGGACGTTTTGGCATATGTGTTTTACTCTTAGATAAAGGGATAAGATGTTTGGGCGAAGAACAGAGTTAAGCAGTGACAGCCAAGTCCGCGGAGAAAGGAGGATCAAGCCCCAACACACCATGGACCAACAGATGTATCGCCAATTCATGGACGAACACGTAATTCCCCTTAAGGCCAAGCTGGACGACTTCTTGCCTGTGATTTTGGGGTTGCGAAAGGCGGCACAGCTTGTGATGCCTGCAGAACTGCCCGATGCCGGAATCCTGGGCGCTACCATAGACGACAGGTATAGGCAGAAGATGGCAGGCAAGCGGCTTCCCGGCGAGTCGCTGACCGACTACCTCAAGAGCAGGACCGCCCTGATGAAACGCAAGAACAGGATCCAGGACGTGCGTTTCCGCCTGCAGCTCCTCAGGGATATCTACAGCGATGTGGTTGAAAACTCCAAATCATATCAAGTGTATGTGGACTGGATAGACAAATGGGGGCTAAACCGCAAAGAACTGGAGGCCCGTCCTACCATACGGGAGATATACATTTTCAAAGACGAAGATATTGCCGTAGAACTCGAGGAACTTCAGGATCTCAGGAAAGACATAAGGTACAATTTCGCCCGGAACCCCGACCCCTCTGTGAGCGCTTCAGTCCGGATATTTCCTGAAGAGCATAACGCTACGTTCTTACGCAAAGCCGGGAGCATACTCGGGTTTCCTGACTGCTGCATAGAGCGGTATGTGTTTGACAGGGAGTCGGGGGTGTTGAGCCCGGAAATGAGAGCCTCAAACCAAATTACCCATTCAGATAACCCCGATGATGTGGATGTGTTTGCGTATTTCACCAAGGATTTCTTCCCGTGCCAGCCTGATTGTCCTGAAGCTGCGGCCAAGGGCCGGGCTATCCATAAGGCGCTCCAAGCAATAGATCCCGGCCTTGCGAAAGCCTACGAGGAGCACGTCGCTGCCAACATGAGACTGGTCAAGCAGTACCCTGATATCATACAAAACCGGCTGGCGAGATTGCAGGAGGAAGCAAGGCAACAAGGAGTTGAACCAGGTGAAGACTAAGCCGCAGATTATCCAACGTTCCCTGTTCGAGGCAGAGGATGTACCCGGGCAGGCTAAACTGTTTGACCCACCCCTTTCTGAGCGGCCGGATCCTGGTAAGCCTAAGGAGGGTTCCGGGGACCAGCCGTCAGGGCTAGGGCCCCTGGGGCTGGACGGGATTGACGACCTGGAACTTTTGAGGCAGACTGTGCTTGAATGCAGGCGGTGCTGCTTAAGGCAGGGCGCCAGGGGTGTAGTGTTCGGCGAAGGCAACCCAAATGCCGAAATAATGTTTGTCGGGGAAGGCCCGGGTCAAACCGAAGACGAACTGGGAAGGCCCTTTGTAGGGAGGGCCGGGCAGCTCCTGGATCTCATGCTCAAGTCGCACGGGTTTTCAAGGGAAGAGACGTTTATCGCCAACATAGTCAAATGCCGCCCGCCTGGAAACAGGCTTCCCACACCCCAAGAAGTGGAAGCGTGTCTTCCCAATCTCATGGCGCAAATCCGCATTATACGCCCCAAGATAATCGTGACCTTGGGTGCCTTGGCTTCCCAGACCCTGATAGATCCAGGGTTGAGGGTCACCAGGGACAGGGGGAAGTGGTTTGAGAAAGAGGGAATCAGCTACCTTGTCACATTCCATCCTGCTGCGGTACTCAGAGATGAAAGGAACAAGAAACGCCTGATCTGGGAAGACTTTAGGAGTCTTAAGCAAAAATATGAACAACTGTACAGGTGAAGGGATAGCGGCTGATGATGCAGGAAAGTAACACGGCAAGAAGGACGTTTCTGGTTGAATCTGCCGATGAGACCAGGTACCTTGGGATGCTTCTGGGTTCCGAGCTTGAAGGCGGCGAGGTCATCCTGCTGGAAGGAACCTTAGGGGCGGGCAAGACCACCATGGTGCAAGGAATTGCCGCCGGGCTTGGTATACATGAACCTGTGAAGAGCCCAAGTTTCGTCCTGGAGAGGATCTACTGGGGCAGGCTGGTGCTCCATCATTTTGATTTCTACAGGCTCACCCAGGAAGATATCATGGAAGCAGGCCTGCTTTACGATATAGACGAATCGGCAGTGGTAGTCATAGAGTGGCCTGAGCGTGCCGGCGAAGCTTTGCAGGGCTGGACTTTGAAAGTAACCATTGAGTTCTACGATGAACCGGTGAACTCAACGCGGGTGATAGCTGAAAACAAGCGCAAGATCACCCTTGAAAGCAGCGATGTAAGGTGGGTAGAAGTTATTGAAGCAATCTGGAGACACACGCAACAACACGCCTAAAGTCTTGGCAATCGAAACAACCACTGATCTTTTGGGTGTTGCCCTTGTAGAGGATACGGGCATACGTTGTGAATTTAAGGTTATAGAACCTATGATCCATTCAAAGATGCTGGTGCCTTTGTGTATACATGCATTGGAGACGGCAGGGTGGGCACCCCAGGACCTTGATTGCCTGGCCGTGTCAGCGGGCCCTGGATCATTTACCGGGCTCAGGATAGGTTTCGCCATGGCACAAGGCTTAGGTTTTGCATTGGATAAGCCCATCGTCAAGGTGCCTACCTTCCAAGTTTACCTCAGGCAATGCTCGGCTTACCCAAGGCTTGCCATAGTGCAAGGCAGGGCACGTAGCCAAACAGTGTGCGCCTTGTACGAGCATGCTGTGCCCGAGATGTCAGACGGTGAGGAGGGTTTTCGCGAAATCCTTGCTCCTACCGCTGTGTCTTCCAAAGAGTTCTTGGACTATGTAGCGGATTACCTGGGCGATACCCCTTCGGTGCCTGTGTGGGTGACGGGGGATGCGGCTGAGCAGTTTGCCAAGCTGGCTTTGGAAGCTGAGATTGAGGGCGTCACGGCGGTTGCCCCCCACCTCAGGCTGCCTGCACCAGGGCTCTTAGGCCTGATTGGGCTCAGGATGTTCCTTGAAGGTGAGGCAGTGCCTGCAGCTGCAGCTCTGCCTGATTACTACCGGAAATCCCAGGCCGAAGTGGTATTTGCCCGCAAGGCAAAGGGGGAACGACTTGATTAGCGCTAAGAACCTTGTGATTAGCAAGATGACCCCAAGGGACCTTGACGAGGTGTTAGCTATCGAACGGCAGTCATATCCTACGCCGTGGTCCAGACATGCGTTTACTTCCGAACTCACGGCAAATGTGTATGCCCATTACTTCACAGCCCGCCTTGACGGCAAGCTGGTGGGCTATTTCGGGATGTGGGTGTTTTTTGACGAAGCCCATATCACCAACATAGCAGTTCATCCCGACTTCCGGCGCCAAGGCATAGGTGAGCAGATGATGCGGTTTGCGTTTAAGAAAGCCAGGGAGCTGGGGGCCACTAAGATGACCCTCGAGGTCAGGCTTTCCAACCATGGTGCCCAAGCGCTTTACCGGAAACTCGGGTTCCAGGACAGGGGCATACGCAAAGGCTATTACTCCGATACCAACGAAGATGCCATCATCATGTGGAAAGATGATCTAGGCCCAGACTCCCCGCAAGAAGACAAAGTCAAGTGGATGCTATAGTGGCCGAGTTAATGTCGTCCCTGGCTTTTTCCGCTGCCTTGGCCATGGCTTCCAGGATGTCAGCGTGATCCGGATTGGGGTGGCTTTCGTAGGCGAAAATAATGCCCCTGGAGGAAGCCACCACTGCGCCTGTGCCATCGGGGTAAAACGCCGGCTTTACATCGTCAGGGGTTCCCCCTTGTGCGCCGTAACCTGGTACGAGGAACACGGCCTTGGGCATGATTTGCCTCATGAGTTCCAGGTGCTCAGGGTAAGTGGCTCCTACCACCGCACCTATGTTTGAAAAGCCCGACGTACCTATGTTGGATCTTCCCAAGCTGTCCACGGCTTCTGCCACCTTGGCCGCCACAGATCCCGGAGCCTCCTCAGGCCTGTCTACCACCTTAAGGTCTTGAAATGCGCAGGAACCTGGGTTGGACGTTTTGACCAGCACAAACAGGCCGCACCCGTTTCGCTTTGCCATTGCTACAAATGGTTCTAGGGTGTCAGGTCCAAGATAGGGATTTACGGTGAGCGCGTCCGCAAAAAACTCAGACTCAGGGTGGAGGTAAGCCTGGGCGTAGGCGCTTGCGGTGTGGCCTATATCGCCCCGCTTTGCGTCAAGGATCACAGGGATGCCGTGTCTCCTGGCGTTTTGGATGCATGAAGCCAGGGCCTTCCAGCCCAAGATCCCCATGCTTTCGAAAAACGCTGCTTGGGGCTTGACCGCGCATGCGTAGGCTTGGGCTATCTCTATGACGGTAGAACAGAAGGCGTCCAGCAGGTACTCATCGGATTTGCCCGGGAAGGCGCCCCTGAACTTGGAATCCGGGGCAAGCAGCCGTCTTGGGTCAGGATCGATGCCGATTACAATCCTTGAACCGGTGCTACTTATCCGGCCGTAAAGCTTATCTGCAAAGTGCATCTTACCTACCTCGCAATCCAAGGAAATCGCTTCACTTAAAGATTTCATGAATGGCCCGGGCTGTCAATAGTGCACCGACTATACCCGGAGTTGCGCTGGGCAGGGTACTTCAGGGCAAAGCCTGTCAAACCCTAGGGACTGTGCCGCGGGATTCAGGGTATAATTGGGATAAGTTTTGAGAGGTGATCGCATGCTCATACTTGGGATTGACACATCTTGCGATGATACTTCGTGTGCTGTTGTCAAAGACGGGCGTCAGGTCTTGTCGAATATCGTAGCTTCCCAGACCAAGCTCCACGAGAAGTTTGGAGGGGTTGTGCCTGAAATAGCTTCCAGGAGACATCTGGAGGTGCTCGTGCCTGCGTGTCAGGAGGCTCTCCAGCAGGCAGGAGTGACCCTCAAGGATATTGACGGGATTGCTGTTACCAACGGGCCTGGCCTTTTGGGCTCCCTCCTGGTCGGGGTTGGTTTTGCCAAGGCCCTGGCATATGCAGCCAAAGTCCCGCTAATCGACGTCCACCACATCGCAGGACATATCTACGCCAACTTCCTTGGCGAAACCCTGCCTGAATTCCCCCTGCTCAACCTGGTGGTGTCAGGAGGGCACTCTGAGCTCATCCTGATGGAATCCCACGGGCAGTTTCGTTTGTTGGGGGAAACCAGGGACGATGCCGCAGGGGAAGTGTTTGACAAAGTCGCCAGAGAGATGGGGCTGGGTTATCCCGGCGGGCCGTACCTAGACCGTCTGGCCGAAACAGGAGATCCCGCCAGGATACCGTTTCCGCTGCCTAAGATCCGTGGCTCCAGGTACGATTACAGTTTTTCAGGGATTAAGACCCGGGCGCTGCTGGAACTTGAAGCGGGTGAAAAGAGCGAAGCGTTCATGCGTGATTTGGCGGCCGGCTTCAGGAAGGGCGTGGTCGATCAACTTTTGAACCCCGTAGAAGACCTTATAAGACAAACCGGCGCCAGGGGTTTTGCCCTGTCGGGAGGGGTTGCAGCCAACAGGCTGCTCAGGCGGGAGAGCCAGGCGCTGGCCCAAAAACTCAACATCCCGCTGTTCGTGCCCCCGATGGAACTGTGTACCGACAACGGGGCTATGATCGCGTCAGCCGGATACTACAAGTACAAGCTGACCGGCGGCAGCCGTTCTCAGCTTGAAACCTTGTTGCTGGAATGCTCCGCAGGGCTGCCGCTTCGGTCGTGGGAGGTGGATGTGGGATGACGCTCCAACGGATCCCGCCTCCGTCTATGGAAGCCATGCTGTACCATGCCCAGATGGAAGGGGTCCTGCCCCTTACTTCCCAATGCAACATGGGCTGTATCTTCTGTTCCAATGCGTACAACCCTGAGACCTGCGAGGTGTTTAGCATCCCTCCCAGGCCCCTCTCTGACATCGAAGCCACTATACTCTGGCTTACAGGCTCCAGGGGGCCTATCGTGATCGGTGAATCGATTACCAGGATCAATGAAGGGGAACCTCTTACCCATCCGGAGTTTGCTGCCATCCTCGAACTGTTGCGGGAACACTATCCTGACAGGATCATCAGGGTTACCACCAACGCTTCACTGCTCACACACGATCTTATCAAACGGCTTTCAGATCTTGACGTGGAGCTGATGGTGTCCCTTAACACCGTGGGCCACAGAGAGCGGATCATGGGTGACAAGGAGCCCGAAAAGACCTTGCGCAATGTGGAAGCCCTGGGAGGCAAGGTGAGATTCGAAGGCAGTATAGTTGCACTCCCTTTTCTCACGGGCTGGGAGGATGTGAGGGATACTGCCAAGTTTCTGAAAGACTCTGGTGCGTGGTCTATAAGGATGATGGCGCCGGGATTTTCAAGGTATCACCCGCTTAGCAAGTACGCAGCCGAGTTCAAACTGGATGAAGCCAGGGAAGTTGCCCGGGACCTCCAGAAAACACTTAAAATCCCTGTATTGTTTGAACCTCCTGGAATTACCACCATAACTCCGGAAGTTGAATACGTGCTGCCCAGGTCTCCGGCGAGACGGGCAGGGCTGAGGCCGGGGGACGTGATCACACATGTGCTTAGGCGGCCGGTGATGACCAGGAAGGAAGCCTTTGAGCGGATAAGGGATCACGCCAAGCCTCAGGTGGTTTACAACAGAGAAGGGGGCATTTACGAGACTGTGATCAACAAGCACAGATTCCAACCTTCAGGGTTGGTGATGTACGATGACCTGGACACTGAAGCATGGTTTGAATGGGAACTCAAGTCCAGGGTAAAGCGCAGGCGGGTGTTGGTGCTTACCTCGGAACTGGCAAAACCGATTATCGAACATGCCTTGGAAGTACGGAACTTGGAGGCAAGGGTTGAGGCTGTACCTTCGTTGTTCTTCGGAGGCAATATCGGCGCCGCCGGCCTGCTTACCGTGAGAGATTTCCTCGCCAAGTACGAGCAGATCGGCGGTTCAGGTTACGAACCTGACGTGGTGACCCTGCCTAAGAGGGCTTTTGACCCCTGGGGCAGGGACCTGGAAGGCATAAGCTACAGAAGTTTTGAGCAAATCTCGGGGAAACCTGTTGTACTTGCGTAAGTATTGGCAGGATTGTCCGGCGTTCCAGAGAATGTTAATCATACAACATACGTTGCTTAGGGGGTTAGGCGATTGGACTTAAAAGAGTTCCTTAAGAAGGCCTCGCTGGCCCATGGGGTATCCGGTTTTGAGTACATGCATATCGCCCAAGTGGTGAAAGATGCAATGGCGGGCCTGGTAGATGAAGTCAAGACCGACGCGCTTGGCAACGTCATAGGGATAAAGAACGGCCACGGTCCTGATCCAAGGCCCCGGATAATGCTTGCAGGCCATATGGACGAAATCGGCCTTATGGTCACCAAGATTGAGGAAGGCGGGTTCCTGAGATTTGCCCCTGTAGGCGGGGTAGATCAGCGGGTCCTGCCTGGCCATGAAGTAATCGTTTACGGCAAGCGGCCGCTTACAGGAGTAATCGGAGTGAAGCCACCCCACCTCACTTCACCTGAAGAGACCAAGAAGGCCCACAAGATGGAAGACCTGTTCATCGACACCGGCTTGCCTGAAGCAGAAGTGAGGAACCTGGTCCGCGTAGGCGACGTGGTCACCTTCAAGCGCCAGGTGAGCGAGCTTATGGGTGACAGGCTATCAGGCAAGGCCCTGGACGACAGAGCAGGGGTTGCGGTCATTTTGGCTTGCCTGGAAGAACTCAAGAAGTACAAGGTGGACGCAGACGTATACGCCGTAGCTACCAGCCAAGAAGAAGTAAGCTTAGGGGGCGCCCTGGTTTCGTCTTACGGTCTCCAGCCGGACATCGGCATAGCCATCGACGTGTGCCACGGTGAGACCCCAGGGGTGCCTGAATGGCGGACCTCATCTGTAGGCAAAGGCCCGGCGCTGGCCCAAGGTGCCAACATTCATCCCAAGGTGTTTGAGGCACTTGAAAAGGCCGCCAAAGAAGTGGGCGTAAGCGTACAAAAAGAGATCGCGCCTGCAGCCACAGGTACTGATGCATGGGCCATCCAGGTGACCAGGGCAGGAGTTGCCACAGGCCTGGTTTCCATCCCTTTGAGGTACATGCACACGTCAGTTGAGACCCTTTCAATGGGCGATATAGAGGGGGCAGGCAGGTTATTGGCCAGGTTTATTGCGTCGGTGGACGCAGGTTTTGTGAAGGAGTTGAAGACATGGATCTGAGGACTCTCACTTCACTTTCAGGGGTATCCGGAAACGAAAACGAAGTAAGGTCTGCGATAATAAAACAACTTGAGTCCATGGGGATTGATTATGAGTGCGACGTGATGGGCAACGTAATCGCCAAGCAGGGCAACCAGGGCCCCAAGGTTATGATCGACGCCCACATGGACGAAGTGGGGCTTGTAATCACCCACATTGAGAAGAACGGGTTCTTGAGGTTTGCCCGTGTGGGCGGGATAGATCCCCGGGTATTGGTTTCCAAGCGGGTGCTCGTGGGGAAGGACAAAATTCCCGGTGTGATAGGGGCTAAAGCCATTCACCTTCAAGAACGGGATGAAAGGTCACGTGTAATCCCCATAGACCAGCTGTTTATCGATATCGGTGCCGAATCCAGGGAACAGGCCCAGGGCAAGGTCAAACCCGGCGACTACGTGGTGTTCGATACAGAGTACGAAGAACTTGCCCCTGGGATCATCAAGGCCAAGGCGCTGGATGACAGGGTCGGATGTGCCCTGCTGCTTGAAATCCTCAAGCAAGATTGGCAGGACGTACAGGTATATGCAGTGTTCTCGGTCCAGGAAGAGATCGGGCTCAGGGGAGCCAGGGTAGCTGCGTTTGCAGTTGAGCCTGACATGGGTATCGCGCTTGAGGGCACGGTTTGCGCCGACATACCTGGGACGGACAAAGAGTTTCAGGCAACCAGGCTGGGCAAAGGTGCTGCCCTGAGCATCATGGACAGAGGCTCTATACCCAACCGTGCAATGCTGGATCAACTGATTAAGATCGCCGAGTCCGAGGGAATTGCCTATCAGTTCAGGGAAGCTACGTCAGGGGGCAACGACGCAGGCGCCATCCAGCAAGCCAAGGCAGGTTGTCCGGTAGTATCGGTATCAGTACCATGCCGGTACATACATACCCCCTGTTCCATCATGTCAATGTCAGATTTTGAAGCTGCGCGCAAATTGGTCATCAAGTTCCTAGAGAGTGTTGAGGGAGGTTTCAGGCCGTGAAAGACCTTATCAAGCGACTCACTGAAACTTTTGGGCCTGCAGGTTCCGAGGGGCCTATAAGGGAACTTATTAGGAAAGAAGTGGAGCCCTACGTTGACGAGATAAAGGTAGACGCTTTGGGCAACCTCATATGCCTTAAGAAGGGGACCGGCGGAGGCAAAAAGGTAATCTTGGACGCCCATATGGACGAAATCGGTGTCATAGTGACCCATATAGACGAAAATGGTTTCCTGAGGTTCAGCAATATCGGCGGGGTATCCCCAGTGGTTGCCCTTGGGCAACGGGTGTACTTCGAAAACGGGACTTTCGGTGTAATCGGGAGCGAAAAGCTGGATGACATAAAGGATCTCAAGCTCGACAAACTCTTCATCGACATCGGCGCCACCAGCCTTGAAGAAGCTGCCAAGAAGGTCAAGGTAGGCGACATGGCCGCGTTCTACCAGCCTGCAATCGACCTGGGCAACCGTATGGTGGCCAAAGCCATGGATGACAGGATCGGGTGTGCAGTGGTGATTGAAGCCTTGAAGCGGCTCAAGCAGACCCAGCACGACATCTACGCCGTGTTTGCCGCCCAGGAAGAAGTGGGGCTACGGGGAGCCAGGGTGGCGGCCTACGGGATCGATCCCGATGTGGGCATAGCTTTTGACGTTACCCGGACCGGAGATACCCCCAAGGCCCACACCATGGAAGTATCCCTGGGCAAAGGGGCAGCTATAAAGGTCAAGGATATGAGCCTCATCTGCCATCCCGGACTCAGGAATTATCTTGTCAAACTGGCCGAAGACAATGACATCCCGTACCAGATGGAAGTACTGGAGCGAGGAGGCACAGACTCGGGCGCCATCCAGCTCACGCGCGCGGGAGTACCTGCCGGGGTGATATCCATTCCGTCAAGGTACATCCACAGCCCCAGCGAGATGGTGGACTTGGGGGACGTGGAAGCCTGCGTCAAGCTGTGCGTGGCTGCGTGTGAGAGCCCCTTGGATTTCTGAGCAGGAACCGAAACTTAAGGCACAAAAATCCCTGTGGTGACAATAACTTATAAAGGCGGCTCCCCCGGTCAGCTGAGGGGAGCCGCCCTGTATTTTCGGCTTTTCCGGCGAGGCTGTCGTGAGCGTGGCCGCTGTGATGGTGCCGGCCGCTGTTGATGCTGCCTGCGTGTCCGTCGGCAGCAGGTTGCGCCCTGGTTCTAGTAAATACCCGCCCCGGAGCCGGCTGCGAAGTACTCTTCAAGGGCTTTGAATATACCCTTGGCCGCCAGCTCCTGAACGTAGTCTTGTTTGAGTAGGTTTTCCTCCCTGGGGTTAGAAAGGTACATTACTTCCACCAACACTGAGGGGCAATGGGCCTCCCTGTTGACGAAGAAGTTTGCGTCCCTTACTCCCCTGTCCTGGGTGCCCAGGCTTGCAGTGAGATGTTTCTGGATCAGCGCCCCCAGCCGCCTGGACTCAGATGAGTTCAGGGTGCTGCTGCAGATATATGAAGTTGTGCCAGCAGTCTGTGGGTTGCTGTGCCAATCGTTATGTATCGAGACGAACGCATGGGCTTTCTGGGACCATGCCACCCGCTTGGCCAGGTCTCCGGAATATTCGTCGATGTCAGGCTTCCAGTCTTCAGGGGGCGTTGCGTCTTCAAACTCGCCCAGCCTGGTGAGGATTACCGTTGCACCCGCAGATTCCAGGAGATCCCGGAGCTTTACTGCGATTTTCCAGTTTACCGTACGTTCCTGGTAGCCGGTGGGGCCTGACGCGCCTGGGTCGTTGCCTCCGTGTCCAGGGTCGACCACAATCACTTTGCCTTTAAGCCCAGGGTTGGGGAAGAAGGCTTCAATGGCATTGGCGTTTTTCTTAAGCAGGTAAGCGCCGCTTAAGGATGTATCCAGGGACAGGCTCACCCCGTCGGTTGCGGTGCCGATGTCTACTTGTCTCACCAGTTCCCCTCTTACCCGGGAAGCTTGTCCGGTGTAAGAGGCGCCCGGCAGGAACATGGTGACTGAGTTGCCGTTCCTGGTAACAGTGGGCCAGGTGTAACCCAAAGTATGTACGGTGAGTAGTTCCCCGTCGTCCTGGCGCTTTACGTCCACCGCAGTTACAGTGGGCGCAAATCCAAGCACTACTTTGCCAGGTGATTGTTCCTGGACTACGTAAGATGGCGTTTCTGAGAACTTGATGGTAACATCGCTGCCTTCAACCTTAACCGACTCAAACTCGTAGGCGTTGATGTCTAGCCTGCCTGCTGCCTTGAAAAACTCGGAAGTGCTTATTATCAGGGTATTGTCTTCCTGACGCACAAGCTGGCAGTTCTGAAACGGGCCCTGTACGGTAAGCGTGCGTATGCTGGAGCTTGCATCAAGAGCCACAGAGAACCCAGGGGTTGTGCTTGAAGGGGCTCCCGTGGTGAGCCACGAAGCTACCCAACCTACCACTCCCTTGGGGGATATTCCCCGGATCCAGCGGTCCCGCACTTCCAGCACACGGATTACGTCGCCTTTTTGCACCATGGATATCACAGGGTAATTGGTGCCGGGGCCTGCCCTAAAGTTGACGTCGGTGGCGTTTACCGTGGTGGTGCTGTACTTGCCAAGCGACCATGAGGTTTCAGATATCCCGAATGAAAGGGCAGGATCATTTATGGCGGAAATCACTGCATCAGGCCCGTATACCCAGCCCCTTATTCCGGACGAAGTCTGGACTGCGATCCAGGCTCCCCTTGAAGTGATATATTTGGCCGAGTCCCCGGACCTCAAGGTGGCCATCACAGTAGATCCCTTGATGGGCCTTTGGTACACAGTCACAGAACTACCCCGGGGATTGACCACCATGTCGCCTGCCACCGGCACGGTTTCTTCAATTACCGGGAGGGTGAGCTGCAGAAGTTCAGCATATATCCAGGCGGTCCTGCCGCCTCCCAGGGACACCCTTACCCAGTCATTTCGCTTGGCCTCAGCAAGGTACGTGTAGCCCCTCTGGGTCATCCCTACCACAGGGTAATCAGTGCCGGGCCCCTGGCGCATGTTTACGTCGGTCCTTGTGATCACTGCGGTTATGCCCCTGGAACCCAGGTCGATGTCCACCAGCCACCCTGCGATCCATGCTTCTCTGCCTTTGTAAGAGATCTTAAGCCAATCGTTTTCCATGGATATTATGTCAAGCCAAGTGCCTTCCAGCACTGTGCCTACGACGCTGTAGTTGGTACCGGGGCCGGATCTTAGATTGCACACGTCCCCTACTACAACCCCTTTAAAACCTGAGAAGTCAGACGGCAAAAGCGGGGTGCTGCTGTTAGACCATGCGGTACTGGAACATAGTGCAAGATGGAGGGTTACAGCTAGGAGCAGTACTCCGGGCAATACCCGGCAGGCTAGTTTGGAACGTTTGTTTAGGCTGTGCCTTATGTGTTTTGACATATGCATTTACCTCTCACTTCCGTTTGGGGTTTAGATGATTTGTATCTCATATAGTAATCGGAACAACTCATGTTGTTGAGACGAAATTTCCAAGATATATGTTCCGTTTCGACAATTTTAGCAGCAAAGCGACATTGTGGGAATAAAGGGAATAAGCGAAAAAAACAGCTGCCGGGGTAATCCGGCAGCTGTTGGAACCACTCATATTTCCTACATTTAGTGTTCAGCGGTGTGTTCGTGTTAGTGGCCGTGTTCATCGTGTCCTACTTCGATGTCTACGTCGATACCTTGCCTCTCGTAATAATCCTTGATAGCTGCCCGCACTGCATCTGCTGCTAGGTTTGAGCAATGGAGCTTCTGCGGGGGTAACCCGCCGAGGGCTTCAGCCACATGCTTGTTGGAGACTTCCAGGGCCTCTTCCAGGGTCAGCCCCTTGACCAGCTCGGTTACCATTGAACTGGTGGCGATGGCAGCCCCGCACCCGAAGGTCCTGAACTTGATGTCTTCAATCCTGTTGTCCTTAACCTTCAGGGTGATCCTCATCATGTCCCCGCAGATGGGGTTGCCCACCTGGCCGACTCCGTCGGGATTTTCAATTTCCCCTACGTTCCTGGGATTGAAAAAGTGGTCCATAACCTTGTCATTGTACATACGTCATCCCTGCCTTTACATCATAAACCACTGCCTGGGCCTAAAGGTGACATGGAGCGGAGTTTCTCCACTATAGGTGGCAGAACTTCCAGCACGTAGTCGATGTCCTCTTCCGTATTGGATCTGCCCAAGGTAAACCTGAGGGATCCATGGGCAGTCTCGTGGGACAGCCCCATCGCCAGGAGCACATGGGACGGCTCCAGGGATCCTGAAGTACAGGCTGAACCTGACGAGGCAGCCACGCCCATCCTGTCCAGGTTGAGCAGTATGGACTCCCCTTCCAAATACTTGACGCTCACGTTGACGTTGTGGGGCAGCCTGAGGGTGGGATGCCCGTTGAGCACCACGTCGGGGATTTTGTCCAGGATACCTTGGATCAACTTGTCCCTCAGGTTTGCGAGCCTTTGTGATTCTTCAGGGAGATCTGCTTTGGCCAAGCGGCACGCTTCCCCGAACCCGACTATACCGGGCACATTTTCGGTCCCGGCCCGCATCCTTCTTTCGTGGGCGCCCCCGGTAATCTGAGGGACCAGCCTTACCCCTTTCCTTACATATAGGGCTCCCACACCTTTGGGGCCGTAGATTTTGTGGCTGGAAACGGTGAGCAAGTCGATGTTCATATCCCTTACGTCAATAGGGACCTTGCCTGCGCTTTGCACTGCGTCGGTATGGAACAACACCCCGTGCTCCCGGGCTATTGCCCCGATGTCTTTTATAGGCTCTATGGTGCCCACTTCGTTTTGGCCGTGCATTATGGAAATCAGGATGGTGTCTTTCCTGATAGCTCGCTTTATGTCATCCGGATCTATCAATCCGTATTTGTCGCATGGGACGAAAGTGACCTCAAACCCCTCCTTCTGGAGGGCTTCAAAGGTGTGGAGCACTGCATGGTGTTCAATCTGGCTCGTAATAAGGTGCTTGCCCTTTGCCTTCCTGGAATGGGCAACGCCTCTTATGGCCAGGTTGTCAGATTCAGTGCCCCCGGAAGTGAACAGTATCTCATTGGGAGAGGCCTCGATCAGGGAGGCTACCTTTTCCCTGGCGTCATTGATGGCTTGCCTGGCCTCGTATCCCCACCTGTGTACGCTTGAAGCGTTGCCGAATTTGTTCGCAAAGTATGGTAACATGGCGGCCAGCACTTCGGGTCTTACCGGAGTGGTTGCCGAATGGTCTAGGTAGACCAGCCTTTCAGGGTTTGGCTGACTACTCATGGTCAATGTCCCCCTTTGTTTCGATGTGGACGGTCCCCTCAACCAAGTCCTGCAAAGTTATGGAATTGAGGACACCTTCTATGGCATTTCCAACTTTTTGCCAAACATGCTTGGCTTTGCAATCATCAGGGCAGTCGCAGCCGGAAAAATCCTCGTGGACGCACTTTACCGGCGCCACGGGACCTTCCGCCACTTGGACGATTTCACCCACGGTAATCTCAGCCGCAGGCCTGGCAAGCCTGTAGCCGCCGCCAAATCCCCGCTTACCTTGAACCAGCCCATGCTCTCTCAAGGGAATCACGATCTGTTCAAGATAGCCCTGAGATACTCTTTGGGCAGCGGAGACGTCGGCAAGTGATATGAACTCGTCTCCTGCTTTAGCCAGTTCATACATGAGCAAGACTGCGTAATGCCCTTTGGTGGACAGGGAAAAAGACAGTTTCTCTCACCTCAGTCAGGATTTAAGTCTATCCGCATCTAATCCTATTATTCTACTAGGATTATTGTAAGTCAAGTGAATTCTGATTGGATGGGAATTAGTTTTGGAGAACATCTATGAGGAGGTATTATAACAACTAGAGGCGAAGAACAAGGGTGAATGACGACTATACTTTACAAGTATCGTGAGGGGTTAACGTGAGCAACATGAACATTGATGAAAAGTCGCTTCGGGCAATTGTCAAGAACCTCGAAAGAGACGTCGAGAAGCGGCCTAGAGACGTGGCTACAAGGCTTCAGCTCGCCCTGTCGTATATGAGGCTTGCAGAGGCGGACAAGGCCCGGGAGCACCTGGAGAAAGTAATAGAGTTGGATAAACGCAATGTTGAAGCCCATTATTACCTCGGCATCCTTTGGGCTGATACAGGCAAGCTGGAAGAAGCCAAGAACGCATTTAAGCGGACTATTGCTCTGGATAGATCCCATTCGCCGTCCCACTATTTCTTGGGGAAAATCTACGCACTTGAAGGCAACTTGGATGCTGCCATTTCACAAACTGAGAAAGCCAGGGACGCAGCTCCCGGCAACGTGCTGGCCCGGGTGCAGCTGGGAGAGCTGTATCTGGCCAAGGGCAGGATCAGGGACAGCCTGGATGAATGGCTTGAAATCTTGAAGTTAGAGCCCGCCAACCTCCAGGCGCTGCACAACGTAGGTGCCATATATACTGATCTTAAGATGTTTGACGAAGCCCTTGAAGTGCTGGAGCGGGCAGAGCGGTTGGGTTCAGACACTTCCCTCTTGTTCTACAACAAGGGGCTTTGCTTTATGGGCAAGCAGGAGTACGCCAAGGCAATCGAAGCCCTCACCAAAGCACATGAATTGGAACCGGAGAATACTATGACCCTCACCACCCTGGGCGAAGCTTACGCCATGTCAGGGGATATTGACACGGCCATGGGCAAGTGGCAGCAAGTACTTGACGCCAACCCTGATGACCTGTTTGCCACCTACAATTTGGGGCTTGCCTTCCTTGAGAAAAATGAGATGGACAAAGCGGTAGACATGTGGGAAAAATGTGTGTCCCTAAACCCCGCGTACATACCTGCACGCCAAAACCTTGCCACCTTGGCGGTCAACGCAGGAGATTTCAACAAAGCCATAGCACATTGGCGTGCAATCAACCAGCTGGATCCCGGCAGCCCCAGGCCTCAGATGATCTTGGGGGAACTGTATTACAGGGCAGGGGACTTAGATCAAGCCTTGCGGCTCACCGAGGAACTTGTGGAGAAACTCGGGCAGGTTGAACCCAAGGACAAAGAAGAGCGTAAACTAAGGTCGGATACTGAATTCCTGCATGGCACGGTGCTCATGGCCTCGGGCAGTCCCCGGGACGGCTTGGATCATTGGGTCAAGGCACTTAACTACAATCCCAACTTTGCCCTTGAAGCCAGCGGGTTTATATCCAGGGCCATTTGGCCGGAACTGCTCAAATTTGCAGAGGAGCATGCTCAGACTGAAGACCACAGGAAGGTAATCAGCCTGGTAAGCAGTTTCGTCAAGGAAGATACCAGGCCTCCTGAGGGTGTGGAGGCAGTTCCCAAAGTAGAGGAACGGAGAAAGGTCGGTTTCAGGTGGTTCTCACGGGGAAAGAAATAGCAACCGAGCCGGGCCTGCAGGGCATCGAAGTGATCGCTCTTGTGGGACCAAGCGGCACGGGCAAGTCCCACCACGCAATGTGGGTTGCCCAGGAATACGGGTGCCGGGCAATCATCGACGATGGCCTGTTGATTTCCGGCTCAAGGATAGTCGCAGGTAAATCGGCTAAACGGGAAGAGACCAAGACCGCGGCGGTGAGAAGGGCGGTGTTTACTTCTGCCGCCCACGCTTTAGAGGTCAGGGCAGCTCTTGAGGACCTAAAGGTAGAGCGGGTGTTGGTGCTCGGCACTTCGGTTTCAATGATACAGCGCATAGTGTCAAGGCTGGGCCTCTCTGAGCCTTCGCTTATATTGGACATAAGGGATTTAGCTAGCGAAGAGGAGATCAGGGAGGCCTTGTGGCGAAGGCGGCAAGAGGGCAAGCACGTGATCCCGGCCCCCGCCTTCGAGGTCAAGAAAACCTTCTCAGGCTACCTGGTAGATCCTCTTAAGATCTTCGTGAGGGCCAGGGAAAAGATGCCGGCCGTTATGGAAAGAAGCGTGGTCAGGCCTACATACAGCTACTTTGGCAACTTCTACATCGCAGACAACGTTGTAATGCAGATGGCTACAAAGATCTGCTACGAAATCGAGGGCGTGAAGCGGGTGCTGCGGGTCCTGGTGCTCACCACAGGCGACGGCGCCATGCTTGAAGTTGAACTGGTACTTAAGTCCGGCTTCCCTGTGTTTGAAGTGATGCAGGAAGTTCAGTCCAAGCTCAAGCAAAAGCTTGAGTACCTTACCGGAATTTACCTGCTTAGCGTGGATGTGATCACCAAGAAAATCGGCTTGGATTAGGCTTGGACCTGGGCTAACGACGAGCGGTGTTGAAATAGTAATAGTATGGGAGGGGGACCATGAAACCGGCCTACGGCCTAGAACTAATTCAGACACAGAAGCTCGTCCTCACGCCTGAGCTGCATCAAGCCATTATGATCTTGCAGATGAACGTTCAGGAGCTGTCGGCCCTGCTATTGGAGGAAGTTGAGACAAACCCGCTCTTGGAATTGGCCGGCCACATTGCAGAAAAATCATACGATGATTCCCCCGGTGACGAAGAAGACTGGATAGCTTACTTCTTCGACTCTTCAGACCTCGGCCTCGGAGGAAGGGAAGCGCGCAGGAGCTCCGGCGGGCTTTCAGATGAATGGAGACCTTTGGATTACGCTCCTGTCCAACCTAATACCTCAATCAGGGGGCACCTGTTGTCCCAGCTGGGGGTGTTACACCTTACCGAGAAAGAGCAGGCTATCGCCTGCTTCATCATTGAAAGCATAGATGATAACGGCTATCTCCAAGCCACCACCGAGGAGATTGCCTCAGCTACGGCCAGCACCCCGGAGCAGGTTGAGGCCGTGCTCGAGCTCATCCAGAGATTCGATCCCCCCGGGGTTGCTGCCAGGAACTTGAGGGAATGCCTTAAGCTGCAGGCCGAAGCAAGAGGGCTTGGAGAGCTTGTGTTGCAGATCATACAGCATCATCTGGATGATCTCGCAAAGGGCAGGTACACCAAGATATCCCAAAGCACCGGAACTTCGCTTCAGCAGGTGTTAAGGGCCAGGGACGCCATATTAGGCCTTGAGCCCAAACCAGGGGCGGCGTTTTCAGGCGGCCACGTCACTTTCATAGTGCCCGACGTTGCCGTGCGGAGGCTTGGCGATGAATTTGTGGTGATTCTAAACGACAGCGCTTTGCTGGCAATCAGGTGGAATCCCTACTACAGGAAACTGCTTGCCGCCGGCGAACAAGATGCCAGAAACTATCTGATTAAGCAGATGAGGAGGGCCCGTTTCCTGCTGAGAAGCATAGAACAAAGACGGTTGACAATATCAAGGGTAATGGAAGCCATCGTCGAGCGGCAGCGGCGGTTCTTCATGGAAGGCCCGGGACATCTTGAACCTATGACCCTCAAGGATATTGCCAGCCGGCTGGATATGCACGATTCCACGGTATCCCGGGCGGTGGCGGGCAAGTATGTGGATACTCCATTCGGGGTGTTCCCGTGCAAAATGTTTTTTACCCCAGGGGTGGAATCGCGTGGGCAAGAGGTATCCCAATACAACATAAAGAAGCTTATCGAACAAATGGTCCGCAGCGAAGATCCTGGCAACCCGCTCACCGACAGCCAAATCGCCCATGCCCTAAACCGGCGGGGAATAGACATTGCAAGGCGCACGGTTGCCAAATATCGCTCTCAATTGGGGATTCCTCCCTCAAATCGCAGGAAGAAATTATAAATTTAGCCCCGGATTGCTTAAGGATGCAAGACCTTCAAACAGGGCTTGTTATTTGACGTTTGGCGGGTTAGGCACTACAATTATCACTGTATAACATGTGATCTCTGAATTCTCTGTAAACTAAAGTACCAGGTTATATTTTTGTTGTGGCAATTGAGGTGGAAACAGTGATTACCATCATAAAAAAGATGATCGGAGGCGTGCCGGTTCCTGACAAAAAGGAACTGTCGGAGAAGGCTCCGGTAGAGTTCGCAGGGATTCCTGATGAACTCGTTCTTTTTATGTCCCATCATATAGGTGCTCCGGCTGTGCCCTTGGTCAAGCCCAAGGACACGGTCAAGCGCGGGCAGCTGATAGCTGAACCCCAGGGGTTGGTGAGCGCTGCCTTACACGCCCCTACTTCCGGAGTGGTAAAGGCTATTGAGCCGAGATTTCATCCGGTGCTAGCTTGCATGTCAGAAGCCATTGTGATTGAGCCTGACGGCAAGCATGAACCGGTTGAAGGGCTGGCTCCTAAAGCGTCTGATTTGGATAGCCTTTCAGCTGAACAGATCAGGGCCATAGCCAGGGAAGCCGGAATTGTGGGGCTCGGAGGTGCATGTTTCCCTACGTCTGCTAAGATTACTCCGCCTGAGGACAAGCATCTGGATACTTACTTGCTCAACGGGTCTGAATGTGAGCCCTATCTTACTGCAGACCACAGGGTGATGCTGGAAGAGGCGGAAAAGGTGATCTTCGGGTTTAAGGCACTTATGAAGGCGTCAGGCGTAAGCCGCGGGATCGTGTGTATAGAGGATAACAAGCCTGATGCTATTGAAGCCATGAAGCAAGCCATGTCCGGTTACGACGGATTGGAGCTTGCAGTGCTGACCACCCGGTATCCCAGGGGTGGAGAAAAGCAGCTCACTCAGGCTGTATTGGGCAGAGAAGTGCCTCCGCCGCCTGGCTTGCCTTACGATGTGGGTGTCTTGGTATCAAACGTAGGTACTGCCTATGCGTTGGCAGAGGCTATACTTACAGGCCTTCCGCTGGTGGAAAGAGTCGTAACCGTTACCGGCGAAGGGGTAGCCAAGCCGTCTAACTTCAAGGCCCTTATAGGCACTCCGGTATCATACTTGATTGAAAAGGCAGGCGGGTTTGCCGGCACTCCGGGCAAGGTGATAATGGGAGGCCCAATGATGGGCTGCGCCCTAAAGAGCCTGGATGTTCCGGTATTGAAGGGTACTACCGGAATACTGGTGCTCACTAAAGAACAAGCGGTCCAAGAGCCTATCCTTCCCTGCATCAAGTGCGGTAAATGCATTGACGCGTGCCCTCTGGGATTGCAACCCTTGTGGATTTCGGCCTATGCCGAGCGGGGGTTCATTGAAGAAGCTGAAAGCTTCAGGGCAATGGATTGTATGGAATGCGGGTGTTGTGCTTATATCTGCCCTGCAAAAAGGCCTCTTGTGCAATTGATAAAGATGGCCAAGGCAGAAATTTCATCGAGGCGGAAGGCTCGCAGATGAGCTGGGCCTGTGTGTAGATACGGAGGTATAGACATGGGAGACAGACTACTGGTAACACCACCACCGCATGTGAAGAGTGCCAAGACGGTGCAGGGAATTATGCTGGATGTGGTAATAGCCCTCTGCCCAGCTGCGATAGCCGGCATTGTACTGTTTGGGTTCAGGGCGGCGCTGATCATACTTGCTTCAGTGGTTTCTGCGGTAGCTTCAGAAGCTATCTACCAGAGAGCGGTCAAGAAGCAAGTCACAATCAACGATTTTTCCGCGGTGATCACGGGATTGCTGTTGGCGTTGACACTCCCGCCAAATGTGCCTGTGTGGATCCCGGTCATAGGGGCTGCGTTTGCGATTGTGGTTGTGAAACAGCTTTTCGGCGGTTTGGGGAACAACTTCCTCAACCCTGCCCTGGCTGCCAGGGCGTTCTTGCTTGCCGCGTGGCCCTTGCACATGACCCAGGATTGGGTCAATCCCATGAGCTATGACGCAGCAACATCTGCAACGCCTCTTGCCGGGTTCAATGCCACGGGGCAGACTGCATTGACGTTTAAGGAAATGCTGCTTGGTCAAAGGCTCGGCTCTATTGGAGAGACTTGCATACTGGCGCTCTTGCTGGGTGGGATATACCTGCTCGCCAGGGATGTAATAGACTACAGGACCCCCTTGGGTTACCTGGGTACCCTGGCTGTAGGCACGTGGATTTTCGGTAAGCCCGGAGAGCTTTTCCAGGGCAATCCGCTAAGCGCCATCTTCCTGGGCGGGGCCTTTATCGGTGCGTTTTTCATGGCCACCGACTACGTGACCTCACCTGTCACCCCGAGGGGCAGGTTGTACATGGGAATAGGCTGCGGCTTGATCACCCTGGTAATTAGGCTTTGGGGCGGCTATCCTGAAGGGGTCACTTACGCGATCTTGTTCATGAATCTTGTTACGCCGCTGATTGATAAGTACGTAGTGCCGAGGTATTACGGTTCTGGCCATGACAAAATGGCCCGTAAAGGCGGCGGGAGGTGAAACCAGATGAACGAAAAGCGAGCATCTCTCGGTTATGACTTTATCAAGGGATTCATAAAGGAAAATCCGACGTTTGCCCTGGCGGTAGGCATGTGTCCTACTCTGGCGGTTACAACGTCTTTGGTTAACGGGTTTTGGATGGGTATTGCGGTAATCTTTGTGCTTACCTTTTCCAACGTGTTTGTGTCTTTGTTGCGGAAAGTCATCCCTGATGAAATCCGCGTGCCCATCTTTATCATTTTGATTGCAACTCCCGTTGTGATAGTGGAATTGGTGATGAAGGCGTACATGCCTGCGATGTATAACATCTTGGGCATTTTCGTACCGCTCATAGTGGTTAACTGTATAATTTTGCATCGGGCAGAGTCTTTCGCGCATAAGAACCCGATATTGAACTCGGTAATGGATGCCCTGGGATCAGGGATGGCTTTTACCCTTAACCTGATGGTTATCGGCGCTATACGGGAATTCCTGGGGACTGGCCAGCTTGCCATTGGAAGCCTTGTATTTCCCAAAGCTCCCTTGTTTGAGCCTGCAGTAGTGATGCTTACGCCTCCTGGCGGGTTCATAACGCTGGGAGTGCTGATGGCTTTGCTCAACATCGTTGTAGCCCGGGCAGGCAAGCGCAAGCAAACCGAGTCCCCCAGGGGTTAAGGCGGCAGCCGGAAGGAGTGAATATGCATGGAAGTGCTGGGTATAATTCTGGCAGGCGTGCTAATAAATAACTTTGTCTTTATGCAGTATCTGGGGATATGCCCGTTCTTGGGGGTTTCAAAAAACCTGGATATGGCTACAGGTATGTCAGGCGCAGTGATTTTTGTCATGACCCTTGCCTCAGCGGTGACCGCTGTGCTTGAACAGTACGTGCTGAAACCTATGGAACTGGAATACTTGCGGACGATTGCATATATCCTGGTGATTGCTTCGTTCGTGCAATTGGTGGAAATATTCATGAAGAAGACCTTACCAGGCTTGTATCAGGCCTTGGGAATATATCTTCCCCTTATTACCACCAACTGCGCCGTGTTGGGTGCTGCTATGCTTAATGTCACCAAATCATACGGGGTGGCGTTGAGTACCCTTAATGGATTCGCAGGAGCCCTTGGTTGGAGTCTTGCGATAATAATCTTCGCGGGGATACGTGAAAGGTGGAAGCTCATGGATATTCCTGCCACTCTGGACGGCTTCCCGCTTGCCCTGATCTCAACCGGGCTCATGTCCCTTGCGTTCCTGGGTTTTTCAGGGCTGTTTAGCAACTTGGTAAAGTAGGGAGGGAGCGAGATGTTGTCTGCGGTTTTGACATTGGGCATAGCGGGGCTTGTGTTTGGAGGCTTCCTGGCTTTGGCCGCCCAGAGGTTTAAGGTAGAAGAAGATCCCAGAGTGGCTGAAATCCTTGCGGCGCTACCCGGAGCCAACTGCGGGGCGTGCGGTTTCCCCGGATGCGCGGGTTTGGCTGAGGCGGTAGCCAGGGGCGAAGCTCCCTGCAACGCCTGCATACCAGGGGGAGACGCAGTTGCAGAGAAGCTGGCTTCTATCATGGGTATGGCCTGCGAAGCGGTTGAGCCCATGAAGGCCGTAGTATATTGCCAGGGGGACAATGATCGTGCCCAGATAGCGGCAGAGTACCATGGGGTCGAAGACTGTCATGCCCTGCACCAGCTAGGCGGCTCAAAGACATGCCCTTATGGGTGCCTTGGGCTTGGAACCTGCGTGAGGGCGTGTCCTTTTGACGCCATGTATATGGCGCCCAACGGGTTGCCCGTTGTTATCGAGGAAAAGTGCACCGGCTGCGGGGCATGTGTAAGGGCGTGCCCTCGGGACGTGATCGACTTGGTACCTGCCGACAAACAGGTGCACATCCTTTGCAAGTCCTACGACAAAGGGGCTCAGGTCCGGAAGTATTGCCAGGTAGGCTGCATTGCATGCCGTATCTGCGTCAGGGCATGTCCCCAGAAGGCGATATCTATGGATAAGGACACTTTGGCAGTGATCGATTACTCCCTGTGCGACAATTGTGGGATTTGCGCCACCAAGTGTCCAATGAAGACTATAGTAGACAGGCAACAACCAAAGGAAGACAAACAAGCTTCTTAGGAGCTTGCCTTGTCCTGGGCTGTGCCAATCTATACCCTCTAAAGGGATTTGGTGCCTAGGAGGTAAGACGTGTCAAAGCAGGGTGACAGACGAAATAGCAGCGCTGCCTGGAATAAGCGGATCCTCTTCAGGCTTGTTCCGGCGGTGCTGCTTTTTGCTTTGAGCGGCTGTTGGCTTATTGGTGGCACGGGCGAACCTGTTGAAAAGCAGGTGTTCGACATAATGGATACAGATGTGAGCGTGAGAGCCTACGGCCCCAATGCTGAACAAGCCATTGAACAGGCAATAGATGAAATCAGGCGGCTTGATTTGCTGCTCAGCGCGTATAACCCTGATTCTGAAGTGTCGGCGATAAACCAGATGGCAGGGGAAGCCCCCGTCAAGGTATCACACGATACCCTGGAGGTGATCGCAAGAGCCCTCTACTTCGCCGAGATTTCCGGAGGCGTGTTTGATCCCACTATCTTGCCTGTTTCCAGGCTGTGGTCTGCAGCCCGGGAACAAAAGCAGGTGCCCTCCGGGGAAGATATAGCAGCTGCCCTCGAGTTGGTAGATTACACCCAGGTGCAGATCGATATGGATGAAGCTACTGTGTTTCTCCCTAAGACAGGGATGGGCCTGGACCTGGGTGCCATAGCCAAGGGATATGCTGTCGACAAGATGGCCCAGATACTCAGAGACGCAGGCGTGGAATCATTCCTCATCAATGCCGGAGGGAATGTTTATGCAGGGGGCAGGAAGCCCGACGGTTCCCTGTGGCGGGTGGGGGTCACTGATCCCAGGGACCCTGGGGATATCATCGGTGTGATGGCTGCAGAAGACATGTCGGTGGTAAGTTCAGGCGATTACAGGAGGTATTTTGTAGCAGACGGCATCAGGTACCACCATATCATAGATCCCAGGACAGGGTATCCTGCCAGCATCTGCCGCGGAACCACGGTATTTATCCCTTCGTCTACAGATGCAGACGCCCTATCCACCATTATGTTTATACTCGGGCCCGATGACGGCCAGGCCGTCTTGGAGCACTTCCCCGGTGCGGGAGTTATCTACGTCACCCAAGACGGGAGCATTGTCACCGAAGGGCTTGTTGACGGGTTTGAGTTCAAATAGTATTGCAGGTAAGATAGATTTTGTAGAGTTTGAGCGGGTATAAGTTGGGAGGAATATGGCCATGAGGAGACAGTCCCGCACCTGGGTGTTGTTTATAGCCTTACTTGCCGGGGCAATCGTAGGCAGCGTTATAGGCGAGGTGCTTTCAGATGTGGCACCTATTCTGTCCAGGGGGTTTTCCATAGGGTTGCAACCGCCTTTCCATCTGGACCTCAATGTGGTTTCACTCACCTTCGGGTTTAACATCCGTCTCAACCTGGCAGGGGCAATACTTGTGCTGTTGCTGGTACTGATGCTTGGCAGGTGAACTATTTGAGGTTAGTGCTTGCATCCCGGTCTCCCCGGAGGAAGGCCCTGCTGGAAGCTATAGGGATTGAGCCGCTGGTGGTGCCCTCTAAGTTCGATGAATCCCGGTTTGACCCAAGCGATATGAGTCCCCGGGAGCTGGCCATGGCCTTGGCCAGGGGGAAGACGGCTGCAGTAGCCCGGGAATACCCGGACGATGTGGTGCTGGGCGCCGATACCATCGTGGTGCTGGACGGAAAGATGCTGGGCAAGCCTGCGACCCCCACTGAAGCTGCACAAATGCTGGAGCACCTTTCAGGAAACACCCATGAGGTTTACACCGGCATTGCACTCTATGAGCCCAAATCAGGGCAGGTGTTTTGCGATGTGGCCCGCACTCTTGTGACCATGCGACACATGGAGCCCCATGAGATCGAATGGTATGTGGGTACCGGCGAGCCCATGGACAAGGCCGGCGGCTATGGAATCCAAGGCAAGGCTGCCTTGTTTGTCACCGGCATAAATGGGGATTATACTGGTGTAATAGGGCTGCCATTATCGAAATTTTATGAGATACTTAAGAGGGCCGGACTCTTGATTACAAACTTTTTGGTTTAGTGTATATTGAAAGATACATAAGATATCATGTTTGGGGTTGGCTGCGAAGGGGAATATAGAAGGAGGTAGTCATAACCCTGAACAGATTGACTATAAAGGATTGGCCCGAGCATGAGAAGCCCAGGGAGAGACTGTTCAGAGTGGGGGCTCAGGCTCTGTCCGATGCTGAACTGCTTGCGATCTTGCTGGGCACTGGGAATAAGACGGATACAGCGCTCGATCTAGCCAAGCAGTTGTTACATTGGGGTGAGGCAAACTACGGTCCCGGGCTTGGTTTCCTGAAAGAAGCTTCTAAGCAAGAACTTATGTGCCTATCAGGAATTGGTATGGCCAAAGCCGCCAGACTCAAAGCGTGCGTTGAGATTCACAGGCGGTTGCAGCAGTCAGGACAGCATCTTATGCCGCGGATTGAAATAAGCTGCGGGCGCGACGTGTACGAGCTGTTGAAGGCCGACATGGAGCAACTGGACAGGGAGCAAGTCTGGATCCTGATGCTCAATGTGAGAAATCACCTCATCCACCGGGAAGTAATATCTGTCGGGAGTCTGGACACGTCGATCGTACATCCGAGAGAAATATTCAAGAATTGCATAAAGCGGAGCGCGGCTGCCGTTATTATTGCCCATAACCATCCCAGCGGTGATGCGGCACCGAGCGACGACGATATAAGGATGACAAAAAGAATAATTGAAGCAGGGAAAATCGTGGGGATTACCGTGTTGGACCATGTGATCATAGGGCGTGGTGAGTACATCAGCCTGAGAGAGTCTTTTGCAGGGTGGTTTACTTGGTAAGTCCTGACGGTTTGTAACTTAGAGGGGAGTGGCAGAAGGTGCAATGGCTTTTCAACTATATTACCAGGGATATTGCCATAGATCTGGGGACCGCTAACACCTTGGTACATCTCAGGGGCAAGGGTATTGTGCTGGTTGAACCCTCGGTGGTTGCCATCCATGCAGAGACCAAGGAACTGCTCGCCGTCGGCACTGAGGCAAAGCAGATGATCGGACGGACCCCTGGTAATATAATCGCTATCAGGCCTATGAAAGACGGAGTTATCGCCGATTTTGACGTAACCCAGACCATGATGCACCACTTCATCAGGAAGGCTTACCGGCGTGGGCTGCTCAAGCCCAGGGTTATCGTGGCCGTTCCGTCGGGCTGCACTGAAGTCGAAAGAAGGGCCGTGTTGGATGCGGTGCTCAGGGCAGGCGCCAGGGAAGCTTATACCATCGAAGAGCCCATGGCTGCAGCTATCGGTGCAGGGCTGCCCGTGGATGAACCTACAGGCAACATGATTGTGGACATCGGCGGCGGAACAAGCGAAGTGGCTGTGATCTCCCTGGAAGGGATCGTAGCTTCCAGGTCAATCAGGGTAGGCGGGGACGAAATGGATGAAGCGGTGGTCAACTACGTAAAACGCGCTTACAACCTGCTCATAGGCGAACGCACCGCTGAGGAAGTAAAAACCACCATTGGATCTGCCTACGAGCTTGAGCAAGAACAGACCATGGAAATCAGAGGCCGGGATCTGGTCACAGGCCTGCCCAGGACCATCAGCGTCGACTCACGGGAAATACGGAAAGCCCTGTCTGAGCCGGTGAACGCTATTTTAGAAGCTGTTAAAGAAACCCTCGAGAGCACTCCCCCTGAACTTGCTGCGGATATTATGGATCGGGGAATCGTCATGACAGGCGGCGGGTCAATGCTCAAAGGGCTGGATAAGCTCATCAGCCAGGAAACGGGCATGCCTGTCCATACAGTGGACGAGCCGATGTACGCAGTGGTAAGAGGGGCTGGAAAAGCCTTGGAAGAGATTGATACTCTGAGAAAAGTGCTGGCTTCTTCCAAGCGTTGAAAGAGGAAGGATGACTTTCTTTGAGGCGGCTGTTTCCGTATAAGAAGCTCATAACCCTTATACTTCTTGTAGCCGCCTCAGTATTTTTGATGAACATTACCGGGAGTTCCGGGGACAACCCCTCCTTATGGGAAAAACTCTTGTGGAAAGGGATGCAGCCGTTTCTTGGAGGTTTCCTGGCCGTCAAGCACAAGTTTGACGAGTACAGCGTATTGTTCCAGCAAAAAGAAGCCCTCTTGGAAGAAAACCGGGAGCTCAAGAGCCGGTTAGATTCGCTTGAGTCCCTGCTTATCCGCCTTAAGGAGATTGAAACCGAAAACCAGCGGCTCAAGGAACTCCTGGGATTCAGGGAACAGCTTGAGCAGGAGTACAAGGCAGCCGATGTCATAGGGCGGAGCCCGAGCAAATGGTTTTCAACCATAACCATTTCTCTTGGCAGCGAAGACGGCGTAACGGTGGATGCGCCTGTGATTTCAAGGAAGGGGCTGGTGGGCAGGGTGCTAAAGCTTGATGCCCGCAGCGCCCAGGTGTTGTTGCTCACTGACCCGGAAAGCGGGGTAGGGGCCCTGATATCAAGGTCCAGGGACTACGGGGTGGTAGTCGGAGGGAGCGGCCCGGACACTCTGGTAATGCGGTTCTTTTCCAAGGATGCTGATGTCCGTCCTGGGGATCAGGTGCTTACTTCAGGTGTGGGGAGCGTGTATCCGGAAGGATTGGTTATAGGGGAGGTTGCCGAGGTTTACGTGCCCCAACCGGGACTGGTGAAAGAGTGTTACGTAAAGCCTGCGGTTGATTTCGCACACCTGGAAGAAGTGCTAGTGATGATCAGATGAACGGTAAGAGGCTGAGTTTCTTTATCGCATATGCATTGCTTACGCCGCTAATGCTGCTGGCCCAGTACGTCTACCTGGGAAGTACCACCGGATTGGACTTAGGCGCCGTACTGGCATGTTCTGCCGGGTGGCTGGTTCCTGTGCCGGCCAGCTGGTTAGCCGGCTTTGGCATAGGGCTCATCCAAGATGTATTTGTAGGGCGGACTCTTGGGTTTTGTGCTTTGTCGCTATCGTTGGTTGCCATGGTAACATCGTGGGTCCGGCGATTCCTCAATCCGCGGATGCCGTTTGCAGCCAGCATCGCGGCAATGGTCTCCACAGGTATCGGGGATTGCGTGTCTTACGCTGTGTTGCGGCTAAGCAAGACCCAGCTTGCTTGGGAGTTTTTCCTCAGAGGGATATTGCCCTATAGCTTGATATGGGCGTTTGCACTGATAATCCCTGTCAACCTTATGGTCAACGGACTGTCGGGGATTATAGCCATGATATGGCCGGACAACAGGGAAAAGGGGTCGGTATAACCAGCCATGAATCTCGGTTATAGAAACAGGGAAAACAGCTCCGGCAATTTGCCTGCCAGGGAACTCAAGCGAATCAGGGATTTCGTCCTCATCGTGATAATCACGTGTTTTGCCATAATTATTGCCCAGCTGTTTAACCTTCAGATCATCCAAGGTGAGAAGTACCGGGCCCTTTCTGAAAATAACTACATGAGAATCACCCCTATCCCTGCCCCGAGAGGAGAGGTATTCGACAGAAACGGGGAGGTACTGGTTACTTCGAGGCCGGCATTTACGGTGTTTTACTGGTACCTTGATGAAAGCGAGGCTGCAACCACCTTGCCCCGTTTGGCAGAGATTCTAGGGATGGACCTGGCCGAAGTCGAGGAGAAGGTCAAGCGATACGAAGGCAGGTATTTTGAGCCTGTGCCTATTGCCAGGGATATCCCCCCTGAGACTTACACCAAGATCGTGGAAGATGCCCCTAACCTGCCTGGTGTGTTTATAGACCCCCAGCCCATCCGGTACTATCCCCATGATGACCTGCTTAGCACCACCTTAGGGTACGTAGGTGAGATCACCCAGGCCCAGCTGGATGATCCCAGGTGGGAAGGTTACAAAATGGGGAGTATCGTGGGCCAGCAGGGGCTGGAACTCCATTATGAGGATATCCTCAAGGGGAAAAACGGGGGATACCAGGTAGAGGTGGATTACAGGGGGAGGCCTACCGGCAACGTGGGCCCGGGCATCGAACCGCAGCCAGGTAAATCGCTTCAGCTGGAAATTGACCTTGAACTTCAAAAGGCAGTAGAGGATGCGCTAAAAAGCACCCTGGAGAAAAACCCCGACGCCCAAGGAGCTTCGGTGGTAGTGCTGGATGTCAAGACGGGCGGGGTCTTGGCCATCGCTTCAGTGCCGGGGTTCGATCCCAATAGGCTCATCTCAGGGATAAGCGCAAAAGACCTAAACCAGAAAATCACATCAGGGGAATGGCGGTTTGCCAATCTGGCTACTACAGGACTGTACCCGCCGGGCTCAGCTTTTAAGATTGTCACCGCGGTTGCAGCCCTGGCCGAGGGTAAGACAGACCCCGATGAAGAGATTTTCGACCCTGGCTATCACCCTTCGGCTCCCACTTTGGTGTGCCACAGGCGGGGTGGGCATGGATATGTCAACCTAGAACGAGCATTGGAAGTGTCTTGCAACACCTACTTCTACGAGATGGGCAGGCGGCTTGGAGTAGATACCCTCGCTGAATACTGCCGCGCCCTAGGCTTGGGCATGAAGACGGGGATAGATCTGGGCGGCGAAAACTATGGTACCGTGCCAAGTACCGAATGGAAGGCAAAAGCTTACGGCGAAGGCAGGGTGGCTCAGCCGGAGTTCCTGTTTTCAGAACACATGATGGTAGCCATGGGACAGGCTTTCCATCTGTACACGCCCATCCAAATGGCTTCGGTAACTCAGGCCATCGCCAACGGCGGGGTAAGGATGAGGCCGAGGCTTGTATCCAAAGTGCTAGACTCAGAACATAACGTGGTTGAAGAATTCTTGCCGGAAGTAGCCGGTGAGCTTAACGTTGATCCCGGCGTTTTTGATATTGTAAAGGCTGGGATGCTCCGGGTGACCAATGAGCCGGGCGGGACTGCATATTGGATCTTCCATGATTGTCCGATAAAGGTATGTGGGAAGACAGGAACTGCCCAAAACCCCCTTGGGGATGACCATGCGTGGTTTGTGGGATTTGGGCCTTACGAAAATCCCGAGATTGCCTTGGCTGTGGTTGTAGACCAAGGCGGTTCTGGCTCAGGCGTGGCAGCTCCTATAGCCAGACAGATATTCGATGCGTATCTGGCGATTTCACAGCCCCAAGAGGCAGAGCACATAACGATGGATTAACCATGGGGAGGAACACCTAAGATGGCTCGAAAACAAGATGTGATCTTTAAGGGCAGCAAAGACGGCCTGCGCCTTATATTCAATGACCAGCAGGATTACGAGATATTAAAAGAGAAACTTAAGGCTCATTTGCAAAAGGCTGAGTTGTTCTTCCAAGGTGCCGATGTGGTACTGGATATCGGAAATCTCGAGTTTTCCATCGATCAGATCCTGGAGATCCAGAACATACTTGCGTTTCCCCATGGATTGCGGCTTAGGAAGGTTATACACGGCGGCAAGGAGCCCAGGCCGGTAGCGAAAACTGTCGATAAGCAAAGGACATTGGAACCGGAGAAGCGAAACATAGATTACAAGCAGCAAGTTGTCGAAAATTGGGCCCGGGCGCCAAAGACTCCGGATACTTTCCTGTACAAAGGAACGCTAAGGTCCGGACAGCGCATCACTCATGACGGCAATGTGGTGATTGTGGGTGATGTCAACCCAGGTGCTGAGGTACGGGCTACAGGGGACATAATCGTAATGGGTAACCTCAGAGGGCTTGCCCACGCCGGTGCAGGGGGCGCTACCGACGTGGTGATAGTGGCTTTCAAGCTGGAGCCTACGCAGATAAGGATCGGGGACGTAATCGGGAGGCCCCCCGAAGGGGAACTGGGCGCTCCAAGGGAACCTGAAGTTGCCAGGCTCAAAGACGGCGTGATCTTGGTTGAACCCTTAGATGGAAGTCGTTGGGAGGGAGAACGGTGAGTGAAGCAATAGTCATAACATCCGGCAAAGGTGGCGTGGGGAAGACCACCGCCTGTGCCAACCTGGGAGTGGCCCTCGCGTCCATGGGGCACAAGGTGGTGCTTGTGGATGCGGATATAGGGCTCAGGAACCTGGATGTGGTAATGGGCCTTGAGAACCGTATCGTGTATGACCTTGTTGATGTAGTCGAAGGATTTTGCAGGCTGAGGCAGGCGTTGATTAAGGACAAGCGGCTTGACGGGCTGTTTTTGCTCCCGGCAGCTCAGACAAAGGACAAAACGTCGGTAACTCCCGACCAGATGAAGCAGCTGGTTGACCAGTTAAAGGAAGATCACGATTACATACTGGTGGATTGCCCGGCGGGAATTGAACAAGGTTTCAAGAATGCCATTGCCGGGGCCGACAGGGCTCTGATTGTGACCACTCCTGAAGTAGCTGCAGTAAGGGATGCTGACAGGATAATCGGCCTGCTAGAGTCATCGGGGTTTGACGATCCAGGATTGATAGTCAACAGGCTAAAGCCTAAAATGGTGGCCAAAGGCGATATGATGGACATACCTGATATTATAGATATACTGGCCATCCGCCTTATGGGAGTAGTCCCTGATGATGAGTACATAGTTGTATCTACCAACCGGGGTGAACCGGCGGCGTTGGCGGCTGAGAAATCAAAAGCCGGGCAAGCGTTTAGGAACATAGCCCGGCGTATCCTGGGAGAGGAAGTGCCTTTCCTGGACCTTAACGAACAGGAAACCTTTTGGGAAAAATTGATCAGGCTAATCAGGGCTTGACGAAGGGGGTATAGGCTTGTTTGGATGGTTTGGCAGGAAAGAGCAGTCTAAGGATGTAGCCAGAGACAGGCTCAAGCTGGTGCTCATGCAAGACAGGATGGCCCTTGCCCCCCATACGATGGAACAGATGAAAGATGCCGTGATAATGGCGATCTCCCAATTTGTTGAGATAGACGAAAAAGGGCTTGAATTTGAGTGGAAAGGCAATGAGAGGAGCAAAGCCTTGGTTGCCAACATACCTGTGAGATCCGTAAGAAGGAGGGTTAAGACCAACGATTGAACTGCCCAACATCAGGATTGAAACCAGAGCGGTACGGCGCATAGACTTCTGGCTCTTAGGCGCGGTACTGTTTCTTGAAATCCTGTCGCTTCCACTTATAGACAGTGCTACCCATTCAACCGGCGGACATTATTACCTCAAGCGGCAGCTGCTTTTGGTAGTATTGTCTTTGTTGATGATGGGAGTGGCTACCTTCATCGACTACCGCGATCTGGTATGGTTGTCTCCGTGGATACTAGGTGTCAACACATTGCTCCTGGTGGCCGTGCTGTTTGTCGGCAGAACCGCAGGTGGTTCCACCCGCTGGATTTCACTAGGGTTTTTTGACCTGCAACCTTCAGAGTTGTTCAAGCTTACAGCCATATTGTTCGCCACCAGGGTGTTGTGTTCCCTGGACAGGCCGGTTGATTCCATCTTTTCGATAGTGGCATTTTACTCGTGGCTGGCAGTTCCGGCGTTCTTGATCCTCAAACAACCTGACCTTGGTACCACCTTGGTGATTATCGCCATCGTCACAGGTATGCTGTATTTTGCAGGCACTCCCGCCAAATCAATATTCAGCTTGGTCCTGGTGGGCATAATCATAGTGGGGCTCCTGTTGTGGCTTTATCTGTACGTGGGTGTACCCTTGCCCATAGAAGAGCACTGGATCGACCGGCTGGTGACTGGGTTCAACCCGGAAAAGGATCCCTTGGGCAAGGGCTATCAGGTGCTCCAATCCAAGATAGCCATAGGTTCGGGCTCGGTGTGGGGTAAAGGCCTGGGGAAAGGTACCCAGAACCGGCTGGATTTCATACCCCACCAGGAGACAGACTTTATCTTCTCAGTGGTCGGCGAGGAACTGGGATTTGTGCGCACAACCATAGTGTTGGGCGTGTATGTGCTCATCTTGATTAGGTGTTTGATAGCTGCGGTTACGTCTGCCGACAAAGAGGGAACGCTAATAGCCGGCGGGGTGCTGAGCATGCTCTTGTTCCAAAGCATGGTCAACATCGGGATGACCATGGGTATCATGCCGGTTACAGGTATCCCTCTGCCGTTTCTAAGCTACGGTGGTACCGCGTCGGTAGTGAATGCGTTTGCAATTGGGCTCGTGCTCAATGTAGGCTGGAAACGGCACAAGATCTTATTCTGACGAATTTGGGGGTAGCGGAGTGCAGGAGATAGGGATGGTGGTCTCAGTCCAGGACCGCTCGGTTACGGTAGAGGTGAAAAGGAAAGACGCCTGTTCCACGTGTGGGCGGTGCGGCGGCCATTTGGCCCCAGGCCGGGATGTGATGGTCGTGGAAGCCGTGAAGACCGGCAATCCGAAACCCGGCGATTTGGTTGTCTTAGAACTCCCGGATGAAGACTACTTGAGGCTTTCGTTCTTGGTATATATGTTACCCCTGCTGTGTTTAGGATTGGGCTATGCGCTAGGATGGTTGCTGGGCAGGTTCTTGGGTAACCCTTCAGTATGGGGAGCTGTGTTTGCCGCAGGCGGCATGGTAGCTTGTTTCGCTTGGCTCAGGAGTTACGATGCTGCTTCCAGGAAGACAGGTAAGTATATGCCTGTAGCCAGGCCGCTAGACGGCTGATTCAGTATGCCTGACGGCAGCCTTGGTGCCGGATTTGACTTTTGGCATGTATCCTTCTTCCGACAGCGCTTCGACCAGAGTCTGATAAGACTCCCTGTCTACCACGATGTATCGCGGGCCTACTTTCTTCTTGAGATACGGTTTGATCCTGGGCGACATCATGAGCTCGTCGGCAAGCTCCTTGGAGTCGCATTTTAGGAGGATCACGTCTTCAAACTCTATCCGTCCGTAAGAAGTACCCCATTGGGATATTGAGTAACTCACGTTCTGGGGGATGGGGATCCTGGAATGCTCCCCGAGAAACTCTTCAATGGTCTGAGGGTGATACCCATGGAGCATCGCACGGTATACTGAGTCTTTGGACAGCTTGTACACCAGCATCTGGTCGACTTTGACTATGTCTGCAAAACCGTCGATTGTCCATAGAATCTTGGGCTCCACGGTGCACGGTACCAGTATCTCAAAGTTGGGCTGGACGTAGATGTCGGTGTCAAATCTCTCTTCAGGCCATGGGGCCAGTCCGAACAGGGCCTTGCCTGTGGGCGTCACCTTGATCATGGTATCATTCCGTGCCTCGCACACTTCAAGTACCCCAAGGTATTCCAGCATGTCTACCAGGTTTTTCTCGACCCTGAGGTTTAGGCCGTGGGACGAGTGGCTGGTGGACAAGGCTTCCATTTCTTCCATCAGCGCAGATACTGACAGGACGGTATCTTGAGGGCATCTTTCAATCAGCCATAAAAGCGTCTGGAGATCTGAGTCTTGTTCGATAAATGTTTGTCTCCAGTACTTGTAAAGCTCCTGGCGCCATTGTGAATACGGGACATCCAGCCACTTGGCGGTTTCAGAACCAAGCCTCAGGGTGTTATTCCGCTCTTCGCACAGACTATGAGATTTGGCGAAAAACAGCAGGAACGCCAGGCGCGGTGGATACCTTACAGGGAAGAAGGACTCTTCGAGGCTCCGTTCGTCTTCCTCTATGATGACCACCAAGTCATCCTGGCATTTCTTGAACAAAGAGCCTGATTGGGTGATCCTGACCTCGTTTTTCCTCACATATGATAGGAGCAAGCATATGTGCCTGAGGGGAGCCGCAAAGTCGAACCGGTAACGGGGGGTGAAACGGCCAGGGTCAATGCTCGCCCTTTGAAAGATTTCAGACAGGAAAAAGTCTGAAAGCACTTTGCGCAAGTCAGTGGGCACGAAATACTTCTGCCTGTACCCTTCTCTCCTGGTAAACACAAGGCCCCTGGAGATCAAGCCTTCTATTACCTTGAACCCGTTCCTGCGCCATTTGCGCGAGAGCTGGTTAAGCTTCTGGTGGCATTGTTCCACGATTACGCCGCTTCCTCCGCCTGAAATGGTGATCATGCGGAGTGCCAGGATTTCTTCGTCGTTGAGCCCGTTCATGGCGACCAACGCATTGGCAGGGATAAGCAGGTGGCTTGCGATGAGCTCGGCCAACTTAGGCCCGTAGTCATCTTCAGGGACCTCAGGCAAGGAGATCCCATAGAAGTAAGCCATAGAATTCAGGCGTTCAGTGGGTAGTGCAGCCAGAGCTTCCCTCAGGTTCATGGACTGTTACTCCTTTTCCACCGTGCAAGGAAATTTTCGCTTTCCCAAATGGTATACTTATATCCTTGCTCCGTCAAAAACAATTGCCGCTTTTGGCTAAACTCCTGATCCTTGGTATTCCGCGTGACTAAGGTGTAAAATGTGGCGCTTTCGCCCTGGGGCTTGGGGCGCAGAATCCTGCCGAGGCGCTGTGCCTCTTCTTGGCGGGAACCAAAAGTGCCTGACACCTGTATCGCCACACTTGCATCAGGCAGGTCCACTGCGAAATTGGCCACTTTGGACACCACCAGCACCCGGATTTCGCCTTCCCTGAATTTGGCATAAAGCTCCTCCCTGACATTGTTTGGCGTCTGGCCGTAAATCATGGGCGCATCCAGGAGGTCCGATATTTCTTCGAGCTGATCGATATACTGCCCCAACACAAGTATCTGGTCGTCTGTGTGGTGCTCTACGATTGCCTTTACCAAGGGGAGCTTTTCAGGATTGGTAGCCGCTATCCTGTACTTCTCCCTTTCCCCGGCTGTATGGTATTCAAGCCGTTTGTCCTGAGGAAAATCCACTCTGATTTCATGGCAATGGGCGGTAGCGATCCAGTTTTGGGCCTCGAGCTCCTTCCAAGGCTTATCGAACTTCTTGGGTCCTATCAAGCTGAATACGTCATCTTCCCGGCCGTCTTCCCTGACCAGGGTGGCCGTAAGCCCCAACCTTCTCCTGGCCTGGAGATCTGCGGTGATCCTAAATACCGGCGCAGGCAGAAGGTGGACTTCGTCGTAGATTATAAGTCCCCAGTTTCTCTTGTTGAACAAATCGAAGTGGGGGTAGATCTCTTCGGAAGTGCCCCGCTTCCTGTAAGTCAGGATTTGGTATGTGGTGACGGTCACCGGGCCTACTTCCTTTTTTTCCCCGCTGTATTCTTTCACCATATCTTCGGTGAGATTGGTCTTGTCCAAAAGCTCGTTTATCCATTGCCTGAGGGCCACCACGTTGGTGGTGAGGATAAGCGTCTGGGCTCCCACAAGTTCCATGACTGCCATGCCCACGATTGTCTTGCCTGCCCCGCATGGAAGCACAATCACACCGCTTCCGCCCCGCACGCTGCCACCGGCCCAAAACGCGTCCCTGGCTGCCTCTTGATATGGCCTCAGGCTGAAGGGTTTGCCTTCCCCGGTTACGTCCAAGAGGAATATGTCGAGAGGATCACCTTCAGTGTAACCTGCCAGGTCTTCGCAAGGATAGCCCATCTTTATGAGGATCTGCTTCACCAAGCCCCGCGAGTACGGCTTAATTATCAGCGAGTGTTTGCTTAAGGGTCTTTCAATGTGTGGCTTCATTTTGTCAGACCGCTTTATTTCTTCCATGATGAACTCGTCAGAGCAGGTGAGGATCAGGTTCCCGTCCTCATGGGTGAGCTTTACGATGCCGAATTTTTCCATGGTGTCTCTTATGTGCACCACGATATTTTCCGGCACCGGGTATCTGGAATACCTGCTTAGTTCGTCAATGACCTGTTCGGGGGTGAAGCCGCACGAAGCAGCGTTCCACAAGGATAGCACAGACAGCCGGTAAGTATGGATGTACTCGGGGCTCTTCACCAAATCGGCAAACCGCATGATGGCATCGCGGGCGTTTTCATATTCGGGATTGTCCACTTCCAGCAATATTGTGCCGTCGCTTAATACCGTAGCTGGCAGATTTCTTGACAAAAGTGTGTTCCTCCTGAATCTGTAATGATACCTGCAAAATAGGCAATAACCCAAGATCTTTATTCTACGTCGGAAGTCTGAGTTCCTGCAACTGGGGCTTTCAAGCTTTTGCCCGCCGGTGAGGGTATCCGTTATAATCTAGGTGTTCAAGTATTCCTGATGGCGGTGTATGGATTTTGACCAAATCACAACCGGCTACATACTCGGATGCAGACGAAATCCTTAAAGGCCTCAATCAACCACAGAGGCAAGCTGTAACCCATATGGACGGGCCTCTTCTCATCCTTGCCGGTGCGGGCAGCGGGAAGACCACGGTACTTACCAGGCGTGTGGCTTACCTCATTTCCCGAGGGGTTGAGCCGTGGTCCATCTTGGCGATTACTTTCACCAACAAGGCGGCCAATGAGCTTAAGAGCCGTATCCGCGCCCTGCTGGGGAACAAGGCCGAAGGGGTCTGGGCCATGACCTTTCATGCGGCGTGTTTGAGGATACTGCGGACAGAATATCCGGCAATCGGCAAAGACGCCCGGTTTGCCATAATGGATACTCACGACCAGCTGCGCATTATGCGCCAGGTACTCAAGGAAATGAACCTATCTGAAAGGCAATACAGCCCTTCAGGCATGCTTAGGATTATATCCGGTGCAAAAGACAAGCTGTGGGACCCTGACACCCTTGCCAAGCAAGCGGTATCATTCTACGAGACTAAAGCGGCCCAGGCATATGCGTTGTACCAGAAAAAACTTGCTGAACTTAATGGCATGGATTTTGACGACCTGATCATGCAAACGGTTTTGCTGCTTAGGGAGCACAAGCACATCCGCGAAAAGTACCAGGCCAAGTTCAAGTATATCCTGGTGGACGAGTACCAGGACACCAACAGGGCTCAGTACGAGCTCACCAAGATCCTTGCAGCCGCCCACAAGAACCTGACAGTGGTGGGCGATGACGACCAGAGCATATACAACTTCCGGGGCGCCGATCTCCGGAATATCCTGGATTTCGAAAAGGATTACCCTTCATGCAAGGTGATAAAGCTTGAACAGAATTACCGGTCTACCCAGGTAATCCTCGACGGGGCATATCACGTGGTGTCCAACAACTTCTTCAGGAAAGACAAGCGGTTATGGACGTCGAAGAAAGGCGGGGCCCCGATTTATATGGTGATCACGCCAAACCAGAACGAGGAAGCCAGGTTTGTAGCTGAAGAGGTGCTGAGGCTGTCTGCTACAAGGCCTCTGGGATCCATGGCCGTGCTGTACCGCACCCATGCCCAGTCCAGGAACTTTGAAGACGCGTTTATGCGTGCAGGCATCCCGTACAGTATCGTAGGCGGGCTCAGGTTCTACGAACGAAAAGAGATCAAGGATGCCATCGCTTATCTCCGGCTGATCGCTTATCCTAACGACTACATCTCCCTGGAAAGGATAATCAACGAGCCGCCCAGGGGGCTTGGGCCTGCCAGCGTGCGCAGGATAATCGAGCATGCCCGGCAAAACGGCTTGAGCATAATTGATGCTTTGTGCAATGCCTCAGAGATCCCCAGGCTCACCCGGCCTCAAAAGGCGGCGTCACAGGAGTTGGGCACCGTCTTGAAAGCTGTCTCAGACGTGGAAAACATCTCAACCCACGAGATTATGGCCTATGTATTGGAACATACCGGGTATAAGTCCCATTTGGCCAATATGGACACCAGAGAGAGTGAAGCAAGGCTTGAGAACCTAGAAGAGCTCTTGGTTTCCATGAGGCTGTCTGCGTCCAAGGGCGAAACCCTCTACGATTACCTCGAAAATCAAGTGCTTGCCAGCGATCAGGATATGTACGACGAGGACAAGGACGCGTGTGTGATGATGTCACTCCACGCAGCCAAAGGACTCGAGTTTGATGTAGTGTTCATGGTGGGGATGGAGGAAGGATTGCTGCCCCATGCCAGGTCTGTAGGCGATGAGCATCAGATTGAAGAAGAACGCCGCCTATGTTACGTGGGCATGACCCGGGCAAGAGAACTCCTGTACTTTACCATGGCTGCTTTCAGGGAAGCGTACAACGAGCCTTATCCAACAGTGATCTCCAGGTTTATCAAGGAAATTCCCCAACACCTTCTGGAGGTCCGGGCTTTCGATTGGGATGATCTTATATAGAAGGGGGTAGGCCAAGCGAAATGGGCGATGCCGTGTCCAGAGAGCAAGCTGCCAGGGAAATCGCCGAACTCAGGCAGGTCATAGCCGAACATGAGTACCGGTACTACGTGCTTGATGACCCTGTCATAAGCGACGCTGAGTTTGACAAGCTGTTCAGGAGGCTCCAGCAGCTGGAAGCGCAGTATCCTGAACTTATCACTCCCGATTCACCGACCCAGCGTGTAGGAGGACAGGTGTCATCTGCATTTAGGGCGGTGCCCCATACAAGGGCGGTGCTCAGCCTTGGTAACGCGTTTTCAGAATCCGAGCTCCGGGCGTTTGACCGGAGGGCTAAGGAACTCTCGAGAGCCCGGGAGCTTGATTACGTGGTGGAACCTAAGATTGACGGGCTCTCGGTAATCCTAAGGTACGACAATGGCAGGTTCACCCTAGCCCTCACAAGAGGGGACGGGTTATCTGGTGAGGATGTTACTGCCAATGTGAGGACCATAGGGTCGGTGCCGCTGGCCTTGAGGCCCGTGCCTCAAGGCGTGCCTGAGTATCTGGAAGTACGCGGGGAAGTGTTCTTGCCCAAAGAAGACTTCAGAAAGCTCAATGAAGAGAGGGAGCAACAGGGGTTGGCCGTGTTTGCCAATTCCCGCAACGCCGCGGCAGGATCTTTAAGACAGCTCGACCCGAAAGTGACCGCTTCCAGGCCGCTTAGGGCCTTGTTTTACGAACTGAGGGAGCTTAGGGGCAATGTCCCCATGCCTGGCACTGAGACCGGTTGTCTTGAGCTGTTAAAGGCTTTGGGATTTCCGGTGCCTGTGTACTACTACTGCGAGTCCATCGGCGAAGTTATAGATATAATTTCAGAGTGGCAGGAGAAGCGGCATACACTGCCCTACGACATAGACGGCATGGTGGTAAAGGTCCAAGATCTTGCCCTCGCCCAATCCCTTGGAGCAACAGGCCATTCCCCCCGGTCCCAGATAGCGTTCAAGTTCCCTGCTGAACAGGTTGAGACCAAGATCAACGACATCATAGTCCAGGTGGGGCGGACAGGTGTGCTTACCCCCATCGCCATTCTCCAGCCGGTCACTGTGTCAGGGTCGGTGGTGTCCCGGGCGTCGCTGCACAATGAGGACCTTATCAGAGAGAAGGATATACGGATAGGGGACACTGTGATACTTCAAAAGGCCGGAGACATAATACCCGAGGTAGTGGCAGTGGTGAAGGATAAGCGCACAGGTGAAGAAGTAGAGTTTTCCATGCCGGAAGCGTGCCCGTCATGCGGTTCCCCGGTGGTAAGGCCTGCCGGCGAGGTGGCCCATAGGTGCATCAATATTTCATGTCCTGCCCAGCTCAAAGAAAGCTTGATCCATTTTTGTTCCAGGGATGCTATGGATATAAGAGGATTGGGGCCTGCGATTATCGAATCGCTGCTTCAAGCGGGGCTGATTAACGATGCCGGGGACTTATACAACCTCACCCAGGAAGACATAGCAAAGCTTCCAGGGATGGGGCAGAAGTCTGTAAGCAACCTTGTAAGGAGCATAGAGGCGTCCAAATCCAGGCCTCTCCACAAGCTTATCTACGCCTTTGGCATAAGG
Organism: Candidatus Fermentithermobacillaceae bacterium DTU015; assembly: GCA_001513185.1. Lineage (GTDB taxonomy): Bacteria > Bacillota > Sulfobacillia > Fermentithermobacillales > Fermentithermobacillaceae > DTU015. The sequence continues at coordinate 140,236 of LFST01000046.1, forward strand.
CATGTGGGGGCGCGTACTGCAGCCGTATTGAGCAGGCACTTCAGCAGCCTCGATGAGATCATGGATGCTACAGAGGAACGCCTGATGCAGGTTGAAGACGTGGGCCCTGAAACCGCCAAAGCGGTTGTGATGTTTTTCAGGCAAGACTCTGTGAGAAAATTGATAGACAAACTAAGAAGCGCAGGGGTGGAAGCCGCTATCGGGCGTCAAGCTAACACGGAACAAACAGGGCCTCTGTCAGGCAAGACTCTGGTGCTTACAGGAACCCTTAGCAGTATGACCCGTCATGAAGCTCAGGAACATATAGAACGCCTGGGCGGGAAGGTGTCGTCTTCGGTATCCCGCAACACCTTTGCGCTGGTGGTAGGTAGTTCTCCCGGCTCCAAGTTAGACAGGGCAAGAGCCTTGGGAGTGCGGGTGATGACGGAACAAGAATTTCTTGATCTTATCCATGGAAGGAGTTCTGTAGATGGAAATTGATATCAAACGAATGGCTCATCTTGCCAGGATAGACCTGGACCCCCAAGATGAAAGTACCATAGCTACGGAACTTGAGATTATCTTGGCGCGCATAAGTAGATTGTTTGAGGTAGATGTGGAAGGCGTGCCGCCTACCTTTGTCATGGGAGCAGAATCTATGGAACCGGCTGAAGACCTTCCCCATGAGAGCCTTTGCCGGGAATTGGTGATGGAGTGCGCCCCTTCAGTACATGACGGTTATTTCAAAGTGCCTAGAGAATCTCAGGGCGTTTAGACAAAAGAGGTGTCTGGTAGATGGAGATACGGGGTATGCCCGCAAGGGATATTTTGAGGTACATATCATCAGGGGAGGTTTCCGCCGCTGAGGTAGTGGAAACTTACCTTGACGCAATCAGGGAAATAGGCCCTCAAACCAATGCGTTTATCGAAGTGCTGGAGCCTGCGGCAAGGGCGGATGCATCCAGGATAGACAAGGAGCTGCGGGATGGCGGCTCTCCGGGGATCTTGGCGGGGCTGCCTGTGGCGATCAAGGACAATATTTGCGTAAAAGGCGCCGGCTGTACCTGTGGTTCTAAGATTTTGGAAAACTGGATCGCCCCCTATGACGCTACCGCGGCAAGACGGCTGCGGGAACAAGGCGCAGTCATCATCGGGAAGACCAACATGGATGAGTTTGCCATGGGTTCTTCCACCGAGACCTCGGCCTACGGAGTCACAAGGAACCCCTGGGACTTGAGCCGGGTTCCAGGCGGCTCAAGCGGGGGATCAGCGGTTGCGGTTGCGGCCGGGATGGCGCCTTTGGCGTTGGGGACTGATACGGGAGGTTCCATCAGGCAGCCTGCAAGCTTTACCGGAATCTGCGGGCTCAAGCCTACCTACGGGCTGGTGTCCCGGTATGGCGTGACGGCGTATGCCTCGTCTTTGGATACAGTAGGGCCTTTTGGGGAAGGTGTTTGGGATTGTGCCCTGCTCTTGGAGGTTATCGCCGGGCACGATCCCCTGGATGCCACATCGCACGCCAAGGAGCCTGTGACGTATACCAAGGCACTCGATGGTAACGTGGCCGGGCTCAGGGTGGGCGTACCGCAGGAATTGCTAAGGGGAGTGTCCGCTCCGGTCAAAGCGGTATTCGAGAGCACCCTCAGCACTATGGAAGACATGGGTATGATCGTTGAAGAAATGAGCCTGCCTTCGCTAGCCCATGCAGTTGAAGCCTACTATGTGATTGCTGCTGCCGAAGCCTCATCCAACCTAGCCAGGTTTGACGGGGTCAGGTTCGGCCGGAGGGCTGACGCCGGCACCCTGGACGAGATGTACACCAGGTCCAGGGGGGAGGGGTTTGGCAAGGAAGTAATCAAGCGGATCATCTTGGGTACTTTTGTGCTGGATACCGGCAACAAAGACAGGTATTACAGGCGGGCGGCCCAGGTAAGGACCCTCATCAAAGATGAATTCCAGAAGGCATTTGAAAGGTTTGACCTAATCGTTTCCCCTGCCGCGCCTGATGTGGCGTTCAAGATAGGAGAAAAGATCCAGGATCCCCTGACCATGTACCTTGCTGACCTGATTACAATACCTGTCAACATGGCTGGGGTATGTGCCCTTTCCATGCCGATGGGATTCGCAGAGTGTGATGGCGTGAGCCTACCTTGCGGCTTGCAGATAATCGGCAAGCCCTTTGACGAGCAAACTGTGCTCAGGGCAGGCTACTGTTTGGAGCAAGAAATCGGGGCAGGGATCCGCGAGAAGGTCCGCCATATGCGGCAAAACCTCGGCCCTGTCAGGGAGTGTGAGTTAGTTGACTGATCGGTATGAAATGACCATTGGGTTGGAAGTCCACGTAGAGTTGGCTACCGCCACCAAGATGTTCTGCCGGTGTTCATCCCGGTTCGGAGATCCGCCCAATACAAATATATGTCCTGTGTGCCTCGGGATGCCCGGTGCGTTGCCCCAGGCCAACATGGAAGCGGTGCGGCTGGCTACCAGAGCGGCCCTGGCCCTTAACTGCACCATCAATCCTGTAAGCAGGTTTGACCGCAAGAACTACTTCTACCCCGATCTGCCCAAGGGATATCAGATTACCCAGTACTATGAACCTCTTGCCCAGAATGGGCACATCTGGATAGACGACCCGCAGAAGAAGATAAGAATAAACAGGGTCCACATTGAAGAAGACGCAGGCAAATCCCTACACGCCGGCGACGAGATCACCACCGCTGAGTACTCGCTCGTGGACTGCAACCGGGCAGGAGTGCCTTTGATTGAAATTGTCAGCGAACCGGATATGTCATCCCCTGAAGAAGCCAGGCAATACCTGGAGAAGCTCCAGCGGGTGCTCAAATTTGCCGGGGTTTCTGACGTGAAGATGGAAGAAGGCTCCATGCGGGTTGATTGCAACATTTCGGTGAGGCCGGAAGGCAGCAAAGCGCCCGGGGTAGTCGTGGAGATGAAGAACCTGAGCTCGTTCAGAGCGGTGGCTAGGGCCCTGGCGTATGAGTTTGAGCGGCAAGTCAAAGTGCTCAGCCAGGGCGGGAAAATAGTACGCGAGACCAGGCACTGGGATGAAACCGAACAGGTTACCAAGCCATTGCGTTCCAAAGAGTCCAGCGACGACTACAGGTACTTCCCTGACGCTGATTTGCCAAAGCTGGAGCTAAGCCACAGGTTCATCGAGGAGATCAAGAGGGAAATGCCCAAGCTTCCCGACGAAATTGTGGCCTACTATGTAGATGAACTTGGGCTTCCAGAGTACGACGCCCAAGTACTTACCCTTGATCCTGCGTTGTCGCAGTTTTTCGATGCCTGCGTTGCCTTGGGCGCCGATCCTAAGACAGCCTCCAACTGGATTATGGTGGAACTCCTGGGCTACATGAAGGCAAATAACATACCATATGAAAATATCCCTTTGCGTGCTGAATATCTTGTATCGATGCTCGAACTTATTAACGAAGGTGTTATCAGCGGCAAGATTGCCAAAGACGTACTGGTTCTCATGATTGAGACCGGGCAGGATCCGCGTACAATAGTTAAGGGGCGTGGTTTGGAACAGATTTCAGATGAGGAGAGCATTGCACGGGTCGTAGACGAGGTTATAGCACAGCACTCATCGGTAGTAGAAGAAATTAAGGCAGGGAAGACTAAAGCCCTTGGCTTTTTGGTCGGACAGGTTATGAAGCGCACCAAAGGGAAAGCTAACCCGGCCAAGGTCAATACAATATTAAGGGACAAACTACTATCATGATGAGGGAGCATAGTTTATTGAGAGAGGAGGAGCGGCCATGGGCGGTGGAAGCGCTGATTCCAGGGAGATCTATGAACACATCGCGTCTTCATTGAGCAACTCTCAGGTGCTATTTTCCGAACCCATGTCAAATCATACGTCTTTCCGGATAGGTGGGCCATGTGACCTCCTCATCATCCCCGGTACCCGTGAAGATGCAATCAAGGCCTGGGTGATGTGCAAGCAGCTTAAGGTACCCTGCCACACCATTGGAAACGGGACCAATCTGCTGGTGAGAGATGGAGGCGTGCGGGGCTGCGTACTCAAGTTGGCCTCAGGATACACAGGGATCGAAAGAAACGGCTCCAAAAGCCTCATGGTCAGCTCCGGAACCCTGCTTCAGACGATTGTTGAAGCCAGCGCCGACTATGAATTGTCCGGCCTGGAGTTTGCAGTGGGAATCCCAGGGAGTATGGGCGGTGCGGTTACCATGAACGCAGGTGCTTACGGAGGCGATGTAGGTTCCTTGGTAAGCAGGGTTGAAGTGGCAACGGCCGACGGCACTACTGAATGGATTCCCAGCGATGAGATCGGGTTTGCATACAGGGACTCTTTGTTTTTGCACAACGAGGATCTCCTTATCCTCAATGTGGAGATTGAGCTTGAGCCGGGCGACAGGGACAGGATCCGCCAGGTTATGATGGAGCATCTCAAACAAAGGGAAGCGAAGCAGCCGCTGAATATGCCTTCCGCCGGGAGCGCGTTCAGGCGGCCTCCTGGCAGGTATGTCGGTGCAATGATAGAAGAGCTGGGGCTCAAGGGATTCTCGTGCGGGGGCGCCATGGTTTCGCCAAAACATGCAGGGTTTATCGTAAACAGCGGCGGCGCCACTGCCAAGGACGTGCTTACCTTGATGGATTTCATAAAGCGCAAGGTATACGAGAACTACGGGGTTGTGATCGAACCCGAAATCATCGTGATCGGCGAGGATTTGGAACCTGAGGAAGTTTCCAAGGCACAGCAATAGGGTTTGGCTTGGCGGGTGAACCGCCGGTTAAAGCTTTCCGGTTGAAGCAGGTTCCTTATGTTCAAGTAAACGCAAGAGTCGTGAGACAGGTATCAGGCTCACGACTCTTATTTCTTGCAAGACCTGGGTATCTTTATCATTCCAAGCTGTAGGTTTTCCTGGTAACCCCGCCCCTTTGGCTCCTGTATTCAACGGTGAAGCAGGGAGGAGGCGATTGCCCGGGATGCCTGGGAGGTACTTTGATCACCCACGACAGCTGGACCGCTGACTTGGCAGGGCCTTTGGTGCCGCTCATGTAGCCTTCCAGGAAATCAGTTTCCTGTTGGGCTTTGCCTATTACTTCTACCCCAGGCCCTGGTTTGAGTTCAGCACAGTCTTTCTTAACAACCTTAAGCTGCACAGCCTTGTTGGTGATGTTTGTAGGCAGGTATCCCCAGTTTTCAATCACGGCGGTTACCTTCTTCAAGGTGCCGTTCAGGTCACTTACCCTGATATCGGTAATGTTGACCCAGGGTAAGGCAGAGGCGTGCTGCAGAACCCACAAAGTGGCCTTGCGGCATTCTTCTTCCAGCAGATGAGGCGGCGGGTTCTGGACGCAGAACTTCCTATCCCAGCCGCCGATTTCAACTTGCCCCAGCTGGGGGTGTTCAAAGGGGGTCCAGTCTGTAAACCCTTTGCCTGAAAGCTCGCGGTCGTTCCACTCAAGCAGCTTCAGCTGGAGTTCCTCGAACTTATCAGGGAACTTATCCGGGTCTGATTTGTCCCTTACGTCTTCAAGGGATATGCCGGCCCGTTCATAGCGGTTCCAGAGTTCTGTGGTGTAGGCGATTATGCCCCTGTGTTCATATGCCCATTCAGTCAAGGTTGAACTGTTGGGCGACTTGACGTCCGGGTACCCGGTGACCTTGGTGCCCTGGCGGGCAATGGCCTTGGTGGCGATAAGGTCTTGGGAATCCATCTTGCTCTCTTCGTATTTACAGGGGTTTCTGAAAAAGAAGCCGCCTGCGGTGTGGAGGGCTTGAACTGCGCCGATGTTGGGATGGTCTACTATGAACTGTACTATGGACCGGGTCTCCGGTTCCCTGGCAGGATAATCCCCGCCGCCCGGTACCCCGGGTTCCCAGTTGGAGGGGAAGTTGCGGTTGAGATCCAAGCCCCATGGTACTTTATGTACTGTGAAAGGTTCACCCTCGTAGTCCTTGATATATCCTTCAGGGTAAATTCTGTAGAATGGGCCTTTGGTTTCCCCTGGTTGCCTGGGAACCATCAGCCTGGGATCTTTGGACGAAACCTTCCATTCGCCCTTGTTGTCATCCCTGACCCTCATTTGTAGGATTTTGCCGTCGCCGTTTATGTCCGCCCGATAAAGCCCTGGCAGGTCTTGGGTATCATCGTCAGGCCACAGCCTTACGCTGCTTCTCAGCATGTGGGGAGTTGTCAGGTAAAGCTCCGCCCCGTCAGGGTTGACCCGGGGAAGCACGTAGAAAGTGACCCGTTCCAACAGCTTTGTGACCTCGTCGTCAGTGCCATAATTCCCCACCAGGTAGTCTATGAGGTACAAGGCTGCCATGCTTCCGGTGACTTCGCCCGCATGGATGTTTGCATCGACGTAAATCCCGGGTTTTTCAGAGGCCTTGGCTGTTCCCCCTGCGGTGATGGTAAGTGCCCAAATGTCCCGTCCTTCATAGCTTTTGCCGATAGAGTTTAGGCTGCATAGGTCCGGATATTCGGCTGCTACTTTTTCAAGGTATTGTTTGATTTCTGAATACAGCAAGTACCTGTCGAAGGTTATAGGAACCCTGGAAGACAAGGTGCTCCCTCCTTTGTTTCCCGTTGATTCCGGCTTGAAGCGGGTAGGTGTTGGTTGCTTTTGTCTTTTTGAGAAGTTCTCCACGGAGTTGGGTGAGTCCTCTACCCTGGCGCCCCAGCTCATCATTGCCTTGTCTTCGGTTCAATAGTATGATGAAGTGGAGTAACTTTGCGCCAAAATAGGAACTCCAGCACATAGCTTCATGATACACAGTGCAATATGACGATGCGGAAAGGAGAGATTACTTGAACATCCTACTGGAACGGCTGAGAGAAGTATCGTTATCGGTTCTGCCCATAACGATTATTGTTGTCGTACTAAGCTTGACTGTGGTGCCTATAGAAAGCACTCTCCTTATTCGATTCCTGATAGGTGCGTTAGTTGTGGTAATGGGGCTTGGAATCTTCCTGTTTGGTGCAAGTCTGGGCGTTGCGCCTATCGGCAACCTTATGGGACATGCCCTTGCAGGGACCAATAGTCCCTGGATAGTTGGTATCCTTGGCACCTTATTGGGCTTTCTCATTACTATTGCCGAGCCGGATCTGCAGATCCTTGCAGGTCAAGTGAGACAGGCATCAGGCGGCGTTGTTTCTAACACTTTGATCTTGGTAGTGGTTTCGGCCGGTGTGGGAATCATGGTTGCAATAGGTTTGTTAAGGATACTGTATTCAAAACCGCTAAACATAGTGTTCACACTAGCTTATTCATTTATCTTCTTACTTGGGCTTAAGACATCTGAGGAATTCTTGGCCATTTCTGTCGACGCGTCAGGAGCTACCACAGGGGCGATGACAACCCCCTTTATCCTCGCTTTGGGTTACGGTGTGTCTCAATTAAAGGGTGGGGATACCTTTGAAGAAGACAGCTTCGGTTTGGTAGGTCAAGCTTCTGCAGGGCCTATTTTTGCCATCATGATAATGAGTGCACTTATGGGTCTTAGAAACATTGAGGGAGCGGCTGATGCCTTCGTGCCAAATGTTGGAGTGATCGGGCCCTATGTCCGCCTGCTTCCCCAAATGATGAGAGACTCGGTTTTTACCCTAGCGCCCCTTACAATATTGTTTCTGCTATTTGATTGGAGAGTATTCAAGACCAACAAAAGAACCAGAGATTCAATTCTCAAAGGGTTGCTGTATACGTTCATAGGGCTTACTTTATTCCTAACCGGAGTAAATGGCGGATTCATGGAAGTTGGCAGGTACATGGGAGAGAGAATAGCTATCTCCCATACCTGGTTGTTGCCAATAATCGGTTTTGTACTGGGGATGGTCGTGGTCTTGGCTGAACCGGCAGTGTACGTCTTGACTGAGCAGATAGAAGAGGTTACCGCGGGCCGTATACGGAGAAAAGTGATCCTGATAGCCCTGTCCATAGGTATTGCGCTTGCAGTTTGTATGTCGATGCTCAGGATAATGATACCTCAGCTAAAGCTGTGGCACTTCCTGCTGCCCGGATTTGCGCTGGGGGTACTCCTGTCCCACTTAGTGCCGCCTATTTTTGTGGGTATAGCTTTTGATGCAGGCGGCGTCGCTTCAGGCCCTATGACGGCCACTTTTGTGCTGGCGTTTGCTCAGGGGGCTGCAAGCAGCATTCCCACTGCTAGTGTCATGGTTGACGGATTTGGGGTAATAGCTATGGTAGCTATGATGCCGTTGGTAACGATACAAACCTTGGGCGCTCTAGTTAAATTAGGTGAAAGACGGGCGCTGAGAAGGCAAGTTAAAGAGGAGGGCAAATAGCCATGGACTCTCCGATAGACCGGAAGATCCTTTTTTGGTGCATATTGGACTTCGGCAAAGGACGTAAGGTGTTTGATATATACAGGGATTTAGGCGGTGACAAAGGCATTGTGTTCTTGGGACGGGGTACCGTATCCAGCGATATGCTGAACTTGCTCGGCATATTGGACACGAGGAAGGAAATTTTCTTGGGGTTGATAGACGAAGATATGGAGGATGCTCTATATGATGAGCTGATCAGACGATTGGACCTGAGCAAACCCCATCGCGGCATTGCGTTTTCCATGCCGGTCAAGTATGTAGGTTCCAGGACTGATGGTTCACAGACTATTTCTCCTCCGGAGAAGAAGGAAGGTGTGAACGATTTGGAGTACGAAGCCATTTTTGTGGTTGTAAATAAGGGTTCAAAGGATGAGGTATTAGAAGCTGCCAAGGCGGCAGGCTCTACTGGAGGTACCATAATCCACGGGAGAGGTGTCCTCAGCAGGGAAAAACAAACCCTGTTTAATATTCAGATTGAACCGGAAAAGGACATAATCCTAATCGTATCCAGAGCAGACAAGACCGATGACATTGTGAACGCGATAAAGCATAAGCTGGATATCGATAAGCCGGGCGCAGGGATCATTTTCGTGATGGACATCACCAGGGCTGAAGGGTTGTGGAGAGGATAGGCAAGTAGCCGGAGTTACCTCACACACCTTGGCCTGGCGAAAATGAGCTTATGCTGTGAGTTGCGCATGCCTCAACCAGCGGCAGAGGAAGTGATTCCTGTGAAAAAACTCCAGGATTACCTGTTAGCGATGCCTCCCTTTGTGATTGGCTATCTGATGGATCGGGCATGATGAGATTTGACTGGCACGGCGCAGCTGTGACTTAAGTTAGTGTAGTGTTCTCGTGGTCGCTGTATCTTATTGCCCTCATGCTTGTTATAGCAGGGTATCATGCAGGATACTTGTATGGAAGGCGTAGCTCACACAGAGTATGACCAATTATGGCAGTATTCATCCTTTCATGATTGCAGCCCCATGATTTTTTGTGATAGAATGGACCGCGATAGTGAGAATCATCACAAACGGGAAGTTGGCATTCTCGTAGCACTACTGAAGCAACGTTGTAACACCAAGACGGATTTGTGTTACACACTCCACATCGCAGCTCATACCTCTTCCTGAAAGTGTT
>LFST01000046.1:149721-258495 GCA_001513185.1 Candidatus Fermentithermobacillaceae bacterium DTU015
ACCATATTGAACATGGATCTACGTACTGTCGTTAGGACCGCAGTCATTGCAGGTGTCGCTATTGCCTTCCAAGCCCTCAATCTGCGCCAACCTATTACGGGCCCGGGCATCAATGCGATCTTATACGTGGCATCGATATATATCGGGCCTGTTAGCGGTGCAATAGTAGGGGTTTTGACCCCGTGGATTGCCCTCCTCACTGGGATAATGAGGTTTGCCCCCGCGGTGCCGGTCATCATGGCAGGAAACGTGACGCTGGCTCTCGTGTCTGGATACCTCCACAGGTTCAACAGATATTTTGCCATGGCGTTTGCAGCGGCACTCAAATTTGCCGTGATGACTTTTGGGATCAAGTATCTCATAGCCCAGGGCACCCAGGTCCCTGCGCCTGTGTACACATCTCTTACCATAACCCAACTTATCACCGCTCTGGCAGGGGCAGTGGTAGCGTCCATTGTGTTGCGTGGCTTGGAACGGTTTGGAGGCAATAGGCATGGCGGTAGCCGCTCCTGAAAGGCTCCTATACAAGTACTCAGTGAGCAGTGGAGAATTCAGCAAAGTAGGGGCTGAAACGTCGAGACTCAAACGGGCTCTGCTTAGCATAGGTTTTCCGCCTGATGCCTCAAGACGCGCACTGATTGTAGCTTACGAGTTGGCCATGAACATCGTGATCCATGCCACCCAAGGAACCGTAAGCACCTTTTGGAAGGATGGTGCCCTGGAAATAGTGGTGACAGACAGTGGCCCCGGAATTGAGGACATTGAAATGGCAATGACCGAGGGCTACTCAACGGCGCCTGCCCATGTAAAGGAAATGGGGTACGGAGCCGGGATGGGATTGCCCAATGCCAAAGCTTGTTCCGACTCTATGGAGATTTCTTCCCAGTTGGGAACAGGCACCCATGTGGTGTGCCACATATTCCCGGGCCCGCAAGAAACCAGCGCCTTGCCGTATTTCCATTCAGTGAAGCTCGAAACTGACAGGTGCCAGGGATGTACCAACTGCATAAAGAGTTGTCCCACAGAAGCGATCAGGGTAAGGGACGGCAAAGCGTTTATCCTGGAGGATAGATGCATAGATTGCGGCGAATGTATCCGGCGGTGCCCCAACAACGCCAAGGTGGCGGTGGCAGACGGTTGGGATATCTTAGATACCTTCGATTACAAGATAGCTTTGGTGGCGCCTTCGTTCTACGGGCAGTTTTCCGATGTCCCCCCGGCGATTGCAAAAGCTGCACTATGCGTTGACGGGGGTTTCGACGAAGTGTTCGACGTGGCGATTGCGGCTGACCTTGTGACAGCGGCCATGAGGGAATACGTCAAAGCGCGGAAGTCGGTGCGCCCCCTGATTTCCACTTCATGTCCGGCAGTGCTTAGGTTCATCCAGGTAGAGTACCCGTCCCTCCTAAAACATCTCATCCCTTGCGAGGCGCCCATGGAAATTGCAGCGTGGCTGGCAAAGGACAAGGCCAAGGTTGAGCACCCTGAAAGATCCCCGGCTGCCGTGTTCATCTCTCCTTGTCCTGCCAAAATCACGGCGGCAAGACAGCCTGTGGGCAGGGGCAGGTCCAACGTGGACGCGGCTATCTCAATGGACCAGGCATACGCGTGGGTGAAACGGCATGTGTCTCAGGTGACAGCCGGAGCTGAGTTTCCTGAGTCTTCAGGATATGGGCTTGGGTGGGGTCGGTCTGGCGGCGAGCTCATGGCGATTGACCTAAAAGGCTTAGCCGTAGATGGGATCATGCATGTGGCCTCGGTGTTTGAAGAGATTGAAAAAGGTGCCTTAAGCGACGTTGATTTCGTGGAAGCCCAGGCATGCTCCGGGGGATGTGTCGGGGGTTGCCTTGCAGTCGCCAATCCCTTTGTGGCTAAAGCCAGGCTCACCGACTTAGCCCAGGCAAACCTGGAAGCACCACCCAACCCTGTGATCAGGGATATTTCTCCAGATGACCCTGCGCTTTGGATGAGCGTGGAGATCCTTCCCAGGCCTACATTCCGGCTGGATGAGGATGCTCAGGAAGCCAGGAGCAAGCTGGCCGAGCTGGAAAGGGTGCTAAAGGAGCTTCCCGGCCTGGATTGCGGGTCGTGCGGGGCTCCTACATGCAGGGCTTTTGCTGAAGATGTGGTGCTCGGACGGGGCACCTTATCAGATTGCATATTCAAGCTGCGCCAGCGTCTTGAAACCCTTGCCCAGGAAGTGAAAGACCTGGCGGGAATACGTCCCCCTGCCATGGGAGGGCCAACATCAAAGCCATGAGGCATAGAAAGGAAGAGTCAATGCAGGTAAGAGATTTGATCTCCAAATTTGGGCTGGAAGAGCTGGCCATTTCGACAGAAGGGCGGCTCAGGGTGATTGAAGGCGGCTATTCAGGTGACGTGTTGTCCCATGTTATGGCCCACGCCAAGCCAGGCTATGTTTGGCTGACGGTACAGACCCACGAAAACGTAGTGGCAGTCGCCAGCCTGTTGGATCTGGCATGCGTCATAGTGTGCGGGCGTGAGGTGCCTGATGCGACACGCGAAAGGGCGAGAAAAGAAGGAGTTACCATCCTGTGGACTCCCAGGAGCAATTTCGAGATGTCCGGATTGCTGTATCAAGCCCTTGGAGGGTCCCGGTAACGGCTGTGCCCTTGCTGCAGAAGCACGTGAGCTTGTGCAATTCAGTTCAACAAGAACTGTTTGCATATTACCGGAAGGAGGGGAACTAATGACGGAACACACGGAGCACAAATGCGATTGTGCCGAAGCCTACCTGGACATTGAGCAGCATATCGAAAAGCACAGAGGCGACAGCGGGGCTCTGGTCCAGGTGCTTCACTACGTGCAGGAGCGCTTAGGTTACGTGCCCAAAGAGGTTCAAGTCCGGGTAGCGGAAACTCTAGGCGTCTCCCTTTCCGATGTCTACGGAGCCATTACCTTTTATTCCCTTTTCAGGGAAAGGCCCAGGGGCAGATACGTTATCTCTATCTGCCAGGGTACTGCCTGTTACGTGAGGGGGGCACCTGAAGTCCTGGCCAGGCTCGAAAAGGAGCTGGGTATTAAGGCCGGGGATACCACCGACGACGGCCTGTTCACCATCGAGGTGGTAAGGTGCTTGGGTGCTTGCGGCTTGGCACCGGTAATGACGGTGAACAAAGATACCCATGGACGGATGACTGAAGACAAGGTACCGGCCATCCTCAACTTCTACCGGGCGCAGGCAGAGGCTGAAAGCCAGGTAGCCGGAGACTAATCCTGATTTTTGGCTTAGGAGGTGGGCAGGATTATAGACTTGTCCTTGCACTTGCTTGATCTGCTGCAGAACAGTGCCCATGCCGGCGCACGCAATGTCCATGTGATCCTAATTGAGGACGAAGCAAACGACCTGCTTGAAATCACCGTTTCAGATGACGGCAAGGGTATGAGTTCTGCTGAGCAAGCTCGTGTCTTGGATCCCTTCTACACCTCATCAGGCCACAAGAAAGTAGGGCTAGGGCTGCCGTTGGCAGCTCAGGCAGCAGCCATGGCAGGCGGGTCGGTATCGATAGAGTCCAATGAATCAGGGGGAACCCGGGTTGCTGTCAGTTACCGGCTAAGCCATCCTGACAGGCAGCCTCTTGGTGATGTAGCAGCTACCCTGGTTTCGTTTGTGGCAGGCAATCCGCTGATAGATTTGGTTTTTGAATACCAAGGGCCTAAGGACGTGTTCCGGCTGGACACAAGACAAATCCGCACGGAAGGTGAAGGCCAGTTAGCCTTTATTGCAAAATTCGAGGAGAAACTCAGGGGCGGATTAAGCTCGGCAGGCTATCGTCCCGACAGGGGAGGTTTGTTTCATGAAGTCACTGGAAGATCTTGAGCGTCTGAAGGAGGAGACGCTGCAAGACATACGGCTTCGTACTTCTTCAGGCAGTCCCCGGATTGTAATAGGGATGGGGACTTGTGGTATCGCGGCAGGCGCAAGGGAAACCATGCTTGCAATTATCGACGAACTCAAAGTGCGCAGGAAGTTCGACGTTACCATCACTGAAACCGGTTGTATAGGGCTTTGCGCCAAAGAGCCTATCGTTGAAGTCCACATGCCCGGACAACCCAAGGTGCTCTACGGCAACGTGGATCCTTCCCGGGGAAGGCAGATTGTTGTGTCCCACATTGTGAATCACAAGCCCATCGACCAATGGATTATCAACGTAGAAGATAATTCCTGAGTGAGAGAGGAGAGGCCTGATGGAGTTTTACAGAAGTCACATCCTAGTATGTTCCGGAACTGGATGCCATGCATCGGGCAGCATTTCCCTCAAACAAGCTTTGGAATCTGAAATTGCCCGAGTTGGTTTAGATAAAGAAGTGAAAGTGGTGGAAACCGGGTGTTTTGGTTTCTGCCGGTTCGGCCCCAATATGATGGTATACCCTGAAGGCGTGTTCTACTGCCAGGTCCAAGAAGCCGATGTTCCCGAACTTGTTGAGGAACACCTGGTGAAAGGCCGGGTAGTGGAAAGGCTGCTTTACAGGGAACCGGAAACCGAAGCGGCTATAGTTGACTTTGAAGAGATACCGTTTTTCAGCAAGCAGACCAGGGTGGTGCTGGAAAACTGCGGGATTATCAACCCTGAGTCCATCAACGAGTACATTGCCCGGGATGGGTATTTCGGCCTGGCCAAGGCACTGGAGATGAAACCGGAAGAAGTGATCGAAGTCATCAAGAAATCCGGGCTCCGAGGCCGCGGCGGCGCAGGGTTTCCCACAGGGCTTAAGTGGGAATTTGCAGCCAAGGCCGAAGGTTCACCCAAGTACGTGGTGTGTAACGCCGACGAAGGGGACCCGGGAGCCTTTATGGACAGGTCGACTATCGAAGGCGACCCCCACAAACTGTTGGAAGGCATGATTATATGCGGCTACGCTATAGGTGCTTCCCAAGGCTACGTGTACGTCCGCGCCGAGTATCCCCTTGCGGTTGAAAGGCTTCATAAAGCGATAGAAGATGCCCGCGCATTGGGGCTGCTCGGGAAGAATATCCTCAATTCAGGGTTCGACTTTGACATTGACATAAGGTTGGGTGCAGGAGCCTTCGTGTGCGGTGAAGAGACTGCCTTGCTCAACTCGGTCATGGGGGGAAGGGGCGAACCCAGGCCCAGGCCTCCGTTCCCGGCTAATGAGGGCTTGTGGGGTAAGCCCACGGTGATCAACAACGTGGAGACCTTTGCCAATGTGCCTGTTATATTGCGGAAAGGGCCTGAATGGCTGGCCGGCATCGGCACTGAGAAGTCAAAGGGTACCAAAGTGTTTGCCCTAGCCGGAAACATCAACAACAACGGGCTTGCTGAAGTACCCATGGGTACCACTATCGGTGAGATCGTGTTCGACATCGGCGGCGGGCTGCCCGACGGCAAGAAGTTCAAGGCGGTCCAAACCGGTGGCCCTTCAGGCGGGTGCATACCTGTGGAGTACCTCAACACGCCTGTCGACTATGAGTCCTTGGCCGAGCTGGGCACGATTATGGGTTCCGGCGGTTTCGTGGTTATGGACGAAGACACCTGTATGGTTGACCTTGCCAAGTTCTTCTTGGAATTCGTCCAGTCTGAATCGTGCGGCAAGTGTGCCCCGTGCCGTATCGGGACCAAGCGGATGCTGGAAATCCTCCAGCGTATCACCCGCGGAGAGGGCAGAGAAGGGGACATTGAGCTCCTGGTGGAATTGGGCGAATCCATCAAACAAAGCGCGTTGTGCGGCTTAGGCCAGAGCGCCCCCAACCCTGTGCTTTCCACCATCAAGTATTTCAGGGAAGAATACGAAATCCACATTAAGGATAAGAAATGCCCCGCTTCAGTGTGTGCGGCCTTGTTCGATGCCCCGTGTCAGAACACGTGTCCCGCCCACGTTGACGTACCTATCTACGTGGACCTCATAAGGCAAGGCCGGTACGACGAAGCGTATGAAGAAATCCTGAGGGAAAACCCGTTCCCGGTAGTGTGTGGCAGGGTATGTCATCATCCGTGCGAGTCACGCTGCAGGAGAGCCCAGCTTGACGAGGCTGTCGCCATCAGGGAACTTAAGCGGTTTGCTTCTGATTATGCCGTAAGCAGGCACGGTTCCAGGCCCAGGCTTGCGGTCAAGGCGCCTACCGGCAAGAAGGTGGCTGTGGTGGGAGCCGGACCTGCAGGGTTAACCGCAGCTTATTACCTTGCTCTGCAGGGCCATGCGGTTACAGTGTTTGAGGCGCTTCCTGTGGCCGGCGGCATGCTTGCGGTGGGCATTCCCAAGTACAGGCTGCCCAAAGAAGCCCTCAACCACGACATCGATGTCATAAAGAGCCTGGGAGTAAATATCCGCACAGGAGTCAAGGTGGGCGAAGATATAAGCTGGGAGCGGATTAGGGAAGATTACGATGCAGTATTCGTAGCCATAGGCGCCCACAAAGACAGGGCTATGGGCATTCCAGGCGAGGACCTGGATGGCGTAGTGCCAGGAGTAATCTTCTTGCGCGATCTCAACCTGGGCAAGCCGGTTGACCTCACGGGCAAGAAAGTGGTAGTGGTCGGCGGCGGTAACGTGGCCATGGACGCTGCCCGTTCCGCGAGAAGGTTGGGCGCGGAAAAGGTGACTGTGGTCTACAGGCGCCGCCGTGAGGATATGCCTGCCGAACCTGAGGAGATCAAGGCGGCTTCCGAGGAAGGTATTGCCATTGAGCCTATGGTCAACCCGGTGGCGATCCTGGGAGACGGTAAGGTAGAAAAGGTAAGGTGTGTCAGGATGGTTTCAGGTGAATTTGACTCATCCGGCCGCCGCAGGACCTATCCTGTAGAGGGCAGCGAATTCGACATTGAATGCGACGTGTTCATCGCAGCCATCGGACAAAACCCCGAATCAGATGTACTTAAGGACACCGGGCTTAACATCAACAGGGACGGTACTTTCGCCGTGGACCCCAGGACCATGGAAACCGGTATCCCGGGAGTATTTGCAGCCGGTGATTGCGTCACAGGGCCGGCTACCGTGGTCGAGGCTATCGAAGGCGGCAAGAAGGCTGCTGCAGCCATCAATCAATACCTGGGAGGCAGCCCTGATGTGGTGCCCAGATCCAAGCACATCCGGAAGCTCACTGCCCCTGTGATCGAAGAAAAGATGCCCAGGGTAGTTGCCAGGTGCTTGTCTGTGGAGGACAGGGTCAATTCCTTCGTTGAAGTCGAACTAGGCTACGATGCCCGCGAGGCCCAGAGGGAGGCCCAGCGGTGCTTGCGGTGCGACGTGAAAGAGTGAGGGGGGAGAGGGATGGCATTGGTAACCTTAACCATAGACGGAAAGCAAGTAACAGTTGAAGAAGGTACTATGATTATAGAAGCTGCCAGGTCAGCAGGAATCGACATTCCTTCTCTGTGTTACTTGAAAGATATTAACGTTATAGGTGCTTGCAGGGTTTGTGTGGTCGAGGTAGAGGGTGCCAAGACGCTGCAGGCCGCCTGCGTGACGCCTGTACGTCCCGGCATGGTGGTACGCACCAACACCCCGGCCGTGCGCGCTTCACGCAAACTTACCGTGGAGCTTATCTTGTCGGATCATCCATATGAGTGCCCCACGTGCGCCAGGAACCTCAATTGCGAACTCCAGACCCTGGCAGACCGGTTGGGGATCAGGCGCGTGAGGTTTCAGTCACCCAAGGAAGAGGAACCTGTGGATATGTCAACCCCGGCCATAGTCCGTGACCCCAACAAGTGCATCTTGTGCCGGCGATGCGTGGCAGTGTGCGAAAAAGTGCAGACTGTAAACGCCATCGGGCCCGTGGGTCGGGGATTTGACACCACGATTGCACCTGCCTGGGGCGAAGGCATGGGTGCCAGCACCTGCATTATGTGCGGCCAGTGCGTGCTGGTATGCCCCGTAGGAGCCCTTTACGAGCGGGATTACACCGAAGAGGTCTGGGAGGCCTTAGGCGATCCTGATAAGTTTGTGATCGTCCAGACTGCGCCTGCCACCCGGGTAGCCATCGGTGAACCGTTTGGCTTGCCTCCGGGCAGCATCAGCACCGGCAAGATGGTAAGTGCTTTGAGGCAGCTGGGGTTTGACAGGGTATTTGACACCGACTTTGCAGCTGACCTAACCATCATGGAGGAAGGTTCCGAACTCCTCGACCGGCTGGCAAAAGGAGGCCCTCTGCCCCTTATAACTTCGTGCAGCCCTGGCTGGATCAAGTTCATGGAAACCTTCTACCCTGATATTGCAGACAACGTGTCTTCGTGCAAGTCGCCCCAGCAGATGTTCGGGGCAGTAGCCAAGACATATTACGCCAAGAAGATGGGCATAGATCCTGCTGACATGGTAGTGGTTTCCATCATGCCCTGCACTGCCAAGAAATTCGAATGCCAGAGGCCTGAGATGAACGCATCTGGGTACCAGGACGTCGACTACGTGCTCACCGTCAGGGAACTTGCAAGGATGATCAAACAGGCGGGTATCGATTTCGAAAATCTCCCCGAGGACGAGTACGATGATCCCTTGGGGATCTCCACAGGTGCCGGGGTCATCTTCGGTGCCACAGGCGGGGTGATGGAGGCGGCAGTCAGGACTGCGTATGAGCTGTATACAGGCAAGACTTTGGACAAAATAGACTTCGAAGATGTCAGGGGGCTTGAAGGGGTCAAAGAAGCTGCGATTGACCTCGACGGTACCAAGCTCAAGGTGGCAGTGGCCCACGGCCTGGCCAACGCCAGGGCAGTGCTCGATGCGGTCAAAGCCGGTGAAGCCGAATACCACTTCATCGAGATTATGACGTGTCCTGGCGGATGCATCGGCGGTGGCGGCCAGCCCATCCCCACTGACACAGAGATACGGAAAAAACGGATAGCCGCCATATATGAAGCGGACCGGAACATGCCCCTGCGCAAAGCCCACGAAAACCCGGCCATTAAGGAACTGTACGATACGTTCCTCGGCAAGCCTCTCAGCGAGAGGGCTCACCAGCTCTTGCATACCACCTACACCAGGCGTCCGCGCCACGGAACCATGGTGTGCAAGATAGAGCAAGAAGTATGGCCCCTGGATGAGGCAGCTGCAGGATGCACAGGGACTGAGGGCGACGGTTCCTAGTCCGGACCGGCTTTAGAAACCAAGGGCCTGGGCGGGTGTTTTGAGCCGGTTCCAGGCCCTTGCTTTTTCGCCATGGCCGCACACCGATTGGTTCGGCTCTCCGGCTTGCGGGCCGGCACATACTTGTATTTTGTGGGAGTACTCTAAGAAGGTATAATGGGCCTGATACACCATCCCGGAGGGAAGACACGGATATGCCGGTGGCACCAAAGAGAATAATCAAAGAAATCCGCAGTTTGAGGCATAAAAAGTTCCGGCAGGAGAAGCAGGCCTATTTTGCCGAAGGGATTGCCATAGTGCTCAGTGCCTTGGAAAACCAAGCCCCTGTGCAGTACGTGATCTACAGCCCTGAGCTTCTTAGGAGCGAGACTGCTTACGAGGCCATCTCAGAGGCGAGAGCCGTATCCCGTGCTATGAGACTAGCGCCCAAGCGTTCATGTCCATATCCGGACGCGATAACCCTGTGGGTATCGGTGCGGTAGTGGGCTACCATGACATATCACCTGATTCGCCCAGCTTGCTTGCCTACAGCAGGTTTGTTGCCCTTGACAACGTAAAGAACCCCGGCAATCTGGGTACAGTAATCCGCACGGCCGACTGTTTTGGTTTTGGAGTGCTGATTTGCGGGGAGTCGACGGATCAGTACCATCCTGAGTGCATAAGAGCTTGCATGGGAGCGCTTTATACAGTCCCCGTGGCCAGGTTTGATACTGCCGGTAACTTAAGGCAATGGTGCCACAAGCACGGTGTATCTATTGTAACTACCTCGAGCAAGGCCCGGGATGACATTACCCAGATAAGCGGTTACCCCAGGCCGCTGGCAGTGCTCTTGGGTTCTGAGGCTACCGGCCTTTCCCACGACGTACTGCAACTTGGGGAACTGCAGGTCCGGATCCCTATATACGGCGCATCCACTTCCTTGAACCTTGCAGTGGCTGCAGGTATCATCATGTACGATGTTGTGAGCAAGCCTGAGTTCAAGAGTTAAAGCACTGCCTAGGTGTTTAGGCGCCGGCTTGCCGGGGTATGGAAAGCAATGTAAGATGATATCGGATGGCTGGATTTGACCTCGGTATTAGTACTTTGTTGTTGTGGTGAACCCATGGGAGCTCAGGAAAGGCGGAACAGAATACTAGAAATCCTCTCGGCTTCTCCCAAGCCTGTGACCGGGGCATCCTTGGCCGCCCGATTGGGTGTCACCAGGCAGGTAATAGTCCAGGACATAGCGCTTCTCAGGGCTCAGGGAGAATCTATCCTGGCCACGCCTAGAGGTTATACCATCTGGGACGTGCCCAGAAGCGGCGGGATAACCAAGCTTATCGCAGTAAAGCACGATTTTAGCCAGACCCGGGAAGAACTGCTTACCATGGTGAATGCAGGGGTTGAGGTGGTTGACGTCATCGTGGAACATCCGGTTTACGGCCAGCTCACAGGCCAGCTTTCCATCGCTACCCCTGATGATGTAGAGCGGTTCATGGAGGCCATCGAAACCACACAATCAGGGCTCTTGTCTTCTCTTACCGACGGAATCCACCTCCACACCGTAAAGGCATCAGATAAACGCCAGCTAGACCGCTTGGAGACAATCCTCCAAGAAAAAGGGTTTTTGCTCTCAGACTGAGCCTCAGGTGCCGGCCGGGGCTTGATACTTGCCTTCTCGATACTTGCCTTCCGGCACCCTGTTTCCGCATCTGGTTTGGCGTGCCCAAATACTTGCTGGGTGCCGCTATTTTCCCTGTTTTCCACAGAACCACTAATGAAACCCGTTGCCATGGATGTTACAATCCCTGAGTATAAACGGCCGAATCCTGCCTTGTTGAGGCAGGTACGGAGGACCCACCTTGTATTTGGGTGAATCCGCTCACAGAGCGGTAGGGCTGACCCTTCACCAAACCCGTAAGCTAACTCCGGAGGCCTGAGAGGGGGAAATTTGAATGAGGAAAAGATGTGTGTATGCAGCACTGGTATTGATGGTTGCGGTTAGCGTGGTGGCCGCTGTCCCGGCAACCGCCCTGGCTTACAGCCCGTGGGATACCAGCTACACCCACGATGAGCTCATGCTTATGGCTAGGGTGATTTACGGAGAAGCAGCCGGAGAGCCGTATATAGGCAAGGTGGCAGTGGGTGCGGTGGTACTTAACAGGGTTAGGAGCCCGCTGTTCCCGGACACCATAGCCGAAGTAATATACGAACCGTGGCAGTTTTCGTGTGTAGGTAACTGGATGTTCAATTCGTATCCTGACCAGGATTCCATAAGGGCAGCAAAGGATGCCCTTGCTGGCTGGGATCCCACAGGCGGAGCTCTTTATTACTTCAACTACCATATCGTAACCAATTCGTGGCTGTGGTCGAAGCCTGTCGCCAGGATAATCGGCAATCACTTGTTCACTTACTAAATTGCCGGACGCCGGCTGCTGCCGGCAGGGTGCAGGGACTGCAGGCAATCACGGGATACGGCATATGCCCATGCGGTATACGGTATGACATAGGTTGAGCCTGAAAGTCTGCAATAACGTAAGGTCGCACCGGCTAGGAGGGTTTTTCCTAGCCGGTGGTTGTGTTGTTGGGGCCAAGCCATGTGGGGGATATGAGGCCAGGTGTATTTACACCTGACAAGACACCTGATATACTGTATCGGCGGATAGCTGATACATACGCATCCAGACACATATTTGACAGGAGATGAAACACGTGAGAGGGCTCGATGTAAGGAACATGACAATCGGTGCCCTGCTCTTGGCGCTGTCCCTGATTATTCCTCTAGCCTTGGGAGGAGTGCTTGGAGTCGTTATTGGGCCTTTTTCAGCCACTCTTGCTTCCCACGTACCCATCATGATCTCCATGTTGTTTGGGCCAGGGGTAGCTGGCACTGTAGCCTTGGGTTCTGCCATCGGCTTCTTCGTTAAACTTGGCCCGGTGGTCGGGATGAGGGCGGCCATGCATATACCTGTGGCGATACTAGGCGCGATCCTCCTAAAGCGGCAGCTATCTTACCCGCTGGTTCTGGCGATTACAGGACCAATCCATGCTTTGCTGGAAGGCCTCATTGTGCAGCCCTTCTTGATGTTTGGCAGTTCAATGCTTTACGGCGAGTCACAACCTTTGGCCCTGTTCTGCCTTGTAGCCGGAGGCACGCTGCTTCACCACGCCATGGACGGGGTTATTGCGGTATTTTGTTGGCGGCTCATGAAGGCGTTTCAGAAAGGGGTAAATGCCAAGAAACTCACAGTGCCTAGCAGGTAAGCGCTTGGCGGTGACCTCCGGGGCCTGATTCATCCGTATATGCCGTATATGCCGGAGTGAATCGTCATCCGGAGCCAACCAAAAAGGCCGGAAGTGTGTTCCGGCCTTTTTTGAAAACCCATGTCGGCTGTGCAATCCCAAAAAGATCCTTTAGCTGTCTGCTGCTTCCTCTGCTTTTGCCCTTTCTTTGTATTCACTGGCTCTGTTATCTGTGCAATAGAAGCCTGGCCCTTTGAAAATGATTCCTACGTTACGGCTTATCAATTTCTTTACAGGCCCATTACACTTAGGACAGGTTGTGAGAGGTGCATCGGTTATCTTTTGGGTATATTCGAACTTGCCGCAAGTCTCACATTTGTACTCATATACAGGCACTCTTCAAAACCCCCTTCTAAGTGAGCCCATATTACTACGTATAGTCAATCAATCCTCTTATGTCAAGCCGCCTGCTCCAGGCCTCCAGGGCAAAACCCTTTCTTCTGTTTCAGATCCTTAGCAGCAGCCCTGCTACAATAGCCGCCCTTTCCGGGAGGCTTGACAGGATGACGTGCTCCGTCAGTGCGTGGGCGCCGTCACCTACTGCACCCAGCCCGTCAAGGGTGGGAATTCCCAGGGCTGAGGTGAAGTTACCGTCGCTGCCTCCGCCGGTACCTGACTCAGTGAGTTCCAATCCCATTTCTCTGCCGATTTCCTGTGCGAGCCTGAACAGTCTCAAGTTGCCTTCGGTTCTTTCCATAGGAGGCCTGTTGAGTTCACCTTTTACTTCAAGGGTTATCTCGGGATGGACGGGCTCAAGTCCCAAGATTTTCGGAATCACCTGGTTTGCTGCGTCCATGGTTTTTACCCGCAGGTCAACCTGAAGGGTGGCTTGTTCTGCGATTACGTTGGGCCTGGTGCCTGCATTTATCACGCCAACGTTTACGGTGGTGCCCGCATCCAGGTCGGTAAAGCCGTGGAGCCGCAGTATCTGATGGGCAGCCTCGGTTATTGCAGACACTCCTTTTTCGTAGTCTGCCCCTGCGTGGGCGGCACGGCCCTTAATGGAAACCGTGAAACTGCCTACTCCTTTACGCCAGGTCTTGAGGGAACCGCCTAGAGCAGTAGGTTCGAGTACAAGCACGGCTGCAGCTTTGCGGGCTTCCTCTTCAATAACAGGCCTGGACGATGGCGAGCCGATTTCTTCATCTGAGTTGTGCAGCACAACGATTCTCTTACCGGGGGCAAGCCCCAGATCTTGTAAAGTCTTTACCGCAAAAATTGCCTGCACTATCCCTGCTTTCATGTCGTAGACGCCTGGGCCGTATGCCTTTCCGTCTTCTACCCGGAAGGGCCTCTTCTTGGTTTCGCCTACATCCCACACAGTGTCCATGTGACACAGAAGCAGGATATTCTCGTCCCCTTGGCCCCACTCGGCTTTCACATGGTTGCCTTGCTTTGCCTGTTCCAGGATTGTCACCTCAGCACCTAGCTCTTCCCATTTGCGGGCTACGAGGCCGGCGAATTTGTCCATGTGAGCCTTATCGGTGCTCGGGGAGTCGGTGTTCGTGAACACTTCAAGCAAATCAATCATTTGCTCTTGATAGCCCTTTAGGTGCTCCAACACACGCCTTTGAGACATTGGTTTCGCCTCCTGTTTATGCAGATCTAAGGTAAGGAACCAGCGGTTTTAAGTGTTTGAGATGGGTACTGCTACCACGTCCCATTATACCTTCCCCCTGAATAGGAGTGGAGGAGTTTTGAACTGGAATAGCGAATTGTGCCCTAAGGGTGCCTGTAACAGGAGGCGGACAAAAGCTGGAGGTGAAGTTATTGAGTAAAGTACTTATGTTCGACTTAGACGGAACCTTGCTGCCTGTCCAACCTGAGTTTTTTATCCACGACTACCCTGAAGCAGCCGCGCCTTACTTTGCAGAGTTCATGGAAGCCGGAGCGTTCAAAGAAGCCCTTTTCAAATCCACCTGGGATATGGTGAACAACCTCGATCCTCACGCGCTTAACATAGACGTGTTTGGGCAGTGTTTTGAACGCCGGGTGGGTGTGAAGTGGGAACGGCTCTGGCCTATTTTCGAGCGGTTTTACGATGAAGGGTTCCCCAAACTCAGGGAGCTTGTACCTGAGTCCCAGCTTGCCCGGAAGGTAGTCCAAGCATGCCTGGATCAGGGATGGGAGCTTGTGCTGGCTACCAACGCCTTGTTTCCTGAGAAGGCCGTCAGGGAAAGGATGAGGTGGTGCGGGGTTGATGATCTGCCTTGGAAGTTCATTTCCACATTGGAGGATATGCATTTTTGCAAGCCCCATATCCAGTACTACCAGGAAATGGTGGACATCCTCGGGCTGGATCCCAGACGTTGTATAATGATCGGGAATGACGTGCAGGAGGACATGGTGGCGTCCCGGCTAGGGATGAAAACCATACTGGTAGAGGATTTTTGCATAGACAGAGGTGACAGTAGCGGCTCAGGAAGTTTTCAGCCTGACATGAGGGGCAGACTTGAGGAAGTGCCTGAGCTGGTCTCGGAAATATATGAAGCAAACAAGCACTTGTTTGGATGATGGCCGCACTATGGCTGTCCATGGATCAGGCGGGTATGCGATGGTGTCTCAGGCATGCCCCAATGCAGCACTGCTGGAAATAGAGCTGCCGGGCCCCCTTGACCTGCAATCCACCCTGGAATGCGGCCAAGCTTTCAGGTGGAAACGGGTATCAGGCCTCGGTGGCCAGACCTGGTACAAAGGCGTGATCGGCCCCGTGGGTGTCATGGTAAGAACCCTCGGTGATTCGCGCCTTTTGGTGTTGTACGAAGCAAACCATGTACAACGCGATACCTTGACAGGCCTCGTGTGGCATTATTTTTCCCTTGATGATGATCTGGAAACCATCCATCGGTACCTCTTAGAGGGAGCACGTCCCGGAGGCGGGCGTGGAAATGATCCCATAATGGAGCAAGCCCTCAGGCATACCCGGGGGCTCAGGATCCTCCGCCAGGAGCCTTGGGAATGCCTGGTGTCATACATTATCTCTGCCAACAAAAACATACCTGCCATTTGCAATACAGTGGAGTACCTGTCAAGTACGCTAGGAACCCCCGCAGGGCTGGGCGAATACACATTTCCGTCGCCTCAGGCATTGCTTGAGGCAAGCCTTGAATGTATCAGGCAATCTAAGTGCGGATACCGGGCGCCGTACATCATAGATGCCGCGTCCAAGGTCCGGAGCAATCAAGTTGATCTCGGCGCCTTGTGGCACCTGCCTACTGCTGAAGCCAGGCGGCACCTCATGGAAATCAAAGGAGTAGGCCCTAAAGTCGCCGACTGCGTATTGCTGTTTGGCTATCACCGCCTGGACGTGTTCCCTGTGGACGTATGGATTGCCAGGTGTATGTCAGTGTTTTACCTGGACAGGGCCGGAATTACCCCCAAGACGGCAAGGGAAGAAGGTTGCAAACGTTTCGGTGCGTATGCAGGATATGCACAGCAGATTTTGTTCCATTACACCAGGAACGTGCTAAAAGGCCAGGTGTAGCCGGGTAACAGCCTCTTTAGGCGTGGCTGAAGGAATGCCTCAGGCTAAGTTAGAATATAGCGGGGAATATGGCGGGAGATGTTGTCCCAAGCCAGATATTGGCTGTATCAGGCCTTAGATCACACCTTTGTCCGGGGACTATTTCGGAAGGAAGGGAGCAACATTGGATTCGTCGCAAAAGATATGCATCATAGCTAACCCGACCGCAGGGCATGGCAAGGCTCGAGCGATCCTACCCCAGGTTGAAGCGTTGCTTGAGGATTACGGTGTTGAATTTGACATCATCACGACCCAAGCGCCCGGGCATGCAGTAGATTTAGCCAGGGAATTGGCAAACAGCGATTACAAGGCACTGGTAGCCATGGGAGGCGACGGGACCCTCGGCGAGGTGGTAAACGGGGTGCTTACCGCCAGTAACAAGCCAACAATTCCCATCGGTGCCATCCCGGCAGGGACGGGAAACGATTTTATTACCGGCAACCGGCTGTTTGCTGATTGGACTGAAGCCGTCCGCGCCCTGGCACGGCCCAAGGTGAAGCAGTTCGACGTCATGTTGGTCGAAGATGCAGCTCACCGTTCGCGCTACGCGATAAATTCCGTAGGTGTGGGGTTCGATGCGTATGTATGCAAACGGGTGGCTGAGCTCAAGTCCAAGAGATTTGGCAGCAAGAGCTACGCTTTGGAAGTGCTAAGAGGGTTTGTCGTGTTCCAGCCTGCTGACATGAGAATCTCCCTTGACGGGGATGAACGCCACGTGGAGAAGGCATGGTTGTGTGCCATCATGAATTCCCAAAACCTGGGCGGGGGCTTGGGGATCATCCCAGGCGCCACCTCAGACGACCGCCATCTCCATCTGGGATACCTGTTTGATACGCCGAAATGGAGGCTGATAAGCTTGCTCTTGAGTGTGTTCAGGGGTACCCATGTGGGCAGGCGGGGGGTGTTTATCGGCAAAGGCCAAAGGGCGTCCATAGATGCCCCGGACAACTACCCTTGCCATATCGACGGAGACGTGGTGGATGCAGTGTACCCGTTAAGGGTTGAGCTGGTGCCGGCTGCAATACCATTCCTGGCCGGCGGGTAATGCTAAGTACCGTGGGCACAAGTTTGGGAAACCAGAATCTACAGCAATTCCTGTGTATGAAAGGGCAGGTGCAATATCCCTATGACAAAGACACTTGTTAACGGAACCCAACTGTACAGCTTGTTTGAGACTTACAATCCTTTCGGGCCTGACCTCAGCCTGAAACCTCTTGACGAAAGAAAAACCATCCTGGCTGCCAACGCCAACTTTCCCTTTGGGCTGGAAATTGCCGGATTCGTCATGGCAGCAGCCCAGGATGGAGGCTCGCCTATTATAATCCAGTTCAGCGGAAACGCATTGGGCCGCGCAGGCCGGGGCATAGCTTCAGCCGGCCAGGTGTCGTATCTCAAGGCGCTCCGCCAAGGGGCAAAGATGGGCCTGGCCATTACCGAGTCGTACGTAGATACATGCAACGCACCTTTTGTAGCCATAGCCCTGGACCATTTTGCCATTCCAGATGTGGGCAAGCAAAATCCCGGGGAAACTTGCTTCGAAGAGGCCAAACCTTACCTTGTGAGCAGGGAATCGGCTGTTTCCATGCTGGAGGATGCGCTGGAGTTCGCCTCTGCTTACGGTGTGCCTGCTCCCGGGAAAGATAAATTTGATGGCTGGGTGGATTACCTGAGTTCGGCTTCCTACGCCAACGCGGTGGCCGGGTTTATGACATGCCTTGAGGAACTCAACCCGGCGTGGGCGATGATAGACACAGAAGACATGCCTCCTGGACTCAACTATGCAGTAACACGTCACGTATGTGATTTGGTCAAAGCGCGCGGGTTTGACGCTATCTTGGAGGCGGAATACGGTTCCACAGGCCAGGCAGGGAGTACGGAAGAGTACGTGAGCCTGCAAGGGGAAGCACTCCAGGCATTTGCCAGGCAGATTGCCGGCTTTGTGAAATATACCGGAGCCAGGGGGATATCCTACCCCATCGGCATGGAGCATGCTGCGCCCCTTGACCGCAGGCATGAACCCGATACTCAGCGACTGGAAACCGTCCAGCGGGAAATCATCAAGGAAGCAGGATATTACGCCCCCTTTGCCCAGCACGGCGGCACAGGTGCAAAAGAGCTGGCCAAGGGGCTTGTAGCCAAGAACAACATCAATACCCATTTCCTTGTAACCATAGCCCAAGACCTCCTGAGACATTTCATGGGGCACAAGGAGCAAGTTGAGCTAGGGCACAAATCCGCTTGCGCAAGCGACATTTACATTGCCGCATCCAGAGCGGTATGCGAGGCAGCAGTTGAGAAAATGAAAGAAGGCGGCACATATGGCTGGTTTGGGGCCGGCTTGCCTTAACCTGATTAAGAATCCTTTCTCAGGAAATAGTAATTGGGAGACTGCTCAGTGTATTAGGGCCTATGAAGGCAGATAATACACGAAGGGGGCTTTGGTTACCTTGGCAAATCAAACTGAGAAACGGCTTTATCCACCATCAGCTGCTTTGTGTCCTACGCCGGTGGTCCTGGTCACCTGTGGTGATTACATGGGTGAGATGAACGCCATAACCGTGGCATGGGTTGGAACTGTAGCTTCAGAGCCACCCATGATCGCCATCGGGATAAGGCCAACCAGGTATTCCTTTGGGCTGCTTCAGAGGTACGGGGATTTTGTGGTAAACCTGCCCACAACCGATCATGTAGACGTCCTGAATTACTGCGGGACTGTATCAGGCAGGAATGAAGACAAGTTCAAAGGGGCAGGGATCACTCCTGCCAGGGCAGATAACGTCAGGGCGCCACTTGTTGCTGAGTTTCCGGTGAATATAGAGTGCAAGATCAAGAACAGGATTGGCTCAGGAAGCCACGACTTGTTCCTCGGAGAAGTGATGTGCGTACATATCGCGCCCGAGGTTTTGTCCCGTGGCGACATCGACCCTGAAAAGATGAACCCTCTGGCATATTTCAACGGCTTGTACTTTGCCCTGGGTGATCAGGTAGGCAAGACCCCGAATAAATAAACACCTAAACGGCGGCCCCGGGGGATTCATAACCTTACCTATTTGAGTGCCTGTGGGGAGGGAGGAACCTATGGAGAGATTCGGCAACTTGGAAACCCTAGCCGTAACCCAGGAAGACGTCGCTACGGTAATCTCAATTGCCCGTCAGGAAGCCCTCAATGCCCTTAACAAGGCAGTTCTGACGGAACTTGATACGGTATTGGATGCGCTCAGGGATTATGGATCAAGTAAGCCCCTTATCATCACCGGTGAAGGCTCCAGGGCTTTTGTGGCGGGAGCCGACATAGGCGAGATGGCCGGCATGAGCCCCGAGGAAGCGCTGGAGTTTTCCCGGTTTGGCCAAAGGATTTTTTCGAAACTCGAGTCGTTCCCACAAGTTACCATAGCTGCGGTAAACGGATACGCCTTGGGCGGGGGCAACGAGCTTGCCATGGCTTGCGATATCCGCATCGCTGCAAGCAATGCAAGGTTTGGCCAGCCTGAGGTAGGCCTGGGGATAATTCCCGGATTTGGGGGTACCCAAAGGCTGGCTCAGATCGTGGGCAGGGCCAATGCGCTAGACCTGATTTTGAGCGGGCGGATGATAAACGCCCAAGAAGCACTTAGGATCGGGCTCGTTCATAAGGTAGTTGACGAAGGTAAAGCACTCGAAGAAGCATTGAACTACGCCAAAACCCTTATGAATAACTCTGCCTTTGCCATAGCCCAAGCCAAGAAGGTGCTTTATGCCGGTAGTGCCGGAAAGGATGACGGCATGGCACTTGAGGCAGACATGTTTTCAGGGTGTTTCAAGCACCCCGATCAAAGAGAAGGCATGAATGCGTTCCTGGCAAAACGTAAGCCTGATTTCAAAAGGGAGGGATAATTCCGGCCCGGTTCCGGTGAAAAGCGCCCTTACATTTTAACGATTGAGCTCCTTGATTCGATACAAGTAACGGGGCGTTTTCAGTGGCAAACGAACGTAGACAGATTAGCAAAGCAGGAATACTCAAACTTATCGGCAGGGCCGTTCTTCTGACGTGTCTCACTGCAGGTGCCTTCTTTGGAGGCTGGTACCTGTACACCATGAGGAACAGCGAGACAATGGTGTGCCTTACGATGATGTCAGAAGATGGGCTGCTTGTTTATAAGTTTAGAGGGTCCGGGGACGATCTGCCGGATACAGGAGAAAACGGCGGGGATGAGCCTAGTGGTATCCCCGGAGAAGACCCTAATTGGAGCTATATACCTTTTGGGAACAGGATGCGCATTACCGGCGCTTCGGGCAAACGGGTCTCCCTGGACGAGATCTACACCTATCCTCAAGAAAAAGTTGTAGTGGAGCTGGTTATCGGGCCTGACGGCAAGATTTCCAGGATCTCTCATACCTCCGAAGGTTTCGTAATCAGAGGCGAAGTCCAGGCTTGGGAAAACGGCACTGTATATATTTCAGGCAATCCATATACTCCAGGTGAAGCACTGGGCTTTAGCTGGGAGCAGGGGGACATCGTGGAAATCTACGGCGCCGGGGATGTGATCATATATGCCCGGCTTGTAGAGAAGGCAGGCACTTTGCAGGTTGCTGCCAATGTGGAAGGCGCCAAAGTGTTTGTCGACGGGGTATACGTAGGAGAGGCGCCTCTAACCATTGATACTGCACCCGGCCGAAAAGACATAATGGTAAAAGCCACGGGTTACAAGACAACTACCGCCCAGGCATTGGTCCAACCGGGACAAGTGGCACAGGTGCAGGTAGATCTGCTGCTTGTGGCAGGCACTTTGGAAGTCACATCCAACCCTCAAGGCGCCGATGTGTTTGTCAACCATGAGCTCAAAGGGACTACGCCTGCAAGCATCGTGCTTCCCCCTGGGGAATATGAAGTGCGGGTGGAAAAAGAGGGGTACTACTCAAGAAAGACTACCTTGAGGGTGGTCCAGGATACTTCAACACCACTCCATTTTAACCTGGTGGAACAGTCGTCGGGTATATCGCCCATAGGCGGCATTACGCCGGGTTTGCCTTCCCAGCAGCCTCAACCTCAAGGCACCAGGATGACCGTGCTAAGCTACGATGCTGATTCCCGACTGCTAAAAGCCAGAGATGCCGGCGGTGCCCAGTTGAGCTTGGTAGTGCCCAAAGACGTTCCCTTAGAGACCGCTTCCTACGGCAGGGCATCGTGGGACAAGCTGTTGCCTGGAGAAGAACTCATGGTAGTGACAAGCCCTTCTGGCTACGTTGAAAGGGCCACGAAGACCTACTCCCACAGTTTTACCGCAAGCGGCAAGGTGCTGGCCAAAGACGGCCAGGTGCTAAATATCGGGGATAACTGGACCAGGTGCGAGCTTAGCCCTAACGTGCTCATTGAGCGCCGAAGCGACAATATGCAGGTCAAGAACGTGGAGATAGGCGACACGGTTACAGCCTACGGATCTGCTGCAGACGATATCAGGTACGTAGTAATCGAAGATTCCCTCGGTGAGAAGTCTGTGCTAGAAGGCCATCTTGTGAAGACCGCCAGCGGCCAGAGGATTTTTTCCGACGGCACCCTGCTACCTATCACAGTCCCGGGAAACATCGACGTAGTTGACCATGACAACCGGGTGACTGACAAGGTGTCGTCAGTGCCTTCAGGCTCAAGGCTTAAGTTTTACCGTAATTCCCAGGGGGATATAGTGTGGGCAGAGTACATCTGGAAAGCCAACGTATCCCTTGAGGGACAAGTAGGCCTTATGTCAGGCCCGGTGCTTACAATATTGCCGGGCTGGGATGAGGTAACCATATCCGTGGACACCACGGTGTTCGTAGGGGACACCCGAAGGCCGTTTTACGACGTAAAGACCGGAGACACGGTGCTGGTAGCAGGGCCTTCCGAGGTGGACACAAGGTTTATATGGGTCAAAGACAGGATTTCGTACAGCCGCATAGTGGAAGGGTTTATAGGCGGAAAACCAGGCGGGAAACAGCGGGTATTCACCGAGGTCGACCGCAAAGGGTATGTGACCCAGTGGGTTGTGGATGCGGACTTCACCGTGGTGGATGTCAAGCAAAACAAGCATATGCAGGCCACCCAGCTTACAAGCGGCGACAAGGTGAGGCTGTGGCTGACGTCAAACGGCCAGGCCGTGTGGGGAGAGATGGTGGCCCCAAACCGGATCAACTTAAGCGGCCATTTCCTCCGAAAGAAAGACGGGTATTACTATTTCACAGGCTTGGAGAAGTTCGAACCTTCTGAAGACCTGATTATTATCGGCTTGTTCAAAGACGAAGAACTGGTGCCGGGTTCCAGGGTACACGTAGGCGGAGACGGAAGGTTTGTCAACTACATTGAAGTCTTGGAGCTGGCCGAATACGCCAAGTATAACCCGTGGGTTAGCGGCACGGTGTTATCTGTCGAGACAAACACGATAACCATTGCCACCAGCGACAAGTGGCTGGAGCTTAAGGAATACGCACTGTCCAATGATACGTGGTACGTGGATTGGGATGCCGGGGTTGATGGGAACGCAAGGGAACTTAACCCCGGCGACGAAGTGAAGATTGGTGTGGACCCCAGCGGGGAAAAAGCGGTGCTCATTGAACGCACCTATACGCCCAGGTTCAGGGTGGAAGGTACCGTAACGGCGGCGTCAGGCAGGAGCTTTACCCTTTCCGGGGATTACGGTGCAGTGAGGGTGGAGCTTGTGTCAGGTGCAGACGTGTACAAGGGCGGCGGACGGGTCCACTATTCTCAAATCGAAGTTGGCGACAGGGTATACCTGGCAGGCTCAGACGCTGATTCTATCTACCTTGTGGTGGTAGAATCCTAAGTTTGGCAAGCAGAAGCGGGCCGTCGGTGTGCTACAAACTAAGGCCCCCGTGTAGGATAATATATGGTATAAATAGGTGTGAAGCCTGGTTCCGATCCGGAAAGGGGGGTGGCCCGTGGAAGTAAAATACCTCGTTGAACCGCTGTATCAGATTACCTGGGAAGATATTATGGACTCATGCAAAGCAATCTGCCAGGAAGCAGATGCTACCTTCGGGCCACAGGCGGTGGTGGGGATCGCCGCAGGCGGGCTGATTCCCGCTACGATTATCGCGTCTATCCTGCAGATAGATCTGTATCCTTGTCTGGTCACCCGCAAGCGGCGGGGACGCATCGTCCACCAACGGCCTGAGGTGATTGTATCCGTGAGCGAACAGGTGAAAGGCCGGAGAGTGCTGGTTGTGGACGAGATGGTGATGACAGGGGAAACCATGCGCGTGGTATCCATGGAATGCAAGAAAATGGGTGCCAGGCTTGTTAAGACTGCGGCCATTTGGGTATCATCTGAGAGTTGGAAGCCGACCTTGTATGCCATGGAGAGCCACGGCTATGTCCAGTTCCCCTGGAACGTTGAGGTGCTCTCAGCAGGAAAATTCATACTAAACCCTGTTTACCAGGGATATATTGATTCGTTGGAGATGATCGAGGATTGAAATCCAATAGGCTAGTGACTTTGGAAGACGTAAGGGCCAACCCTGTGGTTGAAGCATATATCAAGGCAGGCAATGAGCATCTTGGCGCCCTTGGTTTTACAGACCATGGATTGAGGCATTCCGGGCTTGTGGCCAACATTGCCAAGAACCTGCTCAACAAGCTGGGATTCTCAGAACGGGAGCAAGAACTGGCTGCCATAGCGGGATACCTTCACGATATCGGCAACGTGGTGTCCCGGTACTACCATGCCCAGGTGGGTGCCGCATTGGCCGAGCGGATTTTGTCAGATATGGGGATGGACCCGGCTGAGATCGCCGTCATCATGGGGGCCATAGGCAGCCATGATCCTGAGGACACCTGCCAAGCAGTGTCCAACGTGTCTGCAGCGGTGATTTTGGCAGATAAGTCCGACGTCCACCGTTCCAGGGTAAGGAATCCTGACATACACAACTTCGACGTCCATGACAGGGTGAACTACGCGGCCACGCGGTCGTTCTTGGAAGTCAAGAACGCCGAAAAGGTGATCTCGCTGCAGCTTACAATCGACACCAAGATCGCACCGGTTATGGAGTATTTTGAGATTTTCTTGACCAGGATGGTTGCGTGCAAGCGGGCTGCCGAGTTTTTGGGAGCCACCTTTGAGCTTTCTATTAACGACGTAAAACTGCTTTAGGACGCAGGTTTTTGCGCGTGTTTGCTGTATGTATCTTGCGGCCCCTGCCCCCCTTTCCGGCCGCAGCCATGCCAAGGCTCATTTTGGCAACCCCTTGAGAACTCCTCGATTGCACCGCAGATTATTATCATATATCCTTGTCCTTAGGAATTGCACCATAAATCCCTTGCCGTTTGAGAGGAGAGGAACAGGCGTGCGGGTGTTGGATGACAAAGGACGGATTTTCGGAAAACTTAGCATCATCGATCTGCTCATAATAGTTGTGCTGGTTTCCCTGGCCGGATGGTTTGGATATTCCATGTTGGGCAGGAACTTGCGCCAGGATGTAGCCCAGCGGCAGCAGGAGACAGAGATCGTAGTGGTGGTCAGCGGCATACGCCCAACCACGGCAGAAGCCATTGCAAGAGGTGGCAAGATTTTTGAGTTCAAGACAGGCGCGCAAATCGGCGAGGTTGTGGGCGTAACCACTGAACCTGCCAAACTCTGGCTTGTGGAAGGCGACGGCAAGTGGGTGCAGGCTGAGTCCCAGGACCGGGTGGATGCTTTTGTGACCATCCGCGGGACTGCCAGGATTGGCGAGCACGTAATCACCATGAACGGGGTTGAAATAAGGGTTGGGGCAAGCATCGGCCTCAAGACCAAATTTGCCCAGTTCCAAGGGCATGTCATGATGATGGATCTTGATCTGGGAGGCACTTCCCAGTGAGGAGCTGGCCTCTGGTTACACAGGAGCATCACATGCAAACTGGCAGCTTGCAGGCTAGCTGTACTTATAGATTGTTCCAAACCGCAGGCAGAGGATTCCATCGTGCCATAAACATGTTTTTTGCCTGGTTTGATACGGCTTTCAGACACAGCGCATGCGGCAGGACAGTTTTAGGTGCCCGGGAGATCTTCGCAAACTGGGCTCCTCAAAGCCTAGGTATACGGCTTCTCAAGCTGCTGCTAGTGCCTCACGGCAGCCCTGTAACCCAAGGTACTTTCTTGGGGATAGTGCTTGGGTTGGGCCCATTTTTGCCCACAGAGATGCAGATAATATGTTTTGCGTTCTTCTTGTTCCTGTGGCTATGGTGGCGGTGGGCCCACACAGCTTCCGGGGATGGTCTGCACCTTCCGTTTAGCGTGATGCTCCCGCTGGTGCTGCTGTTTCTGTTCATCGCCGGGGCGGCAGTGTCGTCGGTGGTGCCCAGGCGGAGTCTGATGAACCTGGTCTTATGGTGCTTTTATGGATTGGTTTTTGCAGTTGCGTTTGATATGGCCAGACGGGGTGAAGAAGACACCATCGTCTGGCCCTTGCTTACCGGAGTCACCTTTTCAAGCATGGTGGGGATATACCAGTACCTTTCCGGCTGGCAGGCTACCAAATCGTCCTGGCTTGACGAGAGGTTTCAGGACGAGATCACCCGGGTGGTAGGTACCTTCGACAACCCCACCTTTTTTGCCGAGATGATAGGTCTGGCGCTGCCCTTGACCCTCGCCCTGCTCATCAGGAACAAGAGCTTTAGGGACAAGGGCGTACTTCTGGTTTACTCCGGGATACAAGGGGTGGCTTTGATCCTCACATGGTCCAGGGGAGCCTGGCTGGGGTTTTTCGCTTCCTTTGGGATGCTGGCAGTGCTGTTTGACAAGCGCTTGCTGCTGGTAGGGCTTGTTGCCGCCATGGTGGCAGTTGTCGCCGCGCCTCCTGTGATCGTGGAGAGGTTGCTTTCTTCGTTTAGCTTAGAGGACAGCTCCAATAGCTACCGGGTATTCATATGGCGCGGCTCCTTGGCGCTGTTAAAGGAGTATCTTTTCAGGGGGGTGGGGCTTGGGGCGGACAGTTTCGCCCAAGTCTACCCTGAGTACATGATTGTCCAGACTCCCGCGCCCCATGCTCACAGCACCTACCTGCAAATGCTGATTGAACTCGGGCTTTTGGGTTTCCTGGCCCTCATGTGGTTACTTGTAACCTGCGGCTGGCAGGCGCTGCGGGCTTTGTTTACCCACAAGGGAAAGACCTTTGAGAGATGGGCGAGGGTAGGGGTTTTGGCAGGGGTTGTGGCTGCGGTTGGCGGCCATATGCTCCAAGGCTTTGTAGAACATACCTGGTACAACCCGCAGGTGACCGTGGTATTCTGGGCGTGGGTCGGGATGGCCGCCGGCATTTCCTATAGCATGGAGGCAAAGGGGATATAAAGAATGGTGGTTCTGGTTACATGAGGGTCTTGCATATTATCACTGATACCAACATAGGCGGGGCGGGCAGGTACTTACTGAACCTGTTGGCCCAGCCTGCGTTTGACGATATCGACGTAGTGGTGGCGTGTCCTGACGGGGATTTGGCTGAACGGATAGACAATGCAGGGCTCACGCGGATAAACATCTCGGGCAGGGACACATCTTTTTCAGTACCTCTTACCTTTGAACTCATGAAGGTGATGAGAAAGGTAAGGCCTTGTTTGGTCCATACCCATTCCAGCCTGTCAGGCAGGATTGCCGCACGGGTATTGGGGATACCCGTCGTCTACACCAAGCACAACCTGGTAAGGATTCCGTCGGCCGGAGGCAAGATCCCTCCGCCTGCAGGGCCTATTAAGCAGAGGCTCAACCGGATGGCCGCCAAGATGTTGGCCGATGCGGCTATAGCCGTGTCCCGGGGTGTGTACGACGAACTCATCGAGTCTGGGTTGGACGAGTCCATGGTGCACTGCGTGCAGAACGGTATTGATCTTGGCCCCTACAAGCCCGTGGATTTGGCCAAGAAGCGTGCCGGAAGCGATACCGTGGTAATCGGTACCGTTGCCCGCCTCCATCCTCAAAAGGCCCTGGAAGTGATGCTGGATGCGGCTAAACTTGTGGTAGCGTCTTTGCCTGCGGCCAGGTTCGTGATAGGCGGTACCGGCCCTATGGAGCAGTTGTTGAAAGAGAGGATCGCCGAATTAAGGCTGGAACCCTACGTCAAAATGGTGGGGTTTGTTGAAGACGTCCCGGGGTTTTTGTCCGGGTTGGACATATATGCCTTGTCTTCTGATTACGAAGGGTTACCCCTGGCCGTGCTTGAAGCCATGGCAGCAGGGCTCCCGATTGCCTCAACCGCAGTAGGCGGTGTGCCTGAAGCCGTAATCGACGGGGAGAACGGTTTTCTGGTTCCCCCCAGAAACAGCCGTTTGCTCGCCCAGGCCATAGTAAGGCTGGCTGTAGATCCTGAGCTAGCTGCCCGTATGGGGGCACAAAGCCGCAAACGGATGGAAGAACTGTTCGACGCCAAGATCATGGCCCGCAAGACTGTGGAAGTGTATCACAAGGTGCTGAAACACAGGGGATAGCCCCGGGTGTTTCAGCACCTGATTTCAAGCCCGCCTAAACTGTGCCTGGTACAGGTTGGCGTACCGGCCGCCTAAGGCAACCAGTTCATCGTGGGTGCCTGATTCCGTAATCTGCCCGTCTTCGATCACCATGATCCGGTCTGCCGACCGCACAGTAGACAGCCTATGGGCGATGATGAACGAAGTCCTGCCTTTAAGCAGCGTCTTGAGTGCCTGTTGTATGAGCTGTTCTGTTTCCGGGTCCACGCTTGAAGTAGCTTCGTCGAGGATGAGGATCCTCGGGTCAGCTAGGATCGCCCTGGCAAACGCAAGCAGTTGCCGCTGCCCTGCCGACAGGTTTGTGCCCCGCTCTGTGACTTCGGAATCATACCCTTTAGGCAGGCTTTCAATGAAATCGTGGATACATGCAGCTTTTGCTGCCCTGACCACTTCGTCCATAGTGGCATCAGGTTTTCCGAAAAGCAGGTTGTCTTTTATTGTCCCCGAGAAAATCAGCGTGTCTTGGAGTACAATGCCCAGCTGGCTCCTGTAAGACGGCAGGCTTACTTCAGCAAGGTCATACCCGTCTACGGTGATCTTGCCCGATGAAGGCTGGTAGAACCTGGCCAGCAGGTTGATTATGGTTGTCTTGCCCGCCCCTGTGGGCCCTACCAGGGCGATGGTTTCTCCTGGGCTCACCTTGAAGCTTATTCCAGAGAGCACCTGCTCGCCGGGTTTGTATGCAAAGCTTACGTTTTCGAATACAACTTCTCCTTCCAGCCGTGGAAGTTCAATGTACCCTTCCTGCGCTGAAGACCCTGTTTCCGGCTTGAGGTCGAGCACGGTAAACACCCTTTCAGCCGAAGCCATGGCCGAAAGCACTTGGCTCCACACCCTTGAGAACGTGCTTATAGGTGCCCAGAACTTGCCCAGGTAGTTCACAAAGGCCCACACCAAGCCTATGGTCATGGTACCTTGGACTACTGCATTTGCACCATACCAGATCACGATTGCCGTGCCCATGGCGCCCACGATATCTGTAAGCGGCCAGAAGGCCTGGTCCAGCCTGATGGCGCGCATATATGCATCGAAGTATTTCTTGTTAAATTCCCTGAACTTGGCGCTGTTGTGCTTTTCATAGCCGTATGCCTGTATCACAGATAGGCCTTGTATGGTTTCGTTAAGATGGGCGTTGATGCTGGCAACCGCCTTGCGGGTGTCTCCCCAGGCATCTTCAAGCGCCCACCTTACCTTGGTCAGCACGAACCCAAGCAGGGGGATGGTGACAAACGACAGCAGCGCCATCTTCCAATGGAGATACAGCATAATGCCTACGATACCTACTAAGGATATAAGCTGGCTTACCAGGTTCACAATCCCTGACGCCGCCAGGTTGCCTATGTGGTTTACGTCGTTGGTGATCCTTGACACGATTTTCCCGGCAGGCCTGCGATCGAAGAATACAAACGGCAGGGATTGGATGTGGGTGAATAAGTTTTGCCGCAGGTCGTACAGCACCTGCTGGCCCAATATGTTTATGGTTCTTACCTGGGCCCGCGATGCCGCCCACTGGATGAACCTGAGGACAAGCAGCACGGCCAATGTAACCACAAGTATCCTTACGTTGCCCGGCGTTATCCCGTCATCGATGGCTTTCCTGAACAGCAAAGGCTCTACAAGGCCTATGATTATCCCCGTAAGGGTGAGGATTGAAGCCTTTATGGCAGTTTTCCTGTAAGGCCGGGTATACCCCAGTATCCTAAGGAAATATTCCATGTTAAACGGCCGTTCTTCTGCTTCTTCAATGAGCTCATCAAGGTCGTATTCTGACATAACCCAGGCAGCGGGATAAGCTGCCTTTTTCCTCCCTTCGTTAGCTCATGCATCTTGGCTTACATGGTTTGGATTTGAGGCGTTTTCCAGTTCGAGGCTTAGTGCCAACTCCACATCCTGTTCGGCGAACTGGCTTTCAAACAGTTTCTTGTAGAATCCAGGTTGGGACAAAAGCTCCAGATGGGTGCCTACTTGCGAGATCTTCCCGTCTTTTAAGATCACAATCTTGTCTGCATCCCTAATGGTAGACAGCCGTTTGGCGATGATGATGGTGGTCCGGTTTTCCATCACGTGGCTGAGCCCTTCCTGGATCAAGTATTCAGTTTCCGTGTCTACGCTGGATGTGGCTTCATCGAGTATTAAGATTTTCGGGTCAGTCAAGATAGCCCTGGCAAGCGCAACCCGCTGCTTCTGTCCGCCTGAAAGCCCGATGCCCCGTTCACCCAGAGGGGTGTCATAGCCTTTGGGGAACTCAGATATAAATCCGTGGGCCTGAGCCAGCTCTGCCGCCTGGATGATCTCCTCCAGGGAAGCGTCAGGCTTTCCCAATGAGATGTTTTCCCTGACGGTGGCAGAGAACAGGAAATTTTCCTGGAGCACAAGCCCGATGTTCTTCCGCAAGGATTTCAGCGATATTTCCCTTAAGTCATGGCCGTCAAGGGTGATCCGGCCTGAAGTTGGATCCAGAAAGCGCGGGATGAGGTTAACCAAGGTTGACTTGCCCGAACCTGTCCCGCCTACGATGGCCACCGTCTCCCCGGGTAATATTTCAAGGTTTATGTTTTCCAGAGTCTTGCGGTCATCCCCTGGGAAGCAGAAGTCCACGTTTTCAAATACTATGTGCCCCTTTACTTGTTCCAGTTCCACAGGGTCCGGGCAATCCTTGATCTCAGGCTCAGTGTCCAAGAGTTCAAACAACCGGGGCGCTGCAGCCAAGGATTGTTCCGCCATGTTTACAAGCCAGCCCAGCATTCTAACCGGCCATATAAGGCTCCACAGCAGGGAATAGAACGCAAACAACGTGCCTACCGTCATCTGTCCTGACAGTACAAGGTATCCGCCGTAACCTATCATACTTACTGCCGAAAGGCCGGTGAGCAGTTCGAGGAAAGGCTGGGCCCTGGCTTCTATGTCCGCCCGCTCCAGGTTGGCCTCGTAATGCTCTAGGTTTCTTCGGGCAAACTTCCTGATCTCCTCAGGTTCCCTGGCAAACGCCTTTACCACCCTGATCCCAGTGATATTTTCCTGGAGGGTTTCGGTTAGCTTGCCCATCTTCTCCCTTACGTTTTTCCATGCCGGCCTCACGTTCCGGTCGAACCAGAACACAGTGCGGAACAGGAACGGAAAGGTCACTACCGTAGCGAGCATAAGCCGCCAGTTGAGGTAGGCCAGGTATGAGCTCACCCCGACTGTCATGAGCACCATGCTCACCAGGAACAGGGCGCCCCAGCCAATGAAATCCTGAACTGAGTGAATGTCGCTGGTGAGCCTTGCCATGACCTGCCCCGTGCCCATGGTTGAGAAATACGACGGGGGCAGGGTTTGGAGGTGATCGTGGATCTGTTGCCTCATTTGAAAGATCACTTCTTGCCCGATGAGTTCCGATGTGTACCATTGGATGTATAGTACGATTCCTTTGAGCACCGCCACACCCACAAAGCCCAGGCATAGCTTCGCCAGCAGCGGCAGATCCTTTTGGGGCAAAGCTACGTCCACTATCTGCCTGAGCAACATGGCAGGAGACATCTCCAGCACTGTGGCAGCTGTCATGGCTAAGATCACAATTACTACGCCTATCCAGTGTGGTTTTAGGTACCCGAGAAGCCTTTTTAGATCTGACATAAGTCTTACCCCTCTTAGTTTGCCTGCTTGTTTTAGGATGTCGCTAATGCTACCAGCTTTTTGAAGTAACTACAACGCAAACAGCTTGTTTGCGTGTTGGTATCTGGCTGGGAATTAGCGATTTGCCGGGCGCTGCCCGGCCTGAACCCGGACTTTTCCGAAGCGATCTCATGGGGCTAGAGGATGGGCACGGCTTCAACTCCTCGTACACGTCTTGGCCTGTAACCGGTTAATTATAAGCCCACAAACATATACCACAATTCACCAAGCGGCGCAATATAGTGAATGCTGAAGGTTCAAAAGGCCTCCGGCAGCCCGCCGGAGGCCTGGGCATAGACGTGTGCGCCCGCTTAACCCTGGCCTTCTACTTCTGCCAAGAGCTTCTGCAGGGACTCTTTGGCATCGCCTAGGAGAAGCACCACATGGGGCATCTCGTAGAGCGGGTTGTCTACTCCTGAATAGCCGGGCTTGGTGTCTAGGTTGCACACGATCACTTTCTTGGCTTTGTCTACATCGAGTATGGGCATGCCATAGATGGGTGTGTCTTCTGCGGTGTTGGCGGCAGGGTTGACCACGTCGCAGGCACCCACTACTATGGCAACGTCGGTTTCAGGGAATTCAGGATTGATGTCGTCCATTTCGCAAAGCTTGTCATATGGGACGTCAACTTCAGCCAAGAGCACGTTCATATGGCCAGGCATCCTTCCGGCCACTGGGTGGATGGCGAACTTGACTTCCACCCCTCTGGCCTCGAGGGCATCCATGAGCCGTTTTACGTGCTGCTGCGCCTGGGCGATTGCCATGCCGTAGCCAGGCACGATGATGACCTTCTTGGCTTTGGCTAACGCTTCTCCCAATGACTCTTTGCTTTCCGGCTGAGGCTGTGTGGTTGCAACGTCTTCCTCAGCGTCTGCTTTAGGCAGTGTTCCTTCTGAAGCATAGCCTTCAACCGCTTCCAAGAGCTTGCTCAAGGACTCTTTGGCATCACCCAAGAGAAGCACCACGTGGGGCATTTCGTAAAGCGGGTTGTCTACCCCTGAATAGCCAGGTTTGGTGTCCAAGTTGCACACGATCACCTGCTTGGCCTTGTCAACGTCAAGCACAGGCATGCCGTAGATGGGAGTATCCTCTGCGGTGTTTGCCGCAGGGTTGACCACGTCGCAGGCACCCACCACTATAGCCACGTCGGTGTCGGGGAACTCAGGGTTAATGTCGTCCATCTCGCATAGCTTGTCGTAGGGTACGTCCACTTCGGCAAGGAGCACGTTCATGTGTCCGGGCATCCTGCCGGCTACAGGGTGGATGGCGAACTTAACTTCCACGCCTCTGGCTTCCAAGGTGTCCATGAGCCGCTTTACGTGCTGCTGTGCCTGGGCGATCGCCATGCCATAACCGGGTACGATGATCACCTTCTTGGCGGTGGCCAATGCCTTGCCCAAAGCCTGTTTGCTGTCTGGTTGAGGCTGTTCGGGTGTATCGGCTTCTTGTGTCATGGCCGGTGCTTCTTGTTGTGCAGCTTGGCCTTCAATCGCTTGCAACAGTTTAGTCAAGGACTCTTTGGCATCACCCAAGAGAAGCACCACGTGGGGCATTTCGTAAAGCGGGTTGTCTACCCCTGAATAGCCAGGTTTGGTATCCAGGTTGCACACGATGACGTTTTTCGCCTTATCTACATCAAGCACGGGCATGCCGTAGATGGGAGTATCCTCTGCGGTGTTTGCCGCAGGGTTAACCACGTCGCAAGCTCCTACTACTATGACAACATCGGTTTCCGGGAATTCAGGGTTGATGTCGTCCATCTCGCACAGCTTGTCGTAGGGCACGTCCACTTCGGCAAGGAGTACGTTCATGTGTCCGGGCATCCTGCCGGCTACAGGGTGGATGGCGAACTTGACCTCAGTGCCTTTGGCCTCGAGGGCATCCATGAGCCGCTTTACGTGCTGTTGCGCCTGGGCGATTGCCATGCCGTAGCCGGGCACGATGATAACCCGTTTGGCTTCCCTCAGCATACGTCCGGCAGGGAAAGGATCCTCTGCTTGTTCTTCGGGTGCCTGAAGTGCTTCAGCCGCCGGTACGGGTGCAGCTGGTTCTGCAGGGGCTTCCGGTGCTTCGTCCTGAGTCTTAGGTTTGGATGATGGTTTAGCGATGGCGCCGCTGAGCACGTGGGCGAGCGACCTGTTCATTGCCCTGCACATTATCTGGGTGAGGATAAGCCCTGATGCCCCGACGATCGCTCCTACCGCGATGAGCAGCGGGTCTGAAATGGTGAAACCTACGATAGACCCCGCCAACCCTGAGAAAGAGTTGAGGAGCGAGATGGTGATGGGCATGTCAGCCCCACCCACCCTTATGGCGAACAGCACGCCGTAGATGTTGGACAGGATGAGCACGAGCACTGACAAGGGCACCACTGCTGTATCGAAGAACAGGGTGGCAATCCCCAAGCCGAACATGGCTACGATACTCAGGTTGGCCCAGAAATTATGGTTTGGAAGGTGTACAGGCATCTGGGTCATGCGCCTGTCCAGCTTTGCCGCAGCTATCATACTGCCACTGAACGTCACGCCCCCGACGATGAGCCCCAGCTGGCCGCTGAGCTTGTTGAACGTAGCCATCTGATGGTATTTATCCATGACTTCCATCATGGATACCAGGGCCGAGGCTGCGCCGCCGAACCCGTTGAGCAAGGCTACCATCTGTGGCATCTGAATCATCTTGACCCTCAGGCCAA
Source organism: Candidatus Fermentithermobacillaceae bacterium DTU015 (assembly GCA_001513185.1). Lineage (GTDB taxonomy): Bacteria > Bacillota > Sulfobacillia > Fermentithermobacillales > Fermentithermobacillaceae > DTU015. The sequence goes on from LFST01000046.1 coordinate 183,400, forward strand.
GGGTCAGGCCAAAGGCTGCACCAACTGCCATTGCCGCCCACAGCAAAGGCACAGTCAGTATGCCATTGTTCCAAAGGGTCAACAGTATGGCGGTAAACATGGCCAGGGCGCTTAGTCGGTTGCCATTCACAGCGGTCCGGGGAGAGCTCATCATCTTAATGCCAAGGAGGACCAACCCTGAAAGCACGATCGAAACTACAACATATAAGCGATCCATCTCGACACCCCGTTAATCTATTCTTGTTTCTTGAACATCTTAAGCATCCGGTCTGTAACCACAAACCCGCCTACTAGGTTGATGGTAGCCAAGGCTATGGCTACAAACCCAATAGCCATGCTCTTATAAGTCAAGGCGAATGCAGTGGCAACCAGGGAACCCAGTATGGTCACGCCAGAGATGGCGTTGGAACCCGACATGAGAGGTGTGTGAAGCAAAGAAGGCACTTCACTTATCACCTTGTACCCAAGCCAGGTTGCAACTGCAAAAACCACGACCTGAATCAGTAGATCCATGAATGCCACTCCTTATAGATTAGTCCAGTCCCATTGCTTCCCTTGCTCCGGCGTGAACCAGTTCGCCGTCTTTGCACACAAGTGAGGATGCAGTGATCTCGTCATCAAGGTCGATTACGACTTTGCCGTCTTTGACCAGGTGTGAAGCGTAGTTCAGCACGTTCCGTGCAAACATCGTGGTTGAGCTTTCGGGAACCATTCCGGGGATGTTCTTGGTTCCGTCGATGCTAACTCCGTATTTTTCGATTACTTCGCCGCCAACGGTAAGTTCGCAGTTCCCGCCTTGGTCAATGGCAACGTCTACGATGGCGGAACCGGGCTTCATTGCTTTGACCATCTCTTCGGTAATGAGGACCGGTGCCAGCCGTCCAGGCACAAGGGCGGTAGCTACCACAACGTCGGACTTAATGATGGTGTCCTTGATAGCTTCACGTTCTTTGATCAGCCATTCTTCCGGAAGGGCCTTGGCGTAACCACCTTCACCTATTGCGATCTCAGCCGGGACCCCTGTTTCAACCGGCTTTGCTCCCAAGCTCTTGGCATGCTCCACTGCGTCGGGCCTGATATCTATCGCGTTAACCACGGCGCCAAGCCTCTTTGCAGTTGCCACTGCCTGGAGTCCTGCAACTCCGGTTCCGATTACTGTTACGGTGGCAGGGGGGATCATACCTACTGCAGAGCCAATCATGGGCATGAACTTAGGCAGCCTGTTGGCAGCCATGAGTACGGCCTTGTAACCGGCTACTGTGCTCATGGAAGTCAAAGCGTCCATGGCCTGGGCCCTCGAAATCCTGGGAATGCCGTCAAGGGTAAGCGCGGTAACGCCTTTTGCAGTCAGCTGCTTGACCATCTCATGGTTTGCCGGTGCAGCAGGGTGCAAGAAGGTAATAAGCACCTGGCCTTCATGCATCATATCAACTTCATGCTTGTTCTTTTCGGAATTGAAAAGCGGTTCTTTTACTTTGAGGATGATGTCAGCTTCTGCGAAAAGTTTTTCGACATCGTCAACGATTTCTGCGCCGGCCTTGACATATTCTTCATCGGGGAAGAATGAACCTACGCCTGCTCCCTTTTCGACCAGCACTTTGGCGCCGCCGGCTGTAAGTTTTTTCACTGTTTCAGGAATACCTGCTACGCGTCTTTCACCAGGCATGATCTCTTTGGGAATTCCGAAGACAAGACCTTGAAATTGCATGTGCAATGACCTCCTTTAAATTTTGGGGAAGCATGGCTGCGTATGTAATCCGGTCAGCTGGTTCGGCAAAAGCACCGTGTTGTGGAACTGTTTAGTCTTTGCCTCCCATCAGGTCTTGATTCTACAACGATGGAGATAATCCTCTTTTTTTGGGTTTGATGTTATCATTTCTAAGGTACCATGGTTGTGATGCTGATTTTTCTGAAAAAGGGATGAGATTGTGTCAAACAAGGGTTTCGCCAGGGCGACAGTCATCGTTTCCGTCCTGAGCGTGCTTTCTAAAATAATGGGTTTTGTACGGGAACAGCTGGTAGCTTGGCTGTTTGGGGCATCGGGGCTCACCGATGCCTATGTGGTAGCGCTTGCCATACCTACTGTGCTTACCGGAGTGATTTCCAATCCTGTGTCGACGGCTTTTTTGCCTGTATTTGCATCGTATGTAGCGCGGGATGACACAAAGGGTGCGACCAGGCTGGCGTCATCGGTGATTACATTGTCTGTAGGCGCCTTCCTGTTGGCAGGCCTGGCAGCTATCCCCTTTGCGCCGGCCCTGGTCAGATTGTATGCACCTGGGTTTTCAGGGCATGTGTTTGACAGTGCGGTGGGGCTTACCAGGCTGTTTTTTCCCGCTTTTGCGCTGCCCCTCTTGGGCGCTCTGTACAAGGGAATACTTAACACCTACAAGGAGTTTACGGTACCCGGCATAGCTCCCTTCGTTCAAAATCTGTGTATAGTCGGTTTGACGGCTCTGTTGGCTCCGGCGCTGGGTGTACGTGGCCTGGCCATCGCTACGGTAGCGGGCTATCTGGCGTTTAACTTGATTCAGGTACCATGGGTGCGCCGGCTGCGGTTGGGACTCAGCTTCATGCCGGAGGTAAGCCCTGGCACAAAGCAAGTTGCAAACCTCGCGCTTCCCCTCATGGTAGGCGGGCTGGCTACCCAGCTCTACACCCTTGTGGACAAGAACCTTGCGTCGAGGCTTGCCCAGGGTTCGATAGCCGCGCTAAATTTCGCCGGCAGGATAAGGTATTTGCCCATCGATCTGTTTGTCACCGCGGTGATCACTGTGGTATTCCCTGCCTTGTCTGAGATGTGGGCGCGGAAGGATGAGCAAGCCATGGGAGAGACCCTCATTACCGGTGCCCGTTTTGCCTTGTTTGTGTGCGTGCCTTCTGCAGTCGGGCTGGCGGTGCTGGCTAAGCCGGTTGTCAGGATTGCGTTTGAAAGAGGGGCATTTACCGGCACGGCCACCTTGCTTACCGCAGGCGCCTTGTCAGTTTACTCCCTCGGGATCGTAGGGCTGGCCCTTTGCAGGATCGTCGACGTAGGTTTTTACTCCAGCCAGAACACCTGGTATCCGGTATTGCTGGCTTTAGGGGTTTCGTGTGTGAATATTGTATATGATCTTGTGCTGGTTGGCCCTTTGGGCCATATCGGCCTGGCACTTGCCAATGTGCTGGCGTCGTGGCTAGGCGCGGCAGCCGGCCTTATCTTGTACACCAAGCATATCGCCGGGGTTAACTTCAGACCACTCATCGGATCGGGCTTGAAGATATTGCTTTCATCCGCGGTAATGGGCATATGCGCGTGGGCCCTCGGAACGTATTCCGGCGTGATTGCCGGCACGGGCAGCCTGACGCAGGACATCATATTGACGTTTATTGCCGTAGGGGTTTCAGTGTTGGTATATCTGGCGTGTGCCTTTATCCTTAAGTGTGAGGAGCTTGTGCTCATAACAAATATCGTAAGGCGCAGGTTGGGCAATTCAGGAAAGGAGAGCTCTTGATGAGACCTGTAAGCTCAGAAGACTTGTACCTCATGAAGTGGGTGAGAGATCCCCAGATATCTCCTGACGGTACAAAGGTTTTGTTTGAAGTTAAGACAGTTGAACACGAAGGTACGTTGAAATCATATAAGACCCAAATATACATGGCCTGTCTGGATAAACCTCAAACCGGCCCCATAAGGTTTACGTCGGGCATGGGCAACGACACCTCGCCTAGGTGGTCCCCTTGCGGGACAAAGGTGGCTTTTCTGTCTGACAGGGACAAGGACAAGAACCAGCTATATATCCTGTCCCTTGAGGGAGGCGAAGCAACCAAGGTTACATCTGTAGAGGGCGGGGTACGGAACCCCAGCTGGTCCCCCGACGGAAAGAGAATCGCGTTCTGTGCCCTTGACCGGCAGGCGCAGCAGGACGAACCTAACTCAGGCAATAGCTCAGGGGTGAGGGTGGTTACCCGGCTGAGGCACAAGCTGGATTCCGTGGGCTTCCTTCCAGAAAGCAGTTACCAGATATATGTATTGGATGTAGAGTCGGGGGAAATCACCCAGCTTACTACGGGCCCCTATGACTGTCTTGAGCCTGAATGGTCTCCTGACGGCGAGCACATAGCTTTTGTATCCGCCAGGTTCCCGGACTACGAGCTTTCCTATGTGAAAGATATCTGGGTGGTGCCGTCACAGGGCGGGGAGATGAAGCGGCTTACTTCAAGCGACGCGGTACTGTCTTCGCCTTCATGGTCTCCCGATGGCAGGGCCATCGCTTGCTATGGCCACGACAACGGGTACAAAGGCGCTACCGTCCCAGGGATATGCCTGGTGGACCCGGAGGATGGCACTGTCAGGTTCCTTACAAGGCCGGCCCATCTTGGAGCAGGCCAGACTGCCACGTCAGACATGGTGTCTCCTACCCGTTCCAAGCCGGCTTGGTCTGCTGACGGCAAGAAGATATATTTCAGTGCCTTGCACCGGGGGGCAACCGGCCTCTACAGTGTGGATGTGGATACCATGGCCGTGGATCACATCGTTGATGGAAAGTGTGTGATCTACGGTTGGAGCAAAGCTGCATCCAGGGACAGGTTTGCTGCGGCGGTCACTTCGCCTGAGATAATCTGCGACATCTGGTGCGTTGATTTAAGCGTTGAGGCTCCCAAGCTGGAAGACACGGTGTTAGAAGTCACCGGCGGTAGGGGGCAAGTGAGGCGGATAACCCAGGTAAACAGGGAACTCCTTGAGTCCCTGTATCTAAGCCGCCCTGAGGAAGTAGAGGTAGAAGCGTACGACGGGCAGAAACTTCAGGCGTGGGTGATGAAACCCATAGGGATGCAAGATGAAGGCAAGTATCCGCTGGTGGTGCACATACACGGCGGGCCCCATTCGGCCTACGGTTACGCCTTTTTCCATGAGTTCCAGCTATTAGCCTCCCGGGGATACGGCGTGATTTTCGGTAACCCTAGGGGCAGCACCGGCTATGGGCAAGAATTCGTGGCGGCTACACGGCATGATTGGGGAGGCACCGACTACCAAGACGTAATGGCCATTGCAGATTTTGCAGCCAAGCTCCCCTGGGTCGACAACCAGAGGATGGGTGTTACCGGGGGAAGCTACGGAGGCTACATGACCAATTGGATAATCGGGCATACCAACCGGTTCAAGGCTGCGGTTTCCTGCAGGAGCACCTGCAACCGTTTCAGCCAGTTCGGCACAAGTGATGCTGCGTACATGAACGGGCAGTTTGAATTCGACGGCGACCCGTGGGATAACCCTGAGGCCTATTTGTCCAGATCTCCCATCATGTATGTGAGGAATGTTGAGACTCCCCTGCTCCTTATCCACAGCGAAGGGGATTTGAGGTGCCCCATAAGCCAGGCTGATGAGATGTTCGTCGCGCTTAAGAAACTTAGGAAGCCCGTTGTGATGGTCAGGTTCCCGGGAGAGAGCCACAACCTATCCCGGACGGGCAAACCGCTCCACAGGGTCGAACGGCTGGAGTACATGGTGGCTTGGTTTGACAGATACATGGGCCCGGAAGAGAAGGATTATTCAGTTCCCCTTGCCAAGCCGGCAAACGTAGCTCTTAAACTGCCTAAACAGCCGGCGCTGGAAGAAGGTGAACCCGGCAGTGAAGCAGAGGTCCGGTAGGCGATACACATCCAAGGAAATATGGGGCTATCATGAAGACACAGCCAGCGAACTAAAGCTTGCAAGGGCGCTTAAGAAGGCAGGGGTTTGCTTTGAAAGGGAAGTCCCGATAAACCGGTTTATCGTAGATTTCCTGGTGGACGGCTGGCTTGTTGTGGAGGTGGACGGATGGAGCCACCTCACCGCCTCCCGCCAGCTGGAGGACACAAAGCGCCAATCTGAGCTGGAATCGTGGGGGTTTTCGGTGATACGTATCCCTGCCATGGAAATTTCCCACCGAGCGGGCCTAAAACAGTGGGTCAACAAAATCGTAAAACTGTCCAAGCAGGGCCCGCCAGGCCTGAACCAAACCGGTTTTGAAAATATCCACCTTAAGCAAGCAGTTGAACGTGTCCGGCGGGAGCTTGTGGAACAGGCGAGGAAAACAGGGCAAAAGGTTCAAGAGCAAAAACGTGAGGCCAGCCGCGTTTGGGCTGATGGACGTACCGTGGGTTCACGGAACCGGACGCACACAGAGGAAAGCATGCACGACTACTTCGGCCCTGAGGCTGAGGATTTCGGGAAACTATTAGAGCAGTATGACTGGAGCAAAGCTCCTGTCAAACACGAAGATGAGCCTGAAGAGAGGCAAAATGCCCGCGGGCGTCGTACACATAGGCGTAGACATAAGTAAACCTTACGTGTAGGCTTGGTTCAACCATAATGCATCGGGGGTGGAGGCGATGCTCATACTGGCGGTGTTGCTGCTCATTCCGGTGGTGATATTTGCCGTCCAAAATGCCCAAGTGGTTGCTATCAATTTTTTGAGTTGGAGTTTGTCCCTCAATATGGCCATCGTGGTGATGGGTTGTTTGCTAATCGGTATGATTGTGGGGACTGTTTGGACTTGGTTCAAAGGAGCTAGGATCAGGGGCCAGGTGAAACAGCTTACTAAGTCCCTGGAAGAGTCCACCAGGCGGGTCAAGGAACTCGAGCAAGCCTTGAAAGAAGAAAAACACAAGTCTGATAAATTGGCCGCTGAAGCTGACAGGCTGGCGGCGGAGCTGGAAGCGCTAAGGGCACAAGGCTTGACAGACGTGCAGTAGAGAAAGACGTGCTTTAGACAAGATGAAACAGGATATATTTGCTAGATCGCTTACCACAAACATAACAGGATATTATGCCAGATGGGAGCAGCCTGCAGCCATCGACCCGGAACAAGCAAAAGCGCTATCGCGGATGCTGGATGTGCCTGCCGAAACCGCCTCAGTGCTCTTGAGGCGGGCCGGAGGATGTATCCAAACTGCCCTGGAGCTTTGGGAAGCTAAAGCACCCTTGCCGGATTTTAGGGCCCTCCCAGGGATTGAGCAAGCGGTTCACAGGCTTATGCAGGCTGCCGGCTCCGGGGAAAAGGTGCTGGTGTATTCGGATTTTGACGCCGACGGCGTGGCAGCCGGGGTGATCCTCAAGGAAGGGCTTGGACTTGCGGGGATACATAATGTAGATGTTTTCTTCCCGTGCAGGTTCAAGCATGGCTACGGGTTCCATGCAGACTTGATAGACACCTTCCATTCCCAAGGAGTAAGCCTCATAATCACCGCAGACTGCGGGATTACCGGCTGGGATGCATGCAGGAAGGCACGGTCCCTGGGTATCGATGTGATCATCACCGATCACCACAGGCTCGGCCCGTGCTTGCCTGAGGCTTTTTCAATCCTAAACCCCCAATTGCCCTCGTGGGAGGAGTTTGGGCTCAAGTTTCTCACAGGCGCCGGAGTTGCGTATTTGCTCATAAGGGCGCTCTTGGAAGCCGGGGGCCTGGGGGATGAGATGCCCCCTGATTGGGGCACCGACATGCTCGCCCTGTCCATCGGAGGAGACGGCCATCCTGTGACCGGGCTCAACCGCCTGTGGATAAAGCAGGGCATGCAGGTGTTGCAATACACGTGCCGTCCCGGTATCTTTGCCCTGCTGTGTGTTTCGGGGATCTTTAAGTTAGGACAGGGTTTTGGCCTTGACGAGTGTATGGCCACTCTATTGCCGGAAAACGGCCTGGACGAGCCTTTTACCCTTGACGGTCTGGAAGCGGGCGCGCTTGAGGGCGCGGTTGAAATAAGGGATCTTGAGTTTGAGCGGGATGTTGTGTTTGCCTTGGTGCCCAGGATCAATGCAGCCGCAAGGCTCAGCCACGCCAAGGACGCATTTGACCTGCTGTGCGAGGAGGATTTGCCTAGAGCGTTCCAGATGGCAAAGCAACTTGACCGGCTCAACCGGGAAAGGCGCAGGATCGAGCTGGCCATGCTCCAGGAATGTTACGAAAGGCTGGACCGGCAGGCTGCGACCAGCGTAGCGGGAGGGGAGTCCGGTGAATCCCAGGCACCCCAGGCGGCCGGGGCAGTTTACCTGGGATACCCCCGGTATTCCATCTGTGAAGCGGGGCACTCATGGCACCAGGGAGTGGTGGGCATCGCGGCGTCAAAGGTGAGGGACAGGTACTGGCGGCCATGTGCCTTGATTGCAGGAGAAGGCCCTGTGCTTAAGGGGTCGGTACGCGGAATACCCGGGCTTAACATACACCGGGTGTTGTCAGAGTGCAAGGACCTGTTGATCAATTACGGCGGACATAAGGCTGCGGGAGGATTTTCAGTCGCGAGTGAAAACATCCCTGCATTTGCAGACAAGTTTGAAGCTGTAGTGCAGGAACTCTTAGAAGACAAATTGATTGAACCGGCGCTGCAGCTGGACGCACTCTTAAATCCCGGGGATTGCCGGGATGATGCGCTGATGACTCTGGTATCCCTGGAGCCTTTTGGTACTGGCAATCCCCGGCCTGCCTTGGGGCTTTTGGGAGGCAGGATAACCGGGGCAAGACTGCTGGGCAAGGACCAAGATCATCTCGAACTCACCGTAGGTGACGCTCAACACCAGGTGAGGCTGGTGTGGTTCGGCGGAGGGCATAAAGCGGTTCAGGTATGCCTCGCAGGAGCTTGCGACCTGGTATTTACCCCCAACCGCAACACATACCTTGGCAGGGATACGGTGTCTTTGTTTGTTGAGGATTTCCGGCTTGCTTGGAGCATGTTGGGCCAAAAATATACCGGGCTGGCCGGGTATATCCCAGACGGAAGGCCCGTGATTGTCTACACATGGAGCCCTGATGCGGCAGCTGCCATATGGGTTGGGTTGAAGCGCCTCGGGGTTGAGGCAGGTTTGCACCTGAGCAACCATGGCGGTGCCCTGGCCCACAATGCCAAGGTTATCCTCAAGAGAGGCAGCGGGATAGTTGTGTCTACCGCTCCCTGGGATCTGATTAATGCGGATCTGGTGCGGGATGTAGCAGTGTTGGTGGTTCACCCGCCTGTTTCCACACAAGCCAGGGACAAGCTTTCAGATTTGCGAGGAGCAAATGGGATTGAGTGTGTGTGCCTGGATGGTTATGCTGATGATTCAATCACCTGGCTGCTTGCCCGCCATCCTTCAAAGGAATACATAGAGCAAGTGTGGAAGTTTCTCATTGGCAGATCTCGCAGGGGGTACATCCCTGTGTGGGAAGCCGGCCCTTTGTATGCGCAGAGGTTTGTAGAATTTGAGGGCGCCGCTTATGAGCAGCAATTGGTGCTCCTGGAAACGTGTATTTCCATTATGATGGAACTGGGTATGATATCTTTCGATGTTGTCAACCGGATACCCATGTTTGTCTTACACAGACCCAAGGGACAAGTCAGCCTTTCAGGCTCACCCCTGTACGTGAAAGGGCGCAACCTTAGGAGGGCTGCCCGGGGGTTAATGGAACATTTGAGGGAGGGATAAAGCATGGGGGAAAGCATCGAAAAAGAGATAGCGTCGAATATTAGGGTGATTCCCGATTTTCCCCAGAAAGGGGTCAGCTTCAAAGACATTACTCCGCTTTTGAAAGATCCTGGACTGTTCAGGCTTTGCATCAACAGCCTCAAGGATGTGTGCGAGCAGATAGACTTCGACCTGATCGTGGCGCCTGAAGCCCGGGGATTCATCATAGGTAGCGCCCTTGCCTACGCCATGGGCAAAGGGTTTGCACCTGTCAGGAAAAAAGGCAAGTTGCCCTGGGAAACCCTTCAGGGTGAGTACCAGCTGGAATATGGAACTGATACTCTTGAGATACATAAAGATGCGGTAGCGCCGGGGCAAAAGGTACTGGTTGTAGACGACCTGCTTGCCACAGGAGGCACCATTGCCGCTACCATCGATATGGTGGAGAAACTTGGCGGCCAAATCGCCGGCCTGGTGTTCTTGATTGAGTTGACTTACATTCCGGGTAGGGCTAATCTAAGTAAAATGGGGTATCAAGTTCATTCCGTGGTTAAGCTCGACAGTTGAGCACGCTTGCTAAAGCAGGCAAAGTCTAAGTGTAATCAATAAGATATGATGCTTAGGGAAAAAAGCGACATTCGGGCTAATACACAAACCAGGAATGTCGCTTTTTGAAAATTTAAGGTGGGAGCCATGGCAGTAACTAAACTGCAAGACGACATAGGTGCATACTTGCAGGACCAGGAGAGGGAACTGGTCCAAAGGGCCTATGTTTTTGCTGCCAAGGCTCACGAGGGTCAGTATAGGCTGTCGGGCGAGGAATATATCCACCATCCCGTGGCTGTAGCCCGGATACTGTCTGAACTTGAAGGTGATGCCGACACCCTCGCAGCTGCCCTGCTCCACGATGTGGTGGAAGATACTGACGTTACCCTCGAAGAAATCCGCCAGGAATTCGGGCCTGAAATCGCCAGGCTGGTCGACGGAGTGACCAAGCTAAGCCGGATCCAGTTTCACTCCCGGGTGGAAGAGCAGGTATCAAACTTGAGAAAGATGTTTCTGGCCATGGCGGAAGACTGGCGGGTAGTGGTAATCCGGCTTGCCGACAGGCTGCACAACCTCAGGACCCTAGGTGCGCTTCCTGTTGAGAAACAAAAGCAGACTGCCGAGGAAACCCTGGACATTTACGCCCCCCTGGCCCACAGGCTGGGGATTTGGCGGTTTAAGTGGGAACTTGAGGATTTGAGTTTCAGGTACCTCTACCCTGAAGACTACCGGTCCCTGGCAGAGCAGATCTCTGCCAAACGCAGCGAGCGCGAAGCCGAGGTAGCTATGGTGATCAGCCGTCTGCAGGCTTCACTCCAGGAACACGGGATACAAGCGGAAGTTCAGGGGAGGGCCAAGAACCTTTACAGTATTTACAGGAAGATGAAGCGCCAGGCCATTGATATTTCTCAGATATACGACCTGTTGGCAGTGAGGGTGATCGTGGCTACCGTGAGCGATTGTTATGAAGTGTTGGGGCTGGCCCATACCCTCTGGAAACCCATGCCCGGAAGGTTCAAGGACTACATTGCCATGCCCAAGCCCAACGGCTACCAGTCACTCCACACAACTGTGCTAGGGCCTTTGGGGAAGCCTTTTGAAATACAGATACGGACCAGAGACATGGACCGGACTGCAGAATACGGCAGTGCGGCCCATTGGAAATACAAAGAGGGAAAGGCCGACCAGTCCTTTGACCAGAAGATGTCATGGTTGCGCCAGCTCCTGGATTGGCAACGGGAGATGACCGACGCCGGCGAGTTCATGGAGGCTCTCAAACTGGACCTGTTCAATGACGAGGTGTTCGTGTTTACCCCCAAAGGCGACGTGATCGATCTGCCTGTCGGGTCTACGCCTCTGGATTTTGCTTACAGGATCCACACAGACGTAGGCCACCAGTGCGTCGGGGCAAAAGTCAACGGCAGGCTGGTGCCTTTATCATACAAACTCAATACAGGCGACATAGTGGAGATCCTTACTTCACGCCAGTCATCGGGGCCCAGCCGGGACTGGCTGGACATTGTGAAGACATCCACGGCGCGCTCGAAGATCCGGGCGTACTTCAGGAAACTGCTCAGAGAAGAAGACATCGCCCGGGGTAAGGCTGCCCTTGAGAACGAAGTCCAACAGAAACTGGGCGTGAAGTTAGCGGACCTGATTGAGGCAGGCGTAGCCTCCAACGTGCTCAAGAAGCTCAACTATCATGACTTCCAGAGCCTGTACGCGGCTATCTCCTACGGGGGAATCAGCGCCGTCCACGTAACCACCAGGCTGCGGGAAGAGGCTCTCAAGGCCGCACCTGACCTTTTGCCTAAGCGGGAAGAGACGCCAAAGGCCGCCCCTAAGAAGCCCAGGGGGCCGGAAGAGGCGGTTATTGTCAAAGGGATGGACGGGATCCTGGTGCGGCTGGCACAGTGCTGCTCGCCTTTGCCCGGAGACCAGATAATCGGGTATATCACCAGAGGCCGGGGTGTCACCATCCATAGGCTGGATTGTCCCACTTTGTTGTCGCTTACCGATACTGAGCGGTTTATCGAAGCGACGTGGAAGGCTGAGGTAAGGGCGTCTTACCCTGTGGAAATACTGGTGGAAGGCGAGGACAGGCCGGGGCTGTTTGCTGAGGTCACCTCTGTAATAGCCAGCATGGGTTCAAACATAACCAACGCTACCGCTAGGGGGTGTCCTGACGGGACGGCCAGGATCACCATCCAGTTTGAAACCCATGACCTTAACGAACTCAGGAAAGTGGTAGCCGGTATCAGGCAAGTAGAAGGGATTGCAGCAGTAAAGCGTGTTTTCGGTAAGGGGAGATAAGATTTGCGGGCTGTATTCCAACGGGTAAAAAGGGCAAGAGTCGTAGTAGACGGCGAACAAGTGTCAGCCATCGGCCCGGGAGCCCTGGTGCTTTTAGGCGTGGGGAAGGACGACACTGAAAAGGATGTAACCTACATGGCCGGGAAAATTGCCGGTTTGAGGGTGTTCTCTGACAATGAAGGCAAGATGAACCTTTCCCTTCAGGACGTATCAGGCGAAGTGCTGGTAGTATCCCAGTTTACGCTGTATGGAGATGTAAAGAAGGGTAAACGCCCCGGGTTCGATGGGGCAGCACCTCCAGATAAGGGTGAGGAGCTATACCTAAGAGTTGTAGAGGAATTGCGCCAACTGGGGCTGGCTGTGCAAACCGGGGTTTTCGGAGCCAATATGCAGGTGGAACTGGTAAACGACGGGCCGGTTACCATATTGATTTCCAGCAAGAAAGAGTTTTGAATCTACCTTTCGGCGAAAGGCGGGTTGCGGGTGAAGGTTCACAGGCGTGTCGTAGGCCGGCTGCAGACAAACTGCTATATCGTAGAAGACGAAGCATCCAAGAAATGCATAGTCATAGACCCCGGTGGGGACGGCCAGGGCATCCTTGATTTCATCGACAGCCAGGGGCTGGAGCTCCACAGCATCGTGATCACCCATGGACATATCGACCATTTCCTTGATGCAGGCTATATCCAGGCTAAGACATCGGTGCCTGTGCTAATCGCCGAGGCTGACAGCAAGTTCCTGGAAGATCCCGGCTGGATGCGGGCTTTTGCCGGCACTCACCAAATGATCCGGCCGGCACAGATCACCTTTGTAAAGGAAGGCGATGTGATAAGCTTCGGTAATACCTGCCTCCGCGTAATCGAGACACCTGGGCACAGCCCTGGTTCGGTTTGCTTGTACTGGCCGGGCAACCAGGATACCCAAGACTCCCAGGGCGGGCCGGGAGTGCTGTTTTCCGGTGACCTTATTTTCAGACTAAGTGTGGGCAGGACGGATTTTCCAGGAGGGGATGCCTACAAGCTTGTGGAAAGCATCCGTAATAAGGTGTTTACCCTGCCTGACGATACAATCATATATCCAGGCCACGACGAACAAACCACAGTGGGGAGAGAACGTACGCAGAATCCCTTTGTGTGCTAGAGTGGAGGGGTAGTTATGCTGAGAGCACCTCGGGGCACCAAAGACATCTTGCCTCCCGAGTCGCATAAATGGGCTTATCTTGAATCGCTCCTTAGGCGGCTCTCTAAGCTCTACAATTTTGAAGAGATCAGGACCCCCATATTTGAGTACACTGAACTGTTTTCCAGGACCGTAGGGGAGTCCACCGATATTGTCAGGAAAGAAATGTACACCTTCCAGGACAAAGGCGGCAGGGACCTGACCCTCAGGCCTGAGGGCACGGCGCCTGTAGCCCGGGCGTTCCTGGAGCGGGGGCTCGCCCAGGGCGCTTTGCCAAAGAAGTTGTTCTATCTGGGCCCCATGTTCCGCTATGAGAAACCCCAGGCGGGCCGGTACAGGGAGTTTGTACAGTACGGGGTAGAAATCCTAGGTTCACCCTCTGCATACTCAGACGTGGAAGTGATCTTGCTTGCGGTGAGGATCGCCGAGGAATTGGGGCTTACCGGCACTGTGCTTTATATAAATACTATCGGTTGCCCCAAATGCCGCCAGGCCCACAGGGAGGATTTCGTGAAGCACATTTCAAGCAGGGCAAAACAGCTTTGCAAGGACTGCCTGGAAAGGCTCGAGACCAACCCCATGAGGATTCTCGACTGCAAGAACCCGGCGTGCCGGGAAGCTGTTGCAGATGTGCCCTTGGTCAAGGATTACCTGTGTGATGACTGCCAGGAGCATTGGGATACCCTTCAACAGCTTCTAGAGTCTCTTGGGCTTGAGTATACTGTTGACCCTACCCTGGTAAGGGGGCTTGACTACTATACTAAGACAGTGTTTGAGCTCAAATGGCCTCCCCTTGGTGCCCAGGACGCCATCATTGGCGGGGGCCGCTACGACGGGCTCATTGAAGAACTGGGCGGCAAGCCATGCCCTGGAGTGGGGTTTGCCGTGGGGGTTGAGAGGCTGCTTCTGGCGGCGGAGAAGGGCCAGAAACCCTTGAACCCTGATGTATCCATCGATTGCTTTGTGGTTTTCCCCGGGGGCGGAGACAGGCGTCTTGCACAGGCAGGCTTTAAACTGGTCAACGACTTGCGGGGCTCGGGGCTTTCAAGCGACTTCGACCCATTAGGCAGAAGCATGAAGGCTCAGATGAAGCATGCGGACAGGCTCAACGCCAGGTACGTTGCAATACTCGGGGAAGCCGAATTCGAACAAGGCCTTGTGACAATAAGGTCCATGGAACACGGGTGGCAGAAGCAGGTTTCCGCCGGACAAGTGTTAGATTTCATGAAGGAGGAAGTCTCAGGTGGCAGCAAATGACGGAGAAAAACTCACAAACGGGACGTCTCCTGTGGCCTTAAGCAGGTATCAGGGGGAAAAACGGACTTGCTATTGCGGGGAACTTGGAGAAAAAGATGTGGGTTCCAAAGTGGTGCTGATGGGTTGGGTCAACCGCCAGAGGGACCTGGGTGAGCTCATCTTCATCGATTTGCGTGACCGTACCGGCATGGTCCAGGTGGTCACGGATCATAAAAGATCTCCTGAGAGTTTCAAAGTGGCAAAGAAAGTACGTTCAGAATATGTGCTGTGCGTGTCGGGCACGGTGGTTAAGCGGGCGCCGGGTACTGAAAACCCCAATTCCCCCACCGGCACCATAGAAGTGATGGCCGACGCGATCAAGGTTTACAACAGGGCCAAGACGCCTCCTTTCGTGATCCGGGATGAAGCCGAACCTGACGAGGGGCTGAGGATGAGGTACCGGTATCTCGACCTCAGGCGGTTGCCTATGCTCAGGAACCTTGAACTCAGACACAAGGCCACCCTGGCAGTGAGGAACTATTTGTCCCAAAACGGCTTCTGGGAAGTGGAGACCCCCACCATGACCAAGAGCACGCCCGAGGGCGCCAGGGACTACCTGGTTCCATCAAGGCTGGACCCGGGCAATTTTTACGCCTTAGCTCAATCGCCTCAGCTCTTCAAGCAGCTCCTGATGGTGTCAGGCGTAGATAAGTACTTCCAGATCGCCCGTTGCTACAGGGACGAAGACCTGAGGGCAGACAGGCAGCCTGAATTTACCCAGATCGATATTGAAGTATCGTTTTCAGATGAAGAGCAACTGTTTGCCTTGATCGAAGGCATGATGAAATACTTGTGGAAACAAGTCCTGGATATAGACGTTACCCTGCCTTTCCCCAAGATGACGTGGCAGGAGGCCATGGAGCGCTACGGCACTGACAAACCTGATATCCGCTTTGGGATGGAAATCCACGATATTACCGGGGTAGTTAAGGATTCAGGCTTTATGGTATTTAGGAATACTGTAAACTCCCAGGGCACGGTCAGAGCCTTATGCGCACCGGGATGCGCCGGCTTTTCCAGGCAGCAACTTGATGCCCTGGTGGCCCAAGCCAAAGAGTTTGGAGCTTCAGGCTTGATACACCTGGCATATCTGCCTGGGGGAGAGGTAAAGTCCCCTGTAAGAAAGCACCTCTCAGAGGAAGAGATCGAAGGTATTGCAAGAGCTACAGGGGCCAGAGAGGGCGATTTGGTGTTGGTAGTGGCGGGCCCGTTTGAAACAGCTGTTACAGTGTTGGGCAGGCTCCGGTTGAGCCTTGGGGAGAAGCTAGGGCTCATACCAGAAGATAAGTATGAGTTCTTGTGGGTCACTGAGTTCCCGCTGCTTGAGAAGAACGAGGAAGACGGGCGCTGGCAAGCGGTCCACCATCCATTTACCAGCCCTGTGGCCAGGCACGTAGATCTCTTGGAATCAGAGGACGACTCGGTGAGAGCCCAGATTCGGGCACGGGCTTACGATTTAGTATTAAATGGGGTGGAACTGGCGTCAGGCTCTGTACGTATACATGAAAGGGAACTCCAGGACAAGATGTTCAGGCTGCTCAATCTTTCGCCTGAAGAAGCCGACGAGAAGTTTGGGTTCTTGTTGGAAGCATTTGAATACGGGGCGCCTCCCCATTGCGGGATCGCATTTGGGCTCGACAGGCTGGTCATGCTGATGGCGGGAGCCGGCACTATAAGGGATGTGATAGCATTTCCCAAGACCACCAAGGCGACCTGTCTGCTTACAGGGGCGCCGTCGCAAGTGTCAGCTGAACAACTCGAGGAACTTGGTTTGTGCCTCAAACTTAAGCAGGAGGAGAAGGCCTGCAAGTAGTTGCAGATAAGTTTGGGCTTCGACATTTTGTGCTAGTCGCACATTGATACCGGAGGGGAAGTCGGTGGCTTTACCAAACGAGCAAGTCCTTGTCCAAAGGGCTTCAAAGGGTGACCTGCAAGCTTTTGAGGCTCTTGTCAAGGCATATGAAACCAAACTGTATAACGTGGCTTTACGCATGGTATCTGACAGCGAGGACGCCATGGACATAGTGCAGGAAGTGTTCCTCAAAGCATACCAAGCTTTGCCCAACTTCAGGGGAGACAGCAAGTTCTCCACCTGGATATACAGGATTTGCATGAACGCTTCTTTGGACCATTTAAGGAGACGCAAGAAATCCCAAGTATACTCGCTGGATGCACCGATAGAATTCCCTGATTCAGAAGCCCAAAGGCAGGTAGAAGACACAGCCGAGAGCACTGAGGAAATCGTAGAGGCCAGGTTCCTCGGCGAAAAGCTGCTGGAAATCCTGAGCGATCTTGAGCCCCATTACCGTGCAGTGCTGATCCTGTGCGATGTGCAGGGCTACTCGTACCAGGAAATCGCGGAGATCCTGGATATGTCTCTGGGTACGGTTAAGTCACGGATTCACAGGGCTAGGAATATCTTAAGAAAATTGATGGATGCGGAACAAATCTTTCCTTCTTACGTCAAACAGGACGCAAGGAGGGATGATAGGTGACTTGCCGTGAAGTTTCGGAACTTTTGTCTGCATACTTAGACGGCGAACTTGATCGCGACTCCCACGGCCTTGTGGAAGCGCACCTGGACACATGCGGGCACTGCAGGGCTGCGTTGGAGGAACTACGGCAGGTTAAGTCTGCGCTTCAGTCCCTCCCAGTAGTTGAGCCTCCCCCTGAGCTCCATTCCAGGATCATGGAAGCTGTATCCCAGGCACCGGCTCTCCGGCCTGGACCTGCTGAGGAAACCCCGTCTCAGAAGGGCCGCTTCCGCTGGAAGCTGCCATCCTGGGGCCGGGGCGGGCTGGGAACGGTTGCCATGGCTTTGGCGGCATGCCTTGTGATCGTGATATTGTCGTCGGCAGGTACGTTGTACTTTGCCCTGCGTTATTTTGCTCCCTTGGCGGCTAACGAAGAATTGCAGGATATTTCCAGGGAGTTCGGGTTCAGCAGTTTTTCCGAGCCTGAAACAGGCGTAGAGTTTTCTAAGACGGCTGAAACCCCCTCAGGCAGCCAACTCCGGGCGGTTTCCCCTGAGCAATCAGGAGACTTGGCTACCGAGTTTAGCGGGGAAAACTTTGTAGCATCTCCTGATACTGCCGGCATTGAAAGGAAGCTCATAAGGCGGGCAAAGCTTACCGTGGAGGTGCCGAAAGGCGCAGTGGATGCCGCGTCCCGGGAAGCCATCCACATTGTCCGCGCTTATCAAGGATATATAGAATCATCTTCCACGTCTGTTGGCCAAGACAGCAAGCGGTCTACAGTGTTTTACATGACCGCCAGGGTGCCGTCTGAGCACCTGGATACGGCAATTGATGAGATGTCGGCCCTTGGCGTGGTTACCCAGTCGGATATCGCAGAGCAGGACGTGACTGAGCAGTACGTGGATCTGGACGCCAGGATCAAGAACAAGATACAGCAGGAGCAAAGGCTTTTGCAGATAATGGGGAATGCCAACACAGTGGGAGAGCTGCTGCAGGTGGAGGGCGAGCTGGTGCGGGTAAGGACTGAGATAGAGAGTCTCCAAGGCAGGCAGAATCTACTGGAGAGGTCCTCCGCCATGTCGTTCTTGTCTGTGAACATCGTAGAGGAAGGTTCGCGGAAGCCTTCGCCATCACCGTGGTCAGACATTTGGGAGGCTTTTGTCAGAGCGTGGCAAGACCTGGCTATATTCCTGGCAAAGATAGCTCCTGTAGCTATCTTGCTGGCAGTAGTGTATTTTTTGGTTAGAAGAGCTCTCCGCAAGAAGGACTAGCTGCCAGCTTGTACATTTGCACAAGCCCGAGGAAGCATACAGCTTTTCGGAAATCTGCCTGAAGTTCAGGCGAGCTTTCCGAAAAGCTGTAGTTTTTTGCCGGTTCCTGCCTTCAAATTGCCAAGGTGTGTGTGGACAAATATACTGATACTGTAAATACTACTTGGGGGTGAGGACATGGCTGCCGGACGACTTCTGCTGGTAGATGCCAATTCCCTTGCTAACCGGGCGTTCTACGCACTTCCCCCGCTGTCTACAAGCAAAGGTGTTCCTACAAATGCAGTGTATGGCTTTCTCACAATGCTGTTCAAATTGATTGAAGACAGACAACCGGAATATATCATCTGTGCGTTTGACCATCCGTCGCCCACGTTCAGGCACGTTGAGTTCGAAGATTACAAAGCTACCCGGAAGCCCAGCCCGGATGAATTCAAAGTGCAGGTCCCCATGATCAAAGAAGCCCTTTCCGCACTTGACATGGCTTTTGTGGAACTTCCGGGGTTTGAGGCTGACGATATAATGGGCACCCTTGCATGCAGATATAGCCAGGCAGGTTTTGAGGTGCTCATCCTGTCAGGTGACAAAGACTGCCTGCAGCTGGTAGGCGAGGGGCGTGAAGCCGTGCTGTTTGTGAGGGGAATCAGCCAGAGCAGGCAATATGACCGGGAAGCGGTCAAGCAGGATATGGGAGTATGGCCTGAGCAAATCCCCGATTTCAAGGGGCTTGCAGGTGACCAGTCTGACAACATCCCAGGTGTGAAAGGGATAGGCGCCAAGACTGCAATCAAGCTGCTTGACCAATACCGGGACATAGAGGAGATCTTTGACCATATCGATGAGATTTCGCCTGCCAGGGTTCAAAGCCTGCTGAGAGAGCATGAGCAGACGGCTCTGCTTTCCAAGCGACTGGCTACCATAGCTTGCGATGCCCCGTGCCACGTTGATGTAGAAGACGCAAGGTGGGAGGGGCCCGACCTTGAAAAGGCCCGGGAGTATTTTGTCAACATGGAGTTTCAAAGCCTGCTAAGGAGGCTCGACAGGTTTGAAGCTGGGAGCTCCCGGCTGTCGGTTGGGGGCCGGCCTGAGGCATATGAAATTATAGATTCAGAAGAGAAACTCAAAGCCCTTGTAAGCCGGATTACCGAATCGGGGTATATGTCGGTGTATGCAGGCCTTAGCGACATAGACACCCAGGTGACCCGGGACTTTGAATGGCCCGGCTTGTTCGGGGTTGCTACAGGCGGCAAGGCGTATCTCCTCGATTTCCGCAGAGCCGATTCCGCCGCTTCAGAGGATTACCAGGGGCTGATGTGGAAATATCTCGGGCCTGTGCTGCAGGAACCCCGGATCAAGAAGTTTGGCTTTGACCTCAAGTGGCTCTACACCCTGGGTTTCCATAAAGGCATCACGCTCAAAGGGTTTGAGTTTGACGTCATGGTGGCTGCGTACTTGCTCGATCCCACCCGTACCACTTACAAGCTTGAAGCCTTGGCCAACACCTACTTGGGCGAGGACATGCCCCCGAGCATTGAGAGTTTGCCCAAGGATCAAAGAAAAGGGGAACAGGCCAAAAAAGGCCATATGGCCCACCTGGCCCAAGGCGCTTACTTCGCCGTAAAGCTTGCTGACAAGCTGAAAGGAGACTTGGAGCAAAACGGGCTTTGGGCTTTAGCCAAGGACGTAGAGTTCCCCATGATCCAAGTGCTGGCTGCCATGGAGGCTTTGGGAATCAAGGTGGATCTGGAAAAAGGCCGGGCGCTCAGGGAGGAGTTTGCCGGGAAACTCCGTGCCCTGGAGCGGGAAATATATGAAATGGCCGGACAGGAGTTCAACCTGAGTTCACCCAAGCAGCTAAGCTACATACTCTTCGACAAACTCAACCTGCCGCCGGTAAAGAAGACCAAGACCGGATATTCCACCGATGCCGAGGTGCTTATGACCCTGAGTGCCATCCATCCGCTGCCCGACAAGATTCTCGATCACAGGCATTATGCCAAGCTAAAGTCCACCTACTTGGATCCCTTGGAAAGCGTGGTAAACCCGGTGACAGGCCGCATCCATACAACGTTTCACCAGACCGTCACCGCCACAGGCAGGCTTTCCAGCTCTGAGCCTAACTTGCAGAACATACCGGTGAGGACTGAATCGGGCAGGGCCATCAGGGAAATCTTTGTGCCTGAGCCGGGCAAATTGTTTCTGGCATCTGACTATTCCCAAATAGAACTCAGGGTGATGGCCCATATGTCAGGGGACGAGTCAATGATTGAGGCATTTAGGCAGAACCAGGACATCCACAGGGCCACTGCTTCCGAGATGTTCGGGGTGCCCATGGACCAGGTTACCCCTGATCTCAGGGACAAAGCCAAGGCGGTCAACTTCGGGGTGATTTACGGCATATCCGACTTCGGGCTGGCAAGGAATACAGGCGTCACACGGGAAGAGGCCAGGGAGTTCATTGAGGCCTACTTCCGGAGATACCCCATGGTAAAGCAGTATATGGATCACATGGTGGCTCAGGCCAGGCAAACCGGCTATGTGACTACCATCCTGGGCAGGAGACGGCCTATACCTGACATCAACTCCAGGAACAGGGTGAGGCGGGGGTTTGCCGAGCGCACGGCCATAAATACCCCAATCCAGGGAAGCGCCGCTGACCTGATTAAGCTGGCCATGGTCCGCCTTCACAGGAGGATTGAGAAAGAAGGGCTCGGTTCCCGGATTATCCTCCAGGTCCACGACGAACTGGTATTTGAAATCCCCCCTGAAGAGAAGGACTACATGATTGAGATGGTTAAACAGGAGATGGAAGGGGTCATGGAACTAAAAGTGCCGCTTAAGGTAGATATCGACGTTGGGGAAAGTTGGGCCCATGTCTGACTCCAGAAGGTGGCGTCATTTATATGTCCTCGGACTTACCGGAGGCATTGCTACAGGCAAGAGCACCGTGTCCCGCATCTTGCGACAGCTGGGGGCTTACGTGATCGATGCCGACAGGGTGGCCCACCAGGTGACTGAACCCGGTACGCCAGGGTTCTTGAAAGTGGTTGAAAGATTCGGTGATGAAGTAGTTACCCCTGAAGGAACCCTGGACCGCAAGGCCCTGGGCCGGATAGTGTTTAGCGACAGGGAAGCCCTTGCCGGCCTCAATTCGATTGTGCACCCCCTGGTGATAGATGAAATACACAATATGCTTGATGATTTGGAGCAGGCTTCGGCTGCCCGCGGTTCCCGGATATGTGTGGTGCTGGATGTGCCCCTTCTGTTTGAAGCCGGCATAGACGGGATTTGCGACGAAATCTGGGTTGTGGCTGTGGGTTTGGAGCCTCAGATAAGGCGGTTGATGGAAAGGGACGGCTATTCCAGGGAAGAAGCATTGAGCCGGATCAGGGCGCAGATGCCTTTGGAGGACAAGATCGCCCGTGCCGACGTTGTAATAGATAATTCGGGCAGCCTCGATGACACCCAACAACTGGTGAGGGGCCTGTGGCATGAGCTGAACAGGAGATTACAGGGATAGGCTCGAATGTGGGAGTTTTGAAAAAACACAACTGGAACAACCGGGAGGAAGGCTGTATGGATCAAGCTGAAAAGAGCATCGGGATGAAAGACGTTACAAGCAAGACCTTCGACAAGGAAATATCGGGGGCCAGGGCCTCAGTGGTGAAGTTCTGGGCGCCATGGTGCATGCCGTGCAAGCGGCTGGCAGGCGTCATAAGTAAGGTGTTGCCCGATATCCGAAATACGTACCAAGACCAGATAAGCTTCCTGCAAGTCAACGTGGATGAAGAAGCTGAATTGGCACAGAGGTTCGGAGTCATGACTTTGCCCACGGTAATTGGGTTTAGCGGTACCAACCCCATCGAGAGGTTCTCCGGGCGTACTGAAGAGGAATTCGTCAAGTGGGTGCACAGGGTTGCCCAAAGGGCGGGTATTGCCGAGTAGACTTGGGCGCTGTGTCGGTGCCGGGTTTAGGCATTCTTGAACAAGGAACGGAGGGGCACCAATTGAACAAGGTTATAGACTTGCGTTCTGACACTGTGACAAAACCGACTCCTGAGATGCGTGAAGCCATGGCTAGGGCAGAAGTGGGCGATGACGTCTACGGGGAAGATCCTACGGTAAACCGGCTTGAAGCTTTAGGTGCCGAAATGACAGGCAAGGAGGCGGCCGTGTTCGTGCCCACGGGTACCATGGGCAACCAGGTATCCATCATGGCTTGGACCCAGCGGGGCGATGAGATCATCGTAGAATCCAACGCCCATATTTTCATGTTTGAAGCCGGCGGCCCTGCGGTGCTGTCAGGGGTCCAGATAAGAACCGTGCCAGGCTTCAGGGGCGCCATGGATCCTGAAGACGTGGAAGCGGCCATCAGGCCAAAAGATCTACATTGTCCGCGTACGTCGCTCATCTGCCTGGAAAACACCCACAACAGGTCCGGCGGGTGTGTGATTCCGCTTGATAACATGAAAGCCATATATGAACTGGCCAAGCAGCACGGGATTAACGTACACCTCGATGGCGCCAGGGTGTTTAACGCTGCCACAGCCCTGGGCGTGGACGTAAAACAGATCACCCGTTATGCCGACTCGGTTCAATTTTGCTTGTCCAAGGGATTGTGCGCACCTGTGGGATCCCTGGTCGCGGGGCCTAAAGAGTTCGTCGACAGGGCCCGGAAAGCCAGGAAAATCCTTGGAGGCGGGATGCGCCAAGCCGGAGTGCTGGCAGCAGCGGGTATAGTTGCCCTGGAGAAAATGACCAAACGCCTTGGTGAAGACCATGAGAAGGCCCGGAAGCTTGCCCAAGGGCTGGCAGCTATCCCGGGACTGGAGATTGACATGGATACTGTCCAGACCAACATGGTGATGGTGGGCACCAAGGGTGCCGGGATAGATGCTGCTGAGTTTGCCGCCCTCATGAAACGCCATGGGGTGCTGTTCAATTGGTCTACCCGGTACAAGGTTAGGATGGTCACCCACAATGACGTGGGGTTTGATGATATAGACGAGGCAATAAGACGCGTAAAGGAAGCGTTAGGTGCATGAGCCAGAAAGGGCTATGGGACAATCAGCCTGATGATCTGAAGCCAGGTGCGGCCGGTAAGGAACCTGCCCGAACGGGGCCGGGCGGCCGGCCTGGTTATGGTATGCGGCCGGAGCCTGGTAGCATAAGCTATGTGCCGCCAGGGGCTCCCCTGGCCCTCAGGATGACGCCCCGGGATTTCGACGAGTACCTGGGCCAGGAGGAAATAATGGGCCCTGGTAAGCCCTTAAGGCGTATGGTGGAAGAGGATAAGCTTATCTCCATGATATTCTGGGGGCCTCCCGGTACCGGGAAAACCGCCCTGGCAAGGCTGATTGCCTCAAAGAGCCGCGCTTATTTTAAGGAACTGTCGGCAGTATCTTCAGGGGTGCAGGATGTCCGCAAGATAGTGGACTTTGCACGTGAAGCCGGGAAAGCCGGCAGGAAGACAATCCTTTTTCTAGACGAGATCCACCGCTTTTCAAAAGCCCAGCAAGATGTGCTGTTGCCCTATGTAGAAAACGGCACCCTGATACTTATCGGTGCCACCACTGAAAACCCCTATTTCTCAGTTAACTCTGCCCTCTTGTCCAGGATGAGGATTTTCCGGTTTGAGCACCTTTCCCCCGAACACATCAGGATCTTGTTGCAAAGGGCAATAGATGACCCGGATAGGGGGCTTTTGGCAGGGGAAAGGCGGGGAAAACCCCAAGCGGCTAAGCAAGGTGCTCAAGTTGCTGAGGACGGAGATGAGCCTCAGCTTGCTGCTTCCAAGCTGATAATTGAAGACGGGGTGCTGGATCACATTGTGGCGTACTCAAAAGGTGATGCCCGTACAGCCCTTAACGTGCTTGAAGCCCTTTATTATGCGGGAGAGGAGTCAGGCGGCAAGAAGGTGCTCGCCCTCGATAAGCTAATTGAACTTACCCAGAGCCCTGTGGGCTTGTACGATAAGGCAGGGGATTGGCATTACGATATAATCTCCGCCTACATCAAGAGCATGAGGGGGAGCGACCCTGATGCAGCTCTGTACTGGCTTGCCCGGATGCTTCACGCAGGTGAGGATCCCAGGTATATCGCCAGGCGGCTGGTGATTTGCGCATCCGAAGATGTGGGCATGGCGGATCCCATGGCACTGGTGGTGGCAGAGGCGGCTTTTAGGGCCGCGGAACACCTTGGGATGCCCGAAGCCAGGATACCTCTGGCCCAGGCGACGGTGTATGTCGCCCTGGCGCCCAAATCAAACTCGGTCTACCTCGCCATCGATAAGGCCTTGGAAGATGTTAAGCAAAAACCTGCTTACCCTGTGCCGGTGCACTTAAGGGGCACAGGGTACCGCGGAGCCAGAGAACTTGGCCACGGTGACGGTTACCTCTATCCTCACGACTACCCTGGACACTACGTTGAGCAGGAATACCTTCCTCCACAGCTCAAGGGAATCAAGTATTACCAGCCAGGTGAACATGATGTAAACCCCGGCTGCCCCCGGCTGAAAACCGGGCGCTGACGTTACAGAGCCCTCGTACTGCTTTCGGGCCCTGCCGGCGGCGATGAATAATCCCCTTCCTGCCTTGATGGATAATCCCTATCCTGCCTGGGAAGAATTTTTGTCAGGACAGAAAATCGAAATAATCCAAGCGGTCAGGGGGCATGGGTATGAACTGCCCAAAATGCAAGAGCAGGGCTACAGGGCGGATTGGGCAGGGCCAATACTATTGCTGGGATTGCAGCATCGAGTTTGAGCCTACACCGGCGGGAGTCAGGGTTTACAGGCTGGAGCCGGACGGAATTGCCATACCCGAGTCCATCGATGGCAGCCCCGTGTCCGGTTCTACCCTCACAAGCCGATCCCAGGCAAACACTGGATTGCGGCGTGAATCCCGGTGAACTTCAAGAGGCTGTGCCTTAAGGCAGTCAAATGGGCCTTTGGGTTAGGAACACTTATTGGCAAAAAGGAGTTGTATCTGGGTATGAAACAGAGGAATTTTTGGGATGGGCTGGCTCTGGGTGCCATAGCAGGTATAATCCTAGGTTCTATGATGATGGCAAGAGAGCCAATGGCTCCTTCTGAACGGGCCAGGATGGCTGTAGAGCGGAGGGCAAGGAGAGCATGGAGGAGGGCACAGGGTAGCATAGGGCGTATTGCAGGAAGGTTCTCGGGCGGGCAGCAATAGGTACAGACATATATTTCGGTTGGGGCTAGGCCTGGCGTCAGTACTTGCGCTTGTGCTCTTGCGCAAAGTACTGATTCCGTTTATTTTGGCAGCTTTTCTAAGTTACATGCTTGAGCCGCCGGTAGGGTTTCTCAACCGGCGGGGCATGTCGAGGGCCGGGGCTATTGCCTTGGTGTACCTGGCTATCTTCACCGCCGCCGTGCTGCTTGGGGTCTATTTTATCCCCCGGTTTTTCCAGGATCTCAGGGAGATTTCCATGGCAATCCCCAAGTACGCCCAGGCGCTGGCGCAGCTTTCCGAAAGGGCTTATCAAGTAGGCAAGGAGTACAACGTGCCCGAGGGCTTCGTCCAAGGGATTGCCGGTGCCCTTTCCCGCCTGGAAACCCGGCTTGTAGGCGCAGGCGAGGGGCTGGTTCAGGCGATTTTGTCCTCTGTAAGTCTTGTGCCGCACATCTTGCTTGCGCCGGTAATCGCCTATTACATCCTCAGGGACATTAACAAATGGCGGCACAATACCCTCCTCAGGATGTCAAGGTATCCCCTCCACTACATGGACCTAGTGCGGGACATAGACCGGGTGTTTGCAGGTTTCATCAGGGGCCAATCCTTGGTTGCCCTGTTTGTCACGATAATGGTGTGGGCTGCATCGATACTGCTCAAACTAAGGTACGGGGCAGTGTTGGGTGTGATAAGCGGGCTAGGGGAGTTCATACCGTATTTCGGGCCGGTAATCGGCAGCATCCCCATCCTGGTAGTGGCATTCCTCAGCTCGCCTATCACCGGACTTTGGGCCCTGGTACTGGTAGGTTTCATACAATGGTTTGATTCTACGGTCTTGGTCCCCAGGGTAACCGGTGAGCGGGTCGGGCTCCATCCGCTGTGGGTGATATTTGCCATCTTTGCAGGAGGCGAACTCCTGGGGTTTTGGGGGATTTTCCTGGCGGTGCCCCTGGCCGGGATCTTCAGGGTGTTCCTAAGGTTTCTCAGGACCGTCCTCAAGCACAAAACCCCTCAACAATGAGGGCTTTTTTCAGTCTGCCTGATTTATCTACGGGTTTCCGAAAAACTGTAAGACTTTTCTGCAGGGTGAAACGGATTTGGCAGGAATATACTGCAGGTTGTAGAAACTTCCGATAGAGAGGAGGGTATCGCATGGCCGGAAAGATTGGCGTAGTAGGTGCCGGGACCATGGGCCGGGGGATTGCTGAATCATGCCTTGTGGCAGGTTTCGAGGTGGTTTTGCTCGATGCGACCACGGAGCTGGCGTCCAAAGGCTATCAGGGCGTCGAGAAAAGCCTTAACAGGGGTGCAGAGCGGGGACGGATAACCGCCCAGGCCAAAGGTGAGATGTTGGCCAGGCTCAGCTATTCAGATAACTACGGTGACCTCAAGGATGTCCAGGTAGTACTGGAAGCGGTTTACGAAGACATGGAAGTCAAGCGGGAAGTGCTGGCCAAAATTTCTGAAGTGGTAGACAAACATGTGCTCATAGGGTCAAACACATCGTCCCTGAGCATAACCGAGATGTCAGGCTCAGTTGATAACCCGTCAAGATTCATGGGGATACACTTTTTCAACCCCGTGCCTGTGATGAAACTTGTGGAACTCATAAAAGGCCGGGACACCTCTGAGGCAACCGTGGACCAAGCCAAGGATTTATGCCTCAAACTGGGCAAAACTCCTGTGGTGGTAAACGAATCGCCTGGATTCGTAGTAAACCGTTTATTGTGTCCTATGCTCAACGAAGCGGCCTATCTCCTGATGGAAGGTGTGGCCTCGGCTGAAGATATTGACACTGCTATGAAACTGGGAGCAAATCACCCAATGGGGCCCCTGTCCCTGGCAGACCTTATCGGGATAGATGTGCTCTACGCTATCATGGACACGCTGCACAAAGACTTTGGCGACGACAAGTACAAGCCATGTCCTTTGCTAAAAGAGATGATCGACAAGGGACACCTTGGGCGGAAGACCGGCCAGGGGTTCTTTAAGTACTAAGCCTGGGTATTGTTAGATGATCGATAATTGATAACGCCGCTGCCATGCATCAGGCAGCGGCCTACGTGTTCTGAGGCAAGATGAGGTAAGGTCTTGCCAGCAGCCAGCCCAGGCAGGATCTGGCGGCCTAGCTGTTCCAAATAGGGTTAGACCTGGGTTGACCCTAGAGTTTGTAACCTATTTTTCTCAAGAAATCTTTGCGTGCCTGGATGTCCTCAGGCCCTTCCACGCCCAGAGGTGAACCTCCGTCTATGACCCCCATTATCCCGCGGCCTTGCTCTGTATCAGCCACGATGACCTGTACCGGGTTGGCGGTGGCGCAGAAGATGTTGACCACCTCAGGCACCATCTTAATATTGTTGAGTACGTTTATGGGGAAGCCGTTTTCCATGAAAATGATAAAGGCGTGGCCCGTGCCCAAGGCTAAGGCGTTGTTCACCGCAAGTTCCACCAGCTTGTCGTCGTTGCCGGCTGAGCGCACCAGCCGGGGCCCGCTTGCTTCTAAGAACGCAATACCGAACTTGATCCCGCCGCCGGCGTTTGCCATGGCTTCATATAGATCTTCCACGGATTTTATGAAATGGGACTGCCCGAGTATCATATTCAGATTGTCGGGATTTTGGATGTTTACTATTTCGAACTTAACTCCCATTCTATCTCCTCCTAAACAATGGTCAGGTGTTCCAGAATTCTACAAGCTAATCAGCTTGTCCTGCCTGTACCTGGGACCCATCCAGATCCGAAGATAAGCTACTCCTGGCCACCGTTGCCGACATATACGATCTGGCCTGACGGTAAGAGTCCTAGGTTATCTACTGAAGGATCTGCGGTGATAAGGGTCCCGCCGGAAACCTTGGCAAGGTACACACACAAGCTTGTGCCCGGCTCAAGCCCTTGATGTTCCGACATGAGCCTTGCGGCTTCCAGGGCGCCTTCCTGGGTGACAGGTTCCACCTGGAGGGGGAGCTGGTCAAGCAATGCAAGCAGTTCCGCAAAGCAGTCAGGGTGCTGGGCAAGCCCTTTGTGGTATACGTGGACCATGTCCAGCGCCGTGATGCTCACTTTCGCCCCGCTGGCGTGGGCTTGTTCCAGGAGCCTCTGAACTACCTGCCCTTTCGGCGTGCCCTCCAGATACGCCATCAGCGCCGGAGCGTCGATTATGCAAGCTGAGTCACCGCACACTGACGGGCTATCATGACTGGCTGGCTTCATCAGTATGCTCTCCTTGACCGGTGTGTTTCCTGCTGAAAAAACCCAGCCCGTATCCTACCGGGTCGTCTACTTCAGGCACCAGTACCACCTTGCCGTCAAGGTCGTATACGGCAAACTTGGTTCCGGGCTTAAGGCCCAGCTTATTTCTTATATGTGCCGGGATGACTATCTGGCCTCTTGTAGAAAGGGACGTTTTGTGCAATGGATTCACCTCGCATACAAGCTACAGGCCTGCTGCTTACTGTGGCCATGGCGGATTTTGAGGGCGACGTAACCCCCGTATCCTTCCTAGTATGTCCGAAATTACAGGAGGATAGCAGTTGTGCTCGATTGTGTAAATTGGCTGCAAACGTTGAAATTATGTTGCAAGTTGGAGAACATATACTCAAGCGGTTGCCACAGGCTTAATCAGTGATAAATGCGGAGGTGCTAACATGGCTGCTGAACACAAAGTGGTAGTGTACTCTACTCCCACCTGTCCGTGGTGCGTAAGGGCCAAAGATTACTTGAGGGACAACGGAATCGAGTTTGAGGAAAAAGATGTGTCAGTAGACATCCAGGCTGCACGTGAAATGGTTAAGATATCGGGCCAGATGGGCGTACCGGTACTTAGCATTGACGGTAATGTCGTGGTCGGATTTGATAAGAATAAAATCGACGAGCTCCTGGGCCTCTAAGCCATCCAGGAAAAAGACGCCGGCCGCACCGGGGAGTGTGCGGCCTTTTGTCCTTCATGTATTAGTCGAGTCCTAGTATGAGTAGGATGAGAATCAGGAATACGATGAACGCAAGTTCGTCATCAAAGCACCGTCCGTGCCTGCCTCCCATGTCTGAGCCTCCTCTCCGGTAAACTCAATTCATATTATGTAAATCAGGAAAAGTTGCTACAGTCTCGGGGGAGTTTTGCAGGTTGCACCGGAGCCGGGTTTACCCTGTCTCCGGTGCAACCCTTTCCCGGCCGGGTTTTGCCGGCATCTGGGACGGTGCTTGCTGTACGAGGGTCAAAGCGAGCTACTGCGGGTTGTAGTAGCCGTGTTTTTGCATGTAATTGAAGATTTTTTCACCGTGCTTTTGCTCGTCGTCCTGAATCTTCTGGAGGTCTCTTCTAAGCTGGGGGTTGGCTGACTCAAACACCGAAGTATCGTAGGCGCCTGAAATGAACTTCTCGGTCATGAGCATATCTTGGCACATGGCCGCGTCATCAGGCTGGCCCGCTTGCCCCCCCTGGCCTGCCTGGGTTTGACCCTGGGACTGCTGGTTCCAGGCATAGGTTTGGGCGTCAGCTTGAGCCATCTGCCCTTGTCCTTGTGCCTGGCCCTGTTGCATCCCGCTTTGGCCTTCCAGGTACCTGTTTAAGGTGTCGTAGTGGTTTTGCTCTTCTTGGGCCAGTTCGTTGAAAAGGTTGCGCAGTTCCTGGCACTGGGTCAGGTTGGCATACCCTCTGTACTTCTTGATGCAGATTTCCTCATGGGCTAATTGATCTTGAATCAGCGATCGTTCTTTTTGAGTGAGCTGATGTGTCATGGCTATCACCTCTTGTTAAGGATGCGGAAAAATGCCGCCACATATTCTTGAGACCAATAGGAACTTGCACTGGTTTTGATATGAAGCAGGTCTTGCATACGGCCTGAACAGTGCCTCTAACAGGCAGGCAGGTGTGGCCGCACAAATGGCTGAGCCAATTTGCCTATCTTGAAATTCTGATTTTGTGCGTCCTTGTCGAAAATAATGGTTGATTTATTGACTGCCAAACTATATAGTGTAGAGTGGTAGGGTATCAGTGATGCATGAGACATGAATACCTTACCACCGGGATACCGGATGTGCCGATGGGGATTACTGAAATTATAGAAGGGTGATTATATGGCTCAGAAAACCAATCCATTCGAGAACATGCTCGAACAGCTAGACGCGGCCGCAGAGATCGCGGGATTAGACAAACAAGAGTACATAACCCTACGTTATCCTGAACGGGAACTTACGGTTAACTTCCCTGTCAAGATGGACGATGGGAGCATCCGCGTGTTTACCGGCTACCGCGTCCAGCACAGCACTCTCAGAGGCCCTGCCAAAGGCGGAATCCGGTTTCACCCTGACGTAGACATGGACGAAACCAGGGCTTTGGCAGCGTGGATGACCTTCAAGTGTGCAGTGGTTGATATCCCCTACGGAGGGGCTAAAGGTGGGGTGACAGTAGATCCTACCGGAATGTCCCAAGGGGAACTTGAGCGGATTACCAGAGCTTACACAGCAGCTATTGCAGATTTCATAGGACCCGAGAAAGACATTCCTGCTACAGACGTTAACACCACCCAGCAGATGATGGGCTGGATCATGGACACTTACAGCACCCTCACCGGCGTGTATTCCCCAGGAGTGGTGACCAGCAAACCGGTGGAAGCAGGTGGATCTCTCGGCCGCAAAGAAGCTACAGGATTGGGAGTCTTCTTCGTCACCAGGGAACTTGCAAAGAAGCTCGATATAGATCTGGCCACCTCCACCGTTGCGGTTCAGGGATTCGGCAACGTAGGCAGCAATGCAGCCAAGTTCCTCTATGAAGCCGGTGCCAAGATCGTCGCCGTAAGCGACGTATCAGGCGGGATTTATTGCGAAGACGGGTTGGACATCCCTGCCCTAATCGAGTACGTTGAAAACAATCCTAAGAGAGTCATCGAAGGATATAAACAGGATGGAGTTAAGGCTACAGACAATCATGGAATCCTAACCTGCAAGTGTGACTTCCTGGTCCTGGCGGCTTTGGAGAACCAGATTACAGAAGAAGTCGCAAAAGAAGTTCAGGCCAAGGTTATTGTTGAAGGTGCCAACGGGCCCACAACCTTTGCAGGAGACAAGGTACTTGAAGAAAGAGGCATCATAGTCTCCCCTGACATTCTCACCAACGCAGGCGGAGTCACATGCTCTTACTTCGAGTGGGTCCAGAACCTGCAGCACCATTACTGGGACCTTGAGACAGTCAACACCAACCTTGAGCGGATCATGGTCAAAGCGTTCAACGAAGTATACGAGACCGCAGAAGAGCTTAAGGTTCCCATGAGGATAGCTGCTTACATCGTGGCGCTTAAGCGGTTGATTGCTACTCAGAAGATTAGGGGAATTTTCCCATAAGTTTATAGGTTTCTGTTGGGACCTCCGGAAGGAGCATTCCCAACAGATAGGTTGCGGAGTCAGGTCTGCAGCAATAGTCTGAGCAAGTATGCAGAAGTGGTTGCGCCAGAGTTTGCAGTACCAAGCAAGCACAAGTTGCAGCCAGGAACGGAGCAAAGATGCACAACCGATAAAGCACTAGTTGAACAACATTGCGGCACTCATGAAGCTATAAACGGAGCAAGCATTGTACCAGGATAGGACGTAGCAAGAGACGCGGCAAGCAACCGAGCCAACACCGCCTACACACGACGCACTGGCTGCAGCAAGTACGCAGTAGACACAAACCAGGAAAAGAAGCAGGAGTTGTAGCAGGGACGCAGCATAGGATTCGGCCAAGACGAACCGGAATTCAGTGATGAGATTCACGACACAGGGGTTTTGAAACCGCACTGGGTACGATTCAAGGTTTTGGTCGATGCAGCATCCGACGAAAGAGTAACCGGAACAGGGAACGGAGCTTATATGCACCAATGTATGAACCGTGCTTCACACAACACGACGGAACTATACCGCAGCCTAGCGTAAGAGGGCCCTTTTGAAGGGCCCTTTTATATTGTAGAATCAAGTCAAGTGCAAAGGTTTGGTTGCAAAAAGGTGGGTGTGGGTTGAAAGCCATGGGGTGCGGTGGCTGCGGAAGCAAGCCAAGTGAGGGGCCTAGCATGTCCTGGGAATATGCAACACGGGTGAAGCACAATCCCGCATATGCCGTGGTTGTGGCAGGTGGCTCTAAGACCGAATCAGACCTCAGGGTGGTGGAACGCGCCTCTCTGGTGGTTGCAGCAGATTCAGGGGCTGAGTTTTTGAGGCAGCACAAGCTGGTTCCCGACATAGTAGTGGGGGATTTCGACTCTTGCCATCCTGATACCGTTGCTCGCTTCAGGGACCTGGGGGTGCCGGTGGTCTGCCTTGAGCGGGATAAAGACAAGACCGACACCGAGGTCGCACTGGATTTGATTGCGGGTAAAGGATTCGACACCGCAATCATAATCGGCGGGACCAGGGGAAGGCGACTGGACCATGAACTGGCCAACGTATTCTTGATCGAGCACTATGCCAGAAAAGGCATGGATGTGATAATCCATTCCCAAGACTCTGTGATTTTTGGGGTATCCGGAGATGAAGGCGGCCCGGCGATACGGCGGCGGGTGTTTGCCGGCAACCCGGGTGACTGGGTGACCATAATGCCCATAACTTCCCGGGTTACCGGTGCTGTTTCGTCTAACCTCAAGTTCCCCCTCAAAGATGATGTGCTTTACAGGGGAAGCACCCTCGGCGTTTCCAACGAGATGCTTGATAGCACCGCGAGCATAGCGATTACCTCGGGCTTTGCCCTGGTATTGCTCCATCCCAGATAAGCCCTGCCAACCTGCGATCAGTTGCCAGGCAGCTCGCTTAAGGGCCTGCCTCTGGGATCGTCTCTGGCCGGCTTACCTATTGCCATCAATTCGCCTAAAGTTATGATTTCGTATCCGGCTGCCTTGAGATTTTCCAGTACCATGGGCAAGGCTTCGTGGGTTTGCTTCGCTGAATCTGATGCGTGGAACAGCAAGATGGCTCCTGGAAAAGTGAGCTTTGACACCCTCTCAACGATGTACGACGCACCGGGGTTTTTCCAATCCAGGCTGTCAACCGCCCAGATCACCGTCTCGTAGCCGAGTTCCCTGGCAGTAAGCACCACCAGGTCATCGTAGTCCCCGTTGGGAGGCCTGAAAAATTGGGGGATGGTGCCGGTCAGGTTCACCAGTATGTCGTGGGCTGACTGGATGTTTTGCTTGATAGCCTCTTTGCTTTCCTGGCTGAGGTTTACGTGTTCTTGCCCGTGGCTGGCGATCTCATGGCCGTCTTGGACTATGCGCGAAACTATCGATTTATAGTGGCTAGCCCAGGGCCCAGAGAGAAAGAAGGTAGCCTTTTGATTGTATTCCGACAGCACGTCAAGCACTTTGTCAGGGGTTTTGTCGCCCCATGATATGTCAAATGTAAGCGCCACTGCCTTTCTGTCGGTCTGCACGTAAAATACAGGCATTTCAGTGCCCATTGCAAGCCGCGGGTCGTACTCCTCGAACACGGGTTTTACTGCGGGCGGCCGCAAGCCGTAGTATATGCCCCCTGCTACAAGCAATGCTGCCACCGCTGCAAATGCTAACCTTTGCTTGACGAATGACAAGACCCTCTTTAATGCCCTTATGATGAACATGGAAATTCCCTCCGGGAGGCTGAGCCGGGGACCCTATCCCCGGCTCCGGTTGTGTTTGGTCCATATAAAAAGATAGTTTTAGCGGGAGAAAGATATTACCTGTGGCGGGCTAAAACACGCCTCGTGCCGTCCTGGATTTCATCAGGCTCCAGGCGGCGTTGCTTGAGCCACCCCCTACGTATTCCCACGCCTGGCTTGTGTCTTTGTGCCGGCGGTTGTACCGGCGTCTTGATACACTGAGATGGCTGCTTTGAGACAGGTTTTGCTATTACCGACTCGCCGTCAGGCGACAAGCTTATCTGGACTTCCTGTCCGTGTTTGCCGGGAGCCTCAGGCGGAGGCGGTCCGACTGGGGTGCTAGCCGGCTTTGACCTGGACTTTTCCAGCCCAGCCAAAAAGTTGACCAAAGAAACTATGAGCTTGGGGTCTAATCCAAAGCTGCCTTGGGAGGAAGCAGTTGGCTCCTCCTTAGATACCGCGGCTGCGTCGCCGGAGGCTTCAGGAGCTGAAGCGGGTTTACTCCTGGTCAAGGATGGGATCAGTTTCAGGATAGCCGAAATCAGGTTAGGGTCGATTCCCCCTTGTTTGCTGCCAAGGAGCAACGGTAACGCAGAAAGCAAGGGCGCCAGAGCATCAGGTTTAGCTGCCCCGCCTTGGGTACCTGGCAGTCCGGCCGGCTGCGCTTGTGTTTGGATGCTGCCTTGTGTGGCGGCCGGCTGTGCTATAGCCTCTGCAACGGGACTGTCTTTTGGTGAACCGGAGCTGCCGGCTGATGTTTCCGGGCCGGTGTCGCTCGGGGCAGCCTGTGTAGCCGGCCGGTCATCTCCGGTGGTATCAGGCCTGCCTGCGTCTAGCCCGGCTTCGTCCAAGCCGGTTCTGCGAGGGGCCGAAACCTCTTGCAGCTCGCCGGCGGCGTAAAACACTTCCAAAATCCCCATGAGGTTAAGCAGTGCAAGCAGTCCTGCTTTTTCCCGGACCCAAGCAGGATCACCGGCACCTTCACTAGTCAAGCAAACCTGGGCAAGCCGGCTAAGGCTGCCGTTACTCACCGTTTGCTCCACTCCGTCCAAAGAAGCCAGCAAACTCCGGAGGTACTTTTCCACCCAACACGCCTCCAATTTCGGTCCTCAGCAAGGCCCGGGCCTTTCTGATGGCGTCGTTGACCGCCAGGGCTATTGCCTCTTCCAGCGTGGCCAAATCAAAAGGCCGCTCAGCCAGTTTGTTCCGGTCGATGGTTATGTGTTTGATGTTGAACCAGATATCTCCGGTTACCTTGACCAGCCCATCGTTGGCAGTGCCTTCCACCGTCATATCTTGCAGGTTTGACAATCTTGTGTTTACCTCGGACTCGATTTTTTCCATCTGCATGAGTAAACTCGCGAGGTTGTGCACTTAAGTTCCCTCCAGTTCCCCTTGTTTCAGCATCTTATGCACATCTTGCCCGTGATGGTGCCAGCCATCAGCAATTTGGGAACAACTTCTGAAACCACCAGGTTAAGGTTGGTTTTCTTCACCGTGTACCGCTAGGATTTCTCCGGGGCCCGCCGCTTTGAGCTCAGCAGCCCCACCGGGCTGTCATGGGCTCTTGGGTCGTTTTTGCCTGTACGGGCTGCGCTCGTACTAAAAGAGCCTGTGGCTGCCAGAAGCAAGATCAAAATCAGAAACAGTTCATACGGGTTGACGTCAACTCCGAAGATCCGCATCTTAATTCCTCCTTATGAATGAGATACCGGGTCACTTCCGCTTGACATGGTGAATGCCTGCACTAACCACAAAACTACCAGGATGATGAACAAGGAAAACGCAGAATCAACCCTGGAAGCCAGGAGGTTCTTGGCTTGTTCCGCCAAAGCCGCGAGTTCGACGCCGTCAGCCAATGAAGCCGAACTCTCTGCAAGGCTGATCAGGGTATCTATCACATCCCGGCCCCTCTCTCCGGTAAACGGCCTTAGCGCCGAGACCAGGTCCAGCGTTTCCTTGGAAAGACTGTTGGCCACTGTAAGCCCTCCTTTTCGAGAAATGGTCAAGTTAGCGATGGATCATCACATAATATGAGGGACGCGGATCTTATGTTTACACCGGCAGGAGCAAATCAGAGGTGCAGGTGTTTGATGTTGGCCTTCTTGAGATATCCTTGGGGAGAACCTAAAAAGGTAAATTTGCGCCCAAAAGAGAACATTATGCCAAAGGCAGCTGAAAGAGGAGGGCGTAGCACATGGATATAGCTTCTGTGTTTAGGAAGAAGGCCGAAGATGATCCTGCCATGGACGAGATCCGGATGGAACGGGCTGAGGAGCTGCATTCTGAGTGCTTGGTCATTGACGGACACCAGGGAACGCTGCTGGATGTGTTTAAGGGAGTCAGGAAGTTTGAAGAGGAATCTTCAGCGGGGCATTCTGATTTGCCGCGGCTAAAGCAGGCACAAGTGGATTGCGTAATCCTCAGTGCATTTCCCTATGACAGGTTACATCCCATACGTGGAGTACGGCAGGCTCTTGAGTACATAGACGTGTTTCACCGGTTGGCCAAAGTGCCTGGGCTAAGGCAAGTACTGCGGACCTCAGACATTGAAGATGCCAGAGAAGCCGGCGAGGTCGGTATCATGCTCAGCCTGGGCGATGGCGCTATGCTTGAAGGCAGCCTTGAGGCCCTCAGGATGTATCACAAACTGGGGGTGAGGATGCTGACGCTAACCTGGAACGAGAGGAATCAGCTGGGTGACGGTGCCGCGTTTTCCGTTTCCAGGGGCGGGCTTACCCCGTTCGGGTTCAAGGTGGTGAAAGAAGCAGCCAGGTTAGGCATGGTTATAGACGTAGCCCACCTGTCTGAAGCCGGGTTCTGGGATGTGTTGGATGTGGCCCAGGCCCCCTTTGTGGTAAGCCACGCCAACTGTCACGCTTTGCTTGCCCATCCAAGGAACCTTACAGATGCCCAGCTTAAGGCGATCGGTGAAGCCGGAGGGCTGGTTGGAATTTCATTCAACCACGAATACATTACCGGCACTGACGAAAAAGCCACCATTTCCCAGGTTGCGGATCACATCATCCACGCCATGGAGGTGGCCGGCGAAGACAGCGTGGGTTTGGGCACGGACTTTGACAGTTTTGGAGAACCTGGGCCGGATCCTGTAACCCACATAGGCAAACTACCCCTGCTTACATTGGAACTTCTCAAGCGGGGTGTAACCGGACAGCAGATAGAATCGCTCTTAGGCCGGAACTGGATGCGCGTCTTAAGAGCCGTGATGGGATAAGCAATGGGAGGCCCCAAGTCTTGGCTGTGAAAGTGCTCGTAGGGATGAATGCATTTAAGGGGAGTTTGCCGGCTCAAAAGGCGTGCGCCCTGGTTGCAGCCGGGTTCAGGCGGGGTTTTCCCGAAGCCCGTGTGGTTGAAATCCCCCTTGCCGACGGCGGCGACGGTACCCTGGATGTGCTGGTAGGTGCAAGATCGGGGACGAGCCAATATATGGAAGTAACCGGGCCTTACAACCAGCCGGTAAAGTGCAAGCTGGGTTGGCTTCCAGGGGGCACGGCCGTCATAGAAAGTGCAGCATGCTCAGGACTTGCCCTGGCTGCGCCTGAGGAGCGGGATGTGTTTTCTGCTACAAGTTACGGAGTAGGACAGCTAATGGCCCTGGCCGCTGACAGAGGCGCCCGCCGTGTAATCGTGGGGATAGGCGGCACTGCCATGAATGACGGCGGCATAGGTATGGTGCAAGCAGCCGGAGGCAGGGTGCTTGACGGAGAAGGCCGCCAGGTTCCGCGAGGCATCTACGGGCTGAGGCAGGTGTCCCGGGTTGAACCCGGCGATATCCCGGAAAGGTTCAAAGGTATTGAGGTAATAGGGATTTGCGATGTTGACAGCCCTCTTACAGGACCTCAGGGCGCGACCTGGGTGTATGGGCCCCAGAAGGGGCTCAAAGGGCAGGAACTCCATGAAGTGGATGGTTACATGGACCGGTACGGCCAGGTGCTGGCCAGGGACCTGGGGCGGGATCCCAGGGGACTACCCAGGGCAGGGGCCGGCGGCGGACTGGCTGCGGCCCTGTGGGCGTTTTTCGGTGCGAGCCTTGTGGACGGAGCAGGTTTCATATTGGAAGAGACAGGCTTCCTGGATGAAATAGAAGGTGCGGCCCTTGTGATTACAGGCGAAGGCAGGATAGATTCCCAGACTCAGAAAGGGAAGGTGCCATATGCCGTAGCCAAGGCCGGATTTGAGCGGGGAGTGCCCGTGATAGCCCTCGGCGGCAGTTTGGACGGGGATGTGCTTACCGGCTACCCCCCTGAGTTTTCAGCGGTATTTGACAGTACAACCGGCCCTGGCACGGTGTGCCAAGCTATTGAAATGGCGGAACTTAGCTTGCCTTTTGTTGCAAGGCAGCTTGCACAGCTCACCAGGGCGGTGGTGCTCAAGGGCCCGGTGGCCAGGCGGGAGGTGTGTGCCGGGGGAGTGGTGTTCAGAAAACGTAACGGCAGGCGAGAGGTGCTCTTGATTGAAGACAGGTTCGGCTACCTGGCCCTGCCCAAAGGCCATGTGGATCAGGGAGAGACCCTTGAACAAGCCGCACTAAGGGAAGTCAAGGAGGAAACAGGGCTTGACTGCGAGATTCTGGCTTATGCAGGGCCGTGTACATACAGGTTTTTCGGCAGCGGAGATGCAGGGAATGCCGGATGTTCGGTGGTTGAGAAGACTGTTCATTATTATGCCATGAACCACACAGGGGGAGCACTTACACCCCAGCCAGGGGAAACTACCCGGGTGATGTGGGTCGGCCTGGATGATCTAAGCCGCATTAGGTCATATCCCGATACCAAGCCGCTCATCGAAAAAGCTGCAGAGCTATTGCCATAAAACGGCATGGATGTGATATAATTCATAGTGCTGCGAAGGGCCCGGTGACCAGACGGAGCGCGCCTGTAAGCGTGTTCCCTGGGGCCGGGCCGTTTCTGCGTTTGGTCCGGCCCTCACACAAAACCATAGATCAATACGGTGTGGGGGAGTTCCTATGGAAAACCGCATTCGCTTTGTACTTAGACTGTTTTTGCTTGTGTGTGTTTATGGGCTAATTGGCACCTTGGTGATGCGTCTGATCTGGTTTGGCGATTCGTTTGTGTTCTTGACCGTAGAAGAATCCTCTCTGAATGCCATCACCGGATGGCCGCTGAGCATGCCTCAGGGACCCCGGGTGTTCATTGACGCCCGGGAAAGGACGTTGGTGATCCCTGAGAAACGGAACCTCTTGGGTGTGTGCCTGGGAGTGTACTACAGTGCCACCTCCCAAGGTGTTGGATTTGACGAGCGCCTGATCTTTTCCATAACAGGCAAAGCCGGCTTGGATCTTACCGCACCTGCGTCTTTGGTGGTTCCGGGGATAGGCGGCGGTGAAGTGGAACTTGTGAACAACCTGGCTAGGGTGGTTGCCGGGGACCTCAAAGTGCTGGCTACCAAACGGGACGGTACGGTTGAAATAGAGTACGGCTCAAGGCGCATTACCCTAAGCCCCGGTGAATCCTGGGCCGAGCTCTTGGTGCTAGAGCCCGGCGGGCCCAGGGCGGTGTCGGCAGACAATTGGCAGGAAGAGTTGGACAGGTGCGTGAGCTTGGGATACCCAGCCACACGGCTGGCGATAGCCAACAGGGGGCTCTGGCCCAAATCCGGGGTTAAGGCAGGGATAGGCTATGAGTAAGAGGCGCCGGGTCAGAGCCCGCAAGCATCCACATGGGGGAAGGAGTCTGCCGGCGAAGGCCAAGAACTTGACGGGCCGTGCCGGGAGCTTGACCGGCAGTGTCAGGAACTTACATGGCCGTGCCGCTGCGTTTGCGGTGATTCTGTGTATACTGGCAAACATCACGGTGGCCTCCGGTGCAGCTGCTTCTTCCAGGACCGCCCAAGTAAGTGATGCTCCGTGGAAACCTCTGGTGCTCATCGGGGAGCCGGCCCAAAAAGAAGGTGGAAGTATATGGGATAAAGCGGGGCTTGTCTCCAGGCTGAAAGCCGCAGGTTACAAGCCAGGTGAGAGTTTGTTTGTGTACACCCCGGAGGAACCTTACGGGGACTTGGATTCAGGCGCCCGTATTTTACGCCAGCTGTTGGATGAGGTAGTAAGCGCCACTGGATGCAAACTTTTGGATGTGGCCGCCTACGGAGTGTCGGGGCTGGTGCTGAGGTTTGGGCTGGAAACGGGGATCATCCAAGATGGCTTGGTAGATACTGCGATCATGTTAAGTTCGCCCCAACGAGGTTCTTTCCTGGCTGACCTATTGCATCAGGCGTGTACTGTGGTGGAGCACGAGTGTATGTTTGAACGGGAAACTAGGTATCAAAGGTTTTCCCCTTTCGGAGATGTGGGGGCTGCTTTGGATCCCAAGGCGGTGACCGCCAAGAGCACGGGCGGGCTGCCTGGCTCTATAGGTACCGCCATGTTTTCCTGGGAGGGAGAAGCATGGTGGGTGGCGCAAAGGGCCCGGGAACTCTACGAGCCTCTGTACAGCCAGTACGTGCAGGAGAGGTTCCTGTCGCTTCCGTACGTGCCGGTGGATTCGCCTAGCCAGACCTTTGCCGGGTGGATAAAGCAAAACCGCCCCCTTATATGGGAAAACTGCATCGCAGGGGCGGGCGAGCCGCCGTTTGGGGCCATGCCGGATACTGCCCTGAGTGGACCGCCTCAAGCGGGGCAGGATTTCACTACAGCATATTACGAGCTCCTTGCCATGGCAGTCGGCAGGAACCAATACGTCCTAAGGATGGCTGCTGCGGGCAGCCTGGTCCAGAGCTTGTTGTCATCCCCGGGAGGCCCTATGCCAGGTAGCCTCAAGGACGCCATCATACAGTACGGGCTCAAAGCGCTGGTGCACTACGCCAAGAAAGCGCTGGTGACCGTCAAGGCGGAAATCCAGAGGATCATAGCAGACACCATCGTGGGCTCGGTAGGATACCTGGACGGCCCGGATAGCAAGTTCTTGAGGAGGCTGGTCAAAGAAGAAGTCCTGGTCAATTTAGGCACTTCGTCAGGCCAGAGGTTCTACAGGGTACCTGCCAACTACTATCTGGGCCAGCTCAACCGGAAGTCGTCCTCAGCTGCTTCTACCCGCAACACCCGTTTTGTGACCATAACAGGCCGGGTTACCAACCTCCTGGGCTTGGTGTGGCCCCAGCTGGGCCCCAATAACCTGTTCTGCGAAGTGGATGCTGCAGTGCCGCCCCAGGGGCCTAGGGACGTAATCCGGGTGTTCTCAGGATTCCTGTCTCCGTCGTACCTTAACCTGCTCAAAGACCAAAGGGTTCAGGATAGCATAGTGGCGATGCTGCTGGGTTCGGATGAAGTAAAGCGGTTTACGCCTGGGGCCGGCGGTCCGGAGCAGATTCCTGCGTCTAGCTGGCAACCGGCCTATGTGTCCCCTGTCTGGGATGACAGCCAAGGACAGGTGTTCGAGGTTTCAGTGAACCTACCTTCGTTGCCTGAAGGATGGGAGTGTGCCGTGTGGATCGAGGGCTATGACGGAGGGCGGTGGCTGCGTGTGCCCGGTTGGTACCAAGTGCTTTCCGGAGGAACCAAAACAGAGTTGCTGCTCAAGGACGGCTCGTACAGGGTTGGCGTGCGTCTGGTCAGGACAGGAACGCTGAACCCTTATACCCCCGGTGGCAAAGTTGAGTCTGCGTTTGAACGTGAGGTAGTGGGCAAGATCTGGGTCAGCGTGCAAGGTTTGGCCGGATCTGGCACCGGTCAAGCCGGCGGTGCCGGAAATCCCCAAGTTCCTGGTGCCGGCGGTGGTGAGCCGGGGAACGTTTCCCAGGACCCACGTCACGGCCAAGGCTACGAGCCAGGAATTGTCCCTCCCGGCATGGGTCAAGCTACCGATATTCCCGGAGCGGGGGAACAAGGGAACCCCGATTCTCCTGGGGCTTGGACAGGTGAAGGGGATATCCCTAGCGTGAGAGTGGTCTACAGGTCCAAACACACTACCTTGTGGAAACCCCAGGAGACGTATCATGCATATTGGGAGATCGATTTCGGGGATGGGGAAACCATTGTGGTGCAAGGGCAGCCTAATCTGGAGATAAGCCACACATTTAGCCCCTCAGGCCGTTACCTGGTGCGGGCGGTTTCGTACGATAATCATAACCAGATGCTGTTTGAGAAAAGCTGGCATGTATTGACGGGAGATCAGCCGGAACTTAGGCAATTCCAGTGTTCCAGTATTATCCCGCCCGAGGTAGAATTAGAACTGACCGGGCCCAAGAAGTGGGTCACCGGTAAGCATGCGTTGTTCTCAGGCAAGGCGCAGTGGAAATTGCCAGCCGGGGCACGTGTGGTGGCCGCTGAGTGCGATCCCGGAGAGAATTTTCACGTGCTCTGGGAGCGCTCAGGAGAGTTTACGGTGCTCTGGGCGGTTAGACTCACCATAGACTATGAACTAGAGGACAGGGTAATCAGGGTAAAGAATACCTATCTTACGCAAACACAGGTGGATGTGTTTACCCCGGGGATTACCCAGTGACCGGAGGATACCTGTGGAACTTGATGGCAGCTGTTGCGTCAAGACTACAAAGGCAAGCCTGAGCCGGAGGTGCAAGCAAATGATAAAGGTACGCAAACTCACAAAAATCTATCGTATGGGCAAGGTTGAAGTGCCCGCCCTCAGGGAAGTTGACTTGGATATACCAAAAGGCCAGTTTGTTGCGATAATGGGGCCCTCCGGGTCAGGGAAGTCAACCCTCATGAACATCCTGGGATGCCTCGACAGGCCCACTTCCGGGGAGTATTACCTTGACGGTGACGACGTCAGCAAGAAATCTGATAACCAATTGGCCGAGATACGCAACCAATGCATCGGTTTCATTTTCCAATCCTACAACCTGCTGTCGAGGATTGATGCCACGTCCAACGTGGAGTTACCCCTGATATACAGGGGCGTGCCTCCCCGGGAACGGCGCGACAGGGCCATTAAGGCTTTGGAAGCTGTGGGGCTAGCAAGGCGAGCCGGGCACAAGCCCAACGAGATGTCAGGAGGAGAGCAGCAGCGGGTGGCTATTGCCAGGGCTATTGTAGGCGGGCCCAAGGTGATCCTGGCAGACGAGCCTACAGGCAACCTGGACTCCAGGTCTGGAGAAGAGATTATGGTGATTTTCCAAGAACTCCACAGACAGGGCATAACCATCGTGCTGGTAACCCACGACCCTGACATCGCAAGGCATTCTGAGAGGATAATCTCGCTAAAAGAC
Organism: Candidatus Fermentithermobacillaceae bacterium DTU015; assembly: GCA_001513185.1. Lineage (GTDB taxonomy): Bacteria > Bacillota > Sulfobacillia > Fermentithermobacillales > Fermentithermobacillaceae > DTU015. Next base: position 226,872 of record LFST01000046.1, read on the forward strand.
GGCAGGATCCTTTCAGATGAGATGGTCCAGGACCCCCTGGACGCCAGGGAACTGCTAGCTGCTATGCCCCAGCCAGACGTGTCAGCTTAGCAGATTAGCAGAGCCTTTAGCGAGGGTTGAGTGTGGACTAAGGGCGCTCCTAGTAGAGAGCGCCCTGCTGCTTACTGGCTCATTATCTGTTCAGCCAAGCGCCTCATAAGTTCGGCTCCTTCCGGAGAGCTGAGGAATGAGGCCAACGCTTCGCCCAGCGCTTCCCGGAACTCAGGCGAATCCATGGCTTCCTCGAGCATTTGCCTTAGAGTAAGGGGTGCCTGGCTGCGCATGATGTCGTTTACCAGGGCTTTCCCTTGCTCGGAGCACAGGATGTCCTGGATAAGGGACTTGAGGATAGACTGGTCCAGTACAGCTTGGGCTGAGTCATCTTCAGAACCTGTCCCGGCAATTGTCTGCTGCCAACTCAAGATCACATGGGGTGCATAGTAGGCCAAGCCGGCGAGCGCCCCCATGGATAAACATGCGCCGATAGCAACTCCCAGAAGTATGTATGCCATCTGCTGTCTCCCAGACACTTGTGTTTGCCCTCCCGGCGGGTTGTGTTTTATGTTGATAGCATGCGTGGAATAGTATGTTATTATTCCATGGTGGTATGATTGGTAGAGGTGATAACTATGAAGCCTGTGCTCTTTACCATAGGCGGGATAAAGTTCTACTCATACGGCCTTATGGTTGGTCTGGGATACGTGCTTGGCGCGAGGATAGCTGTTAGCATGGCCAGGAAAAAGGGAATCAATCCCGACTCCCTGTTCGATTTCTTTCTGCTTTTGTTCGTGGCCGGAGTCTTGGGTGGCCGGTTGCTTCACGTGGCACTCAATCCCGCCGTGTATCAGGATTTGCGGGCGGTTTTCGATCTCAGGGACGGCGGGCTGTCTATCCACGGTGTGCTCTTGGGAGGGCTTCTCGCCGTAATCTTGTATTGCCGGGTGAAAAAAGTCCGCCTTGGGTTGCTGCTTGATGTAGTGGTGCCTGGGGTTGCTTTGGGACAATCGATTGGCAGGTGGGGCTGCCTGTTTAATGGTTGCTGTTACGGTAAGCTTACGGGCGGCGACTGGGGCGTGCTCACCAGATACGCTCCGGGGCTCAGGCATCCTTACCCTATCTACGAGAGCATTGCTGATCTTGTGTTGTTTGCGTTGCTTATAAGGTTGTCTCGAAGGCTAGAGTTTGACGGTGGCTTGTTTGCAATCTACCTCGCCGGATACGGGACCATTCGCTTTGTGCTTGAGTTTTTCAGGGACAACTACAGTTTTGTGTTGGGGCTGAGCCAGGCTCAATGGGTCTCGGTCTTGCTTATTGGCTCCGGTTTGGCCTGTTTTGCATATCTAAAGCATAAAGCCGGCATCAAGAACCGCACTTTGTCCTGACAATATTAACCGTATTCCCCAAAATCCGAAATACTGTAAGGACGGTTGTGAAAGTAAGCACAAAGGGGGTGACAAGGTGATGGGCAAACTTGCTATCTCACAAGAGGAACTGGAAATCACACTCAACGGGATTGACGTAGGGATAATGCTGGTTGATTCCGCGGGCCGCATTGTGTTTGCCAATCACAAGGCAGGTTTGCTCCTGGGCTGCGCCGGATACGAGATGGTAGGGAACAGGTTCGGTGAGTTTATGCGCCGTGTTGTTGCACCTAATATCATGAGCTCCGACGGCTTTACCGGTTGGGTTGACATAGTCGACTGCGCTTTGCCGTTTTCAGGGGAAGATCTCAAGTTTGATTGCCAGGTTGAGTACGAAAGCAAGGGGCAAAAGCGGATCCTCAAGCTTGTGGCGATTCCCGTCCAAAGGCCTGGGCAAAGCAGCCTGAAAACCGTTATTACCATCAGCCTCATGTCTCACGGCGATGGTTCTCTTCAAGATGTACTGGAGTCAGACATGCTTGGCTCCGGTTGGAACGGGTTTTCATACGGACCCTATACACCTCTTATCGATCAGGCGGATATCGACAGGGACATCATCGCGTCAAAGGAAATGAGGGTGATATTCCGCATCACCCAGGAGATGAGGAAACTCCTAGATTTGGACGACTTGCTCAAACACATCTTGTCCATAGTGTCGACTGAGATGCGCTACACTGACTGTTCCATTTTGCTCCCTGACGAAGACGGACAGAACCTTGTGATGTCCGCGGGGTTAGGTATGTCCCAAGAGCTGATCGGGATCAGAATCCCTCGCGGCATAGGAATTTCCTGGTGGGTTATGGAACACGGCCAGCCCCAGAACGTGCCTGATGTCAAAGTGGACCACAGGTATTATCCAGGGGCTCCGGAGGTGGCTTCAGAAGTGTATGTACCCCTTGAGGTGCGGGGCAAGCGCCTTGGGGTACTGGTTGTGCAAAAACCTGAGAAGTACGGTTTTACTCCCACTGACGTGAAGCTGCTCATGGCAGTTGCCGGGCACATTGCGTCGGCCTTGGAGGTGGCACAACTGCACAGCCAGGTCAAGAAAGCGGCCGAGACTGATAGCCTAACCGGGCTATATAATAGAAGCAGCACAGTGTGTGCCCTGGACCGGTTCATAGAAAGTGCCAAGCAGCACAAAGGCCCTGAGTGCATCTCAATCATCTTGCTGGATGTAGACAGGTTGAAGTATATCAACGACAACTATGGACACCTGGCAGGCGACCGGGTGCTGGTGCACATCGCCCAAAGCCTCACCAGGGGGTTCAGGGCCGATGATATAGTAGGCAGGTTCGGAGGTGACGAGTTCATAGTTTTGCTGCCCGGAGTCCGCCCTGAGCTGGCAGGTGAGCGTATACAGCAGATTATATCCGGCTGGCTTGATGCAACCCTCACGGATCCGGCGGGCAGGCAGATTCCGGTGCCCAGCGCTTCGTTCGGCATAGCGTGCTACCCCGTTGACGGGGCGGAGTCGCGGTTGCTTGTGGCAGCAGCTGACAACAAGCTTCTGGCAGCAAAAGCCAAGGCCTATGAAAACATACGTTGACCCCGGGAAAATACCTTTCAAAGTCTTGGCCATAGCTTCGGCGCTCAGGGACAAGGGCGGCACTCCCCTGATCGTAGGCGGCTCGGTCAGGGACGTCCTGCTCGGAAGGCCACCCTTGGACTGGGATATTGCAGTCAATATGGATCCTTATGAGGTATTGCAGGTGTTTCCAGGGGCTTGTACCGTAGGAATCGAGTACGGCAGGGTTTCAGTGGGCGATGTTGACGTAGTGTCGCTCCGGGCAGAAGAGGATTACTTGGACAAGCGGCATCCCAGCCAGGTGACGTTTGGGGTGCCCATGGAGAAAGACTTGGAACGCCGGGACTTTACCATCAACGCCATGGCATGGGATCCTTTTACAGGCGAGATCTTCGATCCTTTCGGGGGACTTAACGACATTGAGCGGCGGACTCTGGTATGTGTAGGGGTTGCCTCAGAGCGATTTGAAGAAGACCCCTTGAGGATCCTGAGGGCAGTGAGGTTCAAGACTTGCCTGGGGTTCAACTTGGATCCCGAGCTGGTCCAGGCGATAGGAACGTGCAAGCACCTGCTGAGCCACGTGTCAGGGGAGAGGGTGTTTGCCGAACTCACCCGCATCCTGATGTCCCCGGCTGTGTATCAAGGTATAATGGATCTGTACGAATACGGTTTAAGTGCCGTGGTTTTGCCTGAACTGGATAAGGCTCCCACTCAGGCGGCGGCAGGCGTTGCCTTGTGCAGGCCTGATCTTGCTGCCAGGCTGGCGGTGCTCCTGGGGATAACCGGAGCCGGCGTCCATGACCTTAAGCTCAGGTTTGGTCTGCCAGGAAAACTGGTTAAGGATGTAGAATGGCTCAGCCTGAATTGCGACCCTGAGATCGTTTTGGACAACCGCACCCTTCCCAAGGGCCATTTTGGGTTGTGGAAACAATCAGGAGGATACAATAACGATCCGGGGTACATTGCACGACGGATCATCTATCATTGGGGGCGCGAGCAGCTGGAGCGCCTGGTGGAAGTAAAGCGGGCTGTGTGGCTCGGGCTAGGCAAAGGCGGGTTACCTAAGGGATACTTGTACCTGGTGTCAGGGCTCTTGTCGGTTTCAGAAGCTGATCCACAGGGTTTTATGAAGATCGCCCTTGACGGAAACCAAATCATGGAGATCTTAGGTGTGGAGCCGGGCCGGCTTGTGGGTGAAGCTCTCGAATACCTGGAAGATGTAGTCTTGCAGGATCCTGAATTAAACCAGGAACAAACTTTGACGCAAATACTACTGGAATGGTGGCGTAAACGGACTTGAAAACCAATGGAGTAACGACCCTTACCCGGATTGCAATAATGGTCGCTCTAGCCACGGCTTTGCACGTGGTAGAATCCATGATCCCAATTCCGTATACGGTTCCAGGCGCCAAATTGGGACTTGCCAATATCGTGGCTCTGTATGCGGTTATGACCATGGGGTTTGGCGAAGCCATGGCTATAAGTTTTCTAAGGACCCTGTTGGGAAGCTTGCTATCAGGCACTTTCCTCAACGTGGCCTATTATCTGAGCACTTCAGGAGCACTGGTATCAACCGCGGTGATGTATGCCTTCAAGAAGCTGTTTGGCGACGGTCTTTCGGTTGTAGGTATAAGCGTAGCAGGGTCTATCACCCATAACGTTACCCAGCTGCTTGTAGCAAGTTTGATTTTGCGCCAGATTGGGGTTATGTTCTACCTGCCGTATCTCCTGCTATTTGCCATACCCACAGGGATTTTTGTGGGAATACTGGCAGGGAGAATCATTGTTTACACAGAAAATCTGTCTAAAAGGTACCGGGGCTAAAGGCCCATAGCCGCTTACGGATATACAGCCGAAACGGGTGTGAGATGGCTTATCGGAAACAGCGAGGAGGTATTGGCTCGATGCGAAATAAGATTCCGGACGTAGTTATCCGCAGGTTGGTGACCTACTTGAGGATCTTGAGCGATATAGACGCAGGGCCTGATGATTATATTTCTTCAGCTGAAATCGGAGACCTGGCTGCGGTAAACAGCGCCCAGGTGCGGAAGGACCTGGCGCTTTTCGGGGAGTTTGGCAAGCAAGGGGTCGGGTATCCGGTGCTGGGGCTCAAGAAGGAACTCATAGAAATCCTGGGAGCCGACAGGCAGATGAACATCGCCATTTTCGGAGTTGGCGAACTGGGTACGGCGCTTGCCAGATACCTGACTTCCAGGAAGGAATCCACCCCCAATTACAGGTTCGTGGTCAAAGGCCTGTTTGACGTTGATCCCAATAAGGTGGGTACTGAAATAGAGGGGATACCGGTCAGGCACCTCGATGAGTTGGAACAAGTGATGGCTACCGAAGACATAAAGATCGGCGTGATTGCAGTTCCGGCACAAGCAGCCCAAGACGTGGTAAATTTCGCAATCTCCAAGGGAATCAAGGGTTTCTTGAATTTTGCCCCGGTGAGGATCAAGGTTCCGTCCGATGTGAGGATCCAGAACAGCGACGTAACTTCCGATCTTCAGGAGCTGGGTTTTTACCTATAAAGACAGCCGGTAGGCAGAGCCATGCATGGCTTCATATAAGGCCAATTGGACTATATAGCAGGTCCAAGACAGGCCTGACAGACCTTCTCAGACCCCGCTTCCTGATGTGCCCAAAGTCTGCTTCCACCTTTATTGGCTTTATGTTATGCTATCTTTGGTTTAATGTAAGCTTTGGGCTGAGTATTGGCTGGTCCAATGTGCCGGCCTGATGAATTCCTCGCGGAGGTGAGCCGGTTGTCAGATTCCATCCAGTTTGAAGCAAAACTTAAGGAACTCAGGGAACGCCGCAGCAAGATCGAACTTGGCGGTGGCCAGAAGCGAATTGAAAGGCAGCACGAGCGCGGCAAAATGACTGCCCGCGAACGGATAGCTGCTTTTTTCGATCCTGGCACGTTTGTTGAGACCGATGCATTTGTTACCCACAGGGCAACCGAATTTGGCATGGCAGATGTTGAGGCACCCGGTGAAGGTGTGGTCACAGGGTACGGGCTGGTTAACGGCAGGGCCGTGTGCGTTGCAGCTCAGGACTTTACCGTGATCGGCGGTTCACTGGGTGAAATGCACGCAGAAAAAATCTGCAAAGTCATGGACCTTGCAGCCAAAGTCGGGGTTCCTTTTGTGTCGCTAAACGATTCAGGGGGAGCCAGGATTCAGGAAGGGGTAGACGCCCTCAAGGGTTACGGCAATATCTTTTATAGGAACGTGAAGTATTCAGGCGTAATCCCTCAGATATCAGTCATCCTTGGCCCGTGTGCAGGCGGAGCCGTGTATTCTCCCGCCCTTACTGACTTTGTGTTCATGGTCGAGGGCATTTCCAACATGTTCATCACAGGCCCCCAGGTGATAAAAGCGGTTACCGGCGAAGAAGTCTCAACTGAAGACCTGGGAGGCGCGCTTATCCACAACCAGGTAAGCGGCGTAGCCCAATTTATGGCGCCTGATGAACCCACCTGCTTCGAAATGATACGGACCCTCTTGTCGTATCTCCCTGCTAACAACCTAGAGGATCCTCCCTTTGTGGAGACAGGTGATGAAGCCGGAAGGCTCGAACCCAAGTTGCGGGAAGTAGTGCCCGTAGATCCCACCAAGGGATATAGCATGTACGACGTAATTTACCCCATGGTAGACAATGGCGAGTTTTTCGAGGTGTCCAAGCACTTTGCAACCAACATTATCACGGGATTTGCCCGGCTAGGCGGTAGGGCAGTGGGCATTGTTGCATCCCAGCCAATGGTTAAGGCAGGATGCCTTGACATTGATGCTTCAGACAAGGCTGCCAGGTTCGTAAGGTTCTGCGATGCCTTCAACATCCCCCTTGTCACCCTGGTTGATGTACCTGGCTATCTGCCCGGCGTGGATCAGGAGTACGGCGGGATTATCAGGCACGGTGCCAAACTCTTGTACGCCTACTCAGAAGCTACTGTACCCAAGGTTACTGTGATAACGAGGAAGGCTTACGGCGGAGCTTACATAGCTATGTGTTCCAGGCACCTCGGCGCAGACATGGTATTTGCATTCCCTCATGCAGAGATTGCGGTAATGGGCCCTGAAGGTGCCGCCAATGTGGTTTTCAGGAAGGAAATCAGCGAGGCGGAAGATCCTGCAGCTAAGCGCGCCGAGAAGATCAAGGAATTCCGCGAAGTGTTTGCCAACCCGTACGTTGCTGCCGGCAGGGGTTACATCGACGACGTGATCGATCCCCAGGAGCTTCGCCCACGGGTTATAAGCGCGCTTGAGATTACCGCTACTAAAATGGTTGAGCAATCACGCAAGAAACACGGCAATATACCGTTGTGATCGTAGGTCGCAGGTCACAACGTGTGGAGGGATATAGATGATACCTGACACCTTTGCAGGTGGATTGCTGCTGACTGTGGTTAACATGGCGGTCGTGTTTGCGACACTTATCGTAATTGCATTAGTAATCAACCTTATTCGCAAGTTGGTGTCAAATGGAACAAAAGACACGGCCGGTGAACATGCTGCAGTCTCAACAACTTCAGTTGCCCAGCCTGCATCACCTTCTCACCAAGCACAGCTTGCTCCACAAGCGGTACCTTTCCAATCGCTGGATCCCAAACGTAAGGCGGTTATTGTGGCGGCTTTGCAAGCTTATCTGGGATATGAAGCAGTTCCGGTGTTTGTGCGGAGAATCCCCGATGCCGGGGCATGGGGCAAGGCTTCAAGGTTTTATGCCCTGAATAGGCAAAAGATTAAAGATCTCTAATTGACATAAAGGAGGATCTAACGTGCGGCGATTTAGGGTCAGAATCGATGATGAAGTATTTGAGGTTGAAGTAGAAGAGCTTGGACAGGGTCAGGGTGCACCAAGGGAACCGGTGGCAAGGGCTGCTCAAACCCCTCAATCTATTGCGGCGCCACAATCACCGGCGGTTTCGGCCAAACCTGCGGCTGCGCCAGCCCCTAAACCAGCACCAAAGCCTGCTGCAGCTCCGTCGGGGGCCGGAGCAGTTACAGCGCCTATCCCTGGAGTGGTCACCGAGATCAAAGTTGCAGCCGGGGACAGTGTGAAAAAAGGCGATCTTCTGATGTATCTTGAAGCAATGAAAATGCAGAACGAAATCCTTGCTCCTTACGACGCCACGGTAACTGAGGTAGTTGTGAGCCAGGGCGCATCAGTCCAGACAGGAGATGTGCTTGTCCGGCTAGACGGATAGTTACTTAAGCCAGAGGTAGGTGTGATTGCAGCATGAATGTAGGCACAGTTTTCCAAAGGTTGTGGCTGGAAACCGGGCTTTCACAGCTTACGTTAGGCAACGTGGTGATGCTGGGCATCGGGATACTGCTCCTATACCTTGCTATATACAAGAAATTTGAACCCCTTCTCTTGGTACCTATTGCGTTTGGAGCCATTTTGGCTAATCTGCCCCTTGCTCCAATCATGAATCCTCCTCAAGGAGATATGCCGGGTGGATTGCTGTACTACCTGAGTTTCGGGGTGGAGAAGGAAATATTCCCTCCCCTGATTTTCCTCGGGGTCGGGGCCATGACAGACTTTGGGCCGCTCTTGGCGAATCCTTGGACCATCCTTCTGGGAGCTGCCGCCCAGATCGGCGTGTTCCTTGCAATGCTTATGGCAAAGGCCTTGGGGTTTACTCTTCCTCAAGCCGGTGCCATCGGGATTATCGGAGGCGCTGACGGGCCCACTGCGATCTACACGGCTATGAAGTTGGCGCCCGAGCTTCTGGGTCCGATTGCCGTTGCGGCATATACCTACATGTCCCTGGTGCCGCTTATCCAGCCTCCAATCATGAGGGTTTTGACTACCAAGAAAGAACGCCAAACGGTTATGAGCCAGCTTCGGGAAGTGTCCAAGACCGAGAAGATTATCTTCCCCATTGTGGTTACCATATTGGTGAGCTTGCTCCTTCCGTCAGTAGCGCCTCTGATTGGGATGCTTATGTTGGGTAACCTGTTCAGGGAATGCGGAGTCACTGAAAGATTGTCCAAGACCGCCCAGAATGAGCTTAACAATATCGTGGTGATCTTGTTGGCAACGTCAGTAGGAGCCACCATGAGCGCAGAGAACTTCCTGACTCTTGACACCTTCAAGATCATAGCCCTTGGAATAGTGGCCTTTGCCGGCGGGACCGCAGGCGGGGTACTCCTGGGCAAGGTCATGTACTATGCGACCGGCGGCAAGGTCAACCCGCTCATCGGTTCTGCAGGGGTATCAGCGGTTCCCATGGCTGCAAGGGTCAGCCAGGTTGTGGGGCAGGAGGAAAACCCGCAGAACTTCTTGCTCATGCACGCCATGGGGCCTAACGTTGCCGGGGTGATTGGAACCGCGGTCGCAGCCGGGGTATTGATAGCACTGCTTACGTAAAGTCCTGGCGCCTTAGGCGCCAGGCTTCGTTAACCGGCCGGATTGGCCGGAGAGATTTGTGCTTAGGACAAGTGGTTAGAAGTATGGTTAGAACTTATGGTCAGAACTAATAGACCGGCGAATTCTGAAGGAGGGTCACAGGATGGAAAGGAAAATCCGGGTGCTTGTAGGCAAACCTGGGCTTGACGGCCATGACCGTGGGGCGAAGGTGATCGCCAGGTCCTTTAGGGATGCGGGCATGGAAGTGATCTACAGCGGCCTCCATAGGACTCCTGAAGAGCTGGCCAGGATGGCAGTGGAAGAAGACGTTGATGTAGTGGCATGCTCCATCCTGTCAGGGGCTCATAACACCTTGCTGCCCAGGGTGGTTGAGTGCCTCAAGAAAGAAAAGGGCACTGACGAGTTGGACGTGTTGGTGCTTGCAGGCGGCATCATCCCTGCGGAAGACGTTGAGTTCCTCAAGCAAAACGGGGTAGACGAAGTATTCGGCCCTGGAACCAGCACCCAGGAAATCGTGGAATATACCAAAGCTAATCTCAAGCGGTAAGCGGTAACCATCAGGCCGCTGTAGCGGCCGCCAAGTATTTTGCGACAATCCGTTTAGGACGGTGTTGTATTTGCATAACCAGGTAATCCAGGGTTTGCGGGAGAAGAAGCGGGCCGCCCTGGCCAGGGCTGTGACCCTGGTTGAGAGCGGTTCGGAACATGCCCCGCACATCTTGGAACAAGCTTATAAACTCAAAGGACGCAGCAAGATTGTCGGGATAACAGGGTCACCGGGTGTCGGCAAGTCTACCCTGGTTGACAGCTTGATCGGCGTGATACGGGAGCGCGGGCATTCAGTAGGAGTGATTGCCGTAGACCCGTCTTCGCCCTTTACTGGTGGTGCCATCCTTGGAGACAGGGTGAGGCTGCGCTCACGTACCACCGACGATGGGGTTTTCTTCCGCAGCCTGGCCTCAAGGGGATACCTGGGGGGACTCTCGAGACATACAGGCGAAGTAATCACCTTGTTTGAAGCTTTCGGGTTCGATTACATATTGGTTGAGACCGTGGGTACAGGCCAGTCGGAAGTGGACATCATGCGTTATGCCCATTCGGTGCTGGTGGTCATGGCTCCGGGATTGGGTGATGACATCCAGGCTATAAAGGCCGGAATACTTGAGATCGGCGATGTGTTCTGCGTGAACAAGGCTGACCGGCCCGATGCTGACAGGGATGTGGCCGTATTAGAGGCAATGCTGGCGCTCAACAAGGATTGGCAATGGAAGCCTCCGGTAGTCAAGACAGTGGCATCCCAGGGCAAGGGCGTGCCTGAGCTTCTGGATAAAATCGATGAGCATCTGGAATTCCTCAAGCAGAGCAACTTGCTTGAGGAGAGGGTGTCCAGGAGCTACCTTGCGGCCTTAGAGGCTAACCTGAGGCGGGAGACAGTTGATCTCATACTGTCTAAGGCTCGTTCAGACGGTACACTTGCTCATGCATTGAAGCAGTTGTCAGAGGGGAAGACCTATCCGGCTGCCTTGGCAAAGCAGCTTGTAAAGACGTACCTTATACGCCGGAATGACTGATACTCGGGACCACTGCGCCGGATAACGCATACGGTACCTGAGCTGCAAGACCTCTGCCGGGAGAAGCAGACTGCTTTTCCCGGCTCTTGCCTCATATGTTTGCCTTTGACCGGATAACGGACCTGAGCAAACCAACTTGCAATTTCGCTGCACTTATTGGACATACTTGAGATGGCATGTAGATCATTTGTGGATTTGGGATATAATTGTTATTGATATCCTATAAGAAAGTTATTGAGATTCAATAGGTTTCTTCACCAAGGAGATGATCGCGTGGATTTGTTTCACGGTCCCGATGAACCGGTTTATACCATAGGAGTTGCTGCGCGTCTTCTTGGAGAGACACCGCAGTTTCTCAGGCAGATAGAAAACGAAGGGCTGATATCGCCCGCCCGTACCGATTCCAATATACGTCTGTACTCGAGCAACGACCTCAAGTTGCTCGCCCGCATCATATACCTCTGGAGACATTGCGGGATCAACCCACAAGGGATCCGGGTGATTATCGCCATGGAGGAGGGGGATTCTGAGAGTTTAGCAGACCTTTACAGCCGGCCTCACGGTTCTACGCGCGCCACCAAACGCGGCAGGCACAATGCCGGCAGATGCGAGACCACCAACGGACTGGTTAGGGAGACTCGGTGAGACGTGATGCTGCGGGCCACGGTACGCCCAAACAGACAAACTTGTGATGGTGTGGAGGTGCGTTTATGTCCAAGATTGTAGGTATTGACCTTGGTACCACTAACTCGGTGATCGCTGTCATGGAAGGTTCCGAGCCGACTGTAATAATCAACGCAGAAGGTTCGCGGACCACGCCTTCTGTCGTAGCATACACCAAGAAAGGAGAAAAACTTGTAGGGCAGCTTGCCAGGCGTCAGGCTGTGCTCAACCCTGAGAACACGATTTCATCTATCAAGCGGTTTATCGGCCGCCGCTATGACGAGGTGGCAGCTGAACGTGAGCGGGTCCCCTACTCTGTAAGGCGCGGTAAGCACGACGAAGTACGGGTATATGTACCTTCTATCGATAAGGAGCTTACCCCGGAGGAACTGTCTGCCCATGTGTTGCGGAAACTCAAAGAAGATGCTGAGAAATACCTAGGCGAGCCGGTCACCAAGGCGGTTATCACGGTTCCGGCGTACTTCAACGACGCTCAGAGACAGGCTACAAAGGACGCAGGCCGGATAGCCGGGCTTGAGGTACTGAGGATTATCAATGAGCCTACCGCTGCGTCGCTGGCTTACGGGGTAGACAAAAAGCAAAACGAAAAGATCCTTGTTTTCGACTTGGGCGGAGGCACCTTTGACGTATCCCTGCTGGAAGTCGGCGACGGGGTGATTGAAGTGTTGGCCACAGCCGGCGATACCCATCTTGGCGGCGACGACTACGACCAGAGAATCGTGGACTACGTGGCCGAAGAGTTTAGGAGAGAACACGGCATTGACCTGCGAAAAGACAACCAGGCATTGCAGCGGCTCATGGAAGCTGCGGAAAAAGCCAAGATAGAGCTGTCCCAGGTACTTGAGACCACCATCAGCTTGCCCTTTATCACGGCAGACAGGGACGGCCAGCCGTTACACCTGGAGGTCAGGCTCACCAGGGCCAAATTTGAGGAACTCACCGACGACCTCACCAAGAGGTGCGCCGGCCCGGTGAGAAGGGTTTTGGAAGATGCCAAGCTCAGCGTGGAAGACCTGGATGAAGTGATCCTCGTCGGCGGGTCCACCAGGATGCCCAAGATCCAGGAGATGGTAAGGAGCCTTACCGGCAAGGAGCCCAACAGGAGCGTCAACCCCGATGAAGTTGTGGCGATGGGCGCTGCCATCCAGGCAGGGGTGCTCGCCGGTGACGTGAAGGATATCGTGCTGCTTGACGTGACCCCGTTGACTCTGGGCATCGAGACCCTCGGCGGGGTAATGACGCCCATCATTGAACGCAACACCACCATTCCTGTGAGGAAGAGCCAGATCTTCACCACCACCGCCGACATGCAGACCACTGTTGAGATACACGTGCTCCAGGGCGAGCGGCCTATGGCCAGAGACAACAGGACCTTGGGAAGGTTTACACTTACCGGGATTCCGCCTGCGCCAAGGGGAGTGCCTCAGATCGAAGTATCTTTCGACATCGACGCCAACGGAATCTTGAACGTTTCAGCCAAAGACAAGGGCACAGGCAAAGAGCAGAAAATTACAATCAAATCAACCACCCAGCTCCCCAGGGAAGAGGTTGACAGGCTTGTGGCGGAAGCCGAAAAGCATGCAGAGGAAGACAGGAAGCAGCGCGAGCGGATTGAAGCCCGGAACCAGCTGGATCAGCTAATATACTCAGTTGAGAAGAGTCTGAAAGATGTGGGCGACAAGATCTCATCGGCTGACAAGGCTAAGGTAGAAGAGGCGTTGTCCAAGGCTAAAGAAGCAGTCAAGGGCGACGACACCGAGGCAATGAAGAAGGCTTCTGACGAGCTGAGGGATGCTGCCGCCAAGCTGGCAGAGGAACTGTATAAGCAGGCGGCTCAAGAGGGCCAGGCTGCTGATACGGCAAGTGATGCGGGTTCTTCCGGCAGCGGGGATAAGAAGAACGTGTATGATGCCGAGTTCAAGGAAAAAACCGACGGTAAAGAAAGCGGGTCTTAATGATGGATAGAGATTACAGATACCCCGATACAACGGGAGCCACCCCTGAGTCCGAACCATGCGTTCAAGAACAAGAACGCTGCCAAACTGTGGATGAGCAGCAAGCCGCCGGGTGTACTGGTGCTCAAACTGAACCTTGTGCTCCAGAAGATGCGTCGCCTGGGGTAGAACCCCAAGCTCCGGCAGAAGGCCCACAGGCTCAAGCCGGGGAGACGGGAGCTTCTCGCCACGGGCCTCAAGGCCCGGCACCGGAGCTTGGGGCTCCAGCGACAGAAGCCGGAGATCTGGAAAAGCTGGATGAAACCATCCAGGCGCTTACCCTTGAACGGGACGAATGGAAGGCCAAGGCCGAGGACTATTGGGACAGGTACCTCAGGGCCATGTCGGAGATGGATAATTTCAGGAAACGCACTGAAAGGGACATCCATAGGCGGGTAGAAAGAGGCAAGTCGGAACTCATACTGCCCTTGCTGGATGTACTGGACAATTTCGACAGGGCCCTGGCCGCAGGGGAGCAAAACGCCAAGGACGGCCAAGACGGCACGTTCAAGGCGTTTTACGACGGAGTGGTGCTGATACGGCAGCAAATTCTGGATGTACTTGCCAAGGAAGGCGTACAACCTATCGAGGACCCTGTAGGCAAGATGTTCGATCCCAGGTACCACGAGGCTGTGGCTGCCCAGGAGGGCGGCGGGGAGCATGGTACCATAATCCAGGAACTTCAGAGGGGATACATGTACAAAGATCAGGTCCTCAGGCCTAGCAGGGTAAAGGTGATAAGGTAACTATACGTGGCGCGTACGTCTGGTGGGCATATCAGGCGGAGCGTTCCGGGTAGGAACATCAAGTAAGTACGTGCGGTAAGCAGGGCAAATAGCAGGTGAGGCAAGCAGAGCCGGCCCGCCTTGAGGATTGCCAGGGCGGGCCGGCCTTTGTCTAGAGCCTCAGGCCCTCAATTGCAAACCGGTTTGCGGCTCTGTTTTCCGTATTCTATAACCCCGGGATTTCCATTTCACCCAAGGTGGCGATGGCCCTCTCCCTTACCTTGCCTTTAGCAGGCAAGCCTTGCTTTTCAAGCCCCATGAGGAAAGCCCCGCCGGCAGGCTCAAGTTCAGGCTCCTTAAACCTGGCAAAGGGCACAAACCTGTGGCACGCCAGCCTAAATGCATCTTTTAGGAGCGGGTTTGCACCCTTGGTGAACAGGCTGCCTACCATAACAATGTCCTGAGGTTCTTGCCACGAACCCAGGGTTCTTATCATCCTGCCAATGATGTCGCCCATGACCTGGCCCAGACTAATGAGTATGTCCATGCATACTTCATCGCCTTCATTGGCCAGCTGGAACACGGCAGGCACTATTGCTGCCGCTTGCATGTAAATCTTGGAGAACTTGCCCTGGACTTGGTACATGTAAAGGGACAAGTCATCGTAAGATTCGAACTCAAGCAGGGAAAGCACAACCTGTTCCAAGCGGGTCTTGGGCCCCGTGCCGTCGTTGGACCTAAAGGCGTAGTGGAGCGTGCTGCGGATAAGGTATCCGGCGCCGCCTTCGCCGCCCCATTCATAGCCCATGCCCCGCCCGGTGATCTTCCTGCCGTCCGGTGCGGCTGCCGCGAAGTTTGCACCTGTACCCGCTATCACCACACCGCCGTAGTCCTCTTGAGTGCCTGAACGGAACCCAACCCAGGTGTCGTTTGTTATCTCAAATTTCAGGTCCGGGTAGAGGTCTTGGATTCCGGCAGTAAGATTCTGAAAATCGATGGGAAAATCTGCTCCTGCCAGCCCGAACACTGCGTAATCAAGCTTGTCTAGGTTAATGCCTGCCTTGCCCAAAGCTGTGCTTACGGCTGAGTTGAGGTTCTCCATTGCAATCTCAATTCCGGTAATCTGGTAATTGGTCGGCCCTCCCAAGCCTGCGCCCAGAATCCTGCCTGTGTCGTCGCCCACTACCGCCAAGGTCTTGGTAGCTCCCCCGTCAACGCCCAGGATAAAGGGCATTGTCATCCTCCTTTCCACAGGTACCTGCCGGCACCCGTCTGTCCATCAAAACCCAGGTATTTCAGTAGCCTTAAACTGGGGCAAGAACTCGCTGTTGGCCTCCAGGATGTCCTTGAGCAAGTTTGCCGCAGTTTCACCGTCCTGAACCAAGGGATGATTGATAAGGGCTGAGAATGCCTTGACCACATCCCCTTCAACTGCCGCCTCTACAGTGAGTTGCTCGTAGCACTTGACTTTCTGTACTAAGCCAAGGATTCCGACAGGCAGCTGCTTCTGCGCTACGGGCTTAGGCCCGGAGCCGTCAACCACTGTGGTTACTTCTACAACCACATCTTCGGGAAGCCCGGGAACTGCCCCTAGGTTTTCCACGTTGAGCACTTCAGTGTGGGGCACGTTCCTTACTATGGCTGATATTGAGTTGAGGGCTACGTCAGAGTAGTAAGCGCCGCCCCGCTGTTTGAGTTCAGGCGGCAGGGTGTGGACGCTTTGATCTGCATACAGCTTGAAGAGGTCTGCTTCGATCTTCATCACCTGGTCAGCCCTTGTGCCTTTGCCCGACGAGATGTCCTCTAGTTGATCTCTTATGGCTTTCTGCCTTGACCAGTAGTAATAGAGGTAACTGCCTGGGATTACGCTAAGCTCATTCACGAAAAACGCAAGGTCCCTGCCTATCTTGATCCTGTCGAAATAAGCCCCGAGCAAAGGCGAATTCATCACCCGCTCCATTATGTCTGTGCCGTCCAGATACAGTCCGGTGACGAAGGACAGGTGGTTCAGCCCTGACACGTCCACGCTGAGCCTCTGGTGCTCCACACCCAGTGCTTGGGCTATACCCATCTTTATTCCTATAGGGACGTTGCACAGTCCGAAAACCTTTGCTTTGGTGTACTTGATGAGGGCTTCAGTCACAATGCCGGACGGGTTGGTGAAGTTAAGCAGCCACGCATCGGGGCATACCGCTTCTACCTGACGTGCTATGTCCAGAGCCGCGGGGATGGTTCTCAAGGCACATGCAAAACCGCCCGGGCCTGTGGTTTCCTGTCCTACGATGCCGTACTTTATTGGGATGTGTTCGTCGGCCTGCCTGGCTTTCATCCCGCCTACCCGGATCTGGCTGATGACGAAATCAGCGCCTTCGAGCCCCGGAGCAAGCTCGGTCCAGCTGGTTACCTTGCAGGGCATGCCTGCGCTCTGCATCATCCTTTGTACGAAGCCGGCGATAGTTTCTAGCCGGCGTTTGCCTTGGGGGATGTCTATCAGCGCCAGGTGCTCCGTCAAGAACTCCCCGTTTTGCCAGCGCTTTATCAGCCCGTCGATGAGTTCAGGGGTATACGATGAACCTCCGCCGACCACTGCAAGTCTGATGGTTTTCATGTGAAGCGGTAGAGCTCCTCCTTTCTTAACCAGGTCCCTGATCATGCTTGCCAAGTATCTGGCATAACGTGAAGGTGCGTAGTGGTAAGCACCTTGAACGCCTCGCCTGTCTTGGCGTTTGCCCGCCGTCCGTATTCCTCTGACTTGGCGAGGATCATGGGGTAGAACATGTTCCATACAGGATCCGGGAATTGGGACTTGTGGCACCTAAGTGCCTGGACTTTCTTGTCCCAGCTGCTGTCTATCCCGATAAAGGTATTGGGCTTAGCAGACAATGCCAGGGCAATCCCGGTTACCTGCCATGGAGCCAGTCCATGTTCCAGATCCTCTGGCTGAATCATGGGCAGTCCTGCAAACAGGCAGGCTTCCACTGCTGCCATAGATGTCCGGCGATGGTCAGGGTGGGCTTCATATGGAAGCCACGGATCCAGGGTGATCACGAAATCAGGCTGGATTTCCCTTATAAGTGAAATCAGGGGTTCCCTGACTATTTCAGCTTGTGGCACTTCCGTATCTTGAAAACCCAGCCATACTATGTCCGCAACCCCAAGCACCTTTCCGGCCTGTTCCTGTTCGGCCCGCCTGATAGAGGCCATCTGGGCTTCTGAGATCCCTGGTTGCAAGCCTCCCCTGGAGCCGTCGGTCACCATGGCGTAGGTGATCTTGGCCCCCTTCTCTGCCAGGAGGGCTATGGTTCCGCCTGCCGCAATCTCCGCGTCGTCAGGATGGGGCGCTACCACCAGGACATTCCGCGCCTCCATGAGGTCTGGTATGGGGAGCACGGTGATTTCCCTCCTTTCGCTTAGTGTGGATTAGGTACTTGGCGTCAATCTGGCCGCCTTGTTGTGTCTTGGTCCAAAGCGGT
Organism: Candidatus Fermentithermobacillaceae bacterium DTU015; assembly: GCA_001513185.1. Classification (GTDB taxonomy): domain Bacteria; phylum Bacillota; class Sulfobacillia; order Fermentithermobacillales; family Fermentithermobacillaceae; genus DTU015. Next base: position 244,685 of record LFST01000046.1, read on the forward strand.
AACAGGTCCGCTGCAAGCATCCATAATGTCATGATTCTGGCAATCACACTAATTTCCTCCTAGGCAATGACTGCATAGAGGATGCAGGCTTCCATTGCAAGAAGGACTTTCCGTAGCGGTACAGAAATTGGTTAATGCATCTTCCTAAACCACAAGCGGCGTAAACCTGCGCTATTTGCGGAAAAGGAGAGGTCGGCGTGAGCAAGCTTAAGGATTTTATGTACAGCCTTGGAAGTTTCTCTGCATCCATCCTCGGACAGACGGTCACAACCTTCGCTATCTACTACTACGTGGATATATTGAAGGTGCCTACTAAGATGATAAGTTTGGTGATGCTGTTTTACGGAATTTGGAATGCCATAAACGACCCGTTGTTTGGCCAAATCTCAGACTCGACCAGAACCAAATGGGGGAGACGTATCCCGTATGTGGCAGTGTTTACGCTTCCCCTTTGCATAGCATTTGCCCTCCTGTGGATGCCCCCTTACCCTGCAGGCGCGGAGAAGGCACTGTTCATATGGTATTTTATTGTGATTTTCCTGTTTGACGGGCTTTTCACCATAGTCGTGCTCAACTGGACCGCTCTTTTCCCGGAAATGTATCCTGAACTTGAGGATCGGGCCAGAGTTTCGGCTCTAAGGCAAGTGCTTGGGATTATAGGGTTGATTTTCGGGGTGGCCCTGCCTCCGATTCTGGCAGAGCAGTTCGGCTGGAATTTCGTGGGGATTGCCTTCGGGCTCCTAGGGCTCGTGACCATGTACGCTTCGCTGTACGGAGCCAAAGAACGGCCGGAATATGTCCAGGAACCAAGCCTTCCTCTGGGGCAAGCACTCAAGGAGACCTATCTCAACAAGTCTTTCTTGACTTACGTCATCCCTGCCATGCTTATCCAATACACCTTTGTGGCGCTCCAGGCGGTGATCCCGTTTTACACCAAGTACGTGCTCAACGCGTCAGAGTTTGAGACCACCATATTCTTAGGGGCTATGTTCGTCACTGCGATTCCCTTTGCTGCAGTCTGGGGCAAAATCATATCCAAACTCGGGGCTAAGAAGTCATTTATCTACTCCGGGGCGTGGTACGCTGTCTGCCTCTTACCGTTCTGGGCCGCCAAAAATTACATCCACGCGGTTATAATCGCGCTATTTTTAGCCTTTGGGCTGGCAGGGCTGCTGGTGCTGCTCGATATCCTCATCGCTGACATAGTGGACGAAGACGAAGTCAAGACAGGCGTCAGGCGTGAAGGGATGTACTTTGGGGTCAACGGGTTCATGATTAGGCTGGGGATTTCGCTAAATGCCATAATAATGGGGAATGTGCTCAACGCCTTCGGCTACGACCCAAACCTTGCGGTTCAACCTGCTAGCGCGCTTACAGGGATGAGGCTTCTCATGACTTTGGTGCCCATGCTCGCCATGGCTGTAGCCCTTTTGATTTTCCGCCATTACCCGTTGGAAGGAGAGAGGCTGGAGGAAATCAAAGCCCGTCTGGCTCAGAAGTAGTCCAGACAGGCTCCGGATCGAGACGATATGACTAGCCAGGCCGGTGCGGCTAAGGCCTTACTTAAGATACGCCAAGCTCTCTCCGTGGGCTGCAATGTAGTCATCCAGGATGTTCTTTGCCACTTTCCTTGACGGCACCAGCGGATGGCACGACAGGGCAGTCAGCGCCGTATCATAGCAGCCGTTTAGGACGGCTTCTACAGTGAGCTCTTCGTAGGCTGCTACTGCCTGGATGAGTCCGCGGACTTCCACGGGCATCTTGCCCATGGCCAGCGGATGGGCGCCTCTGGCGTCTACTAGGGCAGGCACCTCCACTATCTTGTTGAAGGGAAGTTCAGGCAAGGCTCCGTGGTTTGGGGTATTGACGATGAACACTTCCCGGGTATCGTTGGCTATCGCCCCAAGCATACCCACCATCATATCTGCGTGCCATTCTCCGCCTCTGAGGGTCTCAAATGGCCTTTCGCCGGCAGCCACCTTCCTGTACTCTGCGAGTATTTCCTGCTCCATCTGGATCACTTCCTGGGCCCTCGTCCGCCCTGACCGGATTTGCTGCTCCAAGATTTCGTCGGTAAACCAGTAGTACTGGAGATAGGGGGAAGGCAGCATTCCGGTTTCCTTAAAGATGCGCAAGGTGTTCCTGAGTTCCGTCCGCACCTTGCGGTCTCTTAGCACTTCTTCGCCAAACAAGCCCTCGATCTTGTCTAAGGGAGTGTGTTCCAAGGTATCCCTAAGTTGCGGCAGGATATCCACTCCTTGCAGGTAAACCCGTCTCGCCCATGCAAGGTGGTTGAGCCCAAAGTAGTCAAAGAACAGCTGCTCAGGCGGCACGTTGAGAAAAGCGCCGAGGGATTCTTGCAGCACCATGGGTTCGTCGCAGATAGAGATATGGCGGATTTCCGAGGTCTTAGTGATGGCTTCGGCTACCAGGCCTGAGGGGTTGGTGTAGTTTATCAGCCACGCCCTGGGGTTCTTCTCCTGGATTTCAGCTGCGATTTCTACCATCACCGGGATGGTGCGCAAAGCCATGGCAAATCCGCCCGGGCCTGTGGTCTCTTGCCCGATAACCCCGTGCTTTATGGGTATGCTCTCATCGATGTGCCTGCTCTGAAGCCCTCCTACTCTAATCTGGCATATTATAAAATCCATGTTTCTGATTGCTTGGTCCCTGTCGGTGGTAAGTTCTAGCTTGCACTGGGGCATGGCATCCTGGAGCATGTGGCGCACTACATACCCTACCGTATCCAGCTTGCTCTCGTCGATGTCCATGAGCACAAGCCGGCTTAGGGGGACATCTTGTGACCGGTTTATAAAACCATGAATGAGGCCGGGGGTATAAGCGCTCCCGCCTCCCAGTATAGATACGTTTAGGCCTTGAGACATGAGACGACCTCCTTGCGGGAACCGATTTCTCACAAACCCAAGCAATTGCTTCAAGGCCAGGCGGGTTTTTCCTCCTGCCGTATTGGTACTTTCTATTATGCAGGTTGGGTAACCTGCTAGGCATGAAGCTCATGTGGTATTTTATTGACATCCCGGGCAAAGCATAGCTACGATTAAGACGTACGCTAGGTGGCAGGTCTTACGCAATAAGGCCAGGTAAACCCGATGAGCCCAGGTACAGAGGCCAGGTACACCTTAATATGTGACAAAGGCGGGTTGGATGTGGCAAGACCTACTGTTGCAGTAGCCATGTCAGGCGGGGTAGACAGCTCGGTTACGTGCATGTTGTTGGCCGAACAAGGTTTCCGGGTGTTTGGGATTACCATGAAGATCCTAAGCCCAGATGTTACATCATGCTCCGGTTCCGCCATTTACCCGGCAATTGAAGAAGAGGCAAGGCAGGTGTGCGGGAAATTAGGTGTCCCCCACTACACGGTAGATCTTACCGAAGAGTTCGAATCGGAGATTGTGACCCCGTTCATCAAGAGCTATGCAGGTGGCAAGACCCCTAACCCATGCGTTTTGTGCAACAGGAAGTTCAAGTTCGGACACCTGCTTAGCAAGGCACGGGAATTAGGTGCAGACTACCTGGCCACTGGGCATTATGCCCGGGTAGGGACAATCCTGAAGCAAACAGGAGGATCCTCAGGGGAATTTGTGGAAAACCACGTGATTGCAGCAAAGGGTTTGGGAAACGGCACATCTCCGGCCGGAGCAAACGGCAAAGCACAGTCAAGAGGCTGTTCGAGGTACTTGCTTGCCAGGGGGAAGGATCCCGGAAAAGACCAAAGCTATGTGCTGCACGGGCTTAACCAAGACATGCTGAGTCACGCCATATTGCCTTTAGGCAGCCTGACCAAGAAGCAGGTGATAGCCATCTCCCGCCAAAGAGGACTGGTGCCTGCGGAAAAACCTGAAAGCCAGGAGATTTGTTTCGTCGGCTCCCAGAGCTACAGGGATTTCTTGCGGCAAAGGAAGGTCGAAGCCATACCGGGACCGGTGGTGGATACGTCGGGCAAGGTGGTAGGGTACCACGAGGGGCTCCCGTACTACACCATAGGCCAGAGGAGAGGGCTGGGGCTTTCAGGCCCCCATTCATATTACGTGGTAGACATCGAGCCTGACGCCAACCGGCTGATTGTGGGCAAGCGGGAAGAGGTGTATGCGAAAGGCTGCTATATCGGCGACGTGAATTTCATCATCGAGGACTACCCTAAATCTCCCGTAAGGGGCACGTGCATGGTACGCTACCGGGGCAAGGAGGTCTCAGCTACTTTGATACCGGGTGAGGATCACCGCCCAGGCGCCGGCAAAGGCGGTGCCGTGCTGGTTGAGTTTGATGAACCTCAGTTTGCAGTTACACCAGGACAGGCGCTGGTATTCTACCAAGGGGAGTTTGTGTATGGAGGCGGAACAATTGTTCAAGCCATAAGGTAGGCAGACCCAAGAGTCCCCCTACCCGTAATCGACTTATCACTGGTTATGGGTCTGCCCATTTGATTGATATGCGGCTATGCTTGGCCAATATGACCCCCATCCGATCCTCGGGATCTTGGTTCACAAACCTAATCACACAAGAGCTATTCACAAAGGAATAATTGTCTGCTGCGGAGAAAATGGAGACAAGGAAATGCAAACGCGGCAAAGCCTGCACCAGATATGAGCTATAGGGGGGTATTAGCTGTGGCTGATGTGTGCAACCGGGAGTTTGACGTTTCCACCTTTGAAGCATTTGTCCAAAGCTTAATGGAGGAATATGAGGCTCCTGGCGTGGCCGTGGGTGTGATCAAGGACGGCCAGGTGATTTATTCAAAAGGGTTTGGCTACAGGGACCTTGAACGGAAACTGCCTGTGACGCCGGACACTGTGTTTGGGGTTGCATCAGTGTCGAAGTCTTTCACTGCATTGGGGATAATGCAGCTTGCCGAGAAGGGGTTGCTGGCAGTCGAGCATCCTGTAAAGCGGTACCTGCCTGAGTTTGACCTGCCGGGTGAAGAAACCGAGCATGCGTGGAAAATAACGATACATAACTTCCTCACCCACACGGCAGGGATCCCGCCGCTTCCGTCCCTAACCTATTCGATCTTGGCTGCTACCCAGCCTGATCCCGATGACATTCGAGATGGGGAAAGGCTCCCTGGGGCCGGCGACAGGCCAAGTATACTGGATACCGAAAGCTTGCTTAGATTCATGGCAACCCACGATTACAAGCTCATGGGAGCGCCTGGGGAGTATGTAAGCTACTCCAACGATGCTTTTGGGCTCTTGGGCACGATTATCGAACGGGTTTCAGGCCAGGAATACGAAGCCTATCTCCAGCAGCACATCCTGGGCCCACTCAACATGAGCCATACCACAACCAAGATCGACAAGTTGCAAGAGTTCCCAGAGGTAACCCGGCTGTATTACAAAGACAAAGACGACCGTTTGTGTGTGTCTGACAACTGGCAAGAGGCCCCTCCCTTGACTGCGTGCGGGTTCATCAGGTCAAACCTCAAAGACCTGCTTGCTTATGTGAGCATGTATCTCAACGAAGGGGTTTTCCAGGGACGCCGGTTGATTTCGCCGTCAGGGATCTCCAGGATGGTCACGCCTTATCACCCCTACTACCCTGAAAGATGGTATGGTTACGGGTTCATCGTAAGGCCTGACTATCACGGTTGCACTTTGATCCAGCACAGCGGTTCCCTGCGGGGGGTAGCGTCTAACATAGGCTATGTGCCTGAAAAGGGCATCGGCGCAGTGGTGCTGTGTAACCTCACCGGCTTTCCTGCAGCCAAAGTGTGGTTGGGGGCAATCAACCTGCTCCTAGGGCTGCCCGTGGACAATCCCTTGGTCAAGAAGGAGATTTGCCCTCAACCGGAATCACAACTGCTTAAGCTGGCCGGCACATACAGATCAGGCGAAGGTGCAAATATAGTAGTCAGGGTCAAAGACGGCAAGCTTCAAGCCGAAGTTGATGACAAGGTTTACCCAGTCGAGACCACAGGGCCCGACACCGCAGTTGTAACCATCAAGCAAGTCGAAAACCATGTCCGGTTCTTATTCGACTGGACCGGCGAAGTATGGGCCCTAAGGTACGGGTCCAGGCTTATCCTTAAGTCCCGTGAGGAAGGTGCCTGAGGCCTTCCGGTATTCGCACCTAGTGTCCGGATTGATCCTAAAGTTCCGGGAGGGGAATCTTAATCGGCCAGGGGGGATGGCTAATGACAAGGGTGAAGGTGGTAACGGACAGTTCTTCAGGCTTGCCCAAAGACCTGGAGAAACAGCACAACATTACAGTAGTGCCGATCCCCATTCAGATTGGCAATGGATCTTATAAGGAGAACGTAGATCTGCCGGTGGACGAATTCTACCGGTTGTTGGACGGCGAAACCATGCCCAAGACTTCCAGCCCTTCCCCTGGAGATTTTGTGGAGACCTACAGCCGGCTGGCCGGTACGGCAAGGGAAATAATCTCGATTCATGTGACTGCCAAAGGCAGCGGTACCTGCCAGTCGGCGCAAGTTGCGGCCGATTCGGTGTCTGGGAAGGTCAAGGTACACGTGTACGATTCAAATACGGTTTCCATGGGAACCGGATTCTTGAGCATTGAAGCGGCCAAAGCCGCCCTTGAAGGGCTCACCATCGACCAGATTAGAGAACGGCTTGATGGCTTAAGAGACAAAATCCGGGCTTTTGTGGCGCTACCCACCTTGAAGTACCTTCAGAGGAGCGGGAGGCTCAGCCACGGCCAAGCCATATTCGGCTCTCTGCTTTCTATAAAGCCGGTGATTGAGGTAAGGGACGGCTTATTGGAAGTGGTGGACAGGGTCAGGAGCTATCCCAAGGCGCTTGAGAGGGTGGCAGAATTGGCTGCCGGCGCGGTTTCCAAGCTTCCGTCACGTGTTGCGGTAATGCATGGCAACAGCTATGACGAGGCTGTGAAGTTTGCTGATGAGCTGAAGAAACGGATAAATATAACCCAGCTCGTCATAGGAGAAGTGGGCGCATCCCTGGCGGTTCACGGCGGGCCGGGGATGATCGGTGTTGTGCTGTTGCCCAAGTGATACCCGGCCGGTGTACCGGCCTGACTTGGCAGGGCCTGGGCTTAGGCTGCGGGCCGCATGCCTATCCACATGCCAATGCTATTGCCGACAGGGGAGCCGGTTACGGACTGCCTTGACTTAGGCTGCCAGCCGCCGGTTCTATTAGAGGATTTGGGACCAGGGAGTTGTGCAGTAACCCACTTGGAGGCCTCCCCGGCATCAGGTGTTACGCCCGGTGTCACGCCCGGGCAGGCAAAATCTTGGCTAGGAACTCCCTGGTCCGCTGGTGTTTGGGCGCTGACAGCAGTTTCTCAGGCCGTCCTTCTTCAACTATCTGGCCGTCTGCGAGCACCACTATCCTGTCTGAAACTTCCCGGGCAAACCCTATTTCGTGGGTGACCACCAGCATGGTCATCCCTTCGGCTGCGAGGTCGCGCATTACCTGGAGCACTTCCCCTATGAGCTCAGGGTCCAGCGCCGATGTAGCCTCATCGAACAGCATTACATCTGGTTGCATGGCCAATGCTCGGGCTATGGCAACCCGCTGCTTCTGCCCTCCTGAAAGCCGGCGGGGGTAGGCGTCAGCTTTGTCAGCCAGCCCTACCTTGGAGAGGAGGGATAGAGCCAGCTCCTTTGCCTCGTGTTTCGGCATCTTCTTTACCTGAACCGGCCCTTCCATTACGTTTTCCAGGGCGGTCATGTGGGGGAACAGGTTAAAGTGCTGAAACACCATCCCTACCTTAGCGCGTGCCTTGTTCAGGGCGTTCTCATCTTCAGGCACGGGGTTTCCGGCAATGCTCACAGTGCCTGAATCGGGTCTCTCGAGGTAATTCACGCAGCGGAGCAGGGTGCTCTTGCCCGAACCGCTTGGCCCTATAATACTCACTACTTCGCCTTTAGCCACTCTAAGGTTGATGTCTTTGAGCACTTGGAGGTTTCCAAAACTCTTGCAAACCCCTCTTAGCTCAACCATGGGTATTTCTCTCATTGCAGCAGTTTCCTTTCTCCAAGTTGTACAAACAGTGAAAACAGGGCAGTCATGCACAGATAGATTGCAGCAACTGTGATGTAGACGGGCCAAGGCCTGAAGGTGGCGCTGATAATGTGTTGGCCCGCCCTGGTGAGCTCCTCGCCGCCGATGAAGGCGATTAGGGACGTATCTTTAAGCATGGCGATGAATTCATTCCCCAAAGGGGGCAGCAGCCGCCTGTAGGTCTGAGGGATGATGATCCTCCGCATGGCCAGGCCGTAGCTCATGCCCAGAGATCTGGCCGCTTCCATCTGACCCGGATCGATGGACTCGATGGCGGCCCTGATTATCTCGGCTATATATGCACTTGCGTTGATCCCCAGCGCAACTACTGCCGAGCTGAACTTGTCCAACCTGAGGCCGAGCTGGGGCAGAGCAAAGTACACTATGAGGATTTGCACCATAAGAGGCGTTCCCCTGAGCACGGTCACGTACGCTGTGCCCAGCCCTGACAGCACCTTGTTCCTGGATATCCTCATGAGCGCTATTCCCGTACCGATGACGATTCCAAGGATTATTGAATACAAGGTTAGCTTCACGGTGACCCCTGATGCCCTCAGCAGGGCCGGCAGTATGTCTTGTATGAATAATGCTGTTGAGATTATGGATTGTTTCACTCAAGATCAACTCCTGGAATTCACGATGTCGGCTATGCTTATCGCCCATCTAGCCCTAAGATGCCCGGTAGTCCGGGTAGGGTGACACCGGTATGGTGATACCGGTGCCACCCGTCCCGCCGGCCTGCCGGCCTACTGGTTGTCCCCGAACCACTTGGCGAAAATCTGGTCGTAGGTGCCGTCGTCCTGCATGTCCTGGAGGGCCTGCTCCATCGCCTCTCTCAGGGAATCTGACCCTTTCTTCAGGGCGATACCCACAGGCTCCCTTTCAATGGCTGTGCCTACTATGGCAAAAGCGTCTGGGCTCTTGGCCTGGTAATACATGGCTACCGGCTCATCTACGATGATTGCGTCGACCCTGTGGTTCATGAGTTCCATGAAGGTGGTATCGAAGCTCTCAAAACAGGTGACTTCTGCGTTTTCAATGCTCCTGGCGACGGCTTCACTGGTTGTAGCCACCTGTACCGCAATGTGCTTCCCTTTGAGATCATCAAGGGTGGATATAGAGCTGTTAGAAGGCTCAGTCACGATTACCTGAGCCCAACGGGCGTACTCCACAAAGTCTGCCTGTTGCTGGCGTTCAGGGGTGATGTTCATGCTTGAAATCACGGCATCGTATTGCCCTCCTGCTAGGCCGGTGAGCAAGCTGTCCCATTTGCTCGACTCGAACTGGGCTTCTACGCCTAGCCTCCTGCAGATTTCCGTCATAAGGTCTATGTCGAAGCCCACAATTTGCCCGTCCTGATTCCACTCAAGCGGGGGATAGGTGTCGTCTGTGGCCACCACCAATTTGCCGTTGGCTTGCACCCTGGCAAGACTGTCTTCTTGACCGCCTCCGCCACAGCCTGCTAGGGCGAGCATTGCTGCAAACAGCAGTACGCATAGTATAGGTGGCACAAGCTTTCTGGAATGATTCCTGGATAGATTTCTGGAAGCCCGGTGTAATGCAAACACTGTTTGTTACCTCCTGTCAATATTGGCATAATATTGCACCTTGGTGAGCGCAAAGCACTACTAGGTCCCCTGGTTACGGTTTACCTGGCTTACTTGGGATTTGCCGGGATGTTTCTATCCAAAAACACCACGACGGCAGTGCCGTGGCACCGTACGGCAGCACCGTGACGNNGCACCGTGACGGTGGCCCGTAGCGGCTCGTAACGGCGGGATCATTACGGCAGCACTCAAGTCCCTGTGGCGGCACAATGGTACCGCAATGACTCCCGGCCGACCTTCTGGCCCAGGTGCCCTTCCTGGCTTATAGTGGCACAATGGTACCGCAATGACCCGCTGGAGCCGTGCGGGGCGCCAGGCAGAGACAGCTTATGGCTGCACAATGGTACTGCAACGGCGCACCGGCGCAAAACCTTACATGCAAGCCATATAAACTACACGCAAAGGGAAATTGTTTAGGAAATTGTGTAATGGGTGGAACAAGTTACAGAGGTGGCCTGGCGGCCAGATGTATTGCAAGTGCAGGCATTCCAACTCAACTCCTTCCCCCCCGCGTGAGATAGCGCTTCGTCAGAATGATGGGGGCCCATCCTGACGACAGTATGGCACCTATTGTGATGCCATCCCAACCACAGGCTTTGGGTGCCTGAGGTTTCGGCGGACAGTGTCCTTCCCCCGGTTCATTGGCTTCCGGCCTCCACGGAGTACCACCACTTCCGCGCCTCTACCTCACCCTTCCAAGGATGAGGTGGTATAGCCGGGCTTAACAGATTACCCGGCAATTCTCGAGCATCATACGACACTTTGCATAATAAGTCAACCTTGTTTGCTGGAAAAATGTATCAATTTGCAGCGGGCAGGGCTGGAAAGACTACAGGTAGGATCCCTAACCGGCTGGGATCTTCCAAGGCACAGGCTTTAGATCCGGCTTGTGCAGGCAAGGTATGCGCCCACGATCCTACCGATATGGCACCTCTTTCGGCTGCAACCGTATATGGTTGTCAGAAATGGTGCACCGGTAGGCGTGGACCCTGACTCCTGCCTGGACTGCCCGGTCGATGGCTTGGGCAAAATTGGGATCCGTTTCCCTGTTGGCTGAAACCTGGGCTACATCTTCTCTCTGGGCGATAAACACCACGCATCCGTCAAGCCCAAGCGGCAGGGATTGCTTCATTTCATTGAGATGCCGGGCGCCTCTGAGGGTAGGCGCATCGGGGAACAGCCCTTTGCCGTCAACACACAAGGTGACTGATTTGACTTCCACGAGAAGGGGAGGTTTCCGGGGGCCCTCCAGCAGAAAATCAAACCTGCTCTTGGGGGCACCCTCCACGCTTGCCACACCTTCTGCGCTCACACCCTTCGCACCTTCTACGCGCTTGAGTGCTTGATTTAGGGTAACCTCTCTTCGCACAGAAGTATACTCCTTAAATGCATCCAGCGCGCCTTGTTTGGCGGCCAGTTCAAACAGGCGGTTTGGATATCTGGTATCCACACACACCCAGATGTCCCCAAATGCTGCCAGTACCAGATCGTGAGAGGTTTTCCGGTTGGGGGAGCCGGCTTTGCGGACCATGACCCGGTTTCCGGGGAAGAGCAGTTCTTTTAACCTGCCCGAATCAGCCACGTGAGCCTCGATAGCCCGTCCCCTCAAGTTGACCAAGGCCAAGAACCTATTGGCGCGTTCAACAAGGATACCTTCTTCAAGGTCGCCTAGGTGCATGGAAATCTCTGTTCCCGTGGCTTTGGGGGTGTCTGTCATCTGTATGCTACCTCCTTAACGGATGCTTGGGTCCTGCAATTATCTCCACAGCTGTGGTTGGAAGTCTCTCTGCGATTATGTGCCCATGAGTCCATCAAATGCCACAATGCCACAACTGCTTGTGGTACCGGGCTCTCCAAGTAAACCCATGGTTTTGTTAAGGATAGCACTTAAGTGGGCGCCTGTCACCGATGTGCAAGGCCCGCAACAAAGCGGTTTTGAGTTCTCCTTTGTTGGCATTTGTTGTAGAATATACGATACTTAACGTAATCCGCGGATTGGTTTACCAGACAAGTGCTTCAAACAAGTCTTATGAAGGGGCGAATGGTCTTGAGAGGTACGCTGATCAACACAGTAACCATCGTGGCAGGAACCGTTATTGGGATGCTTGTGGGCAAAAACTACCCGGAGAAAATGAAGGAGACGGTAATGAACGGCTTGGGGCTTGTGACCAGCATCATAGGTATTAGCATGGCCCTTCAGACCGGCAACATCCTTTATCCTCTGGCTGGGATAGCTTTTGGCGCGATTATCGGCGAATGGCTGAACATTGAACAGTGGGTCAACCAGCTTGGCGAGTCCCTGGAGCGAAAGTTTGGGAGACAATCACAAGGCCTGTTCGCTAAGGGCTTTGTGTCAGCCACATTGCTGTTCTGCATAGGGCCAATGGCGATAATCGGCGGGATACAAGACGGGCTTACCGGCGACTACAGCACTCTCGCAGCCAAAGCCGCCATTGACGGGTTTACCTCAATCGCATTCGCCTCATCTTTGGGGCTGGGCGTGGGTTTCTCGGCCTTGCCTGTGTTCCTGTACCAAGGCGCAATTACCCTGGGCGCAGGGTTTTTTGACAGGGTGTTCACTGAGCAAATGATCACGGAGATGACTGCAGCAGGCGGGCTGCTGTTGTTTGCCATAGGGCTTGGGTTACTTGAAATCAAGAGAATCAGGGTCGCCAACCTCTTGCCGGCAATATTTCTCACCCCGGCCATCTGTTATCTGGTCGAATTGATTGGAGTAGCCGGGTTCTGAGGTTCTATAGGTGTGTTTTTGTGGCCCTCGCTACCGTCGGGCTTGCTCCAGCACCAGGTTCTGAGGTTCTATGAGTGTGTCTTGTACGGCTTTGTCTGGTCAGTAATACATCCGGTGCGCCAAGCCAGCTCCCCTCCGCCTGATTCCTCGTGGAACGGAGCAGAAACGGAACAGAACGGAACAGAAATGGTAGCGAAAGTGTCACGTAGGTTTTTTTACAATGCGTACCACAATCCCATTGGGCATGCACACTATGATGCCGCCAGGTTTGGAAATCCAGCCCGTATTCATACAGATGTGTTCGGGACACGGGGAACTCAACACGCGCACCTGTCCTTGTTTTACTTCCACAACGGTAGTCCCTAAAGGCCCTTCTACCGAGAAGGTGGTATCCCCAATATCTTTGAGCGGCCGCCAGATCACCATTTTGTCCCCTGAAGTTATCAGCAACATATCCGGAGTATCCCGGAAAATACCCGAAGAGTAAACCCAGATACCCCCGGCTACGGCAGCCAGGATTATCAACAACGCCACAAGCAGGCGAGTGCTCTTGCCCCTGGTATTCCTGCCGGAACCCCGAGGTAGGTTCTCATCTTGATGTGCATTGAGCCTTTCCGTCCCATCCTGCTGCAAACCGAACATATCCCTAACTTTCTTGTCTCCTGTATCCATAACTCGTAACTTCACACCTCAGCTCTTTTCGCATTAGTTAACTAAGTTTGACCCCTGATCTCTAGAATACCAGAAAACCTCCGTAAAGCTCGCCTGATCTGTATTGGTGTTGCCGTGCCCAGTGCCCAGGCAGAGGGCCCTCAGAGCTTGGGTACAGCTCCTATATTCCTTGGGTTACTACCTGGTCAGACTCTGCGAAAGGCCAGCGGTTGTGCGGGGTACAGCTCCTGCACCCTTTGATTTACTATCCGGTGTACCCGGTGTACGCTTGGTCTGGCGAAGTGTACATGGTCACGGGATGGATTGGAATTGGGCGATGCACGTACTTATCTGGGTGAACCGGCATAACTTCATAATAGAGGGAAATTCATTCTGTAAAGCGAAAACAGGTTTAGGGGATGCACCCTCGCAAATGATCCTGCAATCTATGTTTTCAAGTTCTGCAGCCTGATATCCCCGTTTCAGAGCAGGGGAGGAGAGCACATGCCAAAAACACAAGATATGCAGCCCGAGTATGGTGTGCGTGCTCGGGAACTTGGTCCTACGGACGCTGGCAAAGCCCTCTTGCTAGGCCTGTTGCTGCCGTCCTTGATCGCTGCAGTTCTCGTTATACCAGATTCCTGGAGACGGCCTTTCAACACTTTGGGGCTTCCGATGGTGGCAATCTATTTGACCCGGGTCAAAGGACTTGGCTTGAAAAAGACGTTTTACCTGAGCCGTACATGGGATCCTGAGTTTGGATGGCTGGCACTTTTCAGTGCGGGAATAATGTCGCTT
>LFST01000046.1:258541-264526 GCA_001513185.1 Candidatus Fermentithermobacillaceae bacterium DTU015
ACCTACTGATTACAGCTGTCCTGGTACCTATAACCGAAGAACTCATGTTCAGGGGATTCATGTTGAGTGCGTTTTCCGGCTGGGGCCGGGGATGGGCAGTGATTTTTCCGAGTATCCTGTTTGCCGTGGTACACTTGCCCCTAACGATGCCCGGAGCTTTTGCCATGGGAGTAGTGGCTGCCATTGCAGTGCTGCGCTACCGGTCCCTTGTCCCGGCGGTTGTCATGCATGCTGTAGGTAACTTCTTGCCCATTTTGACCAACCAATTGGTCGGGCTGTTGGAACACCCCTGGGGTGACGTACTCGGTGTCGGGGGGCTCACAGCAGTTGCAGTCTTGGTGTTTGTGTTCCGCCGGAAATTTATGTGGTTGTGGCAGGAGTTCCGCTGCCTGTGGCAGGAATTCGCCGAAAAGCCTCAATTGGGATTAAGGTTTCGGGAGCTCATAAAACAGTGGCCTTGGATTTTGCTGTTCATCTTTATCATGATAAACCTGGTACTTATTATTGTGGTTCCGTTTATCGAGGTATAGTGGTCCGAGATGGTACAATGTCCCTGGGAATCCCGTATCCGGAGGTGGAAGATTTGGCATTGTCCCGGGATTACATAGACAAGATCTTCTGCAAGTCATGCGAGTATATGGACGAGCTGCCCGACGGTTCAGTGGCTCTCACTGTGACTTCACCTCCTTACTGGAATGCCATCGACTACGACCGCCATGTTCAGGACGCCCGCCAAAATTACCGCACACGTAGTTATTCAGTCGGCTACCAGGGATATGACGAATACCTGGATTGGCTCAAGAACATCGCAGATGAAATCTTCCGGGTCACCAAACCTGGCGGGTTCATGGCACTTGTAATCGGGACAGTGCTTCTCGACAGGAAACACTATCCGGTCCCTTTTGATGTGGTTTCTCTGCTTGCTGGGTATGCCGGGCAAACCCGGTGTGGCTTTCAGGAACCCGGTGGTAAGGCTTGTGCGGGGGCCGATGGCAAGGTTGCTGCCGGCTCAGGTAAATTGTCTCCGGCAGATGACTTGTCTTTAGCCGGCGAGCCTGGCTGCGATGGCGGATCGTCTTGCGCTTCCAGGTCTTCTTGGGAATTCCATCAGGACATCATATGGCATAAGGTTACAGGCGGGGTTAAGAGGGCCGGAGTATTCCTCCAGCATCCTTACCCCGGATACTACTACCCAAACATAATGACTGAATATATCCTGGTGTTCAGAAAGCCCGGCCCTCCGATCTACAAAGGCCGGTCAGATGCTGAAAAGCAAAGCGCCAGGGTAGACACGCAAAAGCTTTTCACCAACGAGACCGCCAATACGGTATGGCATATTGCTCCGGTTCCGCCCGGCTATATTGAGCACCCGTGTCCCTTTCCTGAGGAAATACCGTACAGGCTGATCGAACTCTACTCGTATCCGGGCGATTTAGTACTTGACCCTTTTTGCGGTTCGGGCCAGACCCTCAAGGTTGCAAGACATCTGGGCCGCCGTTTTGTAGGGTACGATATCAACCAGAAGTATGTAAGTCTTGCGTTGGACAGGCTGGATGAGCCGCTGGCGGTAAGGCGGGAGCAGCTTACCGCAGTGTTTGAGAAGATTCCCTTCGATTGCTCCGGCGCGGAAACAACCCGTACGGAAAAAGGCTCTTCTGAAGGCCAGGGCGAAGCACCGAAAAAGTAGCTTGGGTGAGAGGAAGGGAAGGTGTAGGTCCTCCCAGTATTGAGTACTTCCATGCAATCGGGAATTCCTTGTCAATTTGCGGCACTCCACTGGTATATGTTGTGGGTGATTCCTCCTCGTTCCGCTGGATTCAAGGGCGATCCTAATCGGAACTGCGGAGAGGAACAGGTTCTGGAGACAGGCGTCGATGACTTTCTGTCTTGCCGACGTGCAGCCCGGCGACATTGCAGGCCTTTCCGGTTCTACTCCGGCCAGTTGTGTCCAGCGGCCAAAGTAAAGGGAGCCATATGGAGAAAAACAACAAACCGGGCTGGCTGGTGCAGCCCGGGCGATAGTGGTTCTATGTGCCTAAACCCGCTCTTATATCCGCTCTTCTATCCCACTCATTTGCTTCATGCAGCTTGTCCTACAGAATCTGGAGCGGCTCCCCGGCTTTTGATGGCGCAGCCGCCGGTTACTCTAACTTGGCTAGCTTTTCGATCAGCGACTCCAAGAGTCTCGGGACTACTTCCAGGGAATATTCCAAATCCATCCTTTCCATGAACTTGTGGGCGTCTTTGCCCCAGGGACCTAAGTTGACCACGGGGATATCTAGTTTGAGCAGATTATCCAGGTCGATATCGTAGATAACCCCCCATCCGGGAGTATTGTGGGCAAGAGGCACAAGTTCTTCCCGCTTGCCTTGAAAGCCCACATAGCTCAGGTCGCTGATGGATGCAAAGTGCTCTGATATCACCAGGGTTTCGTTAAACTCAGCCTTGGCCTCAGCGATAATCTGGCTGACTACGTCAATCAGGCCTCTTTCCCTTGATGTTTCCCGCTTGTTTGTCCTGTGTGGGTAGTAGGGCGGCAGGAACCCGACTATGATCATTGGGCTCTTGTCAGGATAGAACCTGAGGAGTTCCTCTACCACAAGCAAGGATTTGTCCCTCTCGTCCTTGTCTTCGGGTAGCCCCTTAATAAAAGCTGCGATATGTTCCTGCAAGTTTCCGTCGAAGTTGTCCGATACTTCCTTCTCCAGCTGTTGTACGGTGACCACCTTAGGCTGCCACGGAATGGGCACGGGTGTGTCTGCTTTCTCAGCGAACCTCTTGGCGCTCTGGGACATATGCTCAATCGCCCTTACAAATGCCTTGCGGGCCACCGACTTCATCTTCTCGAGTACCTGATCCGGCGTGCTTGTGACGGTGAGATGGTTAAAGTACACCACAGCCCTTGCTGGCAGGGTGACGGAGTAAATGTCTCTCAGGTCTTTTAGCTTGAGGGATGCCGGAGGCGGATATACCTCGTCCTTCCATTCTTCCGCCCAATCAGGGTTACCCTCAAGTTCCATGATCACCGCAGAAGCCAACAGGTTAGCGTTGAGTCCCGCGTAATACTGGCCAACGTGGGATTCCCGTCCCACGCAATAAAACATGGGCATAATCTTGCCTACGCTTCCGATATCCACATAGCGGTTGGTGTCGCCTGGGAACTTGGGGATGACGCCTTCGCTGTTCATGCAGGCGATAAAGTCATAGCCTTCATCCTGCATTTGTGCCAGGAAACTGATGGCGGCGCGCATGCCTGCAGAGTTGTTTTCCTCGTCGCCCACCGCAAGGAACGCGATATTTACAGGCAGGTTTTCGGGCTCCTCGGAATATTTGGCAAGCAGCGCCATTTGGATTGCGATACCCGTCTTCATATCCATGACGCCCCTGCCGAACAGGAACTTGCCTGATTCAAGGTCCTCGCGTGCTTCAGCAGGGAGTTTGAGTTCTCCAATTTTCCTGGTATACTCCTCAGGCCGAAATGCCACATCGGCCAAGGCTCCTGCTGCGCTTGTGTCTACCACGTCAAAATGGCCTGTGAGGATGAGCGTGCGCTTGGTCTCAGGCTGAGCCCTGACAATTGCGAACACTCCCTTGCGTCCAAACGGGTCATTTGGAATTGGGATATAGGTGAGATCGTCTTTGTGCTGCTGGAAATACGGTAGTTCGGCGAGTTTATTGTATATGAATTCGGCAAGTTCGGTTTCAGCCGGGCTTGGAGAAATGCTTGGGTAGGATACCAATTCCAGCATCAGATCGTAGATCTCCTGTCTTGAGACAGCCATTGGTTAGCCTCCTTTGCATGCTCTGATAACCCTTGTTTAGCAGCCTCTGATCCCTCTTGGTATGCATGAGGGCAAACGGACTCTGACTGAATGACGCCGGAAAGTTGCCGTTGCATCGGCACCGCTATTATGGCAATGCGACGTTGATAATATGTTGTGGATTTGCCTTGCTGCCATGATTTCGACTTGCGCAAGCTGTTTCCCTTCTTTTTATGCATCAATGAATAAGAGGGGATGGCTCAATCAAAAGCGCCCGTGATATGGGCCTTTCCATGAAAAGCGGAGAACATGGACGGGCCCGGTCAAGAGCACCAGCGATATGCGTCTTTTTGTGACCGCTGGGGAAGCGGATATACATGGTTCGCCTCGTCATGAGTAGAGGTGTATGTGCCTTCCTCCGGCTGGAGAAGCGGAGGCTGGAGAAGCGGAAAAGCAGGGCTGACCTAGCCGCGTGTGATGCTGGAAATAAGGGCTGATGTTCAAGCTGACAAGTTAACATAACAACGAGTATATGCATACAGTAATAGAACAATGCATTAACTATCAGTTCACCGGTTTAGCTTTCAGCCGTCACACTGTCGTAGGAAGCAGGGAGGAAGTCTCATGGTTTCGCAGCCTTGGGAAGGCAAGCATGTGTGGATATGGGTATTGTCGCAAGCAGGCCCTGTAAATCACCTGATACGCAGGGCCGTTGACTTAGGGCTTTCAGGTATTCTGGTCAAAGCCTGGGACGGAGGGACCTCCGGCCTTTTCCTCGAGCAGCTCCGGCAGATTATTGAGCCGGCTCACGATGCTGGGCTGTCTATCGGGGCATGGGGATACAGTTACGGCAACAACATTTCAGGCGAGGTAAGAGCCATGGAGAAGGCCTTAAGCGCCGGAGCGGACTGGCTTGTGATAGATGCGGAAGATGAGTATGAAAGCCGTGAAGGCAAGTACAAGGCGCTTCAACTGGGACTTCAGGCGACCCGTGCCTTGGGCACAGGGGTTGTCTTGGGATATACCACCTTTGCCCTTCCCCAGTACCACGAAAACTTCCCATACGAGGAGTTTTCGTCGTTTTGCTCTGTGTGTCTGCCCCAGGTGTATTGGGCCATGATGGACCTGTCTCTGGAAGAAGCGTTAACGATGTGTCTCAGGGGGCTTGCCAAATACAAGTTGCCCCTTGCCCCTGTAGGGCAGTGTTTCGGCGAGGCTACCCCAGAGGAGATAATCCGCTTTGCCGGCCTGGCATGGGCCTATGGTCTTAAGGGAATAAGCTACTACGATTGGCAACATGCTAGTGAAGCTCAATTACAAGCTATCGGCAGGGCGCTTTACGGCAGGGATGGCAACCACTCCTCGTGGAGCAGCGCTTCGCCGGGCAGACAGGGCGCTGAAGGACAGGGGCAAAGCCAGGCCAAGGGATACCTGGCTAGGCTTCACAAATTCTTAAAGCGTTTCAAGCAGGATCCGTGTTGCTTTGAAGACTAGGGCAGCAGCACAGGCGGAACACCCTGGAAACATCCAGGGGGCATCCTGCGGAACGTCCCGAGGAGCATCTGAGGAGCATCTATGGGAGCATCCCTGCGTCGGAAAACAGTTGTCAGCAGATGAACGGGCAAACGGCTGGTGATCGGTTGGGCAAACAGATGGGTACACAGCTGAACCAGCGGCTGAGTGACCGGTTGGGCAAGGGGACGCGTGTGCAGACGGATAAACCGTTGGGCAGACGGATGAGCGCACCGATTGGCAAACCGTTGGTGCAAAGGCTGGGCGGAGCTATCTCTGAATGGCCGGTTTACCTTTCCATGGCGGGGCAGATACTCCCTTTGGCGAAAGCCGAGCTCAGCCGGTGGGAACAGCGTGCCCGGCAAATCCCAAACCCCGAGTTAAGGAGGCAAGCCGTTGCTTCTATCTGCAAGAAGAGCTTCCACAGCGTAGGCGGCTCGGTATTTGGGCTCATGAACCGACAGCTTACAAAACCCCTGGTCAGAGCCATTGTAGCCATACAGACCATCAGCGATTACCTGGACAACTTGTGCGACAGGGCGGCGTTCTGGAATTCCGTCTCGGGCCAGGCCGGCGTTACCAGGTTAGACGATTGGGAAGCTGCTTCCCGAGGGTTCTCATGCTCCATGCAGCTCCACGAGGCCATACTTTGCGCCGTCGACCCGTGCAGGCCCATGAGCGGCTTCTATAGCCTTTACCCCGCGGGTGATGA
>LFST01000015.1 GCA_001513185.1 Candidatus Fermentithermobacillaceae bacterium DTU015
GAAAATAAATGCACCCGTTGCATACCTCACGTTCATCTGGTAAAATTCCTTTCAATATCCGAGAAAGGATATTTTATATAAGGAAGGGTACCTTAGGGTTCCGTCTCAGGCCTGGCCTGGGAGTCTGGACCGAGCGGTACCAGCTTTGCAGCTGCAAAGCACACCGTGGGTGGAAAAGACCCGAGCGGCAAGTTCCTTATAGCAACTTCTTGCTAAGATTATTGCTTGTCGTCCGGGTTTCTGTTTTTTCCGGACGCGTGAAATGGGGGTGATAACAGTGGGGATTACCGGAGCGCCAGTAAGCCCTGTGGTTCTTGCGGGCGTCGGACTCATGGCGAAGGGAAGAGGCAGGGAAACCTGGTCTACTGGTTTCAGGTACTCCGTGGATTCCAGGAACTAGGTTCATCGTTTGATACCTCCCTGCTAGACCCTTGGCAGTCCATGTCCGGGGTTCCTTCTTCCATCTTCGTCTCATAACTCACTTTTTCAGGGCGCTTTGACTGACACCTAAGTGATTCAGTCCAGCCGGGAGCGGCAGATGCCCAGACTTGGCAAGCCCAGATTTGAGCTCAGATTCTAAACCCAGTCTGTGATCATTACCAAGTTCAAGATGTTGTGTTTCGCATGTCACTTAACCAGGCGGTGTGTCTGCAGCCGGGGTCAGGGTATACCGGCGGCATGGTGCGCCAAGGCATGCGGCTAATAAGGCATTCGGGTCGAAGTGTGATGTGGGTTTTGGATGGGCCGGCCGCTTTACCGGAGTGCCTCGTATCTGTTTAAGACAATCAGGGAGGGAACATAGCAAATGAAATTCATGAATCATATGTTTGATGCCAACAAGAACCACACAAGATCCAGCGGCTGCAAGGATGATAGCGGCCATAGAGACAGCAGAGGGAACAAAATCCGGTTTCGCAGTGTATCTACTTTTGGAATTGCTCTAATCTTGGCTGCTGCCATGTTCTTGGCAGGCTGTACCGGTTCAAATCCCAAGGAACTCTCAGGTGAAGCCGAAGGCGGCGATAAGGTTATCAAGATTGGCATGGTCGGACCCCTCACCGGCGACTATGCTACGTATGGTGTAAGCGTGAGAAACGGTGTCCAGACTGCTATCGACGAGATTAACGCAGAAGGCGGCATAAATGGATACACCCTCAAACTCATTGCTGAGGACAGCAAAGGCCAATCCACCGAGGCTGCCAACGCCGTCCAGAAACTCATTGACCAGGACAAGGTTACCGCAATTGTAGGGGCAGTGCTCAGCGGCGAGACCGCCACAGTAGCTCCCATCGCCCAGGACTCAGGAGTCCTCATGGTTACCCCGTCATCCACCGCTCCAGGGTTGACGGACGTAGGTGATTACATCTTCCGCAACGTAATTACCGACGATGCCCAGGCCCAGCAAATGGCCGAATATGCCGTGACCCAGCTAGGCCTCAACAAATTTGCGGTGATTTACGCCAACAACGACTACGGTGTCGCCTTGAAGGACAACTTCATCGCCAAAGCCCAAGAGCTAGGAGCCACCATTGTAGGCGTGGAGTCCTACCTTGACGGAGATGAAGACTTCAGGGCCCAGCTTACCAAGATCGGCAACGGAGCTGAGGCACTGTATGTTGCAGGTTATTACACAGAGGCTGCCAAGATTGCCCAGCAAGCCAGGAGACAAGGGATAGAGGCCCGGCTGCTGGGTGCTGACGGCTTCTATTCAGAAAAACTGGTTGAACTTGGCGGCGATGCAGTTGAAGGTTCTGTGTTCACAGCCGGTTTTTACTCAGGCGACACGTCAGAGGCTGTCCAAGCCTTCGTCTCCAACTACAAGCAGAAGTATTCACAAGAGCCTGACATGTTCGCTGCAAATGCATACGACACCATGAAGATAGTGGCTCAGGCCCTGGCAAAGGCGGGTAACGACAGGGCAGCCCTTAAAGATGAGATGTTCAACATCAAAGATTTCCCTGGAGTTACCGGCAACACGTCCTTTGACGCCAACGGGGAAGCGGTGAAAGACGTGGTATTTCTCAGGGTCGAAAACGGAACGTTCGTCAGGGCCGACTAAAGCGCCGGAAGATTGGTTTAGCAGCGTACCAGGCAAACCACGGGCAGGGAGCAGACGGTCATCGGGTTAGACTTGGACCAAAGGCACCTCTGGCAAGTCCTGTTAATCCCGCCTGCTCCCCGCCCAGCCTGCTTGGGTTTGGACGGAGGTGTGTGATTTGCTGCAGCAAGTTGTAAACGGACTCACCCTGGGTAGTTCGTACGCACTCATCGCCCTGGGATATACCATGGTGTACGGGGTGCTGCGTCTTATCAATTTTGCCCACGGTGAAATATATATGGCAGGTGCTTTCATAGGGCTTATGGCATCTCAGGTAGCAGGGCTTCCCTTTGCTGTCGCCATGTTAACGGCAATGGCTGGGGCGGCAGTTGTAGGTGTTATAGTTGAAAGAATTGCGTACCGGCCGCTGAGAAAAGCCCCGCGTCTCGCAGTGCTTATCAGCGCTATTGGGATGTCGATATTCTTGCGCAACCTTGCCCTTGCGCTCATGGGGCCCCAGACAAGGGCTTTCCCGATTCCCTTTGAGGTCAAACAGCTTCACGTGGGTAAGTTGCGCATTAGTTCCTTTGATGTGCTGATTTTGCTAACGAGCGTAGGGCTCATGATTGGGCTTCACTTCCTGGTCCAAAAGACCAAGATAGGCAAAGCCATGAGGGCGGTGGCCGAGGATAAAGAAACTGCCAGCTTAATGGGGATAAGTGTAAACCGTATAATTGCATTTACTTTTGCAATTGGTTCCGCCTTGGCTGCAGCAGCCGGAGTCTTGATTGGGATGAACTTTAATGCAGTG
Source organism: Candidatus Fermentithermobacillaceae bacterium DTU015 (assembly GCA_001513185.1). Taxonomy (GTDB): domain Bacteria; phylum Bacillota; class Sulfobacillia; order Fermentithermobacillales; family Fermentithermobacillaceae; genus DTU015. The sequence goes on from LFST01000015.1 coordinate 2,850, forward strand.
GATCCCTCAATGGGCATGATGCCGGGGCTTAAAGGGTTTACGGCTGCCGTGTTGGGAGGAGTAGGTAGTATCCCTGGAGCGATGTTGGGCGGGCTTCTGCTTGGGATGGCTGAAGTCATGGGAGTTGCGCTCCTGAGGTCAGAGTGGAGGGACGCCATTGCTTTCGGAATACTGGCACTGGTGCTGCTTGTCAAACCATCGGGCATACTCGGCAGAAATCTGCAGGAGAAGGTGTAAACGATGCTCAGTCCATATTATTACCAGCTGCTGGTGATCGCCAGCATAAATGTGATAATGGCGCTAAGCCTCAACTTGGTTACAGGATGTGCGGGACAGCTGTCCCTAGGGCACGCCGCGTTTATGGGAATTGGAGCGTACACGGCGGGGATCCTCACGGCAGTCTATGATTTGCCCTTTGCGGTGGCACTTGTGGCAGGAGGAGCCGTCGCCGCACTGTTCGGATTGCTTGTAGGGATTCCCACATTAAGGCTAAAAGGCGATTATCTTGCCATTGCCACCTTAGGTTTCGGGGAGATCATACGTGTAGCCATTCTCAATATGAAAATAACCGGTGGGCCCTTTGGCCTGAGAGGGATATCCAAGCACACCAACCTTACCATAGCGGCATGTGCTGCTGTCTTGGTGTACTGGACCATGACACGCCTCATGAATTCCCGTTTCGGCCGGGCACTTGTCGCCATCCGTGAGGACGAAGTGGCCGCTGTAGCCATGGGCATTGACGCCACCCGCCATAAGGTGCTGGCTTTTGTGATAGGCGCGGGATGGGCAGGAATCGCGGGAGGGCTCTTCGCCCACTGGTTCAGGTACTTGCATCCGTCATCCTTTGCTTTCGGGACGTCAGTGGAAATCCTAAGCATGGTGGTTTTGGGTGGCATGGGGAGCCTTGAGGGCTCGGTGCTCGGTGCCGTGGTATTGACCTATGCTCCCGAGTTTCTCCGGGGAGTATCCCCGTTTGTATCTGAGCACCGCATGCTTTTCTACGGGGCATTGCTGGTGGTTATGATGCTGGTGCGTCCCCAGGGGCTGGTAGGCGAGGGGACAACCGGCCTTCGCGGGTCGAAATTGCGGAAACTGAAGGTATTTGAGCGCTTTCAGATAGGGAAGGCCCGCCACGGGCTGGCTGCCACCAGGAAGAAGAGCGGAAACTTGAAGGATTCAACGGACACCTGCACTGTCAAAGAGCAGGTAGTTGATCTTGCAATCGGGTCTGGCGCCGGTTCAAAGGGCGCCGGTGTTGCAGGACAAGTCTCAGGAGGAGGGGATGAACATGCCGGTGCTTGAGCTGAGAAAGGTGAGCAAGTCTTTCGGAGGGATTACCGCAGTACGCGATGTGAGCTTGTCTGTGGAACAGGGCGCCATATTGGGCCTGATAGGTCCCAATGGCGCAGGCAAGACAACGTTGTTTAACCTAGTGACCGGCATATATGCCCCTACTTCCGGCGAGATACTGTTTGGCGGGCGCAACCTGGCTGAACTTCAGCCCCATGAGATCACCGATTCGGGGCTTGCGCGCACTTTCCAAAACATTAGGATTTTCGGCCAGATGACGGTGCTGGAAAACGTGATGATAGGCAGGCACTGCCGGACTAAGGCAGGGGTCTTGGGTGCGATCTTGGGTATACCGAGGGTGAGGAAAGAAGAGGCACAAACCAGGCAGCGGTGCCTGGAGCTTCTGGAATTCGTCGGCCTCGATGTGGACCCTGATGAGAAAGCGTCCAACCTGTCCTATGGACAGCAGCGGCAGCTTGAGATCGCAAGGGCGCTGGCCACCGATCCGGAACTCCTCTTGCTGGATGAGCCGGCTGCCGGCATGAACCCTCAGGAAACAAAGGAGATCACCGAGCTCATTAGGCGCATTAGGGATACAGGGAAGACCATCCTTCTCATAGAGCATGATATGAAAATGGTCATGGGCACCGCAGACAGGGTGGCGGTGCTCGACCAGGGAGTAAAGATAGCAGAAGGGACGCCTAAGGAAGTCCAGAGAGACCCGGCTGTGATAAAGGCGTACTTGGGAGATGAAGCCGATGTTGTCGCTTAAGAATGTGGTAACCTGCTATGGGACGATAAAGGCGCTTAAAGGAATATCCATGGAGATTGCCGAGGGCGAGATTGTGGCGCTGATTGGCGCCAACGGGGCGGGGAAGACCACCACGCTCAAGACTATCTCAGGGCTTTTGACGCCTACCGAAGGCGAGATTATTTTTGACGGCGTAGACATCACCCGGCGCCAGCCCGAAGATATCGTGAAAATGGGCATCTCCCATGTACCCGAAGGCAGAAGGGTGTTTTCCCGCATGACCGTCATGGAAAACCTGGAACTGGGGGCCTATTCCAGGCAGGGAAGAGGTTCGGGCAGGAAGCAGATCCAGGAAGACTTGGATAAGGTATTCTCCTTGTTTCCCAAACTCAAGGAGAGGCAAAAGCAGCCTGCAGGCACTTTGAGCGGCGGGGAGCAGCAAATGCTTGCCATGGGACGGGCGCTTATGTCCCGGCCTAAGATGCTGCTGCTAGATGAGCCTTCCATGGGGCTTGCCCCTATGATAGTGAAGGATGTTTTCCGGATAATACAGGAAATCAACCGTGCGGGTACTACAGTGCTGCTTGTGGAGCAAAATGCCCATTTGGCGCTCAACACTGCTTCGCGCGCCTATGTACTTGAGACCGGCAAGGTGGTACTCCAAGGCGGATCGCAGGAATTGCTGAAGAATGACCAGGTTCGTCAGGCGTATCTGGGTGAATGAGCAGGTGTGAGCCTGGGCCGGCCCTCATCGGCAAGGGTTTTCTTGGTATATGCTTGCGGCAGGTAAATGATATATGTAGCGTACTATTCCCGGCTCGTTTGTGGGTGATTGAGTCTTGGAAAACGGTGTACGGGGTACACCATTTTGACCATCTTTCGGAAGTTGGAACTGCAAAATGGTGTATCTGGTGCACCATTTCCGTGGGTTGCTTCCGAAAGCCGGCGTTGGATGGTGCACACGGTGCACCAATCCGGCGTGTTTCCAGAGAATGAGACCTCAAAATGGCGCACGCAGTGCACCATTTTGGGCTTTTTTGTCCTTGTGGCGCTCAACAATGGTGCAGCTAATGCCCCAATAAGGTGCTTCCACTTACCGGAAGAGGACTTCCGCCGGCTTTGTGGTATAAGGTGTTTTGTATGTGGCATCTTGAGCCGCCAGGTGCGATAAACCTAGCAGCAAGGCCGTTGGCAGTGGCAGTGACAAGACTGCTAGCAGGGCGGTATATGTGTCAGTCTAAGGCAGCATTACGATATCATCCCAACCCAGTGGGACAATGAGGGGGGAGGAGTATGTGCGACACTTTCTACATGAGGAGAGCCGACGGCACCACGCGGTTTTTTGCTAAGAACAGCGACCGGGATCCGAATGAACCCCAGTACATGCTGTTGGTACGAGCAGGTTCTGTGAGCACGCCTAAGACATACGTGGCAATGCCTTCTCATGAGGTCAAGCACGATGTCTGGCTTTCCAAACCTTCATGGATGTGGGGCGCTGAAATGGGTGTCAACAGCCAGGGAGTGTGCATCGGTAACGAGGCTACATTCAACAGGGTTCCCGTGGATAAGACGGGAGTTCTGGGAATGGACCACCTAAGGACCGCCCTGGAGCTTGCTTCCACAGCCAGGGAGGCACTGGACATCCTCATACAAAACACCCGGCGTTTCGGGCAAGGAGGTAACGGGGGCTACGAGAATCCCCTCTACTACCACAACAGTTACCTCATCATGGACCCTTACGAGGGGTACGTATTGGAAACCGTCGGCCGGTATTACGCCTACAAGAAATTAGATGCCAACTACAACATCAGCAACAAAGTATCGCTGACAGATGATTTCCACGAGTTATCGCCGGAACTCCAAGGTAAGGTAACCAACTTCGAGCGGCACTTCATAAATCCCATAGTCTCGTATTTTGCCGGGGCATATCACCGGGAAGCCCGCGGCCGGGAGCTCATGGCACAGAGCCATTTCGATCTGGAGGGTGCCATCGATGTGCTCAGGGACCGGCATACAGGCTGCGTCGCATCGATGAGGAACATAGGGATGATAGCCGGGGGGCTGGTGAGTTCCCAGGCTACGGCTTCCATGATTTACGATTACGATACAGGACTTATATGGTACACAGAAGGCCCTTGTCCGGAGGTCCAGCTCTTCAAGCCGCTCAAGTTTGACTACCGTAGCGATGCGCTCAGCTCCAACCTTGGGTCTTGCGCTATGTCAGATGAAACACAAGGACTTAAACGATGGAAGTACAACAATTTGCTGTTCAGGGCAGTGCTTAAGGACTATGATAACAATGTGGAGCGGCTTCGTCCGGTGCTAAGGGAATACCAAGACCGGTTGTTTGAGCTGGCAGAAAGCCTTGATGGCGCCGAACTTAGCCATAAGGCACAGGCGATCAATACCGAGTATGTCCATCATGCCCTGAAGCTTGTGGGCGAGGGGCCTCTTAAAGGCGGATGGCAGTTTAGGCGGTACTGGCGCAAGCAAAACCAGGCACTGTTCTGCAAAGAAGACGATGACGAACTAAGAGAACTCTACCAGCAGTATTTGTACTAGGTAACATGGGTATCCCGAGACAAGATGGGCCCGATGATAACATCAAAAGGAATTCCACGACTATCTTGGGCCATCGGGACCATTATGGGTCATCGGGAGCAGTATGGGACATCAGGAATTACAACAAAAGTTGAAGAAAAGGTGGATTTGAGTTGCTAAAAAAGATAAACGAAATCTTCGGCACACAGGACATGACCGTTGGAAAACCAATGTCTAACCTGCTGAAATTCTCTATTCCCCTGCTTATCGGCAATTTTGCCCAACAGTTGTACAGCACGGTGGACTCGATAATTGTGGGCCGCTACGTAGGTGACACGGCACTGTCAGCCATTGGCACGACACTTCCGGTTCTCAGGCTGCTGCTCGTGCTGTTTATGGCGATTTCAACCGGAACAGGCGTTATGGTGGCCCAGTATTTCGGGGCCAAGGACAGGCAGACTTTGTCCCGTTCAATAGGCAATTCTATGACCCTGATTTTCGTGTCTTCGCTTGTGATCATGGCGATTGGAATACCTTGGGCGGATTCCCTGCTCCGCCTGACCAATACGCCTGTTGAGACCTTTGCGCTTGCCCGATCCTACCTGGTCATCATGCTGTGGGGTACCATGTTCAGCGGGTTTTACAACATCGGGGCAGGTGTGCTGCGGGGGCTCGGCAACTCCGTTTACCCTTTGATGGTGCTGCTACTTGCATCCTTTCTCAATGTAGTGCTAGATATTTGGTTCGTTGCAAGGCTCAACATGAGCGTGGCAGGTGCGGCGCTTGCAACCATTATCTCCCAGGCAGTGTCTGCGGCACTATGTCTGGTCAAGCTAGCGCGGATGAAAGATGTTGTAGACATAAACCGCTCAAACCTGAAGCCGGACAAGAAACTTGCTGAGCCAACTGCTCAGGTTGGGGTTGCCCGCAGGGATTACCAGCGCCATCTTTTCTATGTCAGCCGTGTTTGTGCAGGCTCTGGCTAACAGTATGGGATACCGGATCGTCACGTGCAACACGGCTGTGATGCGGATTGACGGGTTTGCCATGCTGCCCAACTTCACTTTTGGTATGGCCATCTCCACCTTTGTGGGGCAAAATGTAGGCGCAAACAGGATGGATCGGGTTGAGCAGGGGATTAAGGACATGCTGAAGTTGGGCCTTACCACAGTCTTGGTATTGGTGGCCTTATTGCTCGGTTTTGGGGAGAATCTCATAAACCTATACCAACACGCTATTGGCGCTTTGGCACTTGCTGGTTGTGACGGCAGGGTAGTTAGTTGAACTAAAGGAAAAAGGGCTGCCGCGCGTCCTAGGCGACGCGGGCCCTGCCCGGCTGAATCAAGCCAGGCCGTGTGCCGTGCATTCTGGGCGGTGCCAGCCGGTGGTACACGAAGCTTTTTCTTGACAAACTAAGCCCCCGGTGTATCAACCGGGGGCTCAGTGTTGTGGCCGAGCGTTGTGCTAACTCAGGACTTTATTCTACTTCTTGCAGGGGCGAATATTCGATTCTCACCGTCACCCGGTAGGAGTAGTTCCTGGTTACCGTTACAGCGGTGATTGTAGCACCGGTGCCGGTGTCGTCGCCAACCTGAGGCAGGCCTGCGATCATGTCGGCGGTAAACGGGTTGGAGAAGAAGTAGGCGCTGTTTCCGCCAGGAAACTCGTTGGTCTGGAACTGGATGGATACTGAATAGGCTTCGCCGGCTTTGAACTTGCCCTCTTCGTCAAATTCTCCTTCCCAGGTGACCCTCGGGTATCCGCCGTCTATCCAGAACAGGGGCCACTTATCTGCCTCGCTTATCGTGTACACGGTTGACGGTGTTTCGCCCACCTTGGGATGGGTTATGCTGCCCCAGTGGAACTCGTCTATATACGGCCGTGACACTGTTATCGTGTACGATGTACTCGCCACTTGATATACCCCGTCGGTATCGGCAGTCGCGGTAATGGTGGCGCTTCCGCTGTTATAGGGCAGGGACACTACACCGTTTTCATCCACGGATATAAGATCCGGGTTGGAACTGGCCCAGGTGATAGTCCCCTCATAGTCCTCAGGAAGTCCCAGAAGCTCAGAGGTGTACGGGAAGTCATGGAAACACAGGGAGACTTCTTCCTCGGGGAAGCTCAGGGACAAGGGCAGTAGCGCCGGGCCTTCTTTGATAGAGTACGTGCTTAGCGTCTCGTTATCCCATGCCAGCACCGCAATGAAATCGCCGGCCTCAAGCACGCCTTGTATCTTGGCGGCCTTGCTGTTGAAGTCTTTGGCGCTTTCCACTACTGTGCCTGCGGGGAACAGCTTGATCTTGGCAAACTTAGCCGGTTTAAGCCCGGACAGGAACTCCTGGACGTCAGTTACGCCAAACTCGATTGCCTTCTCGTTGGGGCTTATCTCGCCGTCCCGGACGAGATAATCTGTAGAATCCACAGTAGCTAAGGCCAGATATTCGATGTTGCTGTTCCTGTTTACGACGAACAGCTTGCCAGGGTAAGCGTCTGCGTTGGCCACGTACAGTTTGAAATTCTTGTTAGACAGCAGATCCTGGGACAGGGGTATCAGATCGCCACGGTGGTCAGCGATGTTGATGTACTCGTAAACCGATGTATTGGCGCCGCTGAACACCTCAGGCTCGTCGATGTAGGCGATGAAGCCCAGCCGGCTGTTGATGGAACTATTGGGCGTGACAACAGGCTCGGACTTGTGCACAAGCACATACTTGTCCGGTTCGACTTCCTTGAGGTCTGCCCACAGCCGCTTGGGAGCATGCTTTCCGACTCCGGGTACCTTACCAGGCTCGACTACGTATATGGCGTACCTGCTCCAGCAGTTTTCGAATTGATCTACCCTGTAGAACCTGCGGACCTGCTCGTTGGTGGGGCTGAAGGCGTCGTTTGAGATAAACCACTCTACACCGTCTTCGTCCACAAAGTATCCTCTCAGCACTATCAAGTGGCCGGAAGTGGACCCTGTGGCATTTTCCAGGTACAGGGGATCTTCAGGGTCGTTGGAATAGGCCACGCTGGCTCCTACTGCAGCGCCGCTCTTAAGGTGTCTCTTGATGCCTTCGATTGTGGAGTACTCTACATAAGACTTGTAACCGTAAGATCCGGCGGTTGCCACGGCAAAGGACCAGCTGCCGTAGTTTCCGGCCCTGTAGTCGTAGCAGATCATGGCTACTTCTTCAGGCAGCAGGTTGAGCGGTGCCCCTTCCCTGGCTGACACGCCGTTTAGCAGCATCGCCGTGGTGGTGGGGTTGCATATGGCGCCGGCAATTTGCGGTGAACGGACCGACTGTGAATATTGAGGTACTTCCACTTCACAGGTGAAGTCAGGATTGTCGCCCAAGTCATCCCTAAAGACCTTGGTTGGCTCGACTCCTGTGACCCTTACCGTGCCGTGGAGGTACCAAAGCACCGGAGACTCTACAGACGGATCATCCCTGTGCAAAATGACCTTAAGCCTTATCTTGGAAGCGGTGTCCCCTTCGGCCGGGTTGCCGCGGATGTACATCTCGTCCTGGCTTATGTTGACATAAGGTGAATCAGACGATGACATGGATGCTTGAGATGACCGCTTGATAAACGGGCTCCACTTGCCCCAGGTCACATAGTCGCTCCACTCGTCTTGGTTGTCCAGCCACACGCTGGCGGTAACTTCTACCCAGGTGTCTTCAGGGGTGTCGGCGTTCCATGACATGACCAGGTATTCAAAAGGCTCGATGTGGATTTCCGGGGAAGTGTAGACTGCTTCCGTCACACCTTCGGCGAGCATGATGGAACCGTTGCCGATTGTGTCGCTTACTATCAGCTTGCCTTCGTCAAGATCGCCCAGTCTCCATTCTCTCGGCGAGTCAATCTCAAACTGGTTTCCGAAGGCTTGGATAAACTCAGGCTTGCCCTCAACCAGTTCCCCGGCGATGGTTGCTGTGACCCAGTCGGCAAGTTTCAAGACTCCGGGCATCGCATCCAGCACGGACCCGCTCACGTTTATGTTGAGGGTGCCAATACCGGTGGCGCCTGAGATGTCCGCAGCCGCATCCAGGATCATTTGGTCGATGTAGGACTCAGCGTCCAAGGTGATGTGGGCTGGTGAGCTCACCTGTGTCCTGCCTTCAACCACCACATTTATCAGGGATACCTTGCCTTCCCCGACAGATTGGGCGATAAACAAGTCTCCCTTGATGCGGAAGTTCTGGAGGGTGACATCAGGCGAGGTTACAACCACACTTCCGTCAAGTTCCGCCGCTTCAGGCGTGCCGTAAACACCGGGCTCGTTGGCAACTTCAGCGAACAGCCTGTCCAGTACAGTCACTACTTCGGCCCTTGTCATGTTTGCTTCGGGCCTGAATGTACCGTCGAGGTAGCCTTCGATCAGCCCTCGCCCGGCACACGCCATGACGCTTTCCCGGCTCCATTCAGGAATTTCGGCGTCGTCGGCAAATGGTTCTACGCCGTCGGCATAGCTCAGGTCAAGCAGTCTGGCGAAGATCACTGCGGCTTCTTGCCTGGTGATAAAGTTTCCGGGTTTGGCCGTATTGTCAGGATAACCCACGAAATATCCGGCAGACTTAGCTTTGTCTAGTTCTTCCTTAAACCAGTCACTGTCTTCCACGTCGAGGAACCCTGTCGGTTCAGCATGGGTGAACCCGAAGGTTCGGTTAATGAGAGCGGCAAATTCTGCCCGGGTGATGGAACCGTCAGGGTGGATTGTGCCATCGGGATATCCTTTGACTATCCCCAAACCGGTCCAACGTTCGAGCGCCTGCTGGGCCCAATGACCGGCTATATCGGTGGGAGCTGCAAACGCCGGTGTGAGGGGGAGGATGATGCAAATCACTAACAGGGCAGCCAGATACCGCAACCTAAGTCTGGGGTTCATTCCGTTGACCTCCTGTACAAGACTTGTCGTTGGCTTATGGGTTTATCAGGAACAGGAACGATCATTGCAGATGGTGGATTGTCGACGGCCGCGTCTGTTGCTGGGTTGCTTAGTGCATTCAAAAACAACGGGGTTTCATAGGACAAAGATCTACCGGGCTGTTTATCTTGAGTGCTTGTCTTAAGTGCCCGGAGTTAGGAATTAGAAATGACATCCAATAGCCGGCCTCACCTCCCAACTCGTCCAAAACGCAGGTATGTTCAACGTTAGATGGTTCTATCTGCCAACAAATGGCTGTTCTATAAATATTCGACCTTGTCCGTGGTAAGTCCTTCAGCGCAAGAATATGGGTATAATCGTGCCTTATAAGAAACGTTGGCAGTGCTTCGGACTTGAGGCCAAAAATCTTACCTTCGAGGGTATTTACCCGGATTTTGTGTTTTTGCAGGCAGGACGCTGTTGTATCCCATGTGTTCTATTGGATGCCGTCAGGGTCTTACAAGAATTTAGCTTTAGATCAAAATATTAAATCTATCATTTAAGAATACAAATATCAGGATTGACAAATCTGATCCGATGCAATAGATTGACATTTGAGGCCGGTGGTNNTGACAATTCTGGATAGAAATGGCGATCTTGGAAATGCCGGTGTCAAGCAATTGGTATCTGGCGTATAGAAAGGAGGCAATTCTCTAGTGGACCCGCGCATGAAGGATCTTATGGCTAAGGCCCTCAAGCATTCAACTGCTGAGTACTGTGAGATCCGGATTGAAGAAACCCACGAGACCGCAATCCGCCTAAGGGGCAACGACATAGAACTTGTGTCCCAAACTGTGTCTGCAGGCGGAAACGTACGGGCACTGTACCGGGGTGGTTGGGGATTCGTGTCCTTTAACCGGCTGGACAACCTGGAAAAGAAGGTGGAAGAAGCTTGCGCCCAGGCAAAGATTCTCGGTGAAAGGCTCAATAAAGACATCAAGTTGTACCCTGTGGAACCGGTAGAGGACCATGTGCCCGGGAATTTCGGCAAGGAAGCTTTTGCAGTGCCGCTTAAGGACAAGATGGAGCTTCTCCAAGGCTACAACAAGCTTATCCTGGGGTGTCCTGAAATCACGTCATCGTCGGTCAGGTATTTCGACAGGCATACCCATTGGTATTTTGCTAACTCAGAAGGTACATACATCTACCAGGAAAAGATGGACCTGGGCGGCGGGCTCACTGCCATTGCGACCAAAGATGATCTCACCACCCAGGATTACGTCAATTTTGGCTCTAACAGTGATTACAACGTCGCCCTCGGGCTCGAAGACGAGATCAGAGAAGCCGCTGAGGCTGCCAGGCAGATGCTGTATGCGCCTGTGGTAGAAGCGGGGCAGTATACTGTCATCCTCGACCCCGATATGTCAGGGCTTTTCGTGCATGAGGCCTTCGGGCACTTGAGCGAAGCTGACGATCTGGACGAAGATGAGAGGATGAAGGAGCTCCTCAAGATAGGGACCAGGTACGGCACGGATGACCTTAACATCTACGACAGCGGCATCGAAGGGCCCAACCGCGGTGAGTGCAAGTACGACGATGAAGGGGTTCCCATGCAGAGGACCTACCTCATCAAGAACGGTGTTATAGCCGGGCACCTGCATTCCAGGGAGAGCGCTGCAAAAATGGGTGAAGCGGTTACAGGCAATGCCCGCGCCCTAAACTACAGATTCCCGCCGATTGTAAGGATGCGCACCACGTGCATAGGTCCAGGAAAACACACGTTTGAGGAAATGCTTCAAGGGGTTTCCCTGGGGATTTACGTCCAGGGCGGCTATGGCGGCCAGACCAACGGCGAGATGTTCACTTTTGCGCCGTCAAGAGCCTATATGATCCGCAACGGCAGCATAGCCGAGATGGTCCGCGATGTGAACCTTACCGGTAACGTGTTTGATACCCTCAGGAACATTGACATGATAGGCAACGACTTCGTGTACAAGAATAGCCCGGGCGGTTGCGGCAAGGGAGCGCAGGGCCCTCTTCCGGTAGCCCAGGGTTCACCCCACATCCGGATTCAGAATGTGATTGTGGGAGGTGAGAAGAAATGAGGAAATTGTTAGAAGAGGCGGTTGCCAGGGGTGCTGAAGCCACTTTGGTGACAACCGAGTCCAAGAATACTTCGGTGTCTTTCGAGGCAAACCGGCTGAAGCGAATCGGGAGTACCGAATCCCTAAGCTTAGAGATGCAGGTAATCAAAGCAGGCAAGCTTGGTGTTGCCAGTTCAACCAAGCCAGGGACAGAGATGGAACTGCTTGAAAATGCGCTGGATGTGGCTGAGTTTGGTTCGGAAGTAAGTTACAGCTTCCCGGAACCTGAGCCTCCAGCGGATCCTAAGGTATACGATCAAGCAGTTGCGGATATAGATGTGGATCGGATGATCTCAATAGGAGAAGAACTTATCCAGTTCATCAAGGCCTTCGATCCGGCAATCCAGGGCTCTGCTAACGTAAGCAAGACCATAAGCCGCAAGAGCATATCTAACACCCGGGGACTTGATGCCCAGTTGGACAAGACCGTGTTTACAGTGTCTGCAGGATTTCAGTTTGTCGAAGGGCAGAACCTGCTGCAGTCATGGGATTGGAATGTGTCAACCGGCTTGGATTGCGACCTGGAAGGCATAAAAGCAACACTTAAGGCAGACTTTGAGATCGGCCGGAAAAATGTTGAGGTCAGGCCGGGTGTATATGATGTGCTGTTCACTCCTTCCGGTTTCCAGGACCTTGTATCCCCGATTCTGGCTTGTCTCAACGGGCGGGCTGTAATGAGGGGAATCAGCCCCTTCAAGGGTAGGATTGGTGAGCAGATTTTTGCACCAGCTTTTTCCCTTGTGGAAGACGGCACCTTGGACGGCGGGCTTGGAACCCAGCTTTATGATGACCAGGGGGTTGTATGCCGGAGAACGCCTCTTATCGAGAACGGAGTGCTCAAGGAGTACCTGCTAGATCTCGAATCTGCCTACCGGCTGGGAAGGCAGCCTATCGGAACCGGTTCACCGGCAGGAGCCAACCCGAATAACCTTCTGGTAGTTCCCGGCGAAACACCGTGGGAAGATCTCCTGAGAGGGATGAAACAGGGCATAGTCATCGATCACACCATGGGTGCATGGGCAGGTAACCCGTACACAGGTACGGTTACCGGTAATATTGCCCTGGGATATCTGGTGAAGGACGGCGAGAAGGTTGGCAGGGTGAAAGACTGCATGTTCTCCTTGAACGTGTTCACCCACCTCAAGTCGAACCTG
>LFST01000038.1 GCA_001513185.1 Candidatus Fermentithermobacillaceae bacterium DTU015
TGACATTTTCACTGTCCAAATTAGTATTCTTGGGGGTGACAAAATCACTGTCCGTTGACACTCCAACTTCCGGCCCCGGGTTAGTCTACCCGCCAATCCAATTTCTTGGTGCCAAGATACAGGAAGCAGATAGTAAACCCCAGCAATATCCCGATGAGGATGTAAGCCTTTGATGACTGTGAGATCTGGACCACTCGTCCAGATCGTCCTTCCGAAAACGCAAATAGCGGCCCACATGAAAGTGAGGAATCTCACCCCGGGCCGCTAATTCATAAAGCAGATCTTTTCCTACCAAGAGGTATTTTGAGGCCGTCTTGACGTCCATGATAGGAGGAAACTCAGCCATTACTACCAACCTCCTTATCAGGAGGTACTGGATTGAATATTGAGAGTATCCCAACAGGTAGTCATACGATACCCCGTAGAAATCCGCGTTCTTTTCTTAACTCGGAGAGTCTGGCTATAGTATAGTTCACGATCTCTAAACATGTCAACTCATTTTGACGACTCCTATTAAAATTTGTGAACATACTATCCATGGTTCACAGTGCGTGATATGTTGCGGTTGGAGGTTTAAATATGAGATGTTTGCCGAAAGGTTAAGGGAACTACGACGACGAGATGGGATGACTCAAGACGACTTGGCCAAACGATTGGGCGTGGTGAAGTCAACCGTTTCCCAATGGGAATCGGGATACCGGGTGCCCTCCGAGGATATCCTCAGGCAACTCGCCCAGATTTTCGACGTTTCGGTCGATTATCTTATTGGGTACTCTAACACCCCCGACCCAGCGGAGCGCATCATTGAAGCCATTTCAGACGATGAGGAGTTGACTAGCTTTTGGATGAGCGCCCGGGAACGGCCCACGCTCAAGATCTTCCTCAAACAAGTTTCAGATCTGGATGACGAATCGATCAAACGAATTATCAGAGTCATTAAGGCCATCGAAGACGAAGAAGCCGAATAACAACCTAGAAATGGGGAGCGAAGTAATGCAATCTATCCGCCGCCTGCTTTGCTGCCCGGCCGACGAACTAAACGAAGAACTGCTCAAAGCACACAACATTTATACCTCGGTCGCAGACCTTGGTCCCAAAGTATGGGGTTTTGTGTATCAATGTAGCAAGGGACACTATCACATCGTCGCCGCAGATTGGCTCGGGCAGCGCGAACGAGAAATGCTTTTCATCCACGAAGCATTCCACATCCTAAACGATTTCCCACGTGTCAATTATGTCATTGGGATAGACCAGCAGTGGTCGCCCAGAGAACGGAAGGCCAACCTATATCTCAAAGACTGGTAATGGAGGGATATCAGGATGAGCAAGAAGAGCTTCATTCAGAGGATTCCGGGGTTCCGTAGTGGGGTACGGTGGAAGACGATTGTTGCCAGCATTTTCTACGCGTTATTATTCCTCGCAATCGTCGGTGCTTTAACTCCCCCCACTATCGAAGGTCAGATCCAACAGGCTCAGGAGTATGCGGGCCAGGGTAACTACAAGTCGGCCGTCAGGACTTACGAAAAAATACTCAAGCGCATCGAAGAAGAAGGTAGGGGAACGGAGTATAAGGCCCAGGTCGAGCAGGAACTTGCCCAGGCCAGGGCAGATATCATATTGGACGAGGCAGAGCAGCACTTCGAAAAAGGCAACGTTGAGAAAGCACTAGAATGTATAGCGCAAGCGGCTGAACTAGTACCAAACTATGAACGCATAGCAAGTGTGAATGAGGCTTGGGAAGATGCGATCATGGACCAGGTATATACCTATGTGGGTGCAGCTATAATCGCGCTGGAAACCTGGGACCTGGCTGGAGCCAGGGAAGCCATAGATAGCATTTCAAGACTTATGCCGGATTATGAAGATCTGGCATATCTAGAAGAGAGCCTCGCAGAAAAAAAGGAGATCATCGCCCAAATAGGGCCGAAACCTCAAAACAGCCTCTGGGATGGGTCCGTTGCCTGTGTGAAAGACTACTTAAACAAAGTGCTGCTTGACCCGTACAGCGTCAAATATGAAGAATGGTCAGCTGTAACGCTTATCACATACCAGGGCCAGGACTTCTGGGCCGTCCGGGTCAAGTACAGGGCCAAGAATGCATTTGGTGCATATATCCTGGAGGAAAAGGTCGCTCTTATGAGGAACAACCAGGTGGTGGCGCTGTTAGACTACTAAACACAGAAGGAGGGGAGATATGAACGTCACATGGCACCTAGAAAAGCGGTATAAGTCGTCCTGGACGATTGTAATTGACTTGGGACGCGATCCGGCTACTGGCAAGCAGAAACGGATATACCGCTCCGTGAAATGCAACAAGAAACAGGCTGAGCAAGAGGCTCTACGCCTGGTAGCCGAAATATTGTCCAAGACATATGTGAAGCCGCAGAAGCTTACTCTTGAGGGATACCTGATGCAATGGCTCGAGACGGTTTGCGTGCCCAACCGAGCGGCCAAAACAGTAAGCAGTTATAGAACTTGCATCGAAAAGCACATAGCGCCACGAATCGGTAAGCTTTGGCTCACCGACGTAGAGCCTATGCACATCCAGCAGCTCTATGCTGATATGCTTGCAGACGGAGTGGGTAAACGAACCATTGAGCTTACCCATGCCACGCTATACTCAGCATTTGAGCAAGCCATCAAGTTGCAAGTTCTTAAGACCAACCCAGCCCACGGGACAGAAGTACCCCGGCCGGAGAAAAAGGAAACAGTGGTCTTGTCACCGGATAAGATATGGGTGCTGTTGCAGGCTGCAGAAACATCTCCGGTTCGGGATTTAGTTCATCTAGCACTTGCTACGGGTATGCGTAAGACAGAGCTCTTGGCGCTGAAATGGGATGACATCAACCTGGATAAGGGCATCATCTATGTACAGCGTAACCTAATCAGGGTGAAAGAAAAGACGATTCTCAAGGAGCCAAAAACCAAGAGCAGTCAACGGCCTATACTCCTAGATCCCATAACATTATCCCGGCTTCGGAACATGCGCGGAAATTCCAAGAGTGAGTTTGTGTTTACACGAGCAGATGGAGAAAATCCAATGTGTCCATATACAGTGACTCACCAGTTTGCCAGAATCGCCAAGGCTGCCGGCATGCCCGGCCTCCGCTTCCATGACCTGCGCCACGCACATGCCACAGTGCTCTTGGGACAAGGGATAAACCCCAAAATCGTCCAGGAGCGGTTGGGCCATGCTTCAATCAGAACCACGATGGATATCTACTCTCACGTCATCCCCACAATGCAAAAAGAAGCAGCCGACAGCTTCGCAAATGCCCTAACTGAAGTTGAGCGACGGTTTAGCGACGGTCAGGCGATCAATGTGGATGACGTGAACTAAGCAAGCGCCTCTAGCAGGGATTTGGTGGAGCCAGCGGCCGGACTCGAACCGGCGACCTACTGATTACAAGTCAGTTGCTCTTCCA
>LFST01000027.1 GCA_001513185.1 Candidatus Fermentithermobacillaceae bacterium DTU015
CCGGTGTTGGCCTGGGCTATGGGCAACGCAGGTTTCCATCCCTCATAGGTAGGCTAACAACGATGAACGGATTCTAGCCTACATAGAGCGGATGAAGTTTCCATCCCTCATAGGTAGGCTAACAACCAAGGACCTGAAGCTGGATAGGTCGTTGGAACGTTGTTTCCATCCCTCATAGGTAGGCTAACAACTCCCATGATTGGGGAAACTTTTTTTGAAAACCCTTGTTTCCATCCCTCATAGGTAGGCTAACAACCCGTTTGAACTGGTGTTTAGCAAGCAGCCACCCTCATTGTGTCATTAGGGCAGCCAGTATTCCATATCATTATATCACCCTCCTCCCTTCTTTGACCTGCAAAATTAGCAAGAACTCGCCGAACGTTTCTTGTTCCAGCTATGTCGTCGGGTCCCGGGGGTTTTTGCACTACTGAAACCCGACGACACGTCCGCGCCATATCGCTTTACCATAAGGGGAGGCAGTATCACCTGCACTCTGGAATTCCATTGAAAGGATGAAGGCAATGCTCAGGCAATGCTTAAGAACCCCAGTAGGTACAAATCATGTTCTACACTTCCATTGAGATAAGCCCCTTTTCTAGACCCAGAACTTCTCGGGAACTATATCTGGTTGACTCGAATTTGTAGATGATAACCGAGTCATATTCGTCGTCGATAATCGCCTTAAGTTCTCTCTTAAGCTGTCTCAGTTTCATTTCCGTTAATTCGCCTTCGAATACAGAGTTTTGAACCCAGAAAAGATATTCCCGACACTTTTTCAGCACTTTCGCTACTCGCTTTTGGTCTACATCGTAAACTAATATCACAAACATCAGGATATCACCTCAAGGAAACCACGAGTGGTAAACCACGCTGATACATAGTAAATCTTTGCCCTGACACGCCCCTTCGTCTTTAGACTCTCTTTACCATGTACTCGATTTGCAGCGATTCCTTAGATAATTGTCCTGCACACTACCACAATGCAACAAAAGGCGTATATTCCTTTTCGCCGAGCAGATGCTTCTCGAGCTTGTACAATTCCATCCTTATTAGGCGCCTATAGGAAACCGATCTACCAAGTGCCCGGTGTTTCACGGTTGTCTGTAGCTTCTGCATGATTTCTGCTATGAAGGTCTTGCGGCCATTGTCTTTCAGGAAAACCCCTCCTGATTCTTTGACAAAATCGTCAGCCTTGATCCTGCCGTCATTCACCACGGTGAATATCGCCCGGTCCACTATAATGGGCTTGAACACCTCTGCAATATCAAGGTTTAGGGTAAACCTTCTCCAATTAGTCGTATGAAGATATCCTATACGAGGATCAAGATGGGTTTTGTAGATTTCGCTAAGCACAGTTGTGTAAAGAATGGAATTGCCTAGACTGATGAGGGTGTTTACATAGTTTTGAGGGGGACGGCGCGTACGCTTCTCAAACACAAAGTCAGGATTTTTGATTATCTCATCAAAACTCTTGTAATACGTCGCGTGAGCGTTACCCTCGATTGCCATCAACGTCTCGATACTATTGGCGCCTTGTACGTCTTCATTCAAACACTCAATGCGTTCTATAGTATCGCTAAGGTTCCGCCCTCGGTTTTGGTAATATTTCAAGACTTGTCTAATATTGCGGATTGCCCCTTCCACGAACCCTCTCGCCAGCTGCAACCGCTTCTCAGGATCAATATAGTGGGCGACCTGTCTAAGCAACATATGGCCGGAATTGTAGTGCTCTCGGGGATAATAGCTTCCGGCATAATACTCGTAGTAGTTGAAAAAGTGCAGGACAATCCCATGCTTGCTGCAAAACTCCAAGAAGCGCTTATTTAGATCTACCTCGCCAAAGATGAGGATTTCATCTATTTTTTGAATGGGGAGAAACCGTTTTCGGTCACCATAATCAAACACGATGGTATTGTCTTTCCTCGCCAGCCTGCCATCCGAAAATAGCAGGATAGTTCTCATGTTCATATATGGTCCCTCCAAACACTAAGCCGCCCAAACGCTTATGTGTGTCCCATTATCCAACTATGCAGACACCATGTGTCTGCCACTTCTTCGATGAGCTCCTACGCGGTACTTATTCCCATTAGTGTTTCTCGATTAAGACCAGCAAAATTCTGAATATCCACAATTACGGCATAAGCCTATTCTTGCAGGTTCTGGAGGTACCGGACGTTTTATGAGCTCGACGATATCTGCCTCAGTGGCACGAATCTCTTGTAACAATTCTTCAGTCAATCGGACAGTCTTCCTCCATCTCTCTTCAGGAAACCGGAGTTCGCCCACTGCATCAATGCCCCGGTCGTGCAATTCCTTTAAGTAGAATAATAGCTGCATCGTAGCACTTTTTTCATGGCGGCTGGTTTTCTTGACTTCAGATACAATAAAGGTCCCATCTTGTCTCTGCACTATGTCAAATCTAGAAGAACCAACCGAGATTTCCTTCTGCTCTCTACCGTACGCTACTTCTTGCAAGAAGCGGCCATATTCAATGTTTGGATCATCCTCGTCGGGATTGATCTGATGCGCCATGAGCCAAACCTGTCGTTTGCAGACATAGTAATACCACACAAGCGTCCCTGTAACCCGTAAATCGCCGGCTACAGTGTGAACACGGATGTGAGGTGACGTGGGATCTAGGAACTCATCTTCACTCATACTACGATCACCCCTTTTTCGGCCGTCCATCCCCTGATTTCAACACACCCTGTCAATGCATGTAATTTCCTATGTCATCTTCCTGAAGACCAGGGTGAATGTATCCCGCTTCCGGATGGTAGATTTCACCAATTGCGTCTCTTGAGAGCAGCCAATATCGTCCATTCAACACAGGTCGCAGCGGGGGAACGTCACTTGTTGTCTCTATCCGTCCTATCATGTTCAAACTTTGGTAGAGAGACTTAAGGGGTATTTCGATCATGTATTGAGATGCCATGTTGCGCAGATAGCGAATTCGTTCTTGGGTTTCATAGGACCACTCTATTTGCTCTAGTTCTTCAAGCAAGGGAAGCAGGCCATCATCAAGTTCAACAAATACAGGCACCTCGTAGAAGTCCTGCTCCTCTATCAACTTGGGCAAACTGCCCCAATGCCCCTTACGTATGTCATTATCGAAGAAATTCTGCGTATGGATCCGTTCAAGGATACGTTTATAGTATTCATCAACCATCGCTGGAACCTCATGTTCCGAGAACGACCGGTATCGAGACAGTATTTCCCGGGTAGCAAGAGTAAGAATCTTGCTGTACACATAGGAGTGGAACGAACGATCATTGGAAGCGCGCAGCTCTGCCACAAGTACACGGCCATGGACATCCGGATTGAGATGGCGGTTACACCGCCCTGCCACCTGGATCACTGAATCAAGAGGACCCAAGTCCCTGTACACCCAGTCAAAATCCAGGTCTACACCGGCTTCAACCACCTGGGTTGCAACCAAATGATGTTTGCAGCCTCTTTCGCGTAACTCCTTCAACTGTTTTAGCGTCGCCCGCCGGTGAAGGGGAGCCATAGACCTAGAGAGAAACAACACAGGCCCATCGAGCCGGTCGCGGAGCTCACGCCAAGCCTGGAAGGCAGACTTCTTGGTATTTAGGACAACTAGACCACAACCATCGTCTACCGGCAAATGACTCTCGAGCAAGTACGGAAGGTCTTCAATCGGGATCTTTTCATCCAAGTATTCATATGTGTGCCGCGACTCAGAAAAAGGCTGGATTCCAGCGGCCAATTCAGTGCCTTTGCTGATATGAGGTTGAGTGGCTGTCATAAGCAAGAACACAGTACCACACTGCTCCGCCAGGAGTTCCATGGTTTTTCCAAAGCCCTTCCACAATTCCGGGCGAATACTCTGAGGCTCGTCAAGAACTACCACGGAGTTATGGAGCCGATGAAAATTCATAGAAGCATTGGCCCGAGGCTCAAAACACGCATTCCAAAGTGCTGCCAAAGTGGTTACCACTACTGGCTCAGTCCAGTAGCGGAACAAGCTGGACATCCGCTGCAAAGGCCCCTGGCTGGCCTCATCGTGTTCTTCTTGTTGAGCAAACATGCCGCTATGGTCCTCTTGCACATCCTTGCCGAAGACCTCACGGGCTACTTTAGCGTTTTGCTCTACAATAGCAATGAAAGGTAAAGCGTAGATAATCGAGTTAGCTCCTATCTTCGAAGCAAAGTCGCTTGCAATCTGGAGACCTGTTACTGTCTTTCCTGACCCGGTGGGCAGAGTAAGAGTGTATATACCTGGCTTTACTTCGCCCGGGAGCCCCTGCAAACATGTTTTCCGTACTAAGGTCCGCCATTTGTTCATCTTAGTATCTGATTTGAAATTCGGTAGAGTGAAGCTAGGTATTGCCTTGGAGGTAATGTGGGAAACACCCAGAGCATCCATGCGATCGGCGGTAATGAACATGGAATATAACGTGCGCCACTTTAGCCATTCTGTTTCATCGACCTTCAGGTCAAGGTTTATCCAGTCGACAAAATCGTACCACTCATCTTCGCTCAATAAACACGGCCAATCTGGAAGTAAACTGCGCATGGTTTCATTGATGACCGCATAATCCAAACGATCCCCAGCCCAGAAACTCTTCACATCTGCGATGTCCTGAAGGCCGGTGTGGTGCCGCCTTACAACCTCAGCTGCCATGAGACATTTTGTGAGACTGAGGGTGAAATATGAAGAAGGACGTGAATGTTCCACCCCTTGTGACCTACCCTCAAGATAGGCCTGAAAGGTCGGGTGGACCTTACCTAAGTCATGGGTCCACCCAACAAATTCTAGAAGATCGGTATCTACGTCAATTTTATTGATTTCTGCTAGCTGTCTTGAAATAGATGCTACGTTTTGAAGGTGCTCCTTCAGTAGTTTGTCGTCATGGCTTTTCAGATCACCAGGGAGGGAACCAGGCCACCACATCTTCCCCACATTGCGTGACATCCAGTCCATCCCTCCGGCGCAAATATATCTTGCTTGCAGGTGAAGGCTGATACAACACAGTCTTACTCTCAATCAGAGTTCGCTCTTCATCGAACTTAAAGGGCACAATTTCCCGGAATATTCCCTGGGAGCGCAATACGTCAACCTCTAGATCCTCATTCCATGGTACCACTGTATCCACTCCGATTACGTCTTCCTTTACCGGCTGCCACGGAAAAGTCTCTATGTACGTCAGATCTGCAATCGCGTACGCGGTCCCAAGACACGGGGTATAGATGAAGCAACCCGATTCCAGGAATTCTCTCAACCGCTCCTCCAGCTGCCCTGTAACATAAATGCGATACCGAGGAGAACCGACAAACTGGTGCTTGACCTGGATCCGGGGATTGTCCTGCGGATTCTTTGTGTTTGAGAAATTCAACGAATGCTTTTTCCACTTGACTTCAGCCATAATCCGTACCGCTACTCTGGTTCCCCTCATGTACGGCCAGTACTGGGCATTGGAAGGTTCGTTACTACTTCCATTTGGTATACCAATTATAGCCGCAATCATCCCAGCGATAGCCGTTGGTGGAGGAAACGCAAACGAAACTGAAGAAGTAGTAGTATACGGCTTGCGAAACATCGCTATGGGACCAGAAGCTTCAAATACTGTGACCTCAGAGTTCATCTTGCTTCAACCACCAGCCGGCCGCCTAGAGTCTCTAGGGGCTCTAATCCAACGATCTCTAGATCTTTCGATCGTAGCACGCGAACCTGCTTAATGCTGTCGCTGTGCCGAAGAATTGCTTCACATGCATCTGTCACGTCTAACTTCACTTCTGAAATACCACGCAAGGCCAACTGCTGTTCATCTGACATAGAACTACCATCCAGATTCCGAATTGTTATCCGTTCGTCCAAGGATCCGGCAATACCGTTGAATCCGTCTTCGTAGGTGACTTCCATAAGCAAGTGCGGCTGATGCCCAATCTTGCTTCTTGTAATAAGGTTGAGAGTTCCCTTCCACAACGCTTCAACCATAGAATCAATGTCTTCATCGGTGGCACCGGTTTCCTGAGAAGAATACTGGTTGGCAATGCCATAGACCGCTATCAAGGCGAAAGGCACAATATATTCATTCCTAAATGACCGCTGGTCGGCATCATCGCGAGCTGCAAATGCAGCTGTGCCTTGAACCAGCTCAACCTTGACGCGGTTCAACGATCTACCCCATTTAAATTGAACAGGGCCTGTCCAAGAAAATCGCTCTCCGCCCAGAGCGTAAGTAGCACCAAATAATCTTGCATCAATACATTTCGCAAGAGCCTCCTTACCCGTTTTCACTCCCAGAAGTTTCTTAAGCTCCTCCGCCCTGGTCCTCAAAGTCTTTAGTTCACCGTCTACAAAAACATTCTCTCCACTGCGAATCCATTGGTCCCTGATAGTTCGTTTGACCCTAACGTCCGAAACTAGCACTTTGCCTGTATCTTCGTCATACCGGGGATGGTTCGCATTAAGGGGGTCACCGTTAGGATTGGCGTCCTTCACAGAATATACAAACAGTAATTCTCTACGATTTGCAAAAGCCATTTCAAAACCCCTCCCTCATTAATTTCCGGCTTCCAAGGACAGACGCTGTTCATCGGCATGTTCCTTGGAAGCTTTAATGTCAAAAATGGTCGCATAATACTGCCAAGCATTTAAGAATGCGACGGCAAAGGTGAAATTACCATCTACTCCAAGGGTCTTTGCACCACTCTTTAAAAGGAGAGAGCCTGCTTCTCCTGCAAGCCGCTCAAGCCGTCCAGGTGCAGATACTCTGTACGCCCTTGTGAGTTCAGGTACTCGGGTAAGATGCCTTTTTAGGTCCCTCATCTGCATCTTGCCAAAATTGAGCTGTTTGAAAAGAGGTGCATCATCAAGACTTTGATTTTCCCGAATCTGCGCTCTGGCCAACATTCCCAGAGCAACACCTGCCAAGAACACTCCTTTCCCTTCGTCCTTTTTTAGGTAATCATCGGAAAACTGATCCAGAAACTCCAAGTTCAACACTATCCCCTCCTTGCGCATCTATTGAGGAAATCAACTATGGCAGCTAGCCTCTGGGCATTGGCTGAACCATAGTCCAGCCACTTGTCATCGTGAACAAGTCCTGGCAAGC
This sequence comes from Candidatus Fermentithermobacillaceae bacterium DTU015, assembly GCA_001513185.1. Classification (GTDB taxonomy): domain Bacteria; phylum Bacillota; class Sulfobacillia; order Fermentithermobacillales; family Fermentithermobacillaceae; genus DTU015. The sequence goes on from LFST01000027.1 coordinate 7,083, forward strand.
GTGACACAGCTAAGGTCTTGATAGTTTTGACATCTACAGGCTCATTATTTAGCAGTTTGCCGATGACAGATATTGCGTACATCTGCATTGCCTTCTGGTCTTGTTCACTTTCTCCCGCAAACGACCTAATAACCCTAACCACTTCACCCAAGGCATAATCCAGAGTCTTTCGTTCATCTTCAAGTTCAAAGACTCTAGCTGTTTCAGTCCACACACGCTCCAGCTGTTTTAGGTGAGAAGGCGGAACGTCTTCGACCATAAGATGGATCCGCTCCTGTGCCTGTTGAGCCTCCCAAAACACAAAGTGGTAAACTAAGGCTTCATCTCTCCGGGCCAAACTCCTAAACAGGCTTTCTTCTCTTCGCAAGCCAACACGAATGAAATCCCGGAAAGTATCGTTTAGAGACATTGGAGACCGTAAGTCGAAGAGCAGCTCTGGTGCAACGTAGATGTTGATACCCCAAATGGTTCTCCGATCGCAAAAATGTGTATCCAAATACTCTCGACCCAAGTTCAATTCAGAAAAGCAAGCAAGACATATCGGGAACACCTTACTTCGAGCATTAGCAGTACCCCGCGTCCCAGGAAGAAAACCTGGTTTATCAAATGTTGCAAATGCAAATACCTGGTCCAAATTGACACATTGTTCTGAGTGTGTATGACAGACACTGCAGAAACCCGGAAAGGAGGAATCATATATTTGGCTCTTGATTTTGTTCTTGTAATAGTGGACAAATGCTGGGACGTCACCCGGGTACAAGAAGCGTCCTCCATGAAACACACCAAACACTAGAATGTAGTCTCGCTTGCTATCGGACCACAAATCAGCCAATTCTTCCGCCCTATTTGTCAATTCCTCTATTATTAGATCCACGGAACCTTCAGAGAACACACCAGACCTTTCGTAGTCATCCAGTACAGTCCGGCGGAGTCTAGCCAGACGTCCGTTGGAACCCAAGAGGTCCTTGACACTATTCTTCTTGGGCCTCCCTAGACGGTAGACAGGGGAAAATCCCCAGGTTACGTTACTCCCAGCAGGCTCTTTGAAACAATAGCGTCGTTTTTGTTCGTCAAAAGTTAACCCTTCGGTCCAGTAAGCCCGGAGTTCAACCTTGTCTACACCTTCTATGTGCAGCACTGAGTCCAGCGGATCTTCCATCTTGAGTCCCACCAGAATTGCATCTTGACCTCTATCAGAATCAAACGAAGGCATCAGGGGCAGCTGCAACAACCTGAGGTCGAGATCCCGATAAAACTCGGCTTCTTCTATGCGATGACGCCCAATATCCCTAACTGCACTTATAAAACCCAATACACATCCCCGCTTTCTAGTTATTTCTTAGCGCCTCGAGGTAATAGGATTCCTTAGACAAAACCCTTTGTGTTACAGATACACCTCACGGGCCGGTACAGGCTTGTCGGGTACCAGGCATCCGAAACCCTGACTGTTCTTGGAACCCAGACCTGCATCGAGGGCAACCTGCAGCAGGGGCTGAGGGCCCAACAATCTGAGAAAACACATGTAGCCTTTTATTACAGTGCCTTTGTATTTGAGAATGCTTAGTTTCGGATTGCTTTTTACCTCTATAGAAAAACCAGGTGCTTCAGGTGGGTCGGATTGAGTTAGTATCTCATATTTCCTCACAAGATTCCGCCAAACTAGTTCCTCAAATTCAGGCTCGCCCGGAGCAAAGTAGCAAGTGTACTTCCTTCCATCGTATCTTGTCATGGTACTGTATACGACCGTAGGAGACAGCATTCTAACATCTATTCCGTTGCCTTCGACTTTGGGCTCGGATACCTGCAGTTTGGTCACACTCAATACAGCCGGGCCGATGGTCACGTTACCCAATTTGAGCAAGCCTGTGGCCAGTGATGAACAGAACTGGTGGATAGGCGACGACACAACTAGAGTGACAGGGCCTTGAAAGCGTAGCACCTCCCTTTCCTTAATGAGAATGCTCTTGCCTATAAAACGCGAGAAGGTAAATAGCTTGAGTCTGCGCCCCTTGTGTTCAAAACCAACGTCGTGGAAAAAGCCACTTACATCTTTAGAGAGAGCTTGGTAGATTGCCGCTTGAACGAGGTAATTGTACTGAACAGGAATTTCAAACGAAGGCGACGTTGACTCCAGCTGGATGGTAAGATGCAAGAGTATACCTCCTAAATCGTTGTTCTTTACCCAGCTCGACACCATCGGCGCGCCGTCTCTGCTGGCAGATTTCTGTTGATTCCCCCTTTCTAGATGAAGTTAACACAGTCGCTCCGACACAGAGTGTCGGACCAAACCAAAAGAGTGCTTTTTGTTTGCATACCAAAACGGCCAGACAAAAGTGCTGAAAACCAACTGAAAAAACCACACCTATAAGACCAAGTACAACAGCATCAAACCCGACGGTTGGATTGAGAAATACGTGCTCCTACACACGGCTACAAACAGCGGTTCAGCTAGTAAACTCGTCCTTGGTTAACGACACGTTTTGCATATTCGACCAAATCCTTCATATATCCTCTAGACATTGTCGATCTATGCCCTTCCCACACAAAACGCGGCCCGCTCTCTTGAGCAGACCGCGCCTTCACGACTGCGGGGATTAGGTTGAAGACCTTCGCCCATCATTAAACCGGTTGGCTACTTCCTACTAGGTCGGATCACCCAATCCATGCCGGTTTGGGCACCCGGGTGGAACCGGTTGGCTACCTCCTACTCCGTCGGATCCCCGCCCAAGATAAACTTGTATATGTCATCAGCCACCGCTTGGATGTTGTCTTCCCCCAAGTATGTCATGTGGCCCGCCGGGTA
>LFST01000043.1 GCA_001513185.1 Candidatus Fermentithermobacillaceae bacterium DTU015
ACAAAAAGGTTGCTTTACCTTGACCGTATAATTGCTTTTTAGTAGAATTACACGTGCAGCCAAAATAGGTGCTGTATTGCGGGTGTAGCTCAGTGGTAGAGCCCCAGCCTTCCAAGCTGGTTGCGTGGGTTCGATTCCCATCACCCGCTCCAGGCGCCTGTAGCTCAGCCGGATAGAGCACCTGCCTTCTAAGCAGGGAGTCGCAGGTTCGAGTCCTGCCAGGCGCGCCACTTGTAAATGTGAGAGTGTGGTGGATGTAGCTCAGTTGGTTAGAGCGCCAGGTTGTGGCCCTGGAGGTCGGGGGTTCGAGTCCCCTCATTCACCCCAAATTTTTGTGCTTGGTGCGTAAGCACCAGCGCCCGTAGCTCAATTGGATAGAGCAGCAGACTTCGGATCTGAAGGTTACAGGTTCGAGTCCTGTCGGGCGCGCCATGATGGGGCGTCGCCAAGCGGTAAGGCATCGGCCTTTGGAGCCGACACTCGCAGGTTCGAATCCTGCCGCCCCAGCCAGAGAGTGGGCCATTAGCTCAGTGGTAGAGCACCCGCCTTTTAAGCGGGGAGTCGATGGTTCGAGTCCATCATGGCCCACCATGTTATATTTTGCGGCTAAGGCCTCTTATTCATCTCCCCATGTTACGTAGAATGCGAGGGTGTCGGAACCGGCAGACGAGCTGGACTTAGGATCCAGTG
>LFST01000042.1:0-3558 GCA_001513185.1 Candidatus Fermentithermobacillaceae bacterium DTU015
ATGGTAGACGATGTATGGGCAGGCGTCGGTGGAGTCGACTGGACCGGCACGCCCCTGGATAACTTCCCCTTAATGCAACAGGTTAGATCCATCCGCAATGATGTGGACCTGATCTTTGTAACCACCGTAGGAAGCCCTGGGTACGCCACCTGGATGACTTTCGTGACCCAGCCTTTGAATAAGCCCCTTACCGGCGGTGCTTCACTCACCATGTATTCAGGTGTCCAGCACTATATCCGTTCAGGGCAGCTCAAAGGCTTCCTGGGCGGGCTCAGGGGAGCGGCCGAATATGAACAGCTGGTAGGACATCCAGGTCAAGGCCTGTCGGGAATGGACGCCCAGTCCATGGGACACATCACCGTGCTGGTGTTCTTACTCCTTGGCAACATTGGCTACTTCATGGCCCGGAGTAAGAACAACCGGCAATAGAAAGGGGGCATAGCCGTGGAACAGCTAGGATACATTGTCTCCTCCATCTGTATTCTGATGGCATGGTCATATCTGATTAAGGAAAATGCCCTATATACCTTTGCCGAACACCTTCTGGTAGGTATGGCTGTGGGCAGAGGGATAGCCTACACAATCGAAGTCCAGCTGACTCCGAGAATCGTCGACCAAATGATTGGCCAAGGACGTTGGAGCCTGCTCATCCCTGCCCTGATCGGGTGCCTTATCTATTTCCGTTTCGTCAAAGGGTATGAATGGGTCAGCAGGATATGTATGGCTGTCTGGATTGGTTACGGCGCCGGTAACGCCCTGGCTTTCAACCCTGCAACGTACATGCCACAGGTATTCGACAGCTTCTTCAAACTGGACAGCATTGACAATATAATCTATTTCTTCGTAGTGGTTAGCGTCCTGTGGTACTTCATCTTTACAGTCAAGAAGGATGCAGGTTTCGGCAAGCAGTTCTCCATGATAGGCAGGTATGCCCTCATGGTAGCATTCGGGTCTGCCTACGGCTCCATTACCATGGCCTACCTGTCCTTGATTATCGGACAGTTGCAGATAATCCTCAGAGATACGCTGCATCTGGTGAAGTAATCAAGGGTGCTTTCACAAATACCAAGGCCGGGGGCCTTAAGCTGCCCCCGGCCTTGTGTCTTGGTCACATGCTGTATAGGCTGCCCTCGGCCACTACCCTATCTTATTGGTCCTCCGCCATATGTTCATCTTTTCTGCGTGCCTTATGAGATCTTCCCTGAAATCAGGGTGGGCAATAGAAATGAGCATCTCAGCCCTCTCCCATGTGCTGCGGCCTGCCAGGTTGACCATCCCCCATTCGGTCACAATGTACATCGCCTGGCTCCTGGGGTCCGTTACAGTGCTTCCGGGAGGCAGAACCGGCACTATGCGGGACTTGACTTCCCCAGTGCGGCGGTCAGCATAGGTAGATGACATACACACGAACGCCTTGCCTTCTTTGGCCATAAGCGCCCCTGTAATGAAATCTAGCTGGCCACCTGTGCCGCTAATGTGCCTAGTGCCCACCGATTCTGCGTTAACCTGGCCATATAGGTCCACTTCGATGCAGCTGTTTATGGCAATCAAGCGATCATGCTGGGCCATTACCCAAGGTGAATTGGTGTACTCTACCGGATAAGAGGCAAGCCCCGGATTGCGATCAACCCAATCGTAAAGGTCTTTGCTGCCAAGGCCAAAGGACCATACCCCTTTGCCCCGGTCAATCGATTTTCGCCTGTTTGTCAGTTTGCCGGCCCTATACATATCCAAATAAGCGTCACACAGCATCTCAGTGTGCATGCCAAGATCCTTTACGTCTGACTCGGCGATCATCTTGCCGACCAGATTGGGCATGGCGCCGATCCCCAATTGGATCACAGAGCCGTCCATTATGTGCTCGCAGACCATTTCTGCTATTTTCTTATCAGCTTCAGTTGGTTCCACAGGGCTCAGCACAGCAAGGGGCTCATGGGGCCCTTCTACTACCACATCCACCTCTGAAATGTGGACTAGTTCCCCGTAGCCGCCACATGCCCATGGCAGGTGCTTGTTTACTTCCAGGATCACCGTCTTGGCTTTGTCAATAATGGCTTTAGTCGAGGAGTTGGTAAGCGAGAGGTTGAAGAACCCGTGTTTATCCATAGGAGTAACTGCGATACAAGCGACATCCACTTCGAGGTACTTGCGGTAAAAGGTAGCTTGGCTGCGGTAAGTCATAGGCAAGTAATTGCACAGGCCCCGCTCATGATATCTGCGTTCAATAGTGCTGAAATGCCAGCTGTTGTATGTAAAGCTCTTGCGTTCAGGGTCAGCCTCCACAATCTTGATTGGCTTTGGCATTACCCCGCCCCGGACTTTCACATCCTTGAGCTCCCCCACCCTCCTGGACAAGGCTTCATCGATAAGTTCCGGCATGTTGTGATTCATGCCGTAATCAACCCAATCTCCGCTCTTGATAAGCTGCACAGCTTCTTCCGGGGTTTTCAGTTTACGCCTGTATTCGCTGAAATAGTCCACTTCACCTCTCCCCTCTCCCTGATATCAAGTTACTGGGACAACCTAGGGTCGTCATCCAGTTTTTGAGGCGGAAGTATATTCTATCTGTTCCATAGATAATCCTCCAGTTCAGCCAAAAACCCCCATGCTGAGAGCGCTCGGCGCCATACAGTCTAAGCAGCGGGAAAGCAGGAAAACAGTGTGATTTGTGAGAACTACCGCGCAAAGGGTGGCACGGGATGCCGAGCATCCCGTCAGCGGATGCAAGGGTCTAAACAGGCGGAATAAAGAGGTGCCGTGTATGATATCCCAGATAGTACTAAGCCCGATAGGGCCGCTCAAAATAACTGTAGACGACGGGTTTGTAACGGGACTTGGGTTCTATAGAGGCTACACGGATGCCGAACGCCCCGGGCAAGCTCCTGTTTCCAGGATCTTTCCCCTCTCCTCCCATATCCATGGCGAACTGCATCCANNCATCCAAAGGATCTCAACATTTTGGACAAGACGATCAAGGAACTGGATTCTTATTTCTCAGGTCGGCTGAGAAGGTTCTCTGTCCCGGTCAAGGTTTCAGGAACCCAGTTCCAACAGGCGGTGTGGCGCGCTATGAGCGAAATACCTTACGGGCAAACCAAGACCTACAAGGAACTGGCCAAAGCAGCCGGTTCGCCTAAGGCTGCCAGGGCAGTTGGAAATGCGTGCGCCGCAAATCCTGTGGCCATAATCATCCCATGCCACAGAGTGGTTGCCCAACACGGGCTGGGAGGTTTCGGAGGGGGAACCAGTGCCAAACAGTGGCTTCTTGCACTGGAACGGCAAAACAGCCAAACATCTGTAACGGACAAGGTATAGTAATTGGGGGCCAGGTATCCACCTGGCCCTGAGCCTATGCCGGAATTATAACTAGCTGAAGAACCTGTCAAACGGGAACTCCTTGTCTTTGGGGAACGGGCATTTGTACGGCGAATCTTTGGTCTTTTCCCTGAATTCCTCCCAAGCCTTCTCTATCAGTCCAGGGTTTTCAACAAGCTCCAGCCCACACAAGGCCATGGTCTTTGCAGCCATGATCATTCCCTTGTGACCGATGGAGCTTCC
>LFST01000042.1:3664-11804 GCA_001513185.1 Candidatus Fermentithermobacillaceae bacterium DTU015
TCTTGGAAGTGGGGGCTCTTATACATATTCTCCATTTGAGCTTTATCGAAAGTCCCGGCCAACTTCTTTCCGAACTCAATATCCTTGTCATCAAACGCAGGCGGACCCACTTTCTGCAGACAGTCCCACATTACATCAGCCAGCACTTCGTTAAGGAGTACGTTGTAACATCCGGTGAGAAAGTCAATCTCAAAGGTGGTTTCGGTCATGAGGGCCGCTCCCTTGGCCACGTTGACGAGCCTTTCGTAGATATGTTCTACCTGGTCCCTCCTGGGGGCCCTCACAAAATACCATACCTCGGCAAACGCAGGTACTACGTTGGGCTGGTCTCCGCCTGAAGTGATTACATAATGGATAGTAGCGTCCTTGATGACGTGCTCTCGCAAGTAGTTTGCGCCCACGTTCATGAGCTCCACAGCATCAAGGGCTGAGCGGCCGTTGTGGGGATCCCCTGCTGCGTGGGCGGTCTTCCCGAAGAACTGGAACTTGGCTGAATTGAGAGCCGTCCCGCTGCTTAGCCTGACGGTGTTCATTGAACCCGGATGCCACGTTATGGCCACATCCAGGTCGTCAAATAACCCCTCCCTGGCCATATATACCTTGCCGGCCAGTAGTTCTTCAGCAGGACAACCGTAATAGCGTACGGTACCGGGAAGCTTCATTTCGTTAAGGGCTTGCTTGAGCGCAAGCGCTGCGCCCATTGCAGCAGTCCCCAGAAGATTGTGCCCGCATCCATGGCCTGGGCCTCCCGCTACTCTGGGTTTTCTCTCGGGCGATACTTCTTGGGATACTCCCGCCAGCGCATCATATTCACCCAAGAAGCCTATGTATGGGCGGCCCTCCCCCCACTGCGCCACAAACGCCGTGGGAATTCCTCCCGCCCCCCTGGTTACGGTAAAGCCTTGCTCCTCAAGATAATCTGCCTGTATCTTAGCTGATTGTGTCTCGCGAAAACCTAGCTCCGAGTAATCCCAAATCGCGTCTGCGATGCGTATGAGGTCCTGTGCGTTGTCATCAACCAGCTTCAAAATATCCGCCAAAGGACCACCTCCTCTGTGATTGCCCCAATCCCGGAATGCCAAGTGAACCTATGGCACCTAAGGGATTTTGCCGGCGTCTTGATCTTCTCCGTCACACGATGTTTTCCTGCAATAATTCCGGATCCGGAGTAATCTAAGCCAAACCCAACAAACGTATTATCCCTTGAAGCAAGATCAGAACTGTACACGCAAATGCCACAGGAATTACGATGGACAAAACCGCCCATTTCTTGCTGCCGGTTTCTTTGTACACCGTGTAAACCGTGGTCCCACAGGGAAAGTGGAGCAGTGAAAACAACATTGCTGACAACGCCGTGACCCAGGTCCAGCCGTGAGACAATAACACCGACTGCATTGCACTTAATGAGGCCGGCTGGCTCATGGCAGTCTGAGAAAGGTAGGCCATAAGCGCTATAGGCACTACGATCTCGTTGGCCGGGAACCCCAAGATGAAAGCAAGCAGGGTGACCCCATCCAGCCCCAATACGCGGCCTAGGGGATCCAGAAAGGCTGCCGAAGCTCCCAGCATTGTCTGCTCGCCTAACCAGGTGTTGGCCAAGAGCCACGTTATGGCACCGCATGGTGCTGCTACCAGCACTGCCCGCTTAAGCACAAAAACCGTACGGTCTTTGAACGCCCTGAGGATCACTTGGCCCACCTTGGGTTTGCGGTAAGGCGGAAGCTCCATGATAAATGACGACGGGACCCCCTTAAGTATGGTCTTCGACAAGAGATACGAAACAATGAAAGTGCTTAACACTCCGATTGAAATCGAAACTAACACCGCAGCCCCTGACACTGCCGCCGACATCACACTTGAGCCCTGGACCGGGCTGGCTACGCCTAAGCCATGGTTAGGTGCAAGCGCCGCTCTCTGGCGGGAACCCATGATTCCGCGGCAAAACACCGATGCAAACAGCAGCAAGCTTGGAAACCGCCCGTTACAAGGGACGAAGGTGTTGGTCAAGATGGCGATCAGGCGCTCCCTTGGGGATTCTATAATCCTTGCCGCTACCACCCCTGCCGCGTTGCACCCAAACCCCATGGCCATGGTGAGCGCCTGCTTTCCGTGACCATGGCACCTTTGGAAAAGATGGTCCAGGTTGAATGCAATCCGAGGCAAGTATCCTGCATCTTCAAGCAGGGTGAATATGGGGAAAAATATGGCCATGGGAGGAAACATCACCGCCACCACCCATGCTACTGTCCTGTATACTCCAAGCACCAACAGCCCATAGAGCCATGGACTTGCCCCGAGATCCATAAACAGTGCAGTCAGCTGGCGTTCGATTACTGAGAAAAGCCAAAACAACAGGTCAGATGGGTAATTGCTGAGATATAACGTAATGAAAAATACCACGCCCAAGAGGGCAAGCATAAGTGGTATGCCAAATCGTCGTGAAGTGACCATGTCATCTATGATGGCGGTAGTATCCTTGTGGTGGCTAGGCGCATGAAAGGTGGTCCTTGAAGCTATCCTGGAGGCCTCCTTGTAAATTTCATGGATCTCTTGTTCCACTCCACTGTGGCCGGAAACCCCCGGCTCTCCGTGATGGCTCGTACACCCCGGGAGACAATTCACCACACCTGCGGTTTCCCTGCTTAGTGTTACCTTGGGGATACGCCCGTTTCTGGCCACAACTGCAATGGTGCTCATGAGTTGTTCAAGCCCGGTACCGTCCCGGGCAACCGTTGGGACCACAGGTAAACCTAGCTCTTGCTCCAAGCCCTCGACGTCTATGTGGATTCCCCTGGTCTTAGCTTCGTCAACGAGATTTAGGCACACCACGCAATTGGGAGTGAGGTCCCGTAGCTGAAACACCAGGTTGAGATTGCGCTCCAAGTTAGTGGCATCAACTACACAAACGGTGACATCGGGTTTTTCATTGATGAGAAAATCGCGGGCAACTTGCTCTTCAATGGATAATGCCCGCAAAGAATAAGTACCCGGCAGATCTACCAGGTGATACTTATCGCCCTGGAAATCAACTATGCCATAGAACAGATCCACCGTCTTTCCAGGCCAGTTGCCTGTGTGCCGGTTGAGTCCGGTAAGCGAGTTAAACACCGTGCTCTTGCCTACGTTAGGGTTGCCGGCCAAAGCCACTATGATATTCCGGCTGGTCCCGCTGTTTACCCCGCCGCAGCAAGTTATGTGGTCTGACAAATCGTCGTGGACAGCGCCTGCTTTCACCGGTCCTATCCCACCTATCCCCTGACTATCAGCAGTTTTGCCGCATCACTGCTCCGGATTGCCATGACAGTGCCTCGAATCCTCACCGCCAGCAGTTTTCCGCCTGGCCCCTTTCTCACAAGCTCAACCCCAACCCCGGGGGTAAAGCCTAGGTCCATCAACCTTAAACGCAAAACACCGCTTAGGCCGATGTGCTGAAGGGTGCCGGCTTCACCTGGCGAGAGTTCAGTCAATGCCACCCAGGAATCGGACGGGGACTCGGACATGTTCCCACCAGCCTTCACAATACCTCTACCCTTTGCCCCTGATTACGGTAAACCGCGGATACGGCAGTCTTGCCATTTCAGAGGATCCTATGAAGAGCGGGGAATGTTTGCTACAACGGGGAACATCACACACGGCTGATCTAGGTTAGGGTCAAACGATGGGCCTGATACAAAACAAGAGGTGCAAACCGCTACCTCTGCTAACGGCTTGCACCTTTTGTTTCGTTTGCCATCTTGTCCTCCTACCTCGCTTCTTAGGGCCCGGACCGATTACAGGTTCAAGATCCTGGACGCAACTGCAAAGTACACTAGAAGCCCAGTGGCATCTACAATGGTCGTAATAAGGGGAGCCGAAAATACGGCCGGGTCTACCCCGAACTTGGTGCCGATCAAGGGCAGTACCGCACCGAGAGTCGAGCTCAACATCAATATAAACATCAGGGTCACAGATACCGTCAGTGCAACTGTCTGGGAACCACCTATAACCCAAGAGAAGATGAACCCTGCGGTACCCATAATCAAACCTAGCATCGCTCCGATTCTCAGCTCTTTCCACAGGATCTTGGCAACATCCTTAAATGTGACTTCGCCCAAAGCCATTGCCCTTATAACCATGGTTGACGCCTGGGACCCTGAATTCCCGCCGGTGTCAGTCAGCAAGGGAATGAAGAACGTAAGCGCGACTACCTGGGCAAGCACATCTTCATAGCTTTTCAGTATGTTGCCGGTAAGCCCTTCAGCTATGAACAACACCAATAGCCAGCCCATCCTTTTCCTGACCAGTTCGAACAAGCTAGAATTCATATAGGGTTCATCCAAAGGCTGGCTTCCACCCAGCTTGTGAATATCTTCAGTGTCCTCTTCTTCAATGACGTCCAGGATGTCATCTACTGCGATAACCCCTACGAGACGCCCGTCATCTTCTGTCACAGGAAGCGCTACAAAATCATATCTGCTCAGGAGTTTAGCCGCTTCTTCTTGATGGGCACCCACCGGTACTGATACTACCTTGGTATACATAATGTCTGAGACCAGCGTGTTGGGATCGCTCAGCAACACTTCCTTAAGCGAAGTCACTCCTGCCAGCCGTCCCTGTGGATCCACTACGTACACGTAGTTGGTGACAGTTGCCTTACTCCCGACCTTGCGGAAATGATTGATTACACGGCTGACGCTCCAATCTTCCCTGACGGCAATATAATCTAGGGACATGATGCCACCGGCCGAATCATCGGGATACGTCATGAGCAGCCTGATGCCTGCAAGATCTTCTTTAGGGACACGCCGCAGGATCTCCTGGGCTTGCCGCGGGTGTATAGCTAACACCAAGTCTGCTACAGCATCATCAGACATGCGTGCGAGTATATCCCTGGCAATGTGTTCCGGCAAATGGTCCAACAACCTGTATTGATCGTCGTGATTGAGATGCTCTAAAGATTCCGCAGCAATCTCCGGTTCAGTCAATGAGAGTATCTTGAGCTGCTCCGGTTCCTCAAACTCCGGAAGCAGCGTGGCGATATCGAAAGGCTGCAACTCATGGAGAAATTCCATGAGGTTTTGGTCGTTTCCGGACGCAAGCAGCTCGTGGATGGCTTGTTTCAACGAGCCGTTGACCAGGTACTTCAAGGGAATCACCTCCAGGTAACGTCATGATTAAGCAAAAGCAGGCCCATACTCGTTTCATTTAGTATGCTTAAACGAGAACCAGCCTAACGGGACTCCTGGAGGCTACGCGCCAAGGGTACATACCGCGCAAACACAAGGCCTGACCCTGTGGCTGCCTTTACGTATCATGGATGCCTTCCAATGGGAACGGCTAAACACTGGGAGGCCAAGCGCAAAAGGCAGCAGTCATGGCGTGAACAACCTCCAAGAGCCAAGTATTGCCACAAATCTCTGACAATACGTAACTACTAGGCCCAGGGTCCACTCCATACCACCACCTTTCCTCACCTGGCTATTAATGGGGAAAGAGATATACCTCATCAATTATACATTAATGTGAAGGTTTAGCAAGGCATTACCTCAAGCCGTTTGATCTTCGCGTAAGACACCTAGAAACCACGGTTCACAGTAGTCCCGCGGCTTTGAGCAAGCCGACACCCATCAAGATTATGCCTGACAGCACCTGCTTGTACCTGGTGTTCTGGGATATCCCGGAAGCCCTGCCCGCTAGGGTTCCCAGATAAACAAATGCAGGTGATACCAGGGAAGCGATCAGTATGATCGCCATGGGCAAGCCAGCCATCGATGCCCCCAGCCCTGCGGCAAATGCATCAAGCCCCAAGGCAATACTCAGGATCCAAGCTTCACCTAGCTCAATGCTGCCTGAGAGGTCTTTGTCTGCCTTAAGGGGTTCCCTAAGAACCGCAAGCACCGCCTCTATCAAGTCAATGAGACCGTGGCGCTTAGAAGCAGGGTTTGCGTGGACAGGGGTTACCGCTGAGGCTGCGGCGCTTCCGGCGTGCCCGTCCAGCCCTTCCTCAATCTGCCGGTCCGCATGGCTTGGTTCTTGTGCAATCTGCCATATGCCCAAGCCTACCAGGATTGCCCCGCCTAACAAAGTCTGCACCCTATATGGCAAGGCTGAAGCAATGAGTGTCCCGGCCACCATGGAAATTCCCATGAGGGAACCTGTGCAAAACCCGATTATCAAGTAATGAGTACAACTCAAACGGAGCCCTTTTATGGAGTAAGCCATACCGGTTACGAACCCGTCAAGACTTGAAGCAAACACTACCCCTAGAGCTGCCAGGATAAGGTGCCATAGACCCAAAAGCAAAACCTCCTACATACATTGTTGGAATCTATTCAATGTATGGTAGGAGGCGCTTTAGGGTTACCTTTTGCTTATCCGCGGAACAAATCTCTCAATGTGAGGGATTCATCCCTGGCCCTTCCCAGAGACACTATAGCTACTTCCAAACCGGTTTTCTCGGATATGAACTCAACATACCGCCTGGCATTAGGATGCAGGTCGTCCAGGCTTCTTGCCGCAGGGTTTATTTCAGGCCAACCGGGGAACTCCTCGTAGACCGGTTCACAATCGGCTAGTTCTTTGAAACTTGCCGGAAACTCAGTAATCACCTTGCCGCCGCGTCTATAGGCATAAGCTACTTTCACCGTGTCAAGCCCGCAAAGCACATCCAGCCTCGTAAGGGCAATCGCCGTGAGTCCGTTGATAACCGAAGCGTAATTGATCATCATAAGGTCCAGCCAGCCAATCCTTCGCGGCCTGCCGGTAGTAACTCCGTACTCATGTCCTGTTTCGCGGATCCAATTACCCACTTCATCGTGGAGTTCGGTAGGAAACGGCCCGTCGCCTACCCTCGACGTATATGCCTTTACAACGCCTACGACTTCATCGACCTTGGTAGGCCCGATTCCTGAACCGATGCAAGCTCCGCCGGCTACAGGATGACTTGAGGTAACGTAGGGATAAGTGCCGTGGTCCAAGTCAAGCAATGTGCCCTGGGCGCCTTCAAACAGCACCTTCTTACCTTGGCTGATTGCTTTGTTGACAAGCACTGCGGTGTCGGTAATATAAGGTTTCAGGATTTCGCCGGCTCTAAGGTAAGACTCGATGATGGGGCCTGCCTCCAGCTCTTCTTTCCCATAGATGTACTTGAGAACCCTGTTCTTGTCCTGGAGGTTTGCCTCGAGCCGTTGGACAAATACGTCGGGGTCAAGCAGATCGGCTACCCTGATACCAACCCTGGCCGCCTTGTCCATATACGCAGGGCCTACGCCCTTGAGAGTGGTACCGATTTTGCCCTCGCCCTTGCTCTCTTCCTGAAGGGCATCTAATATCCTGTGATAGGGCATGATAAGATGAGCACGGGAGCTAATCCGCAGCCCTGAGGTATCCCTCCCTCTGGACTGAAGCCCCTGGATTTCCTTTACCAACACTTCAGGATCTACCACTACTCCGTTGCCGATCACTGATAGCTTTTCAGGGTACAGAATCCCGGAAGGGAGCAGATGAAGCTGAAACACCTCATCATTCACTACAACCGTATGTCCTGCATTTGGGCCGCCTTGGTACCTTACGACCACATCAGATTCCAGGGCAAGGTAGTCCGTGATTTTCCCCTTACCTTCATCGCCCCACTGGGTCCCCACTACAACAACTGTCGGCATATTTTCGGGTATCCACCCGCTCCCTCCTTTAGGTAATCCACATTTGCTACCAACAAGTTAACGATAGCCCAAGGACTTCCTCCGTGCAAGAGTTAGCCGGACTGATCTTCGGGACTTGTCTTGGTACTTCTGCACTGGTCGGCTTTGATCTGCCTAAGGGCCAGTTCAACTGCAACTGTCACCGCTTGCTTACACTTAGGATGGATTTGCCTTTCCCCTCCGGCGTGTTGTGGCCTGCTCTCAGGCATGTATCCCAATATCTCCCTGCATACCTCGGTGCCCATTTCGTCCATAAAACCTCTCACAATACTGTTGCTAATCGTATCGCACCTGGCTTTTGCTTCGCTATCCTCCGGTTCGGTTCTCCCTATGTACACTCCCGCAGCCGCGATTGCACCACAGAGCGCGCCGCACACTGACCCACTGCGGCCAATCCCTCCCCCAAAGCCGGTCATGCACGACACAGGTACATCCAGCCCTATGCTACGGGTTACTCCCCA
>LFST01000042.1:11940-15536 GCA_001513185.1 Candidatus Fermentithermobacillaceae bacterium DTU015
CTGTAGCTTTTTGGCGACACGATGACAGTTTATCCATCTTACCGACATCGGCCTATCAAGAGCCGGTCAGAACTCCGCGCAAAACCCGGCTTTGCCGGAGCCTGGTCTTGCGCCGGAATTTATGTGATATAGTAGCTTGGTGCAGCAGGAAAACAGCAGGCCGGAAGGGAACACTCACAGATATGACTACCACTTGGATGGTGATATCATGAAATACTACATAGTCAGACACGCACAAACGTCAGCTAATAAAGAAGGAATTATCCAAGGGCACCTAAACGTGCCCCTCTCAGACCACGGCAGGATCCAAGCTAGACTTGTTGGAGAAGCATTGTCGCAGGTCAAGATAGATGCAGTATATTCCAGCGATTTGGACAGGGCCAAAGAGACAGCCATGGAAATAGCCAAGCACCACAATTGCAAACTCATATTGGACAGGCGTTTGAGGGAGCTTCACTGTGGGAGTATGCAGGGAAAAACCATGGCACAATGCCGTGAGCTGTACCGTGAGTTTTTTGAAGCCCACAAGATCAACCCTGGCAATGTTCCCAGGCCGGGGGGAGGAGAATCTGACCGCGACCTTTACGAGAGGGTAATGCGGGCTTTTGCCGATATCCAACGGCAATGCCCGGGAATGGACGTGGTCATAGTAACCCACGGCGGGCCGATAAGATGTCTCCTGTCGTATGCCCTCAAGGGAGAGTTTGACCCTAGTTTACCAACTGTCGCCAACACATCCATTAGCGTTATTTCAAATGATAACGGCAAATGGCAAGTAATCAAGGCAAACGATGTGTCCCATCTTGAGCCCATCGGCGAACACGAGGCAAGCTCGTCGAAAGACTTCTATCGCTGGTAGATGTCTGTCAAATGGTAGATGTCTATCAAACAGCGCCCAGGCTCTAGACAAACGTCTCTGGAACGAAATCCTGCCCTCCCGGGCAGGATTTGTGCTTATCCACGGAGTGTGTCTTAGGAAATCATGTGTGTCATTTCTTGTTGACTAATGACCATTGCTGCGATATCGTTGCACATTGGAAGCAATCGAGCCTCAACCAAACGCAGGTCCGTACTTAATTAAACCGTGCCAGCGAGCACGGTATTAAGGAGGAAAACACATGAAACTAAACTGGTCTAAACGCATCTTGTTCGGCTTTCAACACACCCTCGCCATGTTTGGAGCCACAGTATTAGTACCCTTCTTAACAGGCTTGGACATCTCAGTTGCCCTCTTTACTGCAGGTGCCGGAACACTGCTGTTCCATGCGCTGACTAAGAAAGAGGTGCCAGTGTTCTTAGGGAGCTCTTTCGCTTTCATCCCTGCAATACTAAGTGTGAAGGCCATGTACGCAACTCCCGATGATCCCAATGCCGGTCTTCCCTACGCCACAGGCGGCATAATCATCGCAGGGTTAATATACGTCCTAGCTGGAGGGCTAATCAAACTGTTTGGTTCCGACATCATGAGGAAACTGCTACCTCCTGTGGTTATAGGCCCTATCATTATCACCATAGGTTTGACTTTGACACCCGTGGCGTATGATATGGCCAAGAGCCACTGGGGTGTCGCACTCATCTCCATGTTAACTGTAGCCCTGGTGACTGTTTTCGGGAAAGGGATCTACAAAAACATTCCAATACTGTTTGGGGTGGGTGCTGGATACGCTGCATCTCTGATCTTCAAACTTGTAGACGCTCAGCCAATACTTGACGCCAAGGTTGTGGCACTCCCCAACTTCATGGCTCCTAAGTTCTCCATGGAAGCCATAGCTGTGGTGGCGCCTATTGCCCTGGTGACCATGGTCGAGCATCTAGGAGACATCACGACCATAGGAGCCACCGTGGGAGACGACTTCATTACAGAGCCCGGCCTACATAGAACCTTGCTGGGTGACGGATTAGCTACTTGCCTCGCAGGGCTTATTGGTGGGCCTGCAAACACCACATACGGCGAAAACACCGGAGTGATCGCAGTAACCAAAGTGTATGAACCTGCGGTGCTCAGGGTCGCCGCAGTCATAGCTATCTTAATGTCAATCCTGGGTAAATTTGGTGCCGTTCTTTCTACTATCCCCGAACCTGTAATGGGCGGGATCTCGATCATCCTTTTCGGAATGATTGCATCTGTGGGCATGCGGGTTATGGTTGAGAACAAGATCGATTTCTCCAGTGGAAGGAACATGTTAATCGCCGCATTTGTACTGACACTAGGCATGATGTCCATCCTGGGTGAGAATAACCCCGCTGTAATTGATTTGGGGTTCATCCAGCTCGAAGGGCTCAGCCTGGCAACAATAGTCGGCATCACACTCAATTTGATTCTGCCTGAGGAAAAGCCAGAATCTAAGTAAGTACGAGCGGGACAGGCCCTCTCCTCTGACCAAGAGAGGGCCTTTTTGACCTATCGCGAAGCCTTGGAAGGAGGGAACTGTTACAATCGCCTTCACTCATCGAGCAAGCTTATGCTGTCGATCACCCAGATACCTTCCTCACCCTTGATTTGAGGCTGGCAGAGACTTATAACATACACGTTATCCTCATATTCAACCTCAACTATCTGGTAACCCTGTCTTGATCTACCCAATTTGTAATCCAGGTTGGGCAAGAGCCCCCTAGCCGGAGCTTCTCTCCTGGCGACCTCTAACGGATCTTTACGCCAAGTCCCTTCGCCTGCATTGACCCGTTCCTGCAGGGCTTGCGCGCGCTCTTCGCTTACAAAGAAGTCCCCTAGGCGAATTTCGCGTGCCAGTTCTCCGCTTACAATTGCATGACCTGCAATCGTGTCGATCCTCTGACCTTCAACTAAGATTTGCACCCGGTCTATATTTGGCAGGCACGTGAGTGAACTTACCAACGACAGTATTGTCATGATTTCACCTGTGCTCCCCCCTGGGTGCTTGGTCACAAACTCTTTTGAGAAGTTAACTAGCGCCAGGCCGTCTGTAACCTGGATGGAAATCAGTTTGGCTTCTGAAGGCAAGGTTCGTTTCAGTAAGGGATCAGTGGGGCCTTTTAGCAGCTCGGTAACCACTAACTCTTCAATTGGCGGCCTCTGGCTAGGGTCGGCAGGTACCTCCACTTCCCTTCTTTCAGGCAACACTTCCATGGCCTGATCATCTGCAAAAAACAAATCCACCGTAACCGTATCTTGAGACGGGACGGGAGATACGGGATCTTCGGGGGTTTCCGCGGATGCCCTTGGCATACAGGCTGAAAGCGCAACGGATGTAAGCACCGCAACCATCAGCCAACATAAGCCGTGTAGTTTGGGGTGTACCCTGTCACGGCTGTCCTGTTTCGCGAAAAGCTTCTGCAAGCGTCCTAACATCTACATTACTCCTAGCTCAAAACGATGTTTCTTAGGTAGGTGTGACCTTACCACTTACAATTCTGCCGCACCTATCTTTCAAACACGTGTCCCAATGTAACAACTATGTAACAAAATAGGTCGGCTGAGGTGAGCGTTGTGTATGTCTGCCTGCTGACCTTCAAGACACCGGCTACTGCTCAGTACGTCACGCCGGGAGCAGCTCATTATAGGTGAACTATAGAGTGAGGTGTTGTGAAAGCCCTACGATTCGGATCATACGATTCGG
>LFST01000018.1:0-10722 GCA_001513185.1 Candidatus Fermentithermobacillaceae bacterium DTU015
ATATAAAGCTTGAAGACCCGGAAATTGGTGCATCTGGTGCACCATTTCAGCTGCAAAAATGCCCAAGACCCGCAAGATTGGTGCACGTGATGCACCATTTTTGCCTAAAACAGCCTCGAAGCCCGAGCGCTTGGTGCATCTAGTGCACCGTTTTCACCGGAATCCCCTAGGAGATAGAACTTAATGGTGCGCGTAGTGCACCATTTCCACTCCACTGGTGCAGGAAACGGTCAGAATCGGTACACACAATGCACCATTTCGGCTGTGAGGGGACCAAGAAGCGGAAATATTGGTGCAGGTGGTGCACCATCCTGTGTGAAAGCCAGGTTGGTGCCTTAAAGACTGGTGCACCAGATGTTCCATTATGATGGTCCAGGTCGCTAAGAACCAGTTTCCGAATTCCTCCCAGTAAATTGGCTGTAGTAAAGTTCTGCGTAAAACCCGTTCCTGGCAAGGAGTTCACTATGGGTCCCCTGCTCAACGATTTTGCCATCATCCATTACCAGGATGAGATCGGCGTTACGGATTGTAGACAGCCTGTGGGCGATTACAAAACTGGTACGGCCTTTCATCAAAGTCTCCATGGCTTCTTGCACCAGGATCTCGGTCCGGGTATCCACGTTGCTGGTGGCTTCGTCTAGTATCATCATCGGCGGATCAGCAAGAATCCCTCTGGCAATTGTCAAGAGCTGCTTCTGTCCCTGAGACAGGTTGGAAGCATCTTCAGTAAGCACGGTATCGTACCCGTCAGGCAGCGTGCGTATGAAGTGATCCGCCCTGGCCGCCTTGGCTGCCCTGACCATCTCCTCTTCGGTGGCGTTTTCCCTACCGTAGGCTATATTATCCCTAATAGTGCCGCTAAACAGCCATACATCCTGCAGGACCATCCCGAATAGCCTGCGCAGGTCGCTCCGCTTGAAATCCCTTATATCGATCCCGTCGATCGTAATCCTGCCGCCGTCTATGTCGTAAAACCGCATGAGCAAGTTGACCAGGGTGGTCTTACCTGCACCTGTAGGCCCGACGATGGCAATTGTCTGCCCTGGTTTGGCGTGGAAGTTGAGATCTTCTATTAGCACCTTATCCTCTTCGTACCCAAACCGCACGTGCTCGAACCTAACCTCTCCCTTGAGGTCTACCGGCACCGGTACGGCATCCTCGGGGTCGGGGGTTTCTTCCTCCTCATCCAAGATCTCAAATATCCTCTCTGCGGCAGCCACTGTAGACTGGATCACGTTGGCTATGCTGGCGGTCTGCCGGATTGGCTGGGTAAACCTGCGTGAATAATTGATAAATGCTTGAATATCACCGATCTCTATGGTCCGCTTCCACACCATCAGGCCACCGGCCACCGCCACAATCACGTATCCTATGTTGTTTATGAGCCCAATGACCGGCATGAGCAAACCTGACAAGAACTGGGACTTCCAGCCCTGCTCGTACAATTCTTGGTTGACTTGGTCAAACCGGTTTATAGATTCATCTTCAAGCCCGAAGGCTTTCACTACCTTGTGGCCGGCGTACATCTCTTCTACGTATCCGTTGAGTTCGCCAAGCACCTTGCGGTATCCCACGAAGTAGCCCTGGGAACGCCGGGTCACATACCACGTAGCCACAGCAGTGAGAGGCAAGGTTACCAGGGTCACCAGGGTGAGCCACGGGCTAATGGTCAGCATCATCACAAATGCGCCCACAAGGGTTACAGCCGCCGATATTACCTGCACCAAGCTTTCCTGTAAAGTAGAGCTTACGGCATCCACATCGTTTATCACCCGGCTCAGGATCTCCCCGTGAGGCCGGCTGTCGAAATACTTGAGGGGCAGGCGGTTTAGCTTTGCCTGGACCTGCTTGCGCATTTCATATACTGTGGACTGGGCAATCCCGGCCATGATGAACCCCTGCAAGAAGCTGAACGCTGCACTAGCCACATAGAGCACGGCTAAGATAGCCAGGATCCTGCCTATGTACTCGAAGTCAATGCCGGCGCCGGGTACCCCTTGGGCTTTCTGCATAATCCCCTCAAACAATCTTGTAGTGGCTTTGCCCATGATCTTGGGGCTGACTATGGAGAACAAGGTGCTTATCACAGAAAGCATTATGACTACGACCAGAGCAGGTTTCCGAGGGCCGAGGTAGCTTGAAAGCCTTGCCAAGGTCCCCCTGAAATCTTTTATCCTATGCATGCCAACCGGCCTGCCGGACCTGCTCGCCGAGCCTCCGGCTGTCATGCCTGAACCTGAAGACTTGCCGCCGGACTCGTCCGGCTTGGGGCCAAAACGGCGTGACTTGTTGAAATCTCTGGCTGCACCCTGGCGCACATGCCTATCGCTCATGCGATTTCCTCCTCCGACAGCTGGGACTGGACAATCTCCCGGTAAACCGGACAAGTCTGCAGGAGTTCAGCGTGCGTTCCATCCCCCACTATCTTCCCGTTGTCAAGCACGATGATCTTGTCCGCATCCATCACAGTGCTCACGCGCTGGGCTACTACAATCACAGTGGCATCTTTGACCTCCCGCCGCAACGCAGCACGCACTCTGGCATCGGTCCTAAAGTCGAGGGCGCTGAAACTGTCATCGAAAATATAGATCCTGGGACGCCTTACAATGGCTCGGGCGATGCACAGTCGCTGCTTCTGTCCACCTGAAAGGTTAGTGCCTCCCCGGGCAATGTGGGAGCCGAACCCATCAGGCATTTGTTCTACGAACTCCAGGGCCTGGGCAATCGCTGCTGCCCACCGTATTTCCTCGTCAGTTGCATCTTGCTTGCCCCACTGGATGTTTTCGGCAACTGTCCCCGAAAACAACACTGATTGCTGAGGGACCAGCCCGATGTGCTTCCGCAATTCCTCCCTTGGGATGTCGCGGATATCCACCCCGTCTATGAGGATTTGGCCTTGGTCTGCATCAAAATATCTGGGGATGAGGTTCACCAGGGTTGATTTGCCCGAGCCTGTTCCCCCGATGATAGCCGTAACCTCTCCCGGCTTGGCGACAAACGATATGTCTGTAATGGCCGGCTGCTCTGCGCCTGGATAGCTGAAAGTGACATTCCGGAACTCAACGGTGCCTTTGATGTCAAGAGGTGCCTTGCCCGCTGTCACTGCCGCTTCCGCGGTTACCTCAGGAGCTGAATCCAGCACCTCGTTTATCCTCGCGGCCGATGCTGATGCACGGGGGATCATCACAAAAATCATGGAAACCATGATAAGGGACATGAGTATATGTAAACCGTATTGGATGAAAGCCATAAGCCCGCCCACTTCCAAGTAACCGGCATCGATCCTCTGGCTTCCGATCCATATGATCCCGATGATTACTAGGTTGATGATCAGGTTCATCAGGGGCATCAAAGCTGCCAACAGCCGGTAAACCTTGAGCGCGGTCTGCATGTGGTCCCTGCTTGCATCGTCAAACCGTCCCGCCTCATAGTCAATCCGGTCAAACGCCCTTATCACACGTACCCCGGTCAGGTTCTCCCTAAGCACAAGGTTGAGCCTGTCCAGTTTCTGCTGAAGCACTTTGAACATAGGAAGCACTTTCTTGGACCCGACCAGAATCAAGACCGCAAGTATGGGCAAGATGGCCAGGAGTAAAAGCGAGAGCTTAGGTTCTTTTGAATACGCCAGCATGATGCCTCCGATAAGCATCATTGGCGCAAACATGAATATGCGCATCGACATGAGCACTACCATCTGCACCTGAGACACATCGTTGGTGGTTCTGGTGATAAGCGATGCGGTACCGATCTTGTCGAATTCGTATACAGACAACGATGTCGCATGTGAAAACACGACGCTGCGGAGCTGCTTCCCATAGGCCGCCGACACCCGGGCAGACATATAGCTGGATACTACGGCGCAAATGGTGCCCAAGAAGGCCACCAGCAGCATGCGCCCGCCTATTCTCCAGATAAGCGCCGTGTCGCCCAGGGCAATTCCTTTGTCGACTATGTCTGCCATAAAGCTGGGGAGAGCCAGTTCAGCAAGGGATTGTAGCAAAACAAGCACTAAGATTATAAATACCTGCAGGGCAAAGGGTTTCAGGTATTGATAGAACCGTCTCACTGGATCATCTCCTGTTCATCACCTGTAATCATANNAATCATACTGCTTGGTGTCCCGTGTTCACTCCCGGCGGGCGCCTGTAATCTTGCGCAGGCTCCAATCACACCCGGGAACAGTCCGCCCTCGTATACCCGGACTCTTCCAGGGCCTTGTTCAGCAGCTCAAGCCCTTCTACCAGGTCGTCCAGCTTTGATTTAGGTATTCCGGTCAACACTTCCGCCAAGCGGTTTTCTATGGACCCCTTCACCTCTTGAAACCGCAGTCTGAGCTGCTCTGTAGCGTAAAGCCGGATGACCCTCTGATCAGAAGGGTCTTGCCGCTTTTCTACAAACCCTTGACTAGCCAAAATGTCAACCGTCTTGGACACATGGGACTTGGCAAATCCCGTGTCCCGGGCAACCTGGCTCACAGAGGAACCAGGATTTCTCATAACCTCAGCCATTATTACCATGCCGGAAGGCGGAAACGGATACTTATGCCATGCTTCCCGGACTATGTTAAGCAGCCCGTGGTTGGCAGTTCTAAGAAGGTCTACGAACATTTCCACGTTGAAGTCGCAGTTGCCGGTGCCACCGGCAGCCTTGCCTGCCTTGGATGCACCACAGCTGCGCCGAACCGTGCCTTCCGCCGGGATCTGGGCTTCGGCCGCTCCGGCACACCTCATTGGATCGTACTTCTTCTCAACCACGGGTTTGCCCCCTCCGCCACACCTGATGAACACTATACTAGCTCCCATGGCAGATCGTTCTCTAACGAACGATTCCATTATACGGTTAGTATATGTGACGGCGGTATGGAGTGCAATAGGCACTTCACAGGACAGTGGCTCCCGGCAGGTAAGACTGCCACGTATACAGCCGGAGGACTTGTGGCTCAGGGTGGTAGACAGTGGCTCCCGGCAGGTAATACTACCACCCTACGGAAGCAGAAGTCCGCCAAGAGATCAACAAGAAAGTAAAAATCCTGCCGTAAGCGGGCTTAACAAGCCGCTTGCGGCAGGAATCATCTTCACCCGTCAGCACACTTACACCTTTACTTACCCGTGGGCAAACTGTCAAAGCATGCCCTGGCCGTCCCAACTACCTGATTACTTTAGAATCAGTACCTCGGATGCTCCTCCCCGTGCCGGGTAGGATTCGAGAATCGGGCCAGGTATCAGCACTTTCACCTGCTGGCCTATCTCCAGATCGTCAAAGCTGGCCTGAGTGAATGATTCAGGATCGATCTCACCGTCCTCAGACACTTCGGCGAAGCAGAACTCGGTGTCTTCGCTCACAGAGAGCCAGATGAGGAAGGGCTCTCCGTTAGATATGGGCCCACCCTCGAGCAAGAAGCGGGGCCGCTCACCGCTTTGGTCGATCTGCTTTACAATACCATCTGTATAGGAAGGCTCAAAACCGGGGAATTCGAACTCTTCGGTTATCTGATCCACCAGCCAGGTTTCATCGTATTGCTTTACCACAACGTCGCTCACGATAGTGCCTGCATCCCCGGTAGAGGTAGCAAGCGCGAATTTTACCTTATACAGCACGGCTCCATCTAAAGCTTCCGACTCCTCGGTTATCTCGTAACTCTCAACCCAAGGGCTGGAAGTAGCCGTCACCCAATTTGAAGATACAAAATACTCATAGTTCTGCTCCCGGAGCCCAGGAGACATCACGGCGTATTGAAGTGCACCGTTTCTGGTCTTGACGCCCTCAGCCCACTTCCCGATCGCGTCCTCAGGGCTTATTGGCCTAAGTGCTTGTTCGAGCAAATCGATCCTCATGGCCTGGTTCTCGTGGCTTGGTTCAGCCGAGATCCTGACCGTCCGTGACTCACCTTCCCAAGCTACGGAAAAGCCTAGGGCCTCCACAATAGCCCTTACAGGTGCAAATGTCTTTCCGTCAACTACATATGCATCGCCTGGTTCGACGATTTCTTCTCCACCGACAAATATGCGCACAAAGTTGCTGCCTTGAGCCAAACCGCTTGCAAACACGCTGGCTCCTGCTGCCAGGAGAAGCAGCACACAAGCATAAACCACATAGCGATTCTTTGCCATGAACACCATCCTTTCTTACCCTTGAGATTGCCGGCCATCCAGGAGAAGCAAGACCTCCATATGGCCATAAAGCTTTCGCCACACCGGTGTGTCTAAGTGGNNAGTCATTGTGTTTGACGTCTAATCACGTGGAATGTTCCTTGGCTAAAACATTTGGTCCCGGCCTGAATCGCGCCGGAGCATCTAGGGAGAGGTGTGTGAATGGCCCTTTGTGAAGGCAGAAGGCCGGTTCATGGGAAGCGGCTTACGAGCTGCCGCCGTTGCGGTATACCTTGCCTGCCTCCAAACTTATCCCCCGGGCCGTAAGCAGTTCGCTGACGGTGACAAGCTGGAATCCCCGGCTCTTAAGCTCAGGCACGATCACCTTGACTGCTTCCGCGGTAGACATATAGATGTCGTGCATGAGGATGATATCGCCGTCTTGCACGTTATCAAGCACATGCCGGATGATCGATTGCGCATCACGGGTTTCCCAATCCCTGGTATCCAACGACCACAGGATCATGGGCATGCCTATGTGCTGCTTTAGTTCATCGTTGTAAGACCCGTAGGTGGGCCTCACAAAGACAGGTTCAACACCGGTGACGGCCTTTACCGCTGCCTGAGTTTTTTCGATTTGATACTGCAGTTCTTGCCCGGACAAAGTGGTCAACCGCTTATGGCTCAAGCTATGGTTGCCAATCTCGTTACCTTCTGCAATCATCCGCTTGAGCAGGTCCGCGTTGTCATGGACACGATTTCCGATGACAAAGAAGGTTGCAACCGCATCATGTTGCTTTAGAGTATCGAGTATTGAAGATGTGGTGCTGGGATCCGGCCCATCGTCAAAGGTAAGCGCCACCATGGGCTTATCAGGGTCAATTTTCCTGACCACCTGTCCCCTGGGATCCTGACCGCCTGGAGTACCGGGTCCAGCTGCTTCACCCTTGTGTTGTCCGCCGTAAGCAGCGTCGCAGCCTTTGTAGTCACGCGCCCTGTGGGGAACCAGGTAGGGCGGATGTGCCACGCAACCTAGTCCGGTTTCACCTGGCTTGCTTACGCTCTGCCTAGCCGGGTTAAGGTTAAGTGCTTCGAAATCGATTATGTCTTCCAAATCTTCATAGGACAGTTCGACGCTGGGAATCCCCGCAACACCCGGCAATACCTGATATCTGTGAAAGAACAATACGAAATGGTCCTGGGTAAGCACGAAAAGGGAGTAGTTCTCAGGCACGGGCTCCGTCCCGGCGTTAAACAGGTCCAAGCCGGTATAGTCAGCGTAGTCAGGATTAGCCGCCAACCCGTCCCTGGCTAGCTGGGCCAGTTTGGGCAAGCCAGCTTCAACCAAGATATCTTCGAGCAAAACAGGCTGCTCTGTTGCCCAGTCGTAAACGAAGGTCTGGATAGTCACGTCGGGATGGGCGTAACCAGGTATGTATACCAAGCTGATAAACTTTATGCTAAGCAGTTTGTCTTCTACCAGCCAGCTTTCGTAATCCACATTGAGTTCCGCCCGATGGTCGGGATGGCCGGCGGTGAAATCTTCAACTTCAGACATAAAGCCGGATATGATGTTATCGATAAACTCGCCTACAGCAGCGTCGATTTGGTGTTTCCCAAACACCGGGTAGTGGACACCCATTACAAAATCCTCGCCGTACTCGATTACCGATTCCACCCTGCCTGCCTGATGGTTGTGGGTGTTGGACTGCTCCAGGTATTTGTACCTGCCCCCATCGTCTGCAGGAAGGTCTTGTCCTGGGTTTGTGCTCACCCCTTCAAGGGAAACAGGTACCACAAAGCCTGCAACACTGCACCCAGCCAGGCCGCTTAATATAAGGAATACGAGGAGCACCATGCCGGCCTTAGGCAGCCGCAGAAAGCCACGTGATACCCCATGCGGAGATGAATCGAAAACCTCAGAACGCCTCATAGTTGCAGACCCTCTTCTGTAAACTCTCTTTGCAATATTGTGGGAGAATGAAAATTTTGCCGATATATGACGAATATCTATAAGTTAAGATGTCAACATAACACAAATAGTTCCCGGGTTCAGCATTTTCCTCCGGTCTAACCCGAGCATATGAAAGAGTTATTTCAATACGCAAGCTTGACGGGATTCACTAGAACATTATGTTTTGATGGCGTGCCTCATGAAGCAAAAGGCTGCGGATGACACAACTTCAAGGTGTTCACAGCGGGGCGAACACACGCTAAGCTACACGAACCGGTGATCTCGGCAACAGGAGCAGCCAGATCCAAGACGGCGGAAGTTGAGGCTGGCAGTCTACGGGAGCAGCCGCAGACGTTTGCTCCCCTTCCAATCTTGAATTCCGCTTGAATCCCGGGGTGAAACGTCCACAGCCGCCCCCTGGCTGTTTGCATCCTACACCTGTCAGCAACCCATCACGCAGCGGATTATGATCAGCCCTAAGCGGCACTCCGCTGTCTTCTTCATAGTCGTCTCAGTAGGCTGATTACCACTCCTCGTGCTTCGCGATGGTATCGATGACGTGGGCAGTGGTCTTTATACCCTGGATGAACAGATCCAGATCAAAGTTTTCGTTAGGTGCGTGGTTGTTCTCGTCAGGATTGGCATAAGGCACTGAAATCGTCGGCATCTCGAGGATCTGTGTGAACACATACTCGGGACAGCTGGCTCCCGAAGACGGCACCACAACCGGGTCCACGCCCCATGCCCGCTTGACCGCACCGATAATTGCCTGGGAAATGGGCAGCTCCAGCTCGGTGCGTGACGGATACATCTTGCCGTGCCCAGAGACCTTAGCTTCAGGCAAATGCTTCTTGACATGCTTCTCTATGAGTTCAAAGATCTCGTCGGGATCCTGGTCGGCAACCAAGCGCATGTCGATCTTGCACACGGCTTTAGCCGGGACTATTGTGGCCACGCCTTCTCCTGTGTAGCCGCTTCCCAGCCCGGTAATGGTCATAGTGGGCTGGAACATATGGGCCTTGAGCGCCTCTATGCGGTCCCATTCAGGCCCGGTGCCGGGATATCTTACACCTTCGAAATAGCTTTCCACATCAAACGGGATGTGCTTCAGGACTTCCTCTTCGGCGGGTGTGATGGGCCTGACCTTGTCATAGAACCCTTCCACAAGTACCTTGCCGCCAGCATCTTTCATGGTCTTGAGCAGGTGGACCAGGCGCCATGCAGGGTTGGGGATGAGCGCACCATAGTGGCCTGAGTGGCAGTCCCTTATGTTTTCGTCGAGCACGATTTCAACGTCGATGATTCCCCTGCATCCAAACACAACCTGCGGGCGGCCTGAATAATGGATAGGGCCGTCGGCAAAATAGCACACGTCCGCCTTAAGCAGTTCCTTGTTTTCCTCGACAAAGTCTCCAAGGTTGGGGCTGCCGCTTTCTTCTTCTCCGTCTAGCAGGAACTTTACGCTGCAGGGCAGTTCACCGTAGGTCTTCAGGAAAGCGTCAACGGCAATGATGTGGGTGAGCAGCTGGCCCTTGTTGTCGCCTGTCCCCCGCCCGTACATGCGTCCGTTCCTGATGTCGGGCTCAAACGGGGGCGTCTCCCAGAGGGAAAGGTCACCTACCGGCTGGACGTCGTAGTGTCCGTAGAAGATCACCGTGGGAGTCCCGGGTGCTATCCTTTCGGCGTACACCGCAGGCAAGCCCTTGGTAGGCATAACCTTGGCGTCCAGGCCCACTTCCGTGAGCATCTCAACCAGCAATTGGGCACATTCTTCCACGCCTTCGCCGGTTGAGCTCACGCTGGGCTGGCTGATGAGCCTTGCCAGTTTCTCAATGCTTTGCTCCCTGGTCTCATCGATCCAGCTAATAACCTTGTCCAATGAACTCACTTGTAGCCCTCCTTGCCTTATGTAACCTTTATGTAACTCTGTTACATGCTCTAGAACATGTGCTTACTGCATTTTCTCCTCCATGCCCTGTTGCATGGCTTGCTCATTTGCTCCATGTTAGGTTTCGTGCCCGGTTACGGGCTTCCTGCGACTTTTGCCTCCCCTTTCACCGCAGGCTGCCGGGATGCCCTTTCTAAAGAAGCCTTCCTTTCCCAGGAGTGGATGAGGAGTGCCACGGCGATAATCCCGTAGCCTATGAACACCCGGAAAAACTCACCAACCTGCGCGTTGCCCATGAGCCGCTGGCCTGCGGAAGGAGACACTATGAAAAGCAGCTGGAACAGCAAGGTGCCTATAAGTGCATGGCCGACGGTGGCACTGGTGACACTCGCCCCTCCCACCAGGATCGATGCAATAGCCACCGTACCAATCTGCTCATGGCTGTTAAACGTGTTGATAACGCCCATGTTCTGCAGGAATATCACCTGGCCTATGGCAGCCAAAACCGTAGACATCACCATGGCTATAATCCTGGTACGGGCCACGTTGATGCCTGCAACAGATGCCACGGCCATATCCTGGCCCACTGCCCTGAGTTCCTGCCCCAACTTGGTCTTATACAACCACCTGATACCCAGGCACAGCGCAGCCACCACGGCAAAGGTAGCCACGGGGATATTTACCCCGAGCACCCTCACCTTTAGCAGGTTGTCCAAGGCATACTTGCAGTACTTGAGCTCAACCGTACCGCGCAATCCTACACCTGAATCCAGCATAATCTCAGGGTTGTT
>LFST01000018.1:10812-14649 GCA_001513185.1 Candidatus Fermentithermobacillaceae bacterium DTU015
AGGATTACCGCCACAGCCAGCCCCAGCAATCCGGGGATCTTGTAATGGGTGGCTACAATGAGCCCCACCTGCCCAGCCATGGCACCCAGCACTATGGCGAAGTTGAGCCCGAGCCCTGCGGTAACCGGGATTATCAAGGACAACACCAAGAACCAGTTGCGGGCAAGCCGCGACACCAGCTCGTGGGCAATATACCTTATGTTCTGGCCGCTTACGAGCACCCCGAGCACACACATGAACAAGAACAAGATCGGGACTGCATTGCGTCTCAGCAGGTCACCTGGGCGGAACCTGCCTTCGGTTTGAAACCGCTCCCGCATTAGCCATCACCTTCCTTCCGTGTCAAGGCGTAAAGGATCATTCCGTTTGAAATGATTGTCTTGGCAACCTCAGAAATATCCCCTTCGATCACGCTACGGGTCACAGGCAAGGCAATGGTGAGGAGCGTCTGGAACAACATCGTACCCAGTACGGCGTTCCAAACCGTGGCTTTCCTGGCGCTGGCGCCACCTAGCAACACCGCCGCCACCGCTGGGAATGCCATCATCAAGGGAGCCGTGTACAGCTGCACCAGCCCCAGGCTCTGGCAGTAAACTACCATCCCCATGGCACCCAGGGCGGTAGACAGCACAGTGCCAAGTATCCTCATCTTGTCCACGTCTATGCCGCACGACATGGCAAATGTGGGATTTGCACCTGCGATCCTCATTGATATGCCCAGTCTGGTGCGGTTAAACAGCCCTAGCAGCAGGCAAGCCAAGGCAAACGCAAGCAGCAGCCCTGTGGGCACCTTCATACCGAAAATTGAGAACCCCCACAGCTTATCCAGGATCTGAGCCATGGAGTCACTTACAGGCAGGGTCGTACGCAGCCCTTTGCCTGAAATCACCCAGATCATCTCAGGGTTCTTAAAGGGCGCCATGATCCAGAACATGCACATGGCCGATACGATGGAAAATCCCACATAAGTACCGATCATCATTTCCTGCCCGCGCACTCGGTTAAGTATCAAGCCGTAAACATATCCTGATGCCACACCCAAGACAGCTGCTATAAGCAGCGCAAGCGCGAGCCCGAGCAGGCCTCCGATTTTGAACTCCATCACAACCAACATACCCAGCAGCCCTGCAATGATGCCAATGGACAAGCCGAAGTTAAGACCTGCCCCCGATTGCACGCTGGGGACCATAGCCAGTACCATGATTCCGTTCATACCGATCCTGACCAGGGAGTTGCCCAAGAGCATCGAGATGGGCAGCCGGTTAACTGCACCAATCACCAGCAAGACCACGAGAAACAGTACTATCGTAAGCCTTGGGAGGCCGACAGCTTTCACCAGTTGCTTCAAAGAGTCAATCATTTGCCTCCCCTCCTCCCCCGGCCATACACAGGCCAAATTCAGCATCAGGTGCGTCAGGGCTCAGGATCCCCTGGATCTTGCCGTTGTACATGATGGCGATCCGGTCGCACATAGACCTCAGCTCGGCAAGCTCAGAAGAGGTCATCACGACGGTGATACCCTTTTCCTCATTGAGCTGCCTTATCACGTTGAGCACCCGTTCTTTTGCCCCAATGTCTATGCCCCTTGTAGGCTCGGATACCAGCAGCACTTTTGGCTCCATGGTAATTGCCTTTGCCACGCACACTTTTTGCTGGTTACCCCCGCTCAGCCTGCGGACAGCCTGCTCAGGCCCTGTGCACTTGATATCCAGCAGGGATATCATGTTCTCGGCATGTTTCCTGATAGCTTTCCTGTCTTCAATAGAAACGGGCAAAGGCCCTAACCTTCTGACAAATTTATTCCGGCCCACAATGCTCGGCATGGCGATGTTGTTCTCGATGGACTCATCCAACAAGAGCCCTACGCCACGGCGGTCTTCAGACAAGAGCACCAGCCCTGCTTCTAAAGCAGCATTGGGGTCATTGAGAGGTATCTCCTTGCCGTCGCAGATCACCGTGCCTGAAGCGCGGTAGAGTCCCATGAGGCCGTTGGCGACCCCCAGTTTGCCGTGGCCCGCAAGCCCGCCGATCCCAAAGATTTCCCCTTTCCTGACGGAAAAGCTGACGTTGTTAACGTACTCCCCAGGCATGTCTACACTCAGATTCTTGACCTCCAAAATCGCCTGGTTACCGCCGGCCCTTCCGGGACCGGCAGACTTGAGTTTCCCAAGCTTCCTCCCTACCATGAGCTCGGCGATGGTTTCCATGCGGGCCTCCTTCTTGGGGACAGTACACACCACTTCCCCGTCCCTCAGCACCGTGATGGTATCGGCTACTTCAAACACCTCGTCGAGCCTGTGGCTGATGAAAAGCGCGCTTACGCCTGATTCAGCCAAGTGCTTCAATATAGCGAGCAAACTGGACGCTTCGGTCTCCGTGAGCACGGCAGTGGGTTCGTCGAGAACCAGCAAAGACAAGTCTGTCTTGTCGATTTCCCTGGCGATCTCGATGAACTGCCGGTGGCCTACAGGCATACCCACCAAAGGCAGCCACTCGTCCACGTCCATGTCGATCCTGTCTAAAGCCTGCCTGGTATCTAAGCCCATCTGGCGACGGTCCAGGGACTCAAGCTTCTGCCCTGCAACTCTTGAGATAAGGTTGGGTTTGGTGGGCTCGCGGTTGAGCTTTACGTTCTCAGCCACGGAAAAGCCTGGCAGCAGCATGAATTCCTGATGGACCATCCCGATGCCGGCCTTCATGGCGTCTCTGGGGCTCTTGAACTCAGCCTTGTTTCCGTTGACCCAGATCTCCCCTGTGAACCCGCCTGTCTCATGGATGACCGGCATACCAAACAGGATATTCATAAGGGTGCTCTTGCCTGCTCCATTCTCCCCGACCAAGGCGTGTATTTCGCCACGGTTCACAGAAAGGCTTACTTGGTTCAGCACAGGATTATCCCCGTAGCACTTCGACACATTCTTTATTTCAAGCACCCTCTCAGCAGCCATTCGCTACCACCTCTGTTTCCGTATCGGAGCGTGGCGGCTCCGGTCTAGGTCCGTTAACACCTTTCTACTTAGAATCAGGCAGCAGAACATCGAGCTCTGCTGCCTGCTTTGCTTGACCGTGTTAAGCCTGACAAAGAAGCTTAGTTTTCAGCACCGAAAATGTATGACCCTGCAATCGCCACGTAATAGTTTGTGCCATCAATAAGCCGCCTCACCATCATCTCGCTTCCGGCTTCCTTCTCCATGGCAGCCTTGAGCGCATCAACATCGCCAAGGTCCACTTTGCCCTCTACCGCCTGGAAGGCCAGCTCGGCCAAGGACTGGATGATGGCCATGTTGAGGGCAACAGGCCAGGTTGCAAAGCGTCCTGCTCCGCCCCTTGCGATGATTTCCTCTTCGATAGCGTCCATGATGGCCTGCATGTCCCCGGACATACCTTTGACGTCGATTCCGAGAGCGCCCGGATAACCCATGGTGGGGCCAGGGCTGCACGGTTCAGGGAATATGCAGCCTGCTTCCAATGCTGCCCTAATCATAGGTTCTTGCATGGCAAGGTTGGTGCCGAACACTGCAATGTCTTTGCCGTGGGTCTGCACCTGCAGAGGCACGTCTTCAAGGATGAACTTCTGGGTTCCAGGGATTCCGTCGGGACCCGTTGGGTCGGGCGACGAGACTTCGATAAATTCCATCCCTAGTCTCTCGCACTCTTCCTTGAACCTGTCGCGGCGCTGTGAAATCAATGGAATTGACATGTGCCTTGGGAAAGAATAGTGGATAAACTTGGTTG
The DNA here is from genome assembly GCA_001513185.1 of Candidatus Fermentithermobacillaceae bacterium DTU015. Taxonomy (GTDB): domain Bacteria; phylum Bacillota; class Sulfobacillia; order Fermentithermobacillales; family Fermentithermobacillaceae; genus DTU015. Next base: position 14,548 of record LFST01000018.1, read on the forward strand.
CGCCCATTTGTTTGGCGAGCTCAGGGATAGTCCTGCCACGTTCCAGTTCATCGCGGTCTACTACGATATCAGCTTTCTCGGCAATTACCTGGGGGTCTTCGT
>LFST01000003.1 GCA_001513185.1 Candidatus Fermentithermobacillaceae bacterium DTU015
CCAAATTCGGAGTTGCCGATGGCTTTTCCTCTTTATTTTTGCGAACTTAATTGTACTTCATCGTTTATTACACTAAGTTATGTATTGATTTCTAGCATGTTTTCTTTAAAAACCAACCCAGTGTATACTCTCTTTTTTGCTGTTAATGTTGTAATTATACAAAAATTCTGGACATCTTTGAAACATGCTTTAATGAGTAATATTGCAGTAATTGTTGTCTTTGTTATTTGTATTATTGTAATTGCTGTGTTGTTTCTAACCATAAGTTTAGTAAATTGAGAGTGTAAAACAAAATGTGAATAACAAGTCGGTATTCCCAAGGGTTTGAGGGGAATTAGTGGAAGGACTCTACTTGAAAAAGGGAAGGGGTTTGTTTGGGGTGCACAGGAAGCCTGAGTAAACCGGTTCTTGGGTGATGGTATTGCTGATAGGGCAGTGCGGCAGAAGGGCGGCAAACTCATCGTATTGGACATCTCAAAGGCCCAATCATTTACTAGCCCTATCAATATGGCTTCGCGGGATCTAGTCACGCCCGTCTTCCGTGTCAGGTTCCACATGGGCGATTACCTGTGCATAGGCATTGAATCTCGCCCTGATAGCATCCTCTATATCGTGCACCAGTTCATGAGCCCTTTCAACATCCAGCCTCGGGTCAACTATTATGTGCAAGTCAATATTCAGGTTGTTGAAACTGCCCCTGCTTCTGATGTTATGGACATCCCTTACATCATCAAAACCCATTACAATCTGCCTGATCTCATCTGAATCCACAGCTACACCGTCAACCAGCACATCGCTGGTTTCCTTGAAAATCTCATAACCTGCGTGAATGATAAAGCCGGCTACTACAAGTGACACGATTGGATCGATTATTGGTGGAAGCCCCAACCTAATTCCTGCCAGAGTCATCAATACCCCTACTGATACGTAAACATCGCTTCTAGTGTGCGTTGAATCTGCAATGAGGATCTGGCTGCCAAGTTGCTTGCCCTTCTTGTATTCAGTGACGCACACAACAACGTTGATGATGAGTGTGATTACAAGCAATACCAGGCTTTCAACGGTTATCTGGGGGACGATAGGGTTTTTGAGCCTTTCAATCGCGCCTAAGACAACCTTTCCCCCGGCAAACAGCAGCATGATCGATATGAACAGGCCGGCCAATGTCTCAAACTTGGTGTGGCCATAGGGATGTTCCTTATCCTCAGGCTTGGAAGCATAGTGAATTCCGATTAACCCGACAAGGTTGGAGAAGCCATCTGAAAGGGAATGAAATCCGTCTGCGGTCATGCTGGCACTTTGGATGATTGAGCCCATAACGATCTTGGTGCCGGCTACCAGCAGATTGGCCAGCAAAATCCCCAGGAGAACTTGTCGGACTTGCTTGAAATTACTTTCTTCCACAAAAATACCTCCTGAGTTCATTATAAGGATTTCGGGTGGGATTAGATAACGCAAACCCGCAGCGGTTGAGCAGAGTCCAGGGGTTTGACGGAGCCGGGGGTTGAANNCCAGGGGTTGAATAAACCCATCAGTCTGTCCGGAATGCTGCCTGCTTGTCCCCTGGCGCACATGTATAAAATTACCACCTCCATCCCATACTGGAAATAGTATCAAACATTATAGGTGGTGCGTACACATATGAATGTGGGGGCGACCAGGTGGATGCAACTGTTTGACTTGTTTTCGAGAAAGCAAGAGGGCCAGGATAATGAGATGGCCCAACTGCTCAAAGCCCTGAGGCAAGCCCAAAAGGACTACGATGTGGCGTTGTCGTGTTTTAGGGAAGCCACAGAAGCGGACAGGGTTGACGAAGCCATTTTCCTTATGGAAGCTGCGCGGAAAAAATACTCCTACTACCTCAGAAAACTCCGGGAGTATACAGAACAAAAAGATCAAAGCATGTGCCAGTAAGGCCACGACGTCCATAGCCTCGCCAAATTCCCGTCGTTGCATTTCCCATTAACACTTTGACAATGGTACCTGCAAGAGACAGTTTCATAAATCCTGGCAAACCGATTCGCTAGGTATTGAATGTTACTCCCTCACAATCGGCCCCGGTACTAGGATCAACCGGATGCCCCATGTGTCCATACTAGAGTGGTACAGAGTGGTGTACGAGATGCACCATTTATCTGGGTCCTGATGTATTCGACCGCCAGAATGGTGCACTATGTGCACC
>LFST01000004.1 GCA_001513185.1 Candidatus Fermentithermobacillaceae bacterium DTU015
GATATTGAAGAGTATTTGGAGTATCTTTTTAGGCAGGTACATTAATGAGATTGAACGTAAGGTATGTGAATGTTAGAACTTAATGGCTTGCTGAAACGCTTTGTACAGCAAAATATAACACTATTGAGCGACAACCTCGTCGGCATCTACCTCCACGGTTCTGCTGCCATGGGCTGCTGGAATGGCAGAAGCAGTGACTTAGATCTACTGGTTGTTGTTAATAGTGCTCTCCCAAATGAGGTCAAGCGGAAGTACATGGACATGGTAGTGGAGCTGAACAAAGAGACTCCTGGAGATGGCATCGAGCTTCACGTTGTGAGACAAGCGGTGTGCAACCCGTTTGTGTATCCCACGCCATTTGAACTACACTTTTCCGCCTGGCATCTGGAGCGGTACCTGGCAAATCCTGAGGGATATGTGGAAGCGATGAAGGGCCCCGACAGGGATCTCGCGGCACATGTAATGGTGCTCCGCCATAGGGGCAAGACCCTGTACGGGAAACCCATACGGGATGTGTTCGGACCCGTCAGCAAAGAAGAGTACTTCGACAGCATCTGGCATGATATTGCGAACGCCCGGAAAGACATCTTAGACAATCCCATGTACATAATCCTCAATCTGTGCAGGGTATTGGCATATGTGAAGCATGACCTTGTATTGTCCAAGTCAGAAGGCGGACGCTGGGGGCTCACCAGCCTTCCTGAGAGATTCCGCTGCCTGGTTCAGGCCGCTCTGGACGAGTATGAAAAGGGCACAGCCATGTCCTTGGACAATGGGCTTGCAATACAGTATGCCGGCTACATGCTTGCCAAGATAAGGCGGACTTATGAGACCCTTTCGTGAGTACAACCCACGAGCCCAAGACGCTCGGGCTGTGCTCGCCTCAGCGCCCGGATTGACCGGAAGGTTAATGACACCACCTGGTAACCAATGAGTACAGCACTCGGGCGTCCTGGTCTTGTCAGACCAGAACACCCGTTTCTCTCACAGTCTCCAGGTCTACAGCGATTCATCCGGGTCTTGTCACCCGGGAAGCTCGTTTGGACAGCCTCTGGGTAAGGGGCGCATTGAGCGCCTTCGGTACGTCAGCCTTGAGTTACCGCTCCTCGCTTATCTTTCCGTCTGCCAGGGACAGAATCACGCTGGCGCCTTCGACAACCCCCTCTGTATGAGACACGACCAGCACTGTCTTGCGTGAGGCATACTCATCTACCGACTGACGGATAAGCGCTTCGGACTCGGCGTCCACCGCTGAGGTGGGCTCATCCAACAGCAGGAGCTCGGCGTCCTTGAGAAACGCCCTGGCAAGACAGATCCGCTGCTTTTGACCGCCTGAGAGATTGCCTCCCCGTTCGTCCAATAGCGTGTCATATCCTTGAGGCAATCTGGTGATGAACTCATGGGCATTGGCCAGTTTGGCCGCAGCTACTATCTCGTCGAGGGAAGCGTGTGCATTGCCCATGGCGATGTTGTCACGCACCGTCCCCGGGAAGATGAAAGGCTCCTGGGTAACCAGGCCTATTCGGCTTCTTAGTTCCCTTAGCGGAATGTGTGAGATATCGGTTCCCCGGAATCTGATGGTCCCTTCCAATGGTTCATAGAACCTCTGGATGAGCCTGAGGACCGATGACTTGCCTCCGCCGCTCGGGCCCACCAGGGCTGCCTTTTCATTCTCTTTGAGCCTGAAACTCGCTTCCTGCAAGACGGGCTTGCCAGGCTCGTAACCGAACGTAACCGAGTCGAACTCGAGCACATATTCATAAGGCGCGCCTGGATGAACCACGGCATGGGTGACAGGATGGAGAGACTCAGGCCCACCGGCGTCAAGTGCAAAGCGGGCGTCAGCTTGGAGATCCGCGTCGTCTTGGGATACCGGCAGCGCCACAGCGTCTTGGGCATCCTGCTCTACAGGCTCCACAGATATCTCCATGGCTGTCAGGAGCCTCCGGCTTGCCGCCAGGTTCTGCTGGATTGAGGCCCAGCTCTGGCCCAGCGATCCGAACACGCTAAGGGGAAGGGAGGCCAGTTGCATCACCCCGATCGCCTGTCCGACTGTCATCCCGCCCTGGACTGTCACTAACGCGGCTACAATGAACACCCCTGCGAAGGCAAGGCCTTGAGCAATCCCCACGGCTCCCTGTTGGAGGCCAAGCACCCGGCCCCTCTGCCGGGCGACGTCGTACAGCCGATCTACAGTCCTGAGTACCCTCCCGAGGGCCACAGGTTCGGCCTTGAGGGACTTCACAATCGCTATCCCACTGAACAGCTCAGTGGCAGCTGAGGTGGTATTGGCCATTTCAGCCTGGTATTCATCGCTGACCTTTCCTACAGGTGTTGCGAACCGGGCTCCGACGAACATACACAGCGCCGCCAGGATAATGAGGGCCACTGCGGTGACAGGGCCCCATGCAATGAGGGTAATCATGCACGACACAATAAGCCCCACGTTACCGACAAGGCCGAAAAGTGAACTCAGGCCCTGCTTGGCTGTCTCAGTATCGTTTATGATTAACGACACCGTGTCTCCCGTCTTGTGGGTGTGCCAGTAAGACATACTTGTCCTTAGAGCCCTGGACATCACCTTCCGCCTGGTGTTCAAGGCCACGGTTTCCAGAGTCCACTCCGACAGGAAGAGAGACAAGCCGGACAAGACTCCCATAGCCAACGCCATGAGCCCGAGAAGCCGCGCTGATTTCAACACCAAGGCCATATCCCTTGCGGTAATGGAATCGGTGAGAATCGCCAGGCAGTAAGCTATACCGGGACCGTAAGCCAGGTTCCCGCAGATGGCCAGCAGTATGCAGATTACATAGAGGGGCCAGTAAGACCCGAGGAGCGACAAGAGGTCCCGGATATCCTTCCAAGCATTAGACCGCTTTTCGCTCTTACCAACCTCAAGACTCTTACCTTTCTTGTGCTTTGCCTTATCATCCTTCAGTCTCTGTTCCAGGCTCATCCGGCAATCACCCCTTCCGTTCCACCCACGAGGCTGGCGTAGACAGACCCTGGTTTGTACAGGTCGCCATGGGTGCCACATTCGACGATCCGGCCGGCCTCCATCACCACGACCAAGTCAGCCCTTTGGGCTATATCCAAGCGATGGGTCGCCACTATGCAGGTCTTTCCCTTCATTGCCTTGAGCAGGCTCGACCAAATTCGCTCTTCAGACTCTTTGTCCACCGAACTGGTCGGCTCATCAACTAAGAGCACCGAGGCTCCCTTAAGAAGCGTTCGGGCGATGCACAGGCGTTGCCTTTCTCCCCCTGAGAATGAGGTACCCCGTTCTGCTACCGTGCGGTCCAGCCCGTCTTCATCCCGATGGACAAAATCAAGGGCATCGGCGATGGCCAAAGCCTCCCGTAGCTCGTCATCGGACGCCTCAGGCCTGGCCAGGCTCAGGTTTTCCCGCAAGGAACCTGAAAACAGGAAGGGTTCCTGGGGTAGGTAGGCCGTTACAGTACGGGCCCAGCCGGCCTGGTAGTGGAGGTCTCTGCATCCGATGAACACGGTACCCGGGGCCGGCCGGTACAGCCCTGCAAGGATCTTGATGAGGGTACTCTTACCGCACCCGCTCTTGCCCGCCAGGACCACCAGGGAGCCTGAGGGAATGTCCAGGGAGATGTCACGGAGGACCGGGGAGCCTTTCACGTACTCAAAGGAAAGATCCCTAACGATTATCGACAGGCCCGCTTGCTTGGTTTCTTCAGCTAGTTCTGTCTCTACCGGTGCGTTTGCTGCTTCAGTTGCTGGTGCAAATCCAGTTCCTGCTGCGTCTTCAGCTGCTTCTGCCGGCCTTCTTGCGTCCGCGGCACCTGCTACTTCAAAAGCCTTGGTTGCTTTTGTCACCTCCGGTGCTTCCGCTGCCTCAACCTGAACCGGGTCCACATCCTGAGGCATGTCGAGGATCTCCGTGATCCGCCTGAAGGCGCCGAAGCTCCTTTGCACGCTGGCCAGGTGTTGTCCCAAGGCAGCCAGCGGCCAGCCCAGATTGTTGCACAGGTTGACCAGGGCCAGGATGCCTCCCAGGGTAAGCTTGCCTTGCACCGCCATGTAGCCGCCGTACCCAAACGTGACGATGAAGGGTAGGAGGGAGCCTGTGCCCATCCAAGCGGCGTTCAACGCAAACACTGAAACCATCTTCACCGCCGCCTGCTTCACCACCGAAGCTTTTTCAAGGAAGCGCCTTTCCGCCGAAGCCTCTGCCAGGTAAGACTTGATCACCTGAACGCCCTCCAGGGTATTGAGGGCTTCAGACGAAACCTGGCCTATGGCCTTCTGAACTGCCTCGGAGCGCTTGTTTATGGGCTTGGAGATAAACCCGCTGACCACGAGGGTAAGAGGGCCTGTTAGTGCGCAGGCTATGGCCACTTGCCAGTTAAGGGTGATCATGTAAACTGCCGCCGCTACGGCGCGTAAAGCTATCCTGGCCAGAAGGTAACACTCGGTTATGACCCGGGACGATACCCCGATATCTGATGTAAGTCTGGATACCAGGTCGCCCCTGGGGAGTCTCTCGAACTCAAGCAGGGGTATGCCGACACCGGCCTTCATTAAACCCTCCCGTTGTTTGCGGGCGAGCTCCTCTACCAGATTGACCCGCACCGAGACACCTGCGCCTGAAACCACTGCGCACAACACCATCACCGTCAAGTAAAGGAGAGTCGCCTGCCATACTCGGCTAGCGTCCAGGGATACCAGGGAGTCTATGAGGTGCTTCAGGGCGAAGGCGGTCAGCACCGGGTCAAGTGATTCGGCGATCAGGAAGAAGCCGATTTGGACATAGGTCTTTAGCGGGCTGTCCATTAGCGTAGTGACCCGCCTAAGCTGATGGATTGTGGATGCCTGGCTTTTCACACTTCGAACCTCCTTGGTTCTGCGTGATAGGTCGGAGATGTGCCTTCACCAATGCTTTCACCGACGATGATTCAGGATGGCAGTAGGAAGTTCTGCGATGACTGTAGGGAGTTCTGCGGTGATTGGTTGGACCTAAATGGCTGCGGCTGTAGCGCGGCGTTTATGGGNNGATGCTCTGTTACATTGGTGCTGCGATGGCAATGAGCGGTATGCGGAACTTGCCATTCACTCTCGTGATCCCTCCCGGCTATCACCCGTCATGAACCTTTCTAATGCTTCCATGGCCTTGCGGTCGTGTTCTCCCCGGAACATATGGCCTGCACCTTCGATCTCTACGTATTCACAGTGCTTATATACCTCTTTCGCCCGCCTTGAATAGGAGACAGGCACTATTCGGTCCTTTGTCCCGTGTACTATCAGTACCGGGCCTTCGTAACCTCGGATTTCCTCATAGACGTTCATACCTATGATATCTTTCACATACACGTCGCCCAGTCTCATGGGAAACCGGCTGATCACAGGTGGGACCTTGTCAGGGTCAAACCTTGCAAACAGCGCCTTGCCCCGGCGTACATGATCAGGGATGCAAAGGGCTGGACAAAAAAGGATTAGGCGCTCAATTTGAGTGTTTAGCTCAGCGGCCGTGAGTGCGCATACCAGCCCGCCTTGGCTGCAGCCCATAAGTGAAATGCGTCCGGGGTCTATGTCATCTCTTTGCTTGACATACCCTATGACTGATTTCAGATCTTCTACTTCTGTCAGAACCGACATTTCGGCGGGACTGCCGTCGCTGCTGCTCATCAGGCCTCCGCCGCAGAAGTCGAAGGCAAAGGCGGCCCAGCCGAGACGGGCTAAGCACTCTGCATAACGCCTTACAAAGCTTTGGTTTGCCATGAACCCATGGCAGACGATGGCGGCCGGCAGGACCTCGGTTTCTCTACGAAACACATGGCCGCGGATGGTAAGGTTGTCACGCTGACACGAAAAAGGCTCACAGGTGATGGGCGGTTTTGCCTTGTTCATGTTGCTTGCATCCTTTGCAATAGGCTTTTTCGCCAATACCCAGTTTCCAGCTTGATTATACAATGTATGTTGCCTGTTGGCACAAGGCGAATGCCCGCCATTGCAGCGACATTTTTGCGTTCCCCTGTGAGAACGTAGTCATATCTTCAACCGGTCAGTTTACAACCTCAGGGTAGACGGCTCTCGGTAGAAACATGGAGAAGATATGCTAAGAACAGTCAGATTATGCTTGTGAAAGGATCTCCCATNNATCCTATATGCTTGTGAGGCCGGGACATAAGCTGCATCAGGGGATGCAAAGGCAGGCAAGCGCAGTCCGGCCCAGAAAACACGAGAGGGGTATCCCAGTTGCCGAGAGTGATTTCCCAGCTTAAGCCAAGGGCTTTGTCGAGTGCGGTGTTTTTAGCACTTTTTGTGATTTGTGTTGCGGCTCTGGTGCCTGGATGTACGTCCGCCAAGGTCAACTTGTATAGGCGCGACGGGCTGACTATAGCCATACCCAAACAATATGCAGGCCAACTGCTTATCGACCCCGTAGACCATGAAGACGGGCGCACCCTTTTAAGCATCTATCTTAAGTCAACTTACGAAAAATACCCTGAGATGGGCCGCCTTTTTGACCTTGTGCGTTATACCGAAGCCCAGTATGAGCAGGCCCTAACCTCGGTCGGCACTGGGCTTAGTTTCTTCGCCAAAGATGCCAAACACTACTACGGCTTTTCGTTTCCCACTGATGTACAACAGTTACCTGATGACCATGAGGCATATGCAGAATTGTTTTCTTCTGTAGGTGATTTCATACGGAAGGATTTTATACAGCGCAACGGCTTAACCGCCTATGATGACCAAGAGTTCCTCGGGAGACCCTACACCTACGACAGCGAGCATATCTTCATCAGATATTACCCTTACTACTCTGTAAACGGGACCAAAGACGTAGCGTGGACACTGTATCTTTCCCAGCCGGTGAAGCAGGGGGAAGGAGGGATCTGGTGCGTGGAGCGCTGGCGCGACGAGATTGGCAACGTCTACGTGTATTTCCCCGATGCGGATGGAGTGCCATCCAGAGAATATTATGCTGCCTTGCAAGAGGAGACAGATGCCGCACGTAAAGCTCAGCAGTTTGATGTCGGAAGCTCTTTGTTGGATCCCCAACATGTGGCGGCTGAGTTTGTAAAGAGTGTGTTTGGGCATACCCCTGTGGCAGGCAGTTTCGAGCGTGGCGACAGCTCCGGTACCCCGCAGGAGTTGTTCACCCAGTCGTCAGGGAATATCCATGACTACATGCCCAAGCTCATAGCCGAAGGCAAGGATGCGGTCAGCGCGTACGACCTTTTGCCCTGCCTCGAGCACTTCACCAAGGACACCTGGGAAGAGCTCCGCCGGGCCTACGGGCTCGAGTGGTGGAAGCCCTTCTGGGACGCACTGTTTGACGCAGCTTTGAGCGGCATGGCGGCAGATCCTTACGATCAGATTATGCGCAACTATTACTTGGGCAAGCTGTTCCTGGCATCCGACGGTGCCTATGCCGAGATGACCACCCAGCTTGTGCTGCTACAGTGGAACTACCACAACCGCTTGTACACCGCGGCACTGGACAGGTTCACTCCCGATGAAGCAGATAGGCTGCGGCGTCATCTGGCTGTGCTTGTAAGCTACCACGAGAGCACGTTTAACCTTGACATCAAAGAAGCCGGCAGGCGGTTCTACGTTTCGCTGAACTCATATCCCACAGGTTTCCCTTTTGGCACCAATCTTGCGGTAACCAGCAGCGAGACCTTCTATGCAGAAGGGCTTGGCCAGGTTACCATCGTTGAGTCCGACGGGGTCCAGCTCAAATACATGGATGAAGGGGACGGGGTATACTACGTCTACTGCATCCGGACCAGCAGGGAGGGGGCTTCCACTAAGGGGGTTGCTGTGGGTGATCCTGAAGAGAGACTCTGGGAGCGCTGGAGGCCGGAAGAGCTTAGAAAGCTCGATCAGATAAGCCACGAGGATGAAGGTTGGTTCGGGCCAGATTATGATTACGGTTTTGTCTACGTGCCGGAGGGCAGCACAAAAAGCATTATGTATCTGGTCAAACACAGCCGGGTGATAGGCATCAGCCTGGTGGACGGATTGTTCGGACCTATGTACTAGGGCAGTTGGCGATTGGACTACAGATTCCCGTCCGCCAGGGTTAAGACTACACCTGTGCCTTCCACAACCCCTTCGGTGTAATCATCCCGTGACTCTGCCCCTCCGGCAGACGCCACGGGATCCAGCTCGGCACAGGTGTTCCACGGATCAGGCTAAGGACCCGGCTGATGTCATGGACGATTGCCAGACCGATCTTGACAGATGGGTTCCACGTATCCTGTTACACCTATCCAATGCGTACTGTGTGCTGCAGGTACTCTAGTATTCCCGTCTTATCCCTCAGTTGCCTGCCGCTTTTGCTTAAGCCGCTCCAGCATATCTTGAGTCATCCGGTCGAGATCGTATTCAGGATCAAAACCCCATTCCTCCTTGGCTGCAGTGCAGTCAAGGGAATTGGGCCACGATTCGGCGATGGCCTGCCTCACCGGGTCTACATCATAGGAGATCTCGAACTCCGGTATGAACTTCTTGATGGACGCCGCGATGTCTTCCGGAGCAAAACTCATTGCTGACACATTGTATGCATTGCGGTTCACCAGTTTTGACGGATCGGCTTCCATGAGCTGTACAACCGCGGCTAGGGCGTCGGGCATGTACATCATGTCCATGTAAGTGCCGGGAGCTATGTAGCAGGTGTAACGGCCTTTGGACAGAGCCTCGTAGTATATGTGGACTGCGTAGTCGGTGGTACCTCCGCCGGGAAGCGCTTCATAAGATATGAGTCCGGGGAAGCGGAGCCCGCGGGTGTCGACCCCATACTTCTTGTGATAGTAGTCGCACAGCAGTTCGCAGGTTACCTTTGCCACCCCGTAGATGGTGGTTGGCCTTTGGATTGTCACCTGCGGGGTGTTATCCTGGGGAGTCGACGGGCCAAACGCGGCGATGGAGCTTGGGAAAAACAGTGCCGCTCCATGTTCTCTAGCCACCTCGAGGGCGGTGAAAGTACCTCCCAGGTTGATGTCCCATGATTCCTGAGGCATCGTTTCAGCCTTGGCAGAAAGGATGCCGGCAAGGTGGAGGATGGTGTCAGCCTTGAACGAACTCACCAGCTTGGAGAAAGTCTTGCCATCCCGCACGTCCAGGAGCTCAAACGGTCCGCCTTCAGATACCGGCCCTGGTACGTGCCGTCTCGCTGTGGCAAGTACGTTGCTGTCCCCGTAGATCTTGCGCAAGTACGGTACCAGCTCTATGCCGATTTGGCCGCTCGCACCGGTTACAATTATCCGCTTCATTACATGTAATCCCCCTTTTCCGTGTGGATCTTCCAAGGGCTCCATGTTTACCTACTGTATTTTCTCTACGGTGACTATGTTTTCCTTCCCTGAAAATCCCTGAAACTGCGATGGCGGCTTTCGGCTTGAGTTCCGGTCCAGGCCCATTTGCCGTTGGCTTGGCAAATCACTTTGTGCAAAAATAGGCACTGAGGGAGATAATCTACACAGATTGTGCATGACGGTATCCGCCTTGAAATTCTGTATACATACGGAGGTCATCTGCATTGAAGAAACTCTACACGGGCAAGACCAAAGACGTTTTCCTTAACGCTGACGGCAACATCGTGCTTCGTTTCAAAGATTCAGTCACGGGAACAGACGGCGTTGTCGACTCAGGCGCCAATGAGGTGATTGGCGAAATAGCGGGGAAGGGCCTGGCGTCGCTAAGGACCACGATTTACTTTTTCGACTTGCTCAAAGCCGCAGGCATTCCGACCCATTACATAGGCCCCGGGCGGGAGTTTGGGCTTTCCGATGACACCATTGTGGTAAAACAAGCACGTTCATATCACCTTGAAGTGATCTGCCGCGAAAAGGCGTGGGGGAGCTTTGTGCGGCGTTACGGCAAGTATGTGGAGCAAGGCAGAGTGCTTCCTTCCTTGGTTGAATTCACCCTCAAAGATGACCAACGTGGGGACCCTCTCATCACTGAAGATGCTTTGGTGGCGCTGGGTATAGTGTCGGCCGAGGCGGTGGAGTATATGAAACGCACCGCGAAGGAGGCTACCGCTGTGATCAAACAGCACCTGGCGGAAAAAGGCCTTGAGCTTATCGATATCAAGTATGAGTTTGGCGAAGTAGGCGGCCAAACCGTCATCATCGACGAGGTATCGGGCGATAGCATGAGGGTTGTAAAACAAGGCAAGGTGCTCCTGCAGAAGGAGTTGTTTGCAGAGCTTTTCGGGGAAGCCCTGGAGTAATACCCGGTAAAGCAGATTGAACTGAAAATCATAGGGGCCTCAGTAAGAGGCCCCTGTTATCATTAGTGCCGTCCGGCAAATCAGAATCCAAGCCAGTTTTTCAGGATAAAGGTGAACCGTCCAATCGCAGCCGACACACGGCCCATTACCGTATTGCCGAAAGCAGCGCCGAACGCGGCCATCATAAAGTACCGCCCCAGCTTGGACGTTACCCCTGTGACCTTCCCGGTTTTCCAGGTCAGGAAGAAGTAACTCAGGGAACACACGGTACCTACGAACACGATCCATGCGTCGATGCTGCTAAGGTTTACCATAGTGGCTGATATCTGGCCAACTATCTGGCTTTCCACAGCCCCGCGCATGGCCACCCCGGCACTGGTTCCCATGAGGAAGGACAGAGGGATCCGGTTAAGCCAGGCGGCGCTGGGGAAATAGCGGGTGTACAAGAGCAGCCCCAGCAGCATAGGGATGATGAGGAGATAGTTCCCCTCGGTCATAGGCGTCCAGGCAGTGCTCTTGAAGGTATTCAGGCCGACCACTACGGCTATCCCTGCCGAGGCACCTACAAAGATATGCTCGACCATCCTGTAAAAGGGATTGTCTTTGATGAGCACCGAGTAGATGCCAAGGGCTGCCAGTGCGCCTACCCATACTCCGATTTCAGTGGAGATTCTCACTTGCCCTCACCTCCCGGCACAGCGGGCCTAGATGGTGAACCCGGACCAGGTCGGCCGCTTGGTTTCTTGGATAGGAACATACCGATGTTTCCGAGGACAACGAAGATTACAATGAGCATGTGGGCCATGGACTGGGCGTCCATACCGGTGGTACCGATGCCTTTCCTGTCAATCAGCTGCTCGTACTCAGCCGCAGCCCTGAGTCCCGCAAGGATGCCTTTGCACTGTCCGGACTGCACATAAGTCTCGTTGCTGGCGGCGAGTACTCCGGTGACCCCCATTATCAAAGGTACGTTGTGGGCCATCACTGCCTGGCGTACCCATTCATGGGTGCCGGTGCCTCCGGTAGGTCCGTCGTTGAGCGTCATGGCCATAGAGAAATCCTTCATGCTGGAGATTTCCTGCATGAGCGGCAAGGAAGCCACGTCGTTACCCAGCCAGTCCCTCACAAAGATGGATGTGGGATTGTTGGCGAACGCAGCCAAGGTAGGCTCACCACCGGCATAGTGCCCCAGGTTGATGTAATCCTTGCCGTATTCATATCCGTATTCCTCAAGCACTGCGAGACATTCTTCGGCGAACGTGGGCCCTGCAGGGAAAGAAGCTAGCGCCACAACCCTAATATTCTTACGGGCCAGTTGATGAAGGATGGCTTGAGCTATGGGGCTCAGGTCGATTTCATCTCCCGGCTCGTAGTCAAATCCCATAACGACGATTGACCCGTTAGGCAAACTCTCTACGAAGTCATATGTTCTCTTAACAGGATCTGTCACGTCAATGGGAAGTCCGATGGGGCGGATGATAGGGATGGCGATAGCCAGGGCCATTAGCAGATAGAAGACCCGTCTATCGAGGTCTTGCAGCTTTTCGAAAATATCCACACTTCATCCCCCCTTATTCTCCGCCGTAGGAACGGCGCTCAAGTCCAACGATAATTCTCAATGACACAGCTATGAAACCAATGGCGCCGGCGATCATCACTCCGCGCTGCCCGCCTACGTTCAGCACCGACATGATCCAGTTAGTCAAGGGTACTGATACGGGCAGGATCTTGGCACCTATGGGCACCCGGCCTAGCATCACGATGCATCCTGTGATGAGCAGGATTGCAGCTTCGACGTTCTTGGCTCTGAATGCCCGGTATGCTGCAGTGCCTATGTAGAACGCAAGGAGCGAGAATATGGCGCTTCCTGTGGGAACGTTAATGTAGTCGAATATGAACTTGTAGGCGTTAGAGTTCTGCCCTAGAAACACGCCTACGAAGATGGTAATCACAAAGGTTATCAAAAGAGCCAGGCTATATATGTTCGTGCCTTGAGATCTGCGTATATTGTTCACATGGACCCTGATTATGTTGACCGCACCAAGCCCTAACGCAAACACGGCGATGACAGCTTGCCATCTAAGGATACCCTGAGCCAGGGATTGGATTGCGGGGATGTTGAAGAAGTAAGCGATTACAACGGTGATACCGCACACGAAGGCGATAATCGTGGGCAGAGTTCTCTTAGCGAACATTCCGGTTCACCTCCTCGCTAAGTTTACTTGGACAGCAACGTTACCAAGGCGTCGGAACCTGATGTGACCATTATCGCGCCGACGATCATGAATCCGATGCAAAGTGCTTTGACAATGTCCTCCGCACGGAGGCTTCCCAGGTGGTATTCGTTCTTGCTGAAGTGGGCACCGGCTGCAAACATCTCGTCACCGAGGATGACATAGTCGCATGCCACCACGAAGAAGGGGATCTGGTATGCGTTGGTGGTGCCTGCGATCTGGATGGCTCCTACGGTGCTGCCGGCTTCCGCCAGAATCAGTGCTTCCGCGGCAAACTGGCCGATCATGATGTTTGACGCCACCTGCTCACGGTACAGCACACCGATGACGCCGCTGGCGTATGCCCACTGGTCGGTGGAAATGAACCGGCAATCTTCGGGCCTGAACGCCTCGGGCTTGCCTGCATCCAGGTAAGCTTGCTTCATCACCTGCTCGGTAACGGCGAAGGTCTCAGGCTGAGACACTGTTACGATCAGCCTGACGTCGTACTGAGCTGCCAGTTTGGTGACGTGGCTCAGCACTTCCAGCCCGGCGAAGGTTGCAGCTACCAGGCCTCCGAAACCAGGTGTGAAGTGGAGGGGCTTACCCATTTCTGCGGCGCGGCCCACGGCTTCGTCGATTGCTTCGAACCCGGGAATGGGGCGGACGTTAATCTCCATGCCTTTTCTTGCGAGGGACATGAAGATCCCCATGAGCCCTGTGCTTATCAAGAGAGCAAAGAAGTCGAAAATCCTGCCTTCTACGAACATCTGTGTTCACCTCCTAACGGTTTGTTTTGCCCCAGTCTGGCTGGGGGCTTGATTGATGATTGGTTGGTGATTGGTTAGTGATTTAGTTGTGACAGGCCTTCCTTGGAGTCCTTGTTGAGTCATTCTGGTCCCCTTGAGTAAATGTATATGCGGCGGATAAGCATGAATTCATAGCTTATCCAAGATGGCCAAGCAGCCGGTCAGCCAGACTGCTTATTCCGGCCGCCAATCCGAGCCGCATACGCGCCGCCGGCTTAGAGCGCTTGTCCGAAGCACTTGCCCGAGGCGTCTGTCCAAGTCGCTTGTCTTGCCCCAAACGCTTGTCCAAACGCCGGCCAAGAACGTTTGTCAAACTGCTCAGCCAGAGCGGCGTAGGAGCACGGACTCCCGGGTAAGACCATGTGCCTGTAGAACGTTGCCCGGATGCGAATCGATGATATATTCGCTGGTCCAACTCAATCTGCGTGCACTAGTGCGTCCTTGCACGAAGCTGTGTTAAGAAGTGCGTGGGAAGTTGCACGGACACTAGTCGGTATGGTGGTCAGAATAGTGGTACGTAGCTTGTTCCGTCTATATGGATATATGTTTGGACATATGTTGCCTCGTTCAGTGCTTGGGCTGGTTGTTCAAAAAAATAAACCTGCTACAACTGGTGCTGCGTATCTAGCCTTATGTCGTCGTACACACCTTCTTGCTGCGTTGATTGTCCGATCCGTCCTGACTGCTACTTAGCTCCAATGACCGTTCAACGTGCCAGGCAAATTCAGCGTGAGCATATGCCTTGACATGGCATGTGCTATTCAGCCCCATACCCAAGATCTCTGAAAGGTTATGGTCATAGGCTGATTTAACACGCTTTACTTAATCATACCAGAGGAGCTGATAGTTAGCCACCCTAAATTGCATGGACTTGCTGCTAGATGAATTTTCCATCAATGTCAAACATCTGGAGCAAGATTCAGAGAATGACGGATATGGCTGGTTTCGAGAGTCCGTTAGCTAAAGCACGATGCACGGTGAGGGCCGGTTGTGATAGAATCTACTAGTTAGTCCCTTCAGCAGATACGCGGCAAATGGACCGTTGATATACAGAACTGTCAGACAGCGGAAGTGAAAGGAATTGAGATCTTATGGCGAATCCGGTTCAGTTTGCATCTAAGAGCAGATCTCGCGAGCCATCACCGCAGGAGATGCGCAAGACCATCTATAATATGGTGTGGCCTGCTACTGTGGAGAGCCTGTTGCAGATGGGTGTCGGGCTGGTAAACACCGCTATAGTCGGGCATCTGTCCGCAGTGGCCATAAGCGCCGTGGGGCTATGCAACCGCATCGGCAACCTTCTTGCCTGGCCCCTGAACCAAGCCGTGTCTACCGGAGGCACTGTGCTTGTGGCACAATCCGTAGGTGCAGGCGACAGAGAACAGGCCAGGACCCACGCAATCCAGGCAATCCTTTTCGCTTTGTTGAGCATCTCGTTGGTATCGGCGGTGCTTTTTGTGTACGCCGTACCGGCGTTGTCTATATTCTCCCCGGAGCCTGATGTGCTTGAGACGGCCGTCCGTTATTTGCGGATCTTCGTCATAGGACTCCCGGCAGTTGGGATCATGATGGCAGTAGGCGCTGCCTTGAGGGGAGCAGGGGATACCCGGAGCCCGATGATTGTAGCGGCCATGGTAAACATTCTCAACGTGGCGCTTAGTTGGATTCTGATCTACGGCAAGTTAGGACTGCCTGCTTTAGGTGTGATTGGATCCGCCATTTCCACAGTGGTTGCCCAGTGGATCGGGGCGGCTCTGGCCTTCTGGACCCTTACATCAAACAGGTCCATATTGGGCATCCGGCTCAAGGGGCCATGGCGGTTCAACCGGGAGTCCTTGGGACGATTGCTCAGGGTCGGGCTCCCGGCCTCAGGGGAGTCTTTTGCCTGGCAAGCGGCTGCGATAGTGCTCACCTTCTATGTCACCAGTTTCGGAACTAAAGCCCTGGCAGCGCATCAGGTAGGGATGAGCGCTGAGTCCCTTTCATACATGCCTACTGCAGGGTTTGAGATAGCAGCTACTGCTTTGGTTGGACAGTCGATAGGGGCCGCCAACTTGCACCTGGCAAAACGGTATTCCCGTGAACTTACGAGGATTAGCGCGATTATCACTGTATTTACTGCTGCACTCCTGTTTTTCTTGCCTGTACCTATAATGAGGCTGCTCGCTGAAGATCCGGAGGTGGTCGTCCTAGGGGCGGTATATCTGCGGATCATGGCCATCGCCCAGCTTCCGCAGCAAGTTGCAGCGGTGATGAAGGGCGTCATCCGGGGTAACGGGGATACCCGTACGCCTATGTACATTGCGAGCCTAGGACTGTGGGGAGTGCGGCTGCCCATGGCATATCTCCTAGGGTTTACTCTAGGGATAGGGGTGGCTGGCGTTTGGACCAGCATGTGCGTGGACCTGATCGTCAGGTTTGTGCTGATGTTTTGGCGGTACAGAACGATTCCGTGGATTAGGGCTTCCGATGGGGTGGAGGCCGGAGAGAGCTAGGAGGAATGGTGCACGCAGTGCACCATTTGGGCAATCATCCAACCATATACTACCATGAGACGACCACAAGTGACAATAACTGCCATCGAGATGCAAACATCTCCGGAGGTTTGTATGCGACACGCCAGAAAAAAATTAACCTCCCTGGCTGCGAACCGGTAACCAGGGAGGTTGTTTCCTAGATTCTTGTTAGCGGCTTACAAGTGATGTGTGCTTTCCTTACGACTGCCCGGCTGCCACCTTAAACTCGGTCCAGATCTTGGAGTGCAGCTCTTCGGCTTCAGCGCCGACGACCCTGATCATCTCCATATCTTCGGAGGTAAACTCCGGAGGCAGGGTGAGCATTTCCCTGAGATCCGGATCGATTAGTTCGTCGGCTGCCTTGTTGGTGCAGTAGTAGCCCATCCACTCGAAGCACTTGGCAGATATCTCAGGCCTTAGGATGAAGTCGATAAACTTGTGGGCCGCATCCGGGTTGGGTGCGTTTACCGGGATGAACTTGGCCATGATGCCAAACCCGATGCCTTCTTTAGGATAGACGAGCTTCAGGTCCGGATTGGCCAGCACAGCGTTGGTCACCTGAGAGGTGTACATCACTGCAACGTCCACTTCGCCGGAGAGCAGGTCATCCTGGAGGTTGTCGTCTTTGATGATGCGGATGTTAGGAGCCAGTTCCAGGAGCTTATCGCCTGCTTTCCTGATAACCTCTAGGTCCTCGGTGTTGTAGCTCTCGCCAAGCACCTTAAGCGCCATACCGTTGATCACGCGATAGTTGGCGATGGTGCCCACGCTGTCTCTAAGTGATTCATGCCAAAGATCGGCGTATCCTGTGATCTCGATGTCAACCTTGTCAGGATTGTAGACGATGGTCTGTACACCGGCGCCGTACGGCACTGTGTACTCATCATTGGGATCGTAGAATTGCCCTTGATACAGCGGATTTATGTGCTCGAAGTTCGGGATCTTGGACTTGTCGAGCTTCTGTGCCAGCCCGCGCTCGATGACCGTCTCAAGGATGTAGTCATCGGCGATGATCAGGTCATAGTCGCCACCTTGGGCGGCTTCGAGTTTTGCAAGCATGGTCTCGTTGTAGTCGAAGTTGTTGTAGTTGATGACGATGCCTGTTTCAGCCGTGAACTCATCGAGCACCTCCTGGGGGAACATGCCTTCCCAGGTAAACAGGTTCAGGGTTTCTTTCTTGCCCTCGCCGCCTTTGGGCCCGCAGCCTACAAGCACGCTAGCGAACAAGGTTAACACCAAGGCGATTCTCAGAGCTTTCTTCATGTGTTTCCCTCCTATCGGTCATTTTGGGAGTTTTCCTGCCGACCCATGAGGCCAGCAGCAGCACGACCAGAGTGGTGACAAACATCAACGTACACAGAGCGTTGGTCTTAGGCGTCACTCCGGTCTTAAGCTGAGTGTATATTTTTAGTGGGAGTGTATTCGTAGTCACTCCGGTTACAAACACACTAATTACCACATCATCCAGGCTCATTGCAAAGGAAAGCAGCATCCCTGAAACAATGGCCGGCATGATAAGGGGGAGCGTAATGTCGAAAAACACGTTCCATTCGGTAGCTCCGAGGTCGCGTGCCGCCTCGGCGTAGCTCTTGGGTATGCCCACCAACCTTGCCTTTACCAGCATGTATATATACGGGATGCAGAAGGATGTATGGGCGATGGTAAGGGTTACCATCCCGAAAGGCAGTCTAAGCAGCGTGAAAAACGCTAAGAACACCATGCCCAAGATGATCTCGGGGATCATGATAGGCAGGGTAGAGATGTACTCGATGATGCCTTTGGTGATGAGTTTGGCTTTCGGCATCCCGACGGCTGCCAGAGTCCCTATAATTGCTGCCAGAAAGCTGCTCACAGTAGCCAGGATGAGGCTGTTGATCGTGGCTTCCAGCATGGACCTGTCCCTGAACAACTCTTCATACCACTTCAGCGAAAAGCCTGCCCAGACAGAACTTATCTTGCTCTCGTTGAAGGAGTAGATGATTACCAGCAAAATGGGAACATACATCAAGACGATCATGATGCCCATATAGATATTGGGGATATTTATGCCCTTGAGTCTTTGCTTGAACCTTTCCCAGAAGTCGCTCATAGCAGGCCCTCCAATTCCTTCACGCCCGATATCTTCCTGTAGAAGGCAATCATCAGGCTGGTAAGTATCATCAGTACCACCGAGAGGGCCGCTGCAAACGGCCAGTTGCGCGCCTTCATAAGTTGTTCGTGGATGAGGTTGCCCACAAGTACCACTTTATTGCCGCCCAAGATGTCTGCTATGAAGAACAGGCCCATGGAGGGAATGAACGTTAGTACGATCCCTGATAAGAGCCCAGGCAAGGTCAACCTAAAGGATATGGTCCAAAACGCTTGAAAGGGGGTGGCACCCAAGTCCCGCGCTGCTTCTACCAGCTGCCAGTCGAGCTTCTCTGCGCTGGAGTAGACTGCAAAGATCATAAACGGCACCAGGGCGTAAACCATGCCCACAGCTACCGCAGGGTAGGTGTACAGCACCTTAAGGGGTGCATCAGTTATCCCAAGCCACATAAGCAGCTGGTCCAGGGTCCCGTTGGCACGGAAAATGATGATCCAGCCGTAAAGCCTGATGAGGGAACTGGTCCAGAAAGGGATCATGAGAAGCAACATAACCCGCTGTTTCCACTTAGCGTTGAGCTTCGCCATGAAATACCCAAAGGGATAACCGAAGAGGGTGACCAATAGCGTAGTGATCGCTGCAAGTTTCAGGGATTCCCAGAAGGTCTTGAGATAAATCGGCTCCAGGATCTTGGTGTAGTTTTCAATGGTAAACTCACGGATGATTCCCCACACCTCGGCCCGCTTGAGGAAACTCAGCACGAACATATATATAAGCGGCCCTGCTACAAAAACGATCGTGAACACGTAAAGAGGCATCACGCTGAGGAATGCTGAGTCTATCTTCCTCTTACGCTTGGCTGCTGGCTTGGGGCTGGATGTCCCGGCCGGAACCGGTTTCCCCTCTGAGCCGGGTATAGTGATTGGGCTGGTAGAGGGCTGCTTCATTCTGTCTCCTCCAGATCTACAAATACCGCATTCTCAGGCTCCCAGGTTGCCACAACCCGGTCCCCTGGAGCGAAAGGCAGATCGATCCCATGGTGTTTGGACACCAGTTCGCTGCCATCAGCTAGAGCCAATGTGACCTGGAGCACTCCTCCTGCAAAGGTTTTTTCCCTTACTACAGCCTGAAGCCCTGTCTGGTCTTGGCCGGCGGGGGCCAGCTTGACCATCTCACCCCTGACTGCGATGGTCACCGTTTGCCCGGGACTGACAGGTGCGCCGTTCTTCTTTATGAACCCTGTTCCGTTATGGTTGCGGAACTCGACCAATTGCCCGTTTATGCTTGAGATTTCGCCTGTGAGTACGTTGGCTGAACCCACAAATCTAGCAACGTAACTCGTCTTCGGGTGGTTGTACACTTCCATCGGCGTTCCGATCTGCTCAAACGTGCCATTACGCATCACAGCAATCCGGTCTGACATGTTGAGCGCTTCTTCCTGGTCGTGGGTGATGTAAATGAACGTCACTCCCAACCGTTTCTGGAGCCTCTTGAGTTCCAGCTGCATCTGACGCCTGAGCTGCAGGTCCAAGGCGCCAAGGGGCTCGTCCAACAAGAGCAGCGCCGGTTGGTTGACGATTGCCCTGGCAATGGCTACCCGCTGCTGTTGGCCGCCTGACAGTTCGTTGGGCATCCGTTTTTCAAAACCCTGAAGTTGCACGAGTTCCAGCGCTTCCTGGACGGTCTTGCGAATGGTGTCTTTATCGACGCGCTTTAGCCGCAAACTGTAGCTTATATTCTGTTCTACGTTCATGTGGGGAAACAGGGCGTAGTTTTGGAACACCATATTGACGTTGCGCTTGTTGGGTTCTACGTCGGTTACGTCCTTGCCCTCAATGATGACGCGCCCACTGTCCGGCGACTCCAGTCCTGCGATAATCCGCAATGTGGTAGTCTTGCCGCAACCTGACGGGCCCAGCAACGTGATGAACTCGCCCCGGCGGACGCTAAGATCAATTCCGTCAAGCACCAGCGTATCGCCAAAACTTTTCTTGATCTGTTCCAGCTGCAGGATTATGTCTGTCATGCCGAGCCTCACTTTCAGCCCCAACCAGGGCAGATAAACCTTGCCAATTAGCTTCTATTGATCTTATGTCGGCAGGTTGCCGGCATGTTGCTATGTGCTATGCACGTTGCAACCGGAGACGAAGCGCCGCCTGGATACCGCAATCTATTATACTGTTTTTGGTCTCGAAGTAAAATTAATTCCAGGCCGTTGCTGTCTCATTCTTCCACAGTTAAACCAACGATTCCAAACGATCAGAACATGATTAAACCACAAACGAAGGCAGGGATCAAACAGAAAATTCTACATTGGGAAACTGATATGCCAGCATGAATACTGGTGAGGGATATAGGCGTCTTGCAGGGGGAATTCTCTGTATATCGCCGGGGACTGGGGATGCCTGCACGCAGTCGGAACCTGTAAATTCTATGTGTATGGTCTGTGCATGGTCAGAAATTGACCGGTTCTTTACCTAATATGGTTCAAATTTTGCCACTCGTGTATCAAGCCTGGTCAGAATTGAACCAGAGTCTTACAGGGCTGGCATAGCCTGGTTTGGAATAGGCCAGGATTGGGCCGCAAGTGGTCCCAAACAGACCGTCCCAGAGCTCGATGTGGTCAGTGATTGACCAGGGATGCCATTGGTGGTTCAGGAAGTGGCAAAGAATTGACCAGATTCGGGTAGCGTCTGGTCTTCTTCAGACCACTTGAGGGCTAGATGTGGTTCGAAATTGACCAGAAGCTTAGTTCTTGGCAGGTATCTGGCCATGAATTGACCGCCAAGATGCTCTACATGGTTCGGACTTGACCACTTGAGTGTAGAAGCTGACTTAAAATTGACCAGAACTCCCAGACCTTGGCCACAGACTGGTTTGCAGCTGACCAGATCTACGCTGTATCTGGACTCATATTGACCACTTGAAGGCCGGAGCTGGTCTCAAATCAGCCAGTGCCGGGAGAGATGGTTTGCATATAGGGTCCGTCCGGCAGTGGTAAGACAACGCTGCTCGCCCTTCTAGCCGGTTTCGAGAAGCCAACAGAAGGTGTTGAAACTCTGCTGGGCGAACCTTTGAACGGTCCGAGTGCAATGATAACCTGTAGAACGTGGATTAATAGAAGCAGCCCGTCTGGAAAACGGGCTGCCGTGTCATTGCAGTTGTCACAGAGACTCAACTCCGGCCGGGCTGGTTCGCTCAAGTTCGGCCCAGATTAGCGGATGGTTTCCGGCCCAGACTAGGGGGATGCTCTACGAACCCTTACCGCCTGTACACGATATTGCCGTCAATGATGACCATCCATGACTTGCCGGTGATCTCCATGGGGTCGCCCTCGTAGATGACGAGGTCGGCGTCCTTGCCCGGGGTCAGGCTGCCCACCCTGTCCTGCAGGCCCAGGATTTCAGCGGCGTTGAGGGTGATAGCCTTGAGGGCCTCGTCCTTGTCCATGCCGGACTGAACGGCCATTCCGGCCATAAGAGGCAGGGTTGAAAGCGGGGTAACAGGCGAGTCGGTCATGATCGCCACTTTGACTCCAGCCCTGGCCAGGATCCCCGGCGTCTCGAAGGTCTTGTGCTTGAGTTCGAACTTGCTCTTGTGACCGAAGGACGGCCCGATGATAGCCCTGGCGCCGATCTTGGCCAGATCTTCAGCGATGAGGTGGCCTTCGGTGCAGTGGTCCAGGGTGATGTCCAGACCGAACTCATCGGCAATCCTTATCGCGGTGAAGATATCGTCTGCCCTGTGGGCATGGGCTTTGAGCGGGATCTGCTTCCTCACGACGGGGAGGAGGGCCTCCATTTTGGCGTCATAGGCTGGCAGCTTCGACGGGTCATCGCCGGCACGGTCGATCTGCTCCATGTACCTTACGGCCTTACCTAGGGCCTCACGGATGATAGCCGCGGTGCCCATCCTGGTCATTGGGGTCTTGCTCTTGGCGTTATAGACTCGCTTTGGGTTCTCGCCGAAGGCTATCTTCATGGCGAGGGGGTCCTTAACGACCATATCGTCAACCCGGTGGCCGCAGGTCTTTATGGCCATGAAAGTTCCGCCGATGGGGTTGGCGCTTCCCGGTCCGATGGCGACAGTGGTCACTCCGGCACGCATGGCTTCAGCCACGGTTTCGTCCAGAGGGTTGAAACCGTCTATGGCCCTCATGTGCGGGGTAACGGGGTCGGTCATTTCATTCACGTCGTCGCCCTCAAATCCGATGGCGCTTTCCATCATGCCCACGTGGCAGTGGGCGTCTATGAAGCCGGGATAGATAGAGCGTCCGCCGGCGTCTATTACTTCCGCCCCTTCAGGGATTTCGATATCGGGACCCAGCCTCACGATCTTGCCGGCATCTATGAGGATTGAGCCTTTTTCGATCACCGGTGCGTCAACCGGGAAAATCTTGGCGTTGGTTATCGCTAGCATCGCCGTCCTCCTTCTTACAGTGGTGTTAAGGTATTGGATTTCTACGAATGCCTGGGTTGATCCTTTGGGCCGAGTAAGAGTTGGACCGGTTGAAATTTTTCAAGGTAGGAGGCTTTTGGAATGTCATGTCCTATTAGTACCGCGGAGATAGGAAGGGTCCTGATGACCATATGACTGAGGCACATTCTTGCTGTTAGAAGTGGTGCCGGAGGTGGGAGTCGAACCCACACGGGGGGCTACCCCACACGATTTTGAGTCGTGCATGACTGCCAGTTCCATCACTCCGGCACTAGCATCCCAATTTTAGCACGTGATTGTGCAGTTAACAAGTCCTTAATGGTGGTGTGTGGGAATACGCTCACCTGCCGAGCCCGGCAGGGTGGTTTCGTCGTACCATATGATGTGAAGGCACTGGTATTCTTGTGTGAACCAAAGAAGGGATGTGTTATTATGCTGCGGATCCGCATCGGTGAGCTCAAACTCCATCTGAGGAGAGAGGCAGATGATACCGGGGTTCTCATAATCAACGCCCAAGCTGCCTTGTTTCTGGACCGGATAGCTTGTGCATATTACGAAGCGTTTTTCGAAGAATTCGACATGCTGGCCGGTAGGCTGGCTGGCATGGAAGGTGCTGCCGGCGGGTCTGCATTATCAAAGCCCGAGCCTCAATCCAAGTCTCAAACCTGGAGCCCCCTGGCTAGGATCTTCGGCACAGCTTCTCATGGGGCATGGGATTCAACTGACATCTCTAATCCCCACGAGGTTGGCGTTGCCCTCGCTCCCCGGGTGATCAAAAGGATACGCCGGAAGTTCAGGGTAGACAAGCAGCAAGCCGCCGCCGACTGGGAAAGGTTATGGGGCTCGGTGCTGGCTGTGGCTGAGGGAGGCATGTGCCCGTTCTCAGACTTTGAGGTAAAACGGATCCCGCCGCTGTCAATTGAACTTAAGGCACCTTACAGGTGCGACCTTATCCTCACTTACAGGTGCCAGAACGACTGCGCCCACTGTTACGCAGGTGGGCCTCACGTCACCGCAGAGCTTTCCAAAGACCAGTGGAAGCAGATTATTGACAGATTGGCAGACTGGGGAGTCCCTACAGTAGTGTTCACCGGCGGCGAACCTTTGCTGTACGAAGGCATCACGGAATTGGTGCGGCACGCAGAAGACAAGGGGCTCATTACCGGACTAATCACCAACGGCAGGCTTCTTACTGAGCCCAAAGCCAGTGAACTGGCCGGCGCAGGATTGGACTTTGCCCAGATCACTCTGGAATCATTGATTCCGGAAGTACACGACAAGATGGTAGGGGTAGAGGGTGCATGGGCTGAGACGGTAGACGGCATAAGGAACTCGGCATCCAGGATCTACACCACCACGAATACCACGATAACCATGGACAATGCGGATACGGTGCTTGAGACTATAAGGTTCATAAAATCCCTCGGGGTAGAGAAATTCGGCCTGAATGCGCTCATCCGGTCCAGGCGCGGAGCGTCTCATGAGGGGCTTGAGCCGCCAGAACTTAAGACCCTCCTTGAAGAAGTAATCGGGACATCGGCCGACGAGGATTTCCCGTTCATCTGGTATACGCCGACTTGCTATAAAGAACTCAACCCTGTGGCACTGGCCTTAGGTGTAAAGACATGTTCGGCTGCCAGCACGGTGATGGCCATAGAGCCCGACGGCAATGTCATGCCCTGCCAGTCGTATTACAAGTCCATAGGCAATGCGCTTACAGATGAGTTCTCCAACATTTGGAACCATCCGCTCGCCAGGGCCCTGAGACACCGGAGGGTCCCGGGAACAGCGGAGCATCCCGATTTTCCGCCTCTTCCGGGAGAGTGTGTGTCATGCGAGGAACTGAGCCTATGCGGCGGGGGATGTCCGCTAGAGCGTATGCAGGCGGCAGGTGCCCAGGGAGAAGGCTAGAGCGTATCGTTAGCATTCCTGTCAGAAGTAACGGCTTAGCAGCCACGCTTGCAGCAGCACGATTACAGGGAGCCCCAACCTGAAACTCAAGTGCCGGGTCTTGTGTCGGAAAATCAGCATTCCAGCCAAGATCCCCAAACTCCCGCCGGTAAGCGCTATCGCAAACAGCGTGTTTTCAGGTATACGCCGGCCGCCCCGGATGGCTTGGAGCTTGTCGTAGCCCATCAAGATGCAGGCAAACACATTGTATGCGGCAAGAAGCCATCCCAAGGTGCCTTGAAAGGGCTGTCCCCAAAGGAGGAACCCGCGTGCGGGCAAATGGACAGCGGCGGCGTAAGCAGTGTGCGACGCTTGATAGATGGTCTGGTATGTCGGCCTGTCCATCGTTAGGTGCATAATTAGCGTTATCAGGTGCATCCTCCGCCTCCTGCACACGCGCACGCACACGCGCACGAAACACAAGCGCAAGCACATGCGCAGCTGGGAGGAGTAAATCCTCCCTGGTTACCTGATCCGCTCCTTTTTCCTCCCGAAATGGGTCGGGCGCCTACGGGCGGTGCCGGAGTAAACACGGTCTCGGTAATCTCCCTGTACTTGCGTTCGTTGCCCTGGATTATCCCGCTTGAAATGTCCGAGTAAGAGCGGTGCATGTATATCGGCCACAAGTAGAGCCCAGGATATGCTCGCAGGTACGGGAAGCCTAAGAGCCACCAGCTCGGATACCAAGAGGCTCCTTTGT
>LFST01000009.1:0-3854 GCA_001513185.1 Candidatus Fermentithermobacillaceae bacterium DTU015
CGCTGCAGGAGTACCCTTGCGGAAACAACCTTGGCAGAAGTGGAAGAAGTGTTCATTCCGTCATGTCTTGCCCTGTTTGTCGGCTTGTGTCGGGAATTGGCCCACAAGGGATGGCATGGCTGGGGATATGTGGAAAAGATTGTGGATAAGCAGGAAAATGGTACTATCTAATTTTTGACACTTTGTCCCCGCCTGTGTCTATTTGCAGCCATATACCGGCAAGGTAGCCTTTGGCTGGCACGATGAACAAGCATTGTTACCAAAAGGGTTTGGCGCTGTGTGATATCATGAAAACACCTTTTACCTGGTGATTTGATGCTGGGGCTGTAGATGGGCGGCCTCGGCGGCTAGCGTATTTTCTAACGCAGGTGAATCTTTAGAAGGAGATGAGATAATGGTCAAGCGGATACTCAGAGCCATGATTGCAGCATGTATGCTGGTGGCCGTCGCGGGAGGTGTGGTGATGGCTGCTCCTGCAGGTGGCGGGGCCTCGCAGCCGGCAGCTTGGCAACTACCCTGGCATTTCAGATGGCAGCCGTTCCCTGTGTGGCCCGGTTGGGGTGGAACCCTCTACCCCCGTACAGGACTGGGATACCAGCTTGCGTACAAGCCTGAGTCCAATGAGTTGGTGCTTTATGTATACAACCCGACGGACAAGCCAATTACAGTATCCCAACCCAGTGCTTTCATGGTAGACTTTGTGCTGTGGCAAGATGGACAGATGGTCTGGAGGGCAAGCGCCAACAAGACCTATGCCCAGGCCGTGACCGAGGAGACCTTTAAGCCGGGAGAAGGGAAGATATACAAAGAAGCCTTGCCGTGGCTGCCTGCAGGTACCTATTTTGCCCAGGCATATTACTTGCCTGAGAGCAAATGGACTCCTGTAGCGTCGTCGTATATCTGGGTCCGGGCTTTTGAGCCCCTGCAGTATTCTGTGGAATACCTGGCTCCTACATGGTCCAACCCCAATCCCAGGCTCAAGGTGACCATAAAGAACGTGTCTGGCAAGGATATCACCCTTCCTTACCAATATGGGTATCAGGTCTTGGTGAAGAAGGCCGGAGCCAAGGACTATCTTCCTAATGTAGGGATGAGCCAGTCTGTGGGTACAATAGAGAGTGACGCGACAAGGTACGTGTTTGTAAACCTCAAGAACCTCCCGCCTGGTACTTACCAGGTAGACGTGCGCTCAAATGTAACTCATGGCTGGTACTCTATAGTTGCCCAAGCCTGGTTCCGGGTTTGGTAATATAATGGAAATCAGGCCGGCGGTTGCGTGAACGCTTGTAGCCGGGGCCGGGTTACATCTGGATTCCTGGGACGGTCCTTGTGGTTTTATCCGTGTTCCAGCAGTCCCATAACACGGGGAACCTAGGACCGTCCTAAGTGTTCAATGTACTTGCACCAAGCAGTACATAATTGATAATATGCCGAAGAGACCTTCGGTAGCCTGGTTGTTAGGAGGAGATGTCGTTGAAAGAGTATTCCACGGAAAAGATCAGAAACGTTGCTTTCGTTTCTCACAGTGGCGCGGGCAAGACTACTGTTGGCGATGCTATGTTGTTTATTTCCGGCGGTAACGACCGGTTTGGACGAGTCGACGATGAGACATCAGTCTTGGATCATGATTCTGAAGAGATTAGACGCAAGACTACCATTTCTACAGGACTGGCCCCGGTTGAGTGGCAGGCACATAAGATAAATATTCTGGATACACCTGGGTACTTCGACTTCGTAGGAGAGGTTCGTTCAGCTCTCAGGGTTGCTGACGGGGCTCTGGTTGTGGTTGATGCTACCGGCGGTGTCGAAGTAGGAACCGAGCTTGTATGGCAGTATACCTCTGAATACGAAATCCCCAGGCTGCTTGTGGTAAATAAACTGGACAGGGAAAACACCGATTTCCAGGGTACCCTGGAACAGGTCCGCAATGTGTTCGAAACCAACGTGTTGCCCCTGTACCTGCCTATAGGGAAAGAGGCGAACCTAAAGGGAGTCGTAGACATCCTGCGGGAAGTAGCCCTTGTCCCCTCGGCTGACGGGAAAAAGGTCGAGGAACAGAGTGTACCTGCAGAATTGGCCGATGAAGTGGCAAGCCTGAAGGAAGAACTCAAAGAAGCTGCTTGTGATGGCGACGATGAACTGCTTGAAAAATACCTCGACGAGGGAGACCTTACTGATGAAGAGATAGTAAGGGGACTCAGGGGTGCTACCCTTGCACAGAGGGTGTGTCTGGCCATTCCCGTTTCCGCAAGCAAACTTGTGGGCATACACCAGGTGATGGATGCGATAGTGACTTACCTGCCCAGCCCGGCGGATGTAGCCGGCGCCAAAGGAGTTGTTCCCGGCACAGAAGATGAAGTCCAAAGGCGAGCAGATGTATCTGAGCCGTTTTCGGCACTGGTGTTTAAGACAACTGCAGACCCCTATGTGGGCAAACTCACCATATTCCGGGTTTATTCAGGCAAACTCGAGTCTAACAGCACCTGCCTCAACTCTACAAAGGGCCGTACTGAGCGTGTAGGCCAGCTGTTCAGCATAAAAGGTAAGGAACAGCATCCTGTGCCCTATGTGGCAGCGGGTGACATTGGCGCAGTTGCAAAACTCCAGGAAACGTTGACAGGAGACACACTGTGTGCCCAAGAAGCTCCGGTGGTATTCCCGCCGATAAAGTTTCCTGCACCTGTGTACTCCCTTGCAGTTTACCCCAAGACAAAGGGTGACGAAGAGAAGATTTCCGCAGGGCTTACGAGACTCACTGAGGAAGATCCGACTATCACCGTTGAGCGCAATACTGAGACTGGAGAGACAATCCTGTCAGGCCTTGGAGAAGTTCACGTTGATGTGACTACAACCAAACTCAAGAGGAAATTCGGTGTTGACGTCAATCTGACTCTGCCTAAGATTGCTTACAGGGAAACAATCAAAGGTTCTGCCAAGGCTGAAGGTAGGCACAAGAAACAGACCGGCGGACGGGGCCAGTTTGGTCACGTATGGATCGAATTTGAACATAATCCCGATCAGGAATTTGAATTTGTAGACAAAATTTTCGGAGGGGCCGTTCCGAGGCAGTACATCCCCGCTGTAGAGAAGGGTCTTAGAGAAGCTTGTGAAGAAGGTGTACTGGCCGGTTATCCGGTGGTCAATCTCAAGGCCACCTTGTACGACGGCTCTTACCACCCTGTCGACTCGTCAGAGATGGCGTTTAAGATAGCTGCGTCGCTGGCTTTCAAGAAGGGTTGTTTAGAGGCCAATCCTGTTCTGCTTGAACCTATCGTGCGGGTTGAGGTTACTGTCCCCGAGCAATACATGGGAGATATCATGGGCGACCTCAACAAGAAGCGAGGCAGGATTCTAGGCATGGAGTCAAAAGGCCACATCCAGGTGATCAAAGCGCTTGCTCCTTTGAAAGAAATGCAGAAATACGCAATTGACCTAAGGTCTATGACCCAAGGCCGCGGACTGTTCACCATGGAGTTCGACCATTATGAAGAAGTGCCTGAGAACATTGCCGCAGAGATCATCGAGGAGGCCCGGAAACAAAAAGAGGAGAAGTAATGCTGGGTTGACCGGTGTTTATGTGAAATAAGCCCCGGCGGATGCGGCTGCAAACACCGGGGCTGTACCTGTTTATCCTCTCACAGGCTTAAGCCATGGGGTTATTGCCATGAGTCCTGGATTTGCACACCCTTGAAGTAGTATGTCACGATCTCCTGGGCTGACTTGCCCCGTTGTGCAAGCAGCCATGCGCCCCATTGCGACATGCCTACTCCGTGTCCGAAGCCCCTGCCCTTCATGCACACGGTACCTTCCTCCAGTTGGAGGGAATCTATCAGCGTCGACCGCATTTTCTGGTC
>LFST01000009.1:3873-19602 GCA_001513185.1 Candidatus Fermentithermobacillaceae bacterium DTU015
GAAGCCCCCCTGCGTCCTATCTTTATGGAAGTAAGTTCACCACCTACGTCAACTCCTACGGCCCTGGCTGCTTCAAGTACTTCTGAAGCGGAGAACTGGGCCGACCACTGGTGAACCGGTTCTTGCTGCACATCGGTGACCGGCTGGATATAGGGAGTGCTTTCTTTTGTGAAATTGAGCCCTTCGGCTGCGCTGGCAGTTTTTCCCCCTGAACTTGAATGGAACCACGCCCTGATAGGTTCTCCCTTGTATGTGATGATCTTGCCCCTGGTATTGCTCACCGCTTGCTTGACCCTGTCATTTACCTTGCTTGCGTCGTAAGCCTGAAATTCTCTGGGGTCAGTGCTGGCCTGGGCGTTACGGCCTTCCAAGGGGCCTTCCTGGAGTTTTTTCAGGGTAAATGTTCTGGCTACGATGGCCTGGGCTTCCAGTGCGGCTAGAGGCCAATTTGGATCCATCTCAGCTGCAACTACCCCTTCCAGGTAGGTTTCCAAAGGCATGGACTTGATTTCGCCTGTTTCGTGAAAATACACCGATATAGTGGGCTCCTCTGAGGGGATGCCGGCCTTGGGCTCATGTTGCTGTTGTCCCCTTAAAGCGATGATAATGGCTAAGGCCGCGATGACTCCCAGAATCAGCTTCAGCCTGTTGTCTTCAAAAAACTCCACAGGTACCCACCTCCGTATATAGCATTCCAAATGGCGGTCAATGTAAAACGTGGCCGAGTCTTGAGTTTGGCAGCTCTAGCGTGCTAGCATCAAGTCAGAACAGGCACCATAAAGATGAGGAGGTCTGTCCAGTGGTCCAAGATGTCATTATTGCAGGGGGCGGGCCGGCAGGTTTGACTGCTGCCATCTACACCGCGCGGGCCGGCCTGAAGGTTAAAGTTGTGGATCCTGTAGGTGCCGGAGGCCAGGCAGGCAATACCAGCGTGATATACAACTACCCCGGCTTTCCCAATGGAGTTTCAGGCCCGGAATTGATGGGGTTTATGATCGATCAGGCTAAAGGGTTCGGTGCGGAAATTGATTTCGGTGAGGTAACCAAGATCCAAAAGCAAGGCAGCTTGTTTAAGGTTACGGTAGATGGCAAAGATTATGAGGCTAGGAGCGTTGTGTGGGCGGCAGGTACATC
This sequence comes from Candidatus Fermentithermobacillaceae bacterium DTU015, assembly GCA_001513185.1. Classification (GTDB taxonomy): domain Bacteria; phylum Bacillota; class Sulfobacillia; order Fermentithermobacillales; family Fermentithermobacillaceae; genus DTU015. Next base: position 5,008 of record LFST01000009.1, read on the forward strand.
TCCCAGGTCCCTAGGGGTGCCTGGTGAGGTTGAGCTCAAAGGGCGGGGGGTAAGCTATTGCGCAATATGCGATGGCCCGCTGTTTCGGAACAAGGTGGTAGCAGTGGTCGGCGGCGGGGACTCGGCGCTTACAGGGGCTCAATTCTTGACCGGGTATGCCCAGCAGGTAATCCTTCTCCATAGAAGGGATGAGTTCCGGGCAGGGCTCGCCAATGTCAACAGGGTTATGGATAACCCACGCATCACCCTGAAGCTCAATAGCGTTGTAGAAGCCATGAAGGGTGACGGCTTGCTGGAATCCCTGGTTGTCAAAAACGTCAAGACCGGTGAGATCGAAGAGGTTGAAGTTGACGGTGTATTCCTCTATGTAGGATCTATTCCCAACACTGCTCCGCTGGAAGGATTGGCTGTTTTGACTCCAAACGGTTATGTGAAAACCGAAGACGATATGTCCACGGTAACTCCGGGCTTGTTTGTAGCAGGCGATGTCCGGGACAAACTGTTAAGGCAGGTGGCGACTGCAGTCGGCGACGGTGCGGTAGCCGGGTGGTCTGTGGAGAAGTATATTATAGAGAATTTCAGGTAGGCCCGCTGCCCTGCGCCAACACCGGTACAAGCCGGCTGGGTATTTGGTAATAACCTCCTTGTATTTTTTCGCAAATGGTATATTATATAAGGTAATAGTCAATGATAGTCAAAGTCAAACGGGACTGCCATGATTGACGCAGGAGTGATGGTATGGCTAGCCTTACAGATATCATCGAAGCACATATTATAGCCCTGGTTGAGGAAGGGGGAGGCGTAGCAGAAATCCAACGGGCCTATCTCGCCGAATATTTTAACTGTGTGCCCTCCCAGATCACCTACGTACTAAGTTCACGCTTCCAGCCTGAACGGGGTTATATCGTGGAATCCAAACGCGGAGGCGGAGGGTACATTAGGGTAGTAAAGATCGAACTTACCGATGGGGTTGCTGATATCCTCAGGAACGTAGGGAAATCCTTGACCCAGGACGAGGCTTACGGATACCTGCTGAGGCTTTTTGACGAGGGGCTGCTAGACGAGAGGAGCTTTAAGATGATGCAAGCTGCCTTGTCCAGGGATACCCTGGCCTTAGATTTGCCCCACAGGGATTGGCTGAGGGCAAGGATATTCAAGGCGCTGCTGCATGCGTATTTTTCAGTGGTTGAGGATAAGGAGTGACCGGCTATGATGTGTGAAGAGTGTGGCAAGGCTCCGGCGACGGTGCACATCGAGAGGATCATCAACGGCAGGAAGATGACCATGCATCTTTGCAGGGACTGCGCTCAGCGTTCGGGGCTGATGACCTTGGGCATGCTGTTTCAGCCCAGCTTTTCTATCAACAGTCTGATGTCCGCGTTCTTGGGCTCACAGCTGGAGGCGCTGCCTGCTACGGGGCCGGGCGCAGAGGGTCCTAGATGCCCTGTGTGCGGGATGAGCTACAGGGATTTTGCCAGGGTAGGCCGGTTAGGATGCTCCAGGTGCTACCAGGTGTTTGAGGACAGGCTTGAACCTCTGCTCAGGCGGATCCATGGTTCGGATACCCACGTGGGAAAGGCGCCTGCCGGCGCCGGTGAAAAGGCCAGGATGCGCAGGCAGTTGGAAGATCTGAGGAAACAATTGTCAAGGGCGGTATCAGATGAAGCTTACGAAGAGGCAGCCAAAATCAGGGACCGGATTAAAGAGGTCGAAGCAAAGCTTAGGGGGAATCCGGCGTGACTAGCAAGGATGCAGAGGTGCTAAACGGGATACTCACAAGATCGGCTTCACCCTGGATGGACGGCAGCGGTGAACTTGGCTCTGTGGTGATTTCTTCGAGGGTGAGGCTTGCCCGCAACCTGGAAGATGTTCCCTTCCCCCATTTACTTTCAGAAAACGATGCAAGTGCGGTTATGGAAAAGGTGTTTGAGGCTGCACGCAATATCGGTGAGAAGGGGTTCGGAGGGCCTGTCATCAGTATCAGCCTGGATAAAATCCCGCCCCTGGATTGCCAGGTGCTGGTCGAAAAGCATCTGATAAGCCCTCAGCATGCCCAGGGCAAAGCGGGCCAAGGCTTGGTGCTCAGGCACGACGAAGCTGCGGCAATCATGGTTAACGAGGAAGATCACCTGCGGATTCAGGTGCTCCGTTCCGGTTTGGAACTGGAGGAAGCATGGGTGTTAGCCAGCGGTATAGATGACCTGTTTGAACAAAACCTTGACTATGCTTACGATGAGCGGATTGGATATCTCACATGCTGCCCTACCAACGTTGGCACAGGAATACGGGCTTCGGTGATGGTACACTTGCCCGCGCTTGCCGTGGCCAATGAGACATCCCGGGTACTCACTGCCGTGAACAAGATAGGCCTTGTGGTAAGAGGGCTATATGGCGAAGGAACCGAGGGGCAAGGCAACGTGTTCCAAATATCCAACCAGATTACCCTCGGGCAAACCGAGAAGGAGATAATTGAAAACCTGTCGTTGGTTGTAAGGCAGGTGGTCACGGAAGAGGTCAAGGTACGTGAAATGCTTTATAGAAACCACCGTGTTGAAGTAGAGGACCGGGTTTTCAGGGCGCTGGGAATACTCTCTAACGCGCGGAAGATTACGTCAGATGAAGCCATCAGATTGTGGTCGGATCTCAGGCTGGGAGTTGAGCTGTCCATGATTCCCCGCCTTGAGATAAAGGACGTCAATGAAATACTCGTGCTGTCCAGGCCTAACTTCGTCCAGAAGTTCTTTGGTACGGCACTTACTGCACAGGAGAGGGATATCCGGAGAGCAGAACTTATCAGGAAACATCTTGCTTCAAGAGGCGTTTAGATATCGTACGGAAGGAGGAAGCTAAATGGACCGGAGACATAGGTACACAGAACGGGCAATGAGGGTACTTACTTGGGCGCAAGAGGAAGCCAGAAGCCGCGGTGCGCAAACCATGGCCAGCGAACATATATTGCTCGGGTTACTCAGGGAACGGGGCAGCGTTGCCCTCTTGGTACTGGAAAGCCTGGGCATCGATCCGGCACAGGTAAAAGCAGAGATAGACAAATCCATTGAAACCAAACCTGCAGTGCCTTCTATAGATGCAGTTACCAAGTCAGCCAAGCGGGTATTGCAGCTTTTGCCCGAAGAAGCCAGCAGCTTGGGCCACTCATATATAGGCACCGAACACATTTTGCTGGCCTTGCTCCGTGAGGAAGAAGGGCTTGCAGCCCAGGTACTCACTGCTTTGGGTGCCGATTACGACAAAGTCCGGGAAGAAATCGTAAGGCGAGTAGGCGGCTCCCTGTCCGACCAGCGTCAGGACAAGCGGGCAAGGGCAGGCCGCAAGCGGACACCCACCCTGGATACCTACGGGCGGGATCTCACGGAACTTGCTGAACAAGGCAAGCTGGACCCGGTGATCGGCAGGGAGAAGGAGATCGAGCGGGTCATCCAGATCCTGTCCAGGAGGACCAAGAACAACCCTGTGCTCATCGGGGAGCCAGGGGTGGGCAAGACTGCAATCGTGGAAGGTTTAGCGCAGAACATCAAGGACGGTACCGTCCCTGAAATGCTCCGGGGCAAGCGGGTAATCACACTGGATTTGGCGGCTCTGGTTGCCGGGACGAAGTACCGGGGTGAGTTTGAGGAACGCCTTAAGAAAGTGCTTGAAGAGATAAAGCGATCGGGCGACGTGATCCTGTTTATCGATGAAATGCACAACATCATAGGTGCAGGGGCTGCCGAAGGGGCAATCGATGCTTCAAGCATCCTCAAACCAATGTTGGCCAGGGGAGAGCTTCAGTGCATAGGCGCTACCACCCTTGACGAATACAGAAAACACGTGGAGAAAGACGCGGCCCTTGAGCGGCGGTTCCAGCCGGTGCTCGTGTCTGAGCCCACGGTTGAAGCAACCATCGAGATTCTGAAGGGCATAAAAGACCGGTATGAGGCTCACCACGGGGTGCAATATACCGACGAAGCTTTGGAAGCAGCCGTCAACCTATCGGCCAGGTACGTTGCTGATAGGTTCTTGCCGGACAAGGCAATTGACCTCATAGACGAGGCCGGCTCCAGGGTGCGCATGAAAGCCCTGGAGGCTCCCAAAGACTTAAGGGAGCTTGAGATCAAGCTGGAGAAGCTTATCGCAGAAAAGGAAGAAGCCGTGGCATCCCAGGAGTTTGAGAAAGCAGCTGAACTTAGGGACGAAGAGCAGAGGCTGCAACAGCTTCTCGAAGAAAAACGGAAAGCTTGGCAGACCAATGATGTACCTGAAAAGACCACGGTTACGGCTGACGACATTGCGGCAATTGTGGCAGATTGGACCGGGATCCCGATAAGAAGGCTGGCAGCAGGCGAGTCTGAGCGATTGCTTAGGCTCGAGGACGAACTCCACAAGCGTGTGATTGGACAGCATGATGCGGTTGAAGCCGTAGCCAGGGCCATCCGCCGCTCAAGGGCAGGGCTCAAAGATCCGAAGCGGCCCATTGGCTCGTTTATATTCCTCGGCCCTACCGGTGTGGGTAAAACCGAATTGGCCCGGGCGTTGGCTGAAGTGCTGTTTGACGATGAGGATGCCATGATTAGGCTGGATATGTCCGAGTATCAGGAAAGGCACACAGTGTCCAGGCTGGTGGGTGCGCCTCCAGGATACGTGGGCTACGATGAAGGCGGGCAGCTTACAGAGGCGGTGCGCAGGCGTCCTTACTCTGTGATCCTGCTGGACGAAATCGAAAAAGCACATCCTGATGTGTTCAACGTGCTGCTGCAGGTCCTGGAAGACGGAAGGCTCACGGAAGCACAGGGGCGCACTGTAGATTTCAGGAACACGGTGATCATCATGACATCCAACGCCGGTGCAGAAGCCATCCACGGCAAATCGGTCCTGGGCTTTACTGTGGAGAGGGACACCGAGCGTGCCCACGATGAGATGAGGTCCCGGGTTATGGACGCTGTGAAAAGGATATTCAGGCCCGAATTTATCAACAGGGTAGATGAAATCATAGTGTTCCATGCCCTGACCACGGAGCATCTCAAGCAGATCGTAAACCTGCAACTTAAGGATGTTGAGGAGAGGTTGCAGGCTTCATCGGGCCTGTCTATGGAAGTAACCGACGAAGCCAAGATGAAGCTCATCGAAGAAGGCACTGATCCTGACTATGGCGCCAGGCCTCTGAGAAGGGCAATCCAGCGGCTTGTGGAAGACCCGCTTTCAGATATGGTGCTCAGGGGTGAGCTCAGAAACGCAACCAAGGTGAGGGTCAGCCTCGGGGAGGACGGCAAGTTGGTATTTGTCCCGGTCACGGCCTCTAACGGAGATGCCCAAGCGGAGTAGGCTGACTGTGAGGTAAGAGGAAAACACCAGGGCGGCATAGAATTCCCGCTTGGAAAGAAAGGTAGGGAGGATTCTATGCCGCCTTCTGCTTCAAATGGCAGATTCGTATGTTCTGTTTGTGGCTATCAGTCGTTGCGTTGGTACGGACGGTGCCCTGAATGCGGGGAGTGGAATACCCTGGAAGAACAGGCCCCCGTTCCACGTCCCAAAGGCTCTAGGAGGACAGGCGCACCGGCGCAAGCTGTGGTATTGTCCTCAGTCCAACCTCAGCAAGTGAGGAGATTTTCAAGCGGCCTCACTGAGCTGGACAGGACCCTTGGCGGTGGCTTTGTACCGGGATCTGTGCTGCTTCTGGCCGGGGAACCGGGGATAGGCAAGTCTACGCTGCTTTTGTCAGTGGCGGATAACGTGGCCTCATCGGTTGGACGCTCCCTTTATATCTCGGGGGAAGAATCCCTGGGCCAGGTTAAGCTTAGGGCCGACAGGCTCAACATTAAGTCACAGGACCTATATTTTGCGGCTGAAAGGGATATTGACGCCATCATCCAGATATGCCTGGACCTTAAGCCAGGGTTCTTGGTGGTAGATTCCATCCAGACATGTGAAGACAGGTCTATCGATTCCCTGCCTGGCAGTCCCGCTCAAATAAGGGCTTGTGCTATTAAGCTTCAGGAATATGCCAAGGCGGCAGACCTGACGGTAATCCTGGTCGGACACACGGTCAAGACAGGCGATATTGCAGGCCCGAGGCTGCTCGAGCACCTTGTTGATACCGTGTTGTATTTCGAAGGGGATCTGGGCCACCTTTACCGTATCATAAGGGCCAGGAAAAACCGTTTCGGAGCCACTGATGAGGTGGCTGTGTTCGGTATGGGGGACACGGGGCTCAGGGAGATCCAGAACCCGTCTGAGTTCTTCCTTTCTGAGCGGCTGGAAAATCGTTCAGGATGTTGCGTGGCGGCGTGCGTCCAGGGCAACAAGCCCATCCTCGTAGAAGTCCAGTCACTGGTAACTCCCAGTCAGTATGGCGCATCCAGGCGCATCGTAGGAGAAATCGACCAGCAGAAGCTCCTGCTTGTTGCCGCGGTGATGTCCAAGTACATGGTCCAGGGGCTCGACAGGTCAGATATCTTCGTGAAAGTTGCCGGCGGTGTAAAGATAAGCGAGCCGGGGATAGATCTTGCGTGTGGGATTGCCATGGTTTCCAGCTACTACGATATCCCGGTACGCCACGACCTAGCCTGTTTTGGGGAGATAGGGCTTTCGGGAGAAGTGAGGATGGTTCCCAGGATGGAAGACAGGGTAAAAGAAGCTTTACGCCTAGGGTTCAGCAGGGTGCTTGTACCACACGGATTTGCAGCAGATAAAGCTTCTCCTGAGATAATAGGCGTCTCGACTGTTGAAGACGGAGTGCGAAACGCCCTTGTCAGGACTAAGTCCTGATAGAAGGTTCATGAGAAGTTAAAAATGCCTAGGCAGGTTACCCGTTCTTTCTCTTTTTCCATGATGTCGCTAAGGTTGAGGCCAAGCACATTACATAAAGCCGCTAAGTAAAACAAGGTCCTTCCGATTTCATCCTCGAGGATCTCAGTGCAATATTCGCAAAGGTTTCCTTCTACGTGGTTTTTCATGTAGTCTCTGACCGATGCCAATGAGGCGATGTCAGGAGGAATACTCTGTTTGGTCGCGTCTATCCGTATGCAACCGCATGAGGTGACCGCTTTTGCTACCGCCCGGTTAACCCGGCTGCTAGACTCGCCCAGTTTGCTCAGGACGTCCAGGATGCTCTTGTGCCGGATTAGGTATTCATTGACAGCTTCTTGGAACCTATCGCAGAGCGGGTCATTCACAATTCTCACCTCTTAAAAGGTCTAAAAGGAGTGCCTTGGTGGACGTGGCGGGATTCGAACCCGCGGCCTTTCGGATGCGAACCGAACGCTCTCCCACTGAGCCACACGCCCACCTACCCAATAAGCATGCAAAACAATTTTACTTTAGCCAGGGTAAAGAGTCAAGAAAAGGCATTTCAAGCGAGGATCTCTTCGATTATGCTGATGGCTTCTTCCCTGTCCCAGTCGCTGGCGAGGATAAGTTCTGAAAGAAGGATTTCTTTGGCGCTTTCCAGCATCTTGCGTTCGCCTGTGGACAATCCTTTTTCTTTGTTTCTGGCAGAAAGATTTCTTACTACGCTCGCTACCTCGTATATATCACCGCTCTTGATCTTTTCCAGGTTGGTGCGGTAACGTCTGTTCCAGTTATTTGACATAGGCGTAGAATCCTGCTTCAGGACTTCCAGAACTTTAGGCACTTCTGAGGGTTCTATTACATCTCTGAGCCCGATCTCTTCCGTGTTGTCAACTGGGATCATGACCTTCATGTCGCTGATGGGAAGTTGCAGTACGTAGTACTTGTGAGTCTTACCGAGGATCTCCTTTTGTTCAATGCCTTCTATGGTACCCGCACCGTGCATGGGATAAACCACTCGGTCTCCAACTCTAAACATGTATTATACCTCCCAATACACCTTACGGTAAAATCATACCATTAACTGGGGGTTTGGTCAACCGAGGGGCTTGGCCCGCCCCCGGCCAAATTATTGAGGCATTGTAAAGGAGCTCACCTGCATGCACTTTTTGCCGGAAATCCGCAGTTAACTTGGTTTACGTATGCTGTTTGACATATAATAAAATCAGCTGCGAGTACTGTAGAAGGAGGTGTGGCGGTTTGGAAAAAGCAGGCCGGTATTTTGCCCTTTTAGGGGCAATCATAGGCGGAATCGCCGGGTTTTATTTGCTCATCCCCATTGCCGTGTTCTTCAACCGCGAACTTAGCATCCTTGAGTCTGCCGGGATACTTCTGGTGTTTGCGGGGATTATTGCGGCCATCTTTTATTTTGTAGGGCCGCCTGCGGCAGTCCTGGTGAGAAAAGGTATCAAGTGGCTGGAGAACCGCATGGTGAAGATGTCGCTGCAAGACATCCTGGTAGGGGTGGGCGGACTCATAGTTGGCCTCATAATATCTAATTTAATTACCCCATCTTTATCCAGGATACCTATTGTTGGCAGCGTCTTGCCTTCCATCGCAATGGTGCTTTTGGGTTACATCGGCATTGTGGTGGCACGAAGCAAGAAGGAAGACATATTGGCCATAACCCCCCGTTCGTTCCGGGATATGGCCAAGACCTTGTCAGCGGCAAGGAAGGGGAACCCTGCATCCGAAGGAGGGTTTTCTACCGGCAAGATCCTGGATACCAGTTCCATCATCGATGGACGGATTTCCGATATTTGTAGAACGGGTTTTGTCGAAGGGCCGCTTATCGTGCCTAATTTTGTTCTGGATGAACTAAGGCGGATTGCCGATTCGTCGGACAACCTGAAGCGGAACAAGGGAAGGCGGGGGCTTAACATTCTAAATGACATGCAAAAAGAAGCCCACGTTGAGGTAGTGATGCAGGATTGGGAGGAAGACGCAGATCTTGACGTAGACCTCCGTTTGCTCAAAATGGCCAAGGCTACAGGGGCCAAGATCATCACAACCGACTACAACCTGGCTAAGATTGCTGAATTTCAGGAAGTAGGGGTACTTAACATCAATCAGTTGGCCAATGCATTAAAGCCCATCGTATCTGCCGGCGAGGAACTGGTAATTCACATAATCAAAGAAGGCAAAGAACCTGGACAAGGTGTAGGCTATTTAGACGACGGGACAATGGTGGTAGTGGAGCAAGCCAAGAAATACGTTGGCGAAGATATAACTGTAATGGTCACCAATTGCCATACTACGCCTGCCGGGCGGATGATATTTGCTAAACCCAAAGCGACAGGCCGGGACGATGAAGATGTCTGAGAGTCTGTGGGCGGTGATTCCGGCAGCCGGGCAGGGTATCCGGGCCGGGGGCAGGGTACCGAAACAATTTGTGGAACTTGCCGGAAAACCCATACTGGAATGGACTTTAGATAAGGTTATGTCCATGCCCGAAGTGGACGGGGCGGTGATAGCGCTTCCTCATGGCTATGAGAACTTCGGGCTAGTGCAGCGGATGGTCCGGAATTTGGAGTCAAAGCATGATAAGCCTCTGGTTACAATCACCGGAGGCCAGACGCGCCAAGAATCAGTGGGTTTAGCCCTTGAGAAGATCCCGCCCCATGTATCCTGGGTTATGGTTCACGATGCAGCACGGCCGCTTTTTTCCAGAGACCTGGCGTTGCGCGTGTACGAAGCCGCGAGGGAGCACTTAGCTGCTGTATGCGGGATAAGCATCACAGATACGGTCAAGGCAGTGATTCCGTCCCACCGTGAGGATTTGTGGTTTGTGCACAGTACCTTGTCCCGGGATGGCGTTGTGATGATACAGACCCCCCAGGTTTTTAGGTTAGGCTTGTTGAGACAGTGCCATGAGATGGCCAGAAGGGATGGATTCCTTGGCACCGACGACGGCCAGCTGGTGGAACGGTATGGGCACAAAGTTGCTGTCGTCCGGGGTGAGCGCCTCAACCTCAAAGTGACCTTCCCTGAAGACCTTGCAGTGTTGTCTATGGTGCTTGAGGGACATGGTGAACACGCTGAGAAAACCGGGCGGCCTGAGACGGCGGGAAGGAGGATACCTGGAGGGTTCAGGTACAGGCGTCCAAGCGGGCTAAGCCGGTTGAGGCGGCAGTATGAGGTTGCCATCCCTGTGACCGGTTTGGGGTTTGATGTGCATCCGCTGGTGTCCGGGCGGAGATGTGTGTTGGGGGGAGTAGAGATCCCTTCGCCGAAAGGGCTGTTGGGCCACTCAGATGCTGACGTGTTGTGCCACGCAGTTTCAGATGCAGTGCTGGGAGCCTTAAGCCTGGGCGACATAGGCAAGTGGTTTCCCCCTGGTGATCCCAGATTTAAAGATGCAAGGAGTCTGGATCTCCTGAAGAATATTTGGTCGGAAGCGGGAAAGGTTTCAGAAATCTTTCACCTGGATTGCACCTTGGTAGCTCAGGAGCCCAGGCTATCCCCATACATAGAAGATATGAGGCATAATATCTCACAAGCGTTAACAATTCCTGTTGACAGGGTTTCCATAAAAGCCACCTCCCCTGAAAAGCTGGGGAGTCTTGGCCGGAGCGAGGGAATAGCTGCTTTTTGCGTTGCAACTCTAATAAGGAAGGGCAGGGTTTAGGATGGCGCTCATGGTGTACAATACCCTTTCTCGGCAGTATGAGGAGTTTGTCCCGGTCCAAGAGGGGAAAGTCAGCATATATGTGTGCGGGATAACGCCCTACGACCATAGTCATATAGGCCACGCCAGGCCTGCGGTATTTTGGGATGTGGTAAGGCGTTACTTGCTCCACAAAGGATACAAGGTTAAACTTATTACCAACTTTACCGACATAGATGACAAGCTCATCAACAGGAGCAAGCAGACTGGTATCCCGGTCCCTGAGATAGCTGAAAAATACATTCAAGAGTATATGGACTGCATGGATAAGCTGGGTGTTCAAAGGGCCGATGTGTACCCCAGGGCAAGCGAAGTGATCCCTGAGGTTATAGAAGCCGTCCAAACGCTTATCGACAAAGGTTTTGCTTATGAATCATCAGGTGACGTGTATTTTAGAGCCGAGAAGTTCCCTGGATACGGCAAGCTTTCAGGCAAGCACATCGAAGACCTCATGCCCGGAGCAAGGGTTGAGGTTTCAGAGCTCAAAGAATCACCTTTGGATTGGGCTCTGTGGAAAGCCTCCGCTCCCGATGAACCGGGATGGCCCAGCCCCTGGGGGAAAGGGCGTCCTGGTTGGCACATTGAATGCTCGGTCATGGTCCACAAACACCTCGGGCCCCAGATCGATATGCACGGGGGCGGCACCGAGCTGGTTTTCCCCCATCATGAAAACGAGGTAGCCCAGGCAGAGGCGATATCAGGTGTCGAGCCCTATGTGAAATACTGGGTTCATACCGAACTCCTCAACCTGGAAGGGGAGAAGATGTCCAAATCCCTGGGCAACGTGATCTACCTCCACGAGATCGTGAACAACCATGACCCGATGGCTGTAAGGTTGTACCTGCTGTCTGCCCACAGGCGGAAAGCTCTGGATTTTTCCGAGGAGCTCCTCAGGTCGGCAGAAAAGGGTTGGGAGCGGATTCGCACCGGTTACCGGAACGTGCTGGAGTTCTTGGCCAACCCGTCGGCCCAAGGCTTGCGGGACGCGGCCAAATTGGATGAAGCCATCAGGCAGTGCAGGGAAGCGTTTTTCGGGTCAATGGACAACGATTTTGCCACTCCTGGGGCTTTAGCCGCTGTATTTGACCTGATAACCGCAATCAATGCCCATGTAGTGCCCAGGGGAGAGACCCCTGCCGGCCCCGAGGCCAGACAAGTGGTTGCCGAAGCTTACGGACTGCTGGTTGAATGCCTCGGGATTCTTGGTTTGGTACCTCAGTCAGAGATTTCACCGGCGTCACAAGGGCAAGACATAAGCAAGGGTCTGATTGACATTTTGGTGGAAGTAAGGAATACTGCCCGAAAAAACAAGGATTACGCAACTGCCGATTACATCAGAAACAAACTGGCTGACCTGGGAATAGTGCTTGAGGATACACCGTCAGGCACCAAGGTTCGGATGTGACAGGACCGCCGGCCTAGCAAGGCCGGCATGAGGCTATTGCATTAAGTGTTTGGGGGAGATAGACATGGACCATCGGCCTGAAAGCAGTTCTCAAGCTAAGCTAAAAGTCAAAGTATTGTATTATCCGTTTATGGGGACAGACATCGATACCGAAAGGCTCATTTTGTTGGCCCGGCTCTGTTATTCACCCATGGACACTGATCAGCTGGAATCTGTCTTAACAGGGGACAAGCCCTCTAAAGAAGAGGTCGGGCGGTTCATAAGGGGGCTTATCAAGTCAGGGCACCTTGGAGTCTTGGAACACTGGTACACCACTTTTGCAGTTGAAGGGTATTCCAGGATATCCAGCCAGCAGAATGACAGGCACCGCCTCATGAAGGTATTTAAGGAGCCGGGAGTGATGTACTTTAACGAACCGGTTCAGGCGTCCGCCGACGTGTCTCAGCTGCAGCAGTCCCAGCGGTACGTGAAGGAAGACAACTTCAGGTACGTCACTCCACCCAGCTTTAGGAAACACCCTGAGTTCCTGCAGCGGTATGTGAAACTGCAGGAAGAGGTGCTGGATATGCAGAGGCAAGGCCTGTCCTTGGGGATTCCTGCAGAGGATGTAAGATTTGCGCTGACCAACGCCACAGAGACCAGGTTTGTGATTACCACAAACGCACGGCAACTCAGGCACATGTTCAACCTAAGGTGCTGCCAGAGGGCACAGTGGGAGATCCGGCAGATGTTCAATATGCTGCTTGAAGAGTACAAGAAGATAGCGCCCAACATCTTTTACAACGCAGGCCCGTCGTGCGAAGACTTAGGTTACTGTCCTGAAGGCAAAATGTCGTGCGGCAGGGCACCTACCATTGAGGAACTGAAGCGAGCTTACAAGGAGCGCAAGAAGCAAACCTGACACGGGCATCATATTTCAACAAGCTACTTACGCAAAGTAGGTGTATGGACCCATATGGCGCATTCGGGAAAAACAATCCACATCTACGGGAAACAGCCGGTAAACGAAGCCCTTGAAAGCGGCTGGCCGGTCAAGGTGATCCTAGTCCGCGGCCGGGATGACCAAGGCCACGCAGACTCTGTCTTGAAAAAAGCCCGCAGCCGCGGCATTAAGATATCAACCATGGACCCTAGGGATTTCGACTCAAGGTTTCCCAAAGCTTCCCAGGGGATCGCTGCCACCGTCGGCGAAGTCAAGTTCAAACCACTTGAACAACTTCTGGCCGGTGTTCCGCTGGATGAGGTTCCCTTGTTTGTCGCACTTGACGGCATACAGGATCCTCAAAACCTGGGTTCGATCTGCAGGACATCTCATGCCATGGGTGTTCATGGGTTGGTTGTGCCCAGGAGGAGGACCGCTCCTTTCGGTGAAGGCGCTTTTAAAGCGTCGGCCGGGGCCATGTTTCATCAACCTATAAGTGAGGTGCCCAATATCCACCATTTCATCCAGTGGTGCAAAAAGAACGGCATATGGGTGTGCGGCTTAGACGGCGGGGCGGATACAAGCTTGTGGGAGATGGATCTTACCGTTCCTTTAGCTTTGGTGGTGGGCAGTGAGGGCAAAGGGCTTTCCCGGCTTGTGCGGGAACGGTGTGACTACCTGGCCAAGATCCCTATGTTTGGCAAGATCGATAGTCTAAACGCCTCAGTTGCATGTGGTATGGCCCTCTATGAGGTGCAAAGGCAGAGAAAGCTTCATGGGTGATCATCCCTAAAATTGCCATGTGTTGATTTTTTGTGGACAAGGCACGTATAATAGGTTTGTCCAGGCACCACAAGTCCAATGGGGAGAGGCTGACAGATATCGGCAAAAACCGGGGGAGGGGTGCTGTTTGCCTATTGACCCTCAGAATGATCTATATACAGTATTTGACCAAATGGAAGATGAAGAAATTGTCGACATCGCCAGGGCAGGTTCTACAGACGCACAAGAATACCTGATACACAAGTACAAGAGCTTCGTAAGGGCTAAGGCCAGAGCCTATTTCCTCGTAGGAGCGGATCGCGAGGACATCATCCAAGAGGGGATGATAGGACTTTATAAAGCAATAAGGGACTTTAGGGCTGACCGGCTGGCTTCCTTCAAAGCCTTTGCTGAACTGTGCATAACCAGGCAGATCATCACCGCCATCAAGACTGCTACACGGCAGAAGCACATTCCGCTCAACTCTTATGTCTCTCTAAACAGGCCTATTTACGACGAAGATTCGGACAGGACTCTGCTCGACATAATGCCAGGCAATCATGTACTCGATCCTGAGGAAGTAGTGATTAGCTCTGAAGAGATGGGCAACATGGAGGAGAAAATCACCGAGATCCTGAGTGACCTTGAATGGCAAGTGCTCAACTCCTATCTAGATGGCAAGTCTTATCTCGAGATTGCTCATGAACTGCAAAGACACGTGAAATCCGTGGATAATGCCCTTCAGAGAGTAAAACGGAAACTCGAACGCTATCTTCAGTCCAAAGAGGCAGAAAATCACGGAGAATATGCGGCTTTAAGACAGCAGTAGCACCAAATCCCACGATGACACATAGATGTGGCTTTCATATTGACATTGCGCCCTTCAGCAGGTAATATGTACTTGCTTATCTGTGTGGTGCCAGCGTAGCTCAGTTGGAAGAGCAACTGACTTGTAATCAGTAGGTCGCCGGTTCGAGTCCGGCCGCTGGCTCCACC